>CAZPCQ010000059.1:0-1033 GCA_964585155.1 uncultured Candidatus Saccharibacteria bacterium | reverse complement strand
AACCTTGAGGGCTATTTTGTTATAGGAAATTCTAATATGTGTGTTTAGCTTACAAATTTATATCAAAACGCATTAGATCCGGTATTGACTTCCGCTCCACCACGTGCTACAATAAAAGAATCAAAGAGGACGAAAAGCCTCTTTAGTATTTTTAAGATAGCTGGAATTGACAACACTTCACCGTTCGTGAGTAGCGTTAAGTTTATCATCGGTATATTTAACGCTGCTTACGAGCAGCAAAAAACTAGCGCTTGCTAGTGGAGGTGTCAAGATGAAATTTAGCGTCTTCTAGTGGTGGCCCCTCGAGCGAGACAGGGGCGGACAAATATGTTTCGTGATATCCGCATCTGCTCCAATGCTCCCGAAAGGAGGTGAAGACATGATGACGATCTATCTGTCCGGTCGTTCTGGCTTTTTCCTACGGAGGATTTATCGCCGACTGAAGCGGGTAATGTTACCGCCTTCGGACGACCGAAAGACGCATTGGACTGAGACGCAAGCAGCGTTCCAGAAAGGTTTTTCGCAGAGTGTGCCGGTAAAGACTATTCGAGATCGAATGAGCGGTCCGCGCTGGCTTCCACCCTAGCAGAGAAACGCTGGCGCCAGCGGCGTCAATAAGTTTCCCCAAAAGACTGAATGAATTTCCTTTCGCAGGCGTGAAGACCTCCAGAGAGTTTTGCCGCCTTTTGGAGCGAACGCCAACCCCATCAATGCATAGCGCCGCGCCCTTGTTAACTACCTAACGAGAGAATCAGATCATTTTTTGTCACTTCATACCATTTTAAACCTTTCCGGCTGCACCTTGGCCCCGGAGCAACACGCTTCGGGGCCTTTTCTATGCGTAATAATTGGAATCCGCGGCTCACGTCATTATTTTTTTGCCGAGATTTAGAACTTTTGCAAATTCCCTCTAGCAAAATTCTAAGTTTTGTAGTATAATGAAACTGTTGAGCATTGCTCAAGTCTAATAATAATCGGTATCGGGGCGTAGCACAGTTGGTAGCGCACACGGTTTGGGACCGTGAGGTCGCTG
>CAZPCQ010000058.1:0-1072 GCA_964585155.1 uncultured Candidatus Saccharibacteria bacterium | reverse complement strand
GTACCATTATCTGCTACTACTGCTCCATTATGCTTAATACTAAAGGAGATTTTGGCGTTAGGAGATGCTGCAAGTAGACTAATCCCATCATCACTTATCTCATCACTCACATTACTATCTACAGTATCTAGTGCATACACACTTTCTCCACTCATACCAAACGGCATTATCATCATTCCTAATACCAAAAGGAAAGCAAATGCGGATAAACTTAGAGGAATTGTTTGAAACCATAAACCAGAATAAGTATGTTTTATTCCTTTATTATTACCAACTAACTTATGTTTGTAGAAATAAGTATAAGTACTTTTATCACTATGAAGAAGTTTATGTTTGTCGCTATTGCGACATAACAATGTACTTAAGTTTGGTATTTTCTTTATTCTATGGCGCATCTGCCCTCCTTGTGGTTAATTTTAGCCTCAAGGTGTCATCTTCGTAAGAAGGGCCATCTTCACAACCAAAAACGACACCCTAAGTAAGTGTATTCAGCTACACGGGCATCATCTCCATACATTGGCTTACCGCTAATACATGTAAACGACGTACTTAGAGTGTCGTTTCTATATACTAACGGCAAAAATATTTAATATAAATACTTACCAATCTAAAACAAATTGTACAGAGATTATTTCTAATCCCGTATAGCTGAATAACTTCATTATATCACATTTTTTCCGTTTTCAAGCACTTTCCACCACGAAAACGTTGACCCACCCATTATTTCTTATTACAATATAATTACAGGGGCTGTGTACCTCACACCAGAGAGCATGCCTTCGGATATACTCTCATTTTTTACTCAATATAACCTTCGCTCTCACCATCCATACCAACTACGTGTATCAAACAAAAACAAACCCCAAAGGGTTTCTTTTTGTTTGATATGGTGATTCCGGCGGGAGGCGTTATCCGCCCAGTCGCGCCAGCGACAGTGGCGCGGATCCAAGAGACTCCCGCAGCACAAAAAATAGATTGCTCCAATCCCCAGAACCATCTATCTTACAAATCTATATTGTGGTGATTCCGGCGGGAGTCGAACCCGCGATTTTCTGGATGAGAACCAGACGTC
>CAZPCQ010000057.1:0-1087 GCA_964585155.1 uncultured Candidatus Saccharibacteria bacterium | reverse complement strand
TATGCTATAATATAGAAGTAGTTTAGTAAGACTAAAGGCACTTTGACAAGGTGGTGATTTTGAGCTAAGGTAGTCTTAAATTTGCATTATTCTTAAATTAAAATGGGGGTAAGTCAAATGACGGAATTGCAGAATTTGGAAATGCATGCGCAAGTTGGCGTGTTGTCAGAGGCGGAGCTGGGGCTGGTCTTGGAAGTAATTAAGATGAGTGCGGGTGGAGACCTCAGCGCAATGGCGGGGACTTTTATCCTGGATGCTCAGCCGAACGGTGGGGAGGCGAAGTGCTTGTTGAGGTTTGATTTTCCAGAAGGAAGTTATACCTTGACGACGTGTTACGCGGTGGGGACGCGGCAGAGTTTTAGTCGGTTGCGGACCAGTGAGGGCCTAGCAGAAGAGTCAATCGATGCGGTGCTGGAATGGCCGAGGGCGGGGATCTTCTTAGAGTTGGATCGGCTGTATCAGTCGAAGGCGAAGCAGATTCCGACGGGAGTTTATACTGAAGATGAGCACACGGTGCTGGTGCTAAATGCGGCACGGGGAAGATTTCTGATCAGTGCGCGGATCTTGCAGCATAATGATCTGACGATTTCGGAAGGATATGCGCAGATGATGATGTATTTGGTGGCGCAGGTTTTGGGGCTGATGCGGCCGGATAATGATCTACAAAGGTCGCTGAAGAAGTTGAACAGAGCACTGTGGACATTGGAACGCTATGGTCCGTGGCTGGACGAGTTGACGGCGATGGAGCAGGGACTGTTGCCGGGGCGGATGCAGCACGGCGTAGAGCCGGGGTTTGTGGCGTGGAAAAAATGGCAGAAAGAAATGGCGGCACAGAAAAAGTCGCTGAAGTATTTTGAGTGAGGGGGAGGAAAATGGAAAAACTGGAAAGAAGACGATGGCCGTGTTATATGGTGACGGCGGAAGCAGGGAGTTTCCGGGAACGAGTGCAGCGAATATCATCGCAGGCGGCGGCGTTTACTAATGTGGTTCTGCGAGTGAGCCCGAGCGGTGCCGGTGCGGTGACACTTTCTGAGGCTTACTTAAACAATTTAGAAATAAGTCCCCACAAAAAGGAACTCTTCTGTAT
>CAZPCQ010000056.1:0-1104 GCA_964585155.1 uncultured Candidatus Saccharibacteria bacterium | reverse complement strand
TGTAGGATTAACAAACATATTAGAATTTATAGGCGAAGTGTCTTATTACCTATACGCTTGTATAGTTTGTATTTATCTAAGTAGCTAATGGGAGATAAGTAGCCTAGAGGTCGCATAGGACGATTATTAGTCCTATCCTGATGACGTTTTAACCTCTGTTTGAAGTCATCAAAGTCCTTGATTAACTTGCTTGTTCTTATGATCTCAGAGTAGAATAACTTTTGGTCTTCGCGGTGGCTTCGTTCTACTTTGCCATTATGCTTAGGCGTATGTGGTTTAATGTGTTTAAGCAGGATATTGAGATGCTTTGCCGTAAGCTCAAACCGAGACTTCTTGTTATCGTTATCCGTAAGTAGTCTACTAGTAAACTTAGGTCCGTTATCTGTTTGGATGCATTCTACCCTTATATCAATAGCCTTAAAGGCAGAATGAACTTGTCTTAGGAATAGACTTGAAGCATACGTATTATGCTCACGGTAAGCCCCGAGAATACGG
This sequence comes from uncultured Candidatus Saccharibacteria bacterium, assembly GCA_964585155.1. Lineage (GTDB taxonomy): Bacteria > Patescibacteriota > Saccharimonadia > Saccharimonadales > Saccharimonadaceae > Nanosyncoccus. The sequence continues at coordinate 609 of CAZPCQ010000056.1, read as the reverse complement.
TACCTAGAATACTCATCAATTGCAGTATATTGGTAGAGTTTCTCAAAAGGATATTGAGCCAGGTAGGTTGGGTCTAGACATTCTTTAGGTACATACTTCACGTCAATCTGCACACGTTCTCCAGGCCTATGCATGGGTTGGTAGGGCTTATTCTTCTTGCAGGTGGGACTTAAAGTTACTTTAGGCTGAGTGGTTATACCTAAGCGTTTTAGCGCCTTTAGTAGTCCTGGCATAGTGCGCGTATAGCCGTGTTGGTCTTTAAGTCGAATCCATAGATCTTGTAAGCCAAGGTTAGGATTACGGCGTCAAACGTAATAAATCTTTCTCAATTCTTCATTAGTATGAGTATTAGGATTAGTGTGTGGACGTCTAGATTTATTTGCTAGGCCCAATGCATTATAACCATTGTCTTTCCATTTCTGACACCAATAGTAGATGGTTGACGCCGGCTCGTGGAACTTAGCTGCAGTTTTCTTCACTCCATACTTCCTAGCATATTTACATATACTTTCTCGATATTCTGCTTCTTGTGGTATACTCAAAATAGCCCTCTTCGGTTGTTATTAGTTAATAGTCTTACAACTCTAACTATACAACCTTGAGGGCTAT
>CAZPCQ010000055.1:0-1116 GCA_964585155.1 uncultured Candidatus Saccharibacteria bacterium | reverse complement strand
CGGTCTAATGCGGTTTTCGTGTGTATGCTTATGCTTGTAAGCGGAGGCAAGGCAAGGGCGATTATGTTCTAGAAAAGGACCACGTTAGTGGCCCTTTTCTATGCTATCCTTATAGTTGAAGACTAATAAGGAGATAGCATATGAGCAATATTAAGCATTGCCCACGTTGTCATTGTATCACGATTGTAAAAATCGGTAAAACCAACACAGGCAGGCAGCGTTATTATTGTAAGGCCTGTCATGGAACCTGGAGCAGTAAAGCACATTCTGGAGTTAAGGAATGTAAGATTTGGTTAGATTATGCTCTTGAGGATCTAAAGATTAATCAAATCTGCCAAAAGTATAACTTAGGTAAAGATAAAGTCCGAGCAATTATTAATCGATACGAAGTCCCGGATATTATACCCACCGGTAAACCTACGGTTATTGCTATGGATTGTACTTATTTTGGCCGTCAGTGGGGTTTACTCATTGCTATTGATGTGCATACTGGAGAATGTCTCTACTTAGAGGAAATTGGTGGATATGAGACTATTATGAACTACCAAAGAGCAATTATGTACCTAATTAACGAATATGATATCCATCCACAAGCATGCATCGTAGATGGTAAGAAGGGTATGTACCAAATGTTAGAATACTACCACATTAAGCCTCAGCTTTGCCAATTCCATCAGTTACAAACAATCAATCAATATCTAACTAGAAATCCAGTCTTAGAGCCCAATATTGAACTTAGGCGGATTGCTCTAACATTATCACAAAGTCAACATCGAGCCTTCTATACAATGTTTAATGCTTGGCGATGGAAATATCAGGCCTGGCTTAAGGAAAGAACTTACAATCCAGAGACTGGTAAACGTGAATATACGCATCAAGATACTCGTAAAGCAGCTAAAAGTCTGCTTATCAATATGCCGTATTTATTTACCTATGAGCATTATCCTGAACTTCATATACCTAAAACTAATAATATGCTAGAAGGCGTTAATAGTGCTATTAAACACAAACTTAACCATCATCGTGGAGCCAGAAAAGACCTAAAAATTAAACTCACTCGAACTTTTCTCTCTAATAGAACAGAGGTGTAGATACACACGAAAACCGCATTAGACC
>CAZPCQ010000054.1:0-1164 GCA_964585155.1 uncultured Candidatus Saccharibacteria bacterium | reverse complement strand
TGGTAGTTCTGATTCAAAATTGCTAACTTCGCCAGGTTACTTCGTGCGTGGCGGGTACGTCAATAATGCCTCGCTTGACGGTGCGGGCAGCAGCGGCTTCTATTGGTCTTCGGTGCCTAACGGTACTAACGGTGCGTACTTCCTCGGCTTCAACGGTAACCTCGTTTACCCGTCCGTCAGCAACTCTCGGTACGGCGGGATGTCGGTGCGTTGCGTCGCCAGCGGCACCGCCTCCGCCACTCCCGCCCCTAGTATCCCCAACCCCAACATCAACGTCGTCGTCCCCAGCATCCTCACTATCGACGTCAGCAATCCTGCCGACATTCAGACCGAGAGTAACAAAGTTAATACCGGCACCTTCATCGCCACCGTTACCTCCAATAAAAATTATGCCTTAAGCCTCAATGCGGCCGGCGACAGTACCTCACTCATCAATACCAAAAATGGCAATCAGGTCGGCGAGATTAGTGCAGTCAATCAGCCAACTTCCAATACTTCTGGTTGGAGCATTATGGCTTGCTCTGGGCTTGAGCAGACTTCCTGTAGCACCGGAGCTTACAAGGCACTCCCCGCCAAGGACGCTAGTGCTGTCGACAGTACCTTTGTTTCTAGTCACGCCGCTGGTTCTGCTCAGCAAACCCTCTTCCAAATCGGTATCGGGGTTGGCCCTGAGCTGCCTTCTGGTACGTATACTACCAGCATTACCGTTACCGCCTCGCAAAACTGATTTATCAAGAATACCAACCGGCCTTTGAGAAAAACAGGGGTCGGTTTTTGTTTTTTGCAAAATATCCTCTCATCAACTCCATTCTGATACCCTAGAATGTAAGTTATACCATAATTTTTCATAAAAAATAGTCTTGCTTATTTTTCCTAACCGCGCTATAATTAAATTGCTCATTCCAATACAAATTAATAATCAAGTGTTTTATTTTTGCAATAAACGTATTTCACAGGAGCTTGAGAAACGGTACCGTAGACCTTCAGTAGTTCGTGTGAAATACTTGATTGTAATGGAGTGAGCACTCTTCTACGGTGCCGTTTTTTGTCCGCAATGGCCCTCGCCTGGCAAAAAGTGGCACTACGGGAGAGTGCTACATTTTTAATACCCACAAGGAGGGCAAATGAGCCACAGAATAAAGAAAAGGCCAATAGTAAATCATA
>CAZPCQ010000053.1:0-1287 GCA_964585155.1 uncultured Candidatus Saccharibacteria bacterium | reverse complement strand
CCAAAATCTCCTTTAGTATTAAGCATAATGGAGCAGTAGTAGCAGATAATGGTACAGTAAGTACAGAAGTTACGGCTGGAGTAGTGAACTATATTAGTAATACGATAGAAATCACTACGACAGATATCAATAAGTTCTATGTATCCGTCCAAGCTGCAGAAGGATCTCCCGTGAACTTAGTTGGGACTAAGTATAGGCAGGAGATATTACCAGTGGGGGAGAATACCCCAGTTAGTAGTTTTGGTGATAATACGTGGGGATATGCTTTATCGGATAATACGAGTCTAGCCGCATCAGCACTAACTTATAACCCCCTTCCCACTTATAGTGAAGTACCACCTATCCAATATACCTCCAGTAGTAATCTTACTAATGGTACGCATACGTTAGCCTTAGTCTTTGCGGCAAAGATTAATGCGAATAAACCGGCGGACAACTATACCACTCGTGCAATGGTATCAGTAGTAGCCGATGCGAAGGATATCTAAGTGGGGAGGAAGTAGCAATGAGTAATATACGCATTAAACACTTACTTAAGTCTCTACTTAGTTCACTTAGTCTACAAAAGTATGCTACTAGGATTCCAGTTAGTCTTGGTTTAGTTAGTACTAGTCTATTATTACTACTCACCCTAGGCTACTTAATCAACCCACAATGGCTAAGTGATATAAGTAGCAATGGTAATGCAGTTTATGCTTTAGAAGAGAGTGAAGGAAATGAAGTAGAGAGTAATAGCAACGATAATAGTAATAGTACGGATAGTATAGTAGAGGGTGAGAATGGTAGTATAGCAGAAGATAGTACTAGTAGTATAGTAAGCAATGCTATCACACCACGTACTGCTAGCCCCAATGCGACAGTAAGTATGACGATTACGAACAGTAGTGGAGTAACAGTAGCAGATGGAGGAGAACTAACTACAGATGCAACACTGGGTGTAGTAACTTATATTACGAGTAATATAGCCATTAACGTAAAAGACATTAATAACTTCTATGTCACAGTACAAGCCGCAAGTGGAGCGAGTCAGAAACTAGTAGGAACTAAACACAAACAAGAGATTAATGGTGTTGGTAGTAATATAAAGCCCACTAATTTCCCGGATAATACTTGGGGGAGTGCTTTAACACCCGTAACTACTAGTAGTACTAGTAATATAGACGTAACTAGTCTTTCCTATAGTACATTACCAGCCTATAATACTACACCAATACAGCAAAGTTCTAGTATCGGACTAGGTGATGGTACTTATAACTTAAGACTAGTCTTTGCCGCCAAGATTAATGC
>CAZPCQ010000052.1:0-1339 GCA_964585155.1 uncultured Candidatus Saccharibacteria bacterium | reverse complement strand
ATAAAGGAGGAAGAGAGATATATAACGTAATAAGGTTATTTACTATCTATCACCTGGCGAGGCAGTGGAGAGGATAGCCGTTGGAGCGAGTATAATAGTTGGACGGATAGACGGTATTCTTAGTGGAGAGTAGGACGTAAGCATATGCGGACAATCGGGCCGTAGATGACCAATAGTAACTATCGGAGCTGGTGTATGAAAGTGAACTATTATTAATCCTCCCACCCCGCAGGAAGTATAAAGTTATCTTGCTATACAGCGAACGGAATGACTACTCTGACGAACTCCATTACTAAGAGATGGGCTAACATTACTATTAGTGAAATATAGATAGCAAGCATTCGTACTGGAGTCAACTGTAGATGTCCAATAGTATGCATCAGATCCAGCAAAATCCAGTGAATCTTCGCTTATGTAACCACCGTAAACAAAGTTTAGTGGCGGATTACGCAGCAGGGTTGACCCGTGCTCGTTATCTTCGATATTATATACTCCGACTAGTGCTATATATTGGTTGCTACTCGGTAACTCCCAGTTTCCAATTCCTGCACAAACTTTAATGGCATTCTCCCAGTTATAATATCCGCCATAACTACTTTGATATTGTCCAGAATCTGACGTTACGCTAGCCGGCAATACTCTACCGGTAGAGTTATTAAGGTTTTCCGTCATCCAGCAGTTATTATCCTTCAACTTTGTTACTTGATAGGATATTCCATCTCCTCCTTCACTAGTATCTAATAACTTTACCGTATCTCCAACTTGAGCATTGTTACATATAGTGGAAGTCATTTGTTGCATCGTAGTAATCCCATCAAATACAGTTACCACCTCCCCCGCTCCGGCGGCGAGGGAATTATGACCAAAGCAAAGACCCCGCCGCAGCGGAGCCTTTGTTAAACTTCTAGTCTTTGGAAAACTCACTTCGCAACACACCGCACCGATAATCCAATTGAAGTTTTAGTGAATTGTATCTCAGCGACGAAGTCATTAAAGTACATAAAGCCAAAGCCGGAGCTGTTAGCATTAGACTCCCAATAGCTTCCATCGAGGGAGCCCCCTGTAGGAGCGTCGCTGCCATAGTAGAGGATACCGCCAGCCAAAAACTTGTAAGGCGAGCCAATTAATGCACTCATACTACCATAGGAATTTAGAATGGATCGGTATTGAACTTGGCTTGGCAAAGTCCAACCATCACCCATTCCAGTACATCCCTTTAAAGCGCTTTCCCAGATGTAATACCCACCATAAGTATTATCGTGATATGTCCTGCCAGTCTCATTATCCATGTTCTCCGTCATCCAGCATTCACTGTTGATCTTTTGCACTTTGTATGACT
>CAZPCQ010000051.1:0-2033 GCA_964585155.1 uncultured Candidatus Saccharibacteria bacterium | reverse complement strand
ATTATTTCCTCTTTCCTTCGTGGCGACTGCGCACGATCATCTTATTAGTTTTCTTGTTATGACGTGTACGATAACCCAAAGTCAACTGACCCCATGGTGTGCGTGGTGCTTTACCAGTACCGTGGCGACCACCGTCACCACCACCGTGTGGGTGATCAGTAGCATTCATTACGACACCGCGGACAGTTGGGCGGATGCCTTTGCGGCGGCGGCGACCAGCGGAACCAATCTTGATATTTTGGTGCTGTTCGTTGCCGACGGTGCCGATGCTGGCTTCGCAAGTCGCGAGGACTTTGCGAACTTCGCCGGATGGCATTTTGATAGTGGCGTAGCCATTTTCCTTAGCCATCAACTGAGCACTAGTACCAGCGGAGCGGACCATTTGGGCGCCGCGGCCAGGTGTGAGCTCGATCGCGTAGATGAATGTACCAACGGGGATGTTCTCAATCGGCATACGATTGGAAGTCTCCACGGCGACATCATTGCCACTAGCGAAGGTCATACCCTTTTTCATGTTGGAATCGGCGAGCACATAATAATAAGTGTCGTTTTGGTCCTTGATACGAGCGATACGAGCGCTGCGGTTAGGATCGTACTCGATTTCCATCACGGTATACTCACCGCCTTTGGGTAGGCTGTAAGTCAAGACGCGATAATGACGCTTGACTCCGCCGCCACGGTGACGAACGGTGATACGACCAGCATTGTTCTTGCCAGCCGTTTGTTTCTTGCTGGCGAGCAAGGACTTCATTGGCTTGCGCGTGGTAATCTGATCGAAATCTTGAGTCGTCTTTTGGCGTTGAGCTGGAGTAGTTGGACGATATGCTTTAATACCCATTACTTACTCTCCTTCTCTGCTTTCTTAGCTGCCTTTTTGGCAACTTTTTTCTCGACCTTTTCTTCTTTGGCAGCGGCTTTGTCTGCCTTTTTGTCGGCTTTCTTGTCCGACTTCTTGTCTTCTTTGACTTCTTCCTTCACTTCCTCGAATACCGGGATCTTGTCGCCGTCTTTCAAAGTAATATAGGCAACTTTGTGGTCGCGGCGATAAGTGATGCCAGGATAGGCGTGCTTACCCTTGGAATATTTGGTTTGCTTGCCTTTGCGCATAGTAGTGCGAACGTCGATGACAGTGACTTTGTACTCTTCGCCGATTTTCTTGGCAATTTCTTGCTTGGAAGCGGCTTTAGGTACGAAGAAAATGTAGACGTTTTTGGTCTGAGCGACGTAGGCCTTCTCAGTAGCGCGGGGGATGTATTGAACAGTTCTCATTATGCTTCCTCCTTGTCGAGTAGCCAGTTTTCAGCGGCTTTTAATGCGGTTTCGCTAAAGATAATGGCGTCAGCATTGAGAATGTCGAAAACATTGAGATAAGTCGCGCGGACTAACTTGACGTTGGGCAAGTTGTTGGTGGCGCGCAGAACTTCAGGAGCCTTGACATCGACGACCATGAGGACGTTCTTGTCGGCTAACTTTTTGTCGTTCAGCATTTTGGCCATTTCTTTGGTCTTACCAGTAGTCTTGATGCTTTCGACGATGATTGCCTGATCGTTGTTCTTGAGACTGAGAGCCTGCTTGACAGCAACTTTTTTGGCACTCTTGCTTAATTTCTTGGTGAAGTTTTCTTCGCCAGTGCGGCCACCAGCGACACCACCGTGGCGCCAGATCGGGTTACGAGTGGAGCCGAAGCGGGCGCGACCAGTACCTTTTTGTTTCCAAGGCTTCTTACCACCACCGCGGACTTCGCCACGCTTGAGAGTCTTGGCGTGAGCGCTGCGGGAGTTGGCGAGATAAGCGTCATAAGCGGTCTTGAGTAGTTCATGATTCTGAACATCCAAGCCGAAAATATCTTTGTTTAGTTCAGCCATATTACTCCTTTCCCTCGGTCGCGACGATGGTCACGATACCTTTTTTCGGGCCAGGAACGGCGCCTTTAAGGCCGATTAGATTATTATCTGTGTCAATAAAAGAAACGACCAGATTCTTCACGGTCACTTGATCGTGACCCATGCGACCTGGCATACGCTTACCTTTAA
>CAZPCQ010000050.1:0-2215 GCA_964585155.1 uncultured Candidatus Saccharibacteria bacterium | reverse complement strand
TGCATTAGAGTAACTCCGTTAATTTTGCTTTAACTTCGTCCAGGGCTTTGCTACCAAATCCTTTGAGGTCTTTGAGATCGACCTCGGAGAGGGAGACTAAATCGTGGACGGTCTTGATATCATTATTGATCAACGCGTTGGTGGTGCGAGCGGAAAGACCGAGCTCTTCGATCGGCAGAGCCAGACCGGAATCGTCGGTGGCCGTCTCGACGCCAGGAGCAGGAGCAGATTCGACTGAAGTGCTGCCAGCCAGGGCGGTATATTGGTTGACCAAAATCGCAGCGGCTTGCTCGAACGCGTCTTGAGGGGTGATAGTGCCATCAGTATCGACGGTGAGCGTCAACTGCTGATAGTTCATATCTTGACCGACACGAGTGTTTTCGACTTTGTAACGAACCCGAAGAACAGGGGTGAATACAGCGTCAAGTGCAATCATATCGGTGTGGATGCGATCCTCGCTGGACTGTTCGATGGTAAGGTAACCACGGCCAGTCTCGACGATGAGGTGCATCTTGAGAGTATAATTAGGGTCGTCGATGTGGCAAATGATTTGATCGGGGTTGCCAATCTCGACATCAGCTGGGAGTTTGATGTCGCCAGCGGTGACAGCGCCATCGTTCTTTTGGTCGCCACCCTTCACTTCGAAGGTGATCTCGACGGGTTCAGCGGAGTGGGATTTGAAGCGGATGTTTTTGAGGTTCAACATAATGTCGACCACATCTTCGCGAATGCCTTCTACCGCGGTGTACTCGTGAGAAGCCCCTTCAATACTGAAGGAAGTGATGGCGGCGCCTTCGATGCTGGAAAGTAGCACGCGGCGAAGTGAGTTGCCGAGAGTGTTTCCGTAACCGAAGAAGAGCGGGCGAATCACGAACTCGGCACTGTTGTCACTCAACTGATTGACTTCGGCCAAGTTGGCTTCGGTAATAACTTTTGTAGTCATCTATTGTTCTCCTTAGCGTGAGTAGTACTCAACGATTAACTGTTCGTTAATGCCGGCTTCAGCTTCTTCGCGCTTTGGCAGGCTGGTGATTTCAATCTTCATTTTCTTCGGATCGGATTTCAGCCAACTCAGAGGAGTGATAGCTGCACTACTTACTACATTATCGAGATTTTTGAAATATTCAGACTTCTGTGATTTTGGTCGAACCTCGAGGACATCGCCGGGTTTCAACCGAATAGAAGGAATATCGACACGGCGACCGTTCAAAAGGAAGTGACCGTGTGAAACAAGCTGACGAGCTTGACGACGAGTCAGTGCAAAGCCGGCCCGATAAACGACGTTATCAGCGCGGCGCTCGAGGTATTGAAGTAAGTTTTCACCTGCGAGACCATCGGCTTTCTCAGCTTCCTTCATAAGTTTGGCGAATTGCTTTTCGAGCAATCCGTAAAGTCGCTTGACTTTTTGCTTCTCTCTCAACTGAGTGAGATAGAGGCTGCCACCACGAACACGCATATCGGCGTGCTCACCGGGGATACCGGTCTTCTTGGCCATAACTTTGTGAGCCTTGGGGGCCAAAGCATAGCCTTCGCGGCGACTTTGTTTAACAATCGGAGAAATATCTCGTGCCATTATGGTTTCCTTTCTCCCTTAGGTCGTACACCACCGTGCGCGATTGGGGTAACATCAGTAATACTATCGATCCGCATACCGACGGTAGAAACGGCACGAATAGCGCTGTCGCGACCGAGGCCGATGCCACTGACATAGACATCAACACTATTTAGGCCGTGTTCGCGTTTTGCGGTCTCAAGAGCCTTTTCGGCGGCAATCTGAGCGGCATAAGCGGTGCCTTTTTTACTACCGCGGAAACCATTGGCACCGGCGGAAGAAGCAGCGAGAGCGCCACCACTTTTGTCGGTAACGGTTACGATGGTATTGTTAAATGTGGCTTGCACGTGAACTTGACCAGAAGTCACAACGCGCTTGCCTTTTTTGCCTTTTGTTTTGACGGTCTTGGCTTCTGCGGAAGCAGCGCCATTTTCCATCACATTCTTATCTTCTGTCATTGCATTAACTCCTGAAATTAAGTCTTACTTGCTGCCTTTGGCTGCGCACCACCTACAGCAATGGCTTTACCCTTGCGAGTACGTGCGTTCGTGCGGGTACGTTGGCCATTCACTGGAAGACCAGCTTTGTGGCGAACGCCTTTGTAGGAATTAATGTCTTTGAGACGTTTGATATTATTGGTTACGAGGCGTTTCAGATCACCTT
>CAZPCQ010000049.1:0-3213 GCA_964585155.1 uncultured Candidatus Saccharibacteria bacterium | reverse complement strand
ATCCTACGACTCCAGCTTCTACTTCTTCTTCACTTTGTAAGGTATCTCCCATACTTAACTTAATGGAGAAGTTAGGATCGGGGACTGTGGCAGCAGCATAAGTTTTCTCACTTATACCGATCGGGAATGTCATTAGTCCCAATACCAAAAGAAGAGCAAATGCAAATAAACCTAGAGGAATTGTTTGAAACCATAAACCAGAATAAGTATGTTTTATTCCTTTATTATTACCAACTAACTTATGTTTGTAGAAATAAGTATAAGTACTTTTATCACTATGAAGAAGTTTTGTACTTAAGTTTGGTATTTTCTTTATTCTATGGCGCATCTGCCCTCCTTTTGGGTATTAAAAATACAACACCTACTGGCGTCGCTTTCGCTTGAGGGCCATCACAAACAAAAACAGCACCATATAGGTGTTGAAAGCCCGCTCTGTTCCCACAGAAAGAGCAACCTTATGGTGCTGTACATTAGTGGGAAACAAATCAAATTTTATATGCAGAAACGACCGTGAAGTCGCTCTGCATTGGCTTTCAACACTTTCATTGTAACATACCTTTTTCCGCCACGCAAGCATTTTTTCTTTTTTCGGCCACCCGCTCCATCCCCTTGCTGGATACAGCCCCCTTTTCCTTTTTGCACGATGCCTCAAGCCGTGATATATTATTTTCTCCCGGAAACCGCGCTTTTCGGGAGAAAATAATACTGGTCTTTGAACTGCTGAGGATAGTGAACGAAAAGAAAATATTTTTTCTTTTCTGAACGACGCAAGCAGCAGGTCTTTTAAAAAGACTGCCAGGTTGGACACCTTTCTCCCAGAAAGGGGTCCAAAGGAACGCGTAAAAAGGCGACCCTCTCGAGCCGCCTTCTATTTTTAGAGGAAAATAATTTCAACACTTTCCGGGTCTTTTACGATATATTCACTTTTCACCCACCCGATCTCTTCTTGGAAACTGCGTTTCAGCGCGTCGCCAAACTCCCGCTTCTGCTTCGCGACCATCTCTGGCCGGAAATTTGTCCGCTGCGATTCGGCGATAAATTTCTCCTGCAGTTCAGCCTTCGGCGCCATCTTGATCAGTGTGACATTGTAATATATCCGCATCGCTCTCAGGCGATACAGGAACGAACTCAGCTCGAGCCCGTTCAAGTAGCATCCGTCACATACTGCCAGCATACCATCTTTGTAAGCTTGTTCGATCGCGTACATATAATTCAGCCGCGTTCGCAGCTCGCTATCACCCGATAAGCGGCAGCTACTCGATTTATCCAGCAGAATTTCCGGAAAAGTCAGCAATCTTTTATTCATTCGCGGACACTCCCCCAAGATCCGCTTCGCTAGAGTTGTCTTACCGGTCGCCATTGGCCCCGTCACTATCGCTAGCCCGTACGGGATTTTCAGAGTCATACTATTCCTCCTGTCTTTTCTAAAGGACCTGTGCCATTCACTATCACACCCTTCCATCATATAACAGATAACATAAAAAGTCAAGTAGAAACTTTACCGAAATATTATCTAACAAAAAATTTGCCAAAATCACCGTTTTGGTGTAAAATATAACTATGACAACCAATACGAAAAGATTATACAAGATTGACAAAGGCCGCAAAATCGACGGTGTCTGCGGTGGTATCGCCGAATTCCTCGGTATCGACCCCACTGTCATTCGCCTTGTCTGGATTCTCTTCGCTGCTTGCGCTGGCGGTGGAGTTATTGCCTATTTTATTGCCGCTTTGATTATGCCTCGCGAAGGCGATCTCGATTAAGATTTCATTACTTTAGCACTCCACGAGGACTCACTTTTTTGAAGGACTAGCTCAAGAATACTAATCTCCAGCTTCCATCCTTACCCCAGCCAAACCCCAAACCCTACTAATCCATCTAAGAATTCGGCACGTAACCTCAACTCTACTCTCGGGCCGCCAATCGCCCTTCCACTTTCCGTGTCTGCGCCACTACGTCTTGCCAGACCTGCATTTTACCGACTTCATTTAATATTTCGTGTCGCATTCCGGGATAAAGTTTACTCTCTACATTCTTGTAGCCTCGTTCTCGTAGGAAGTTTACCGCTTTTTGGAAATCTTTTTCGCTAATAATACACGGATCCTCCGCCCCCGCGATAAAGAGTATTGGCATCTCTGGGTTTTGCATCGCCCAGCCTTTCTTGCTATATGCCCGGTTTATCAGCCCGAACAGCACCTCAAACCCATTCGCCGTGAACACGAACCCGTCCCGCTCATCCGCGTCATACGCTTCCACCACTGCTGGGTCACTCACGATCCACGAGTTCACGCTCGTCGCACCCGGGAATTTCTTGTTGTATCCGCCAAATGCCAAGTCATTTATCAATTTACTACGGTGTCGCTCGCCCTTGAGCGCCTTTACTAATCTGGCTATTTCCAGCGCCAACCCCGACCCCAGCCGCTTGCTCGGGCTACCGCACACGATCAGTCCATCAATATCTTTATCATATTCTTGGATATAGCACCGCACCACTAGCGACCCCATACTATGACCAAACAGCGTCAATGCTAGGCCAGGGAACCGCGCCCGCACATATTCCGTTACATGGTGGACATCTGCAATGATTCCTTCCAATCCATTCTCGTAAAAGTAGCCATAATCTTCCTTCGCCTTCACGCTCGCCCCGTGTCCGCGGTGGTCGTGAATGATGACGACCAGCCCCTGCTCCGCACAAAAGTCCATAAACTCATGATACCGCTCCCGATGCTCCGCCATCCCGTGCACCAGCTGCAATATTCCCACCGGCCGTTCCGGTATCCGCAGACTCACTCCCAGCTCCAGTCCATCGTGATTACTTTTTAGCGTAAACTCTTCCTTTTGCATAAATCTCCATCTCCAATTACTCCTATCATACCAAATTTCCGCTCGCAAGTCCAATCCAAAACTATTCTCCAACGCTCATTCAGAAAACCACTTGTTTTCCCAAAAAGTGTGCTATAATGAGAATATAAATTTGCAACACCTCACATTAACAAGTTATTATCTCTCACATTAGTGAAAATGGAATATGCTTCAGGCTTATAATGGTGCCAAGAGCACGCTTTCTGAAGCCATTCCTGGACGAAGTTAGTGTGAGGTGTTGCAACCCATTTATGCTCGTGGCACCATTTTTTGATGGTCCACAGTTGGTGGGTAAAATAACAAAAGGAGGGCCAATGAGGCATAGAATAAAGCAAACTTATTCTGTGCAG
>CAZPCQ010000048.1:0-3269 GCA_964585155.1 uncultured Candidatus Saccharibacteria bacterium | reverse complement strand
AAATAATACTGGTCTTTGGAGGTTGGACACCTTTCTCCCAGAAAGGGGTCCAAAGTAAGTACTTTTATCACTATGAAGAAGTTTAGTGTTAGTTTTGCGTCGCAAGAAAAAGTTACTATCCTTTCTTTGCGACAAAGTTTGCTTTATTCTTTGCCTCATTGGCCCTCCTTTATTGTTTTTGTTGAGCCAACCTTCGTAAAAATAGCAAAAACTGGCCCTCTACCTTGAGCGCCATTCTTATAAGTCCTCACATATAAAAATGGCACCGCGCAGGTGTTGAGACCAGTCCCAAATCAGCAAACATTTTGTGTTCGTAGATTCTTCGGCACGGTGCCATCTTTACCTACGATCACAAAATACGCAAAAGCACAAACGCAATTTGCCGATTATTAGACTGTCTCAACAACCCTATTATACCACACTTTCCGCCCACGCAACCAAAAACGTATTAGATAATAAATAACTTCACCAAACCTCAACCCGTTGTCTCATAATAACGTCACCGTAATTCTCCCCGTTGTCTCATAAATAGCATCACCAAGAACAATGTTGTAATATTTACAATATGAGAATAGTACAAAAGAAAGCAAAAACGTCTAATACGCTTGCGCTTGATATTATGAAGAAACAATTAGTACTTTATGCTAAAGCCGATAAAGCCGGTAAAGGAGAAATATTAGATGCTTTAGAATCGGTTCTACACCGCCCCCGGAAATCTATCATACACTCAATGAGACGGTTGTTAGGATATAAACAAGAAAATAAGGCTCTTAGACGTCGTACAAGTAAGCGTGTGCCAGAACACTTAGAGCGCAAACGTGGCAGACCTTATAAGTACCCAAAAGAAGTAGACGTGGCCCTATACTTTATTTGGAAAGCCTATAATTGCCCTTGTGCGGAAAGACTCCATCCGGAGGTTAAAGAGGCTATTAGAATCTTTATTCGTGATCGCGAATGGAATTATTCTACGCGAGCTACAAACCTACTAGCAGAAATGTCGCTTGGCTCAATGAAGCGAAGATTAGTACAGTATACTCACGACGATGGACTTATGCGTGGTTTTAGTACAACTCGTTCTGGAGAACTCTTAGACCAAATACCTATCTTCCATGGTGATTGGAGTAGCAAAGGTGTCGGTTACGGACAAATTGATACCGTGGTTCATTCTGGGCCTAGACTTGAAGGACTTATGGTATATACAGTTAATTTTATCGATATGACCACTTATTGGATATCATTGCGCGCACAACTTGGTAAAGACGCTAAAACTACAAAACAAAGCATTGCGGCCATCGAACGCAATCTACCATTCCCACTTTTAGGGTTGCATCCAGACTCCGGAGATGAATTTATTAACTGGACACTAATAAATTGGTGTAACACTAAGAATAAGATTAGAAAACGTACCATAGAACTCACCCGCAGTAGGCCATCCAAAAAGAATGATAATTGCAACGTGGAGGAGCGTAATAATGAAGTGGTTCGTAAGTACATTGGCTATGAACGTTATGATTGTAAAGAAGCTGTACAGGTAATGAACGAACTATACCATTGCTTAGAACTGTACATTAATTTCTTCCAGCCTACTTTTAAGATAGCCCATAAATATAGAAAACCAAATGGTCAATGGATAAGGAAATATGATGAGCCTAGAGCTCCCTTCAGAAGAGTATTGGAACAATCAGCCATATCTAATGTCAAAAAGAAACTTCTGCTCGATCAATATAATCACTTGAACCCTAAGCACTTGCTTAATAGAATAGAGGTATTAACGAATAAACTAAGAAAGGTACAACAAGAACAAGGCTATCACTATTAGATAATGTAATTACGGTTAAAACTCTGCAAACTGTTTACGAGTATTTATGCCGCTTGGTGAAGTTTATTTATGAGACAATACGCACTTTCCGCCACAAAAATTCTTGACTTCTTCCATATCATCATTTATAATAAAGTCATCAGCATAACTGGTAAGTTGCATTCAGTTGCAGCGAGCAGCCTGGCGCCGCCAACTGCTAGGTTATGTATAAAGACGCCACAGGTGATTTAGTTCACCACTAGCAGTCCGTCAGCTCAAAAGATAACGTTTAATCTTCTTCTCGCGTTCTACTAGGTGGCGATTTTTATTGACGAAAACCCTTAACTTCTGCCCATTTATTTGCTAAAATAAAACCAATGACGATGGCTGGTAAGTGACATCGGTGTCGCGGACAGACCAGCAAGACTGCCTGTCAGGTCATCGCAAGAGTTCGCTACCTTCGGGTAGCGAATGCTTTTATCGCAAAAACCTGCAAAAATCCTTGACTTCTACTAATCAATTTGCTACAATATAGTTACAGGGGCTGTACGCCCCACGATAGGGGACGCTTATCGCACCTGCGGCACCGTCCCCACTTTTTATTCTTGTTCAATTCTAGGCTGTATATTTTGAATATTCATAATCTTAAATCGCGGTAATTTATTCCTCAATACTTGCAGCCTCATCGAAAATGTATTTGCTCCACTCCGTACAACAGGAGTACCCATCACCGTAATCGATATTTTCGGATTTGCCGCCACCGCCGCCTTAATCATCTCCGCATAGTCCCCGTCACAGGAAACCAAAACAATATGCGTCTCCCGCTTTACCGAATATACCAAGCCCAGCAGCTCCGTCGCCAAATACACATCCACATTCGACTTTAGTGACACTGACTTCTTTAATACTTGGGTATCCCAAGTATATTTACATTTTGGACATTTTACTCGTTTATACACTGGTGGATTCTCGTAAGCCTTCCGCGACAAAGCACAAACCGTATAGCCAACCTTCCTTAGTTTTCTAAACGCTTCTTGTTTACTTTTATCTCCCCGCGAAATTCCTTCATAATATCTCACTTCTTTAAGTTTTGGGTATTTCTTCCGTAAATAGATCATAAACTTCCCGAAATCAATCTTAAAACCCAAAGTCGCGAGACAAGCCGAACGAATATTACTAGTATCTACAAAAACATACGTATCTAGATCTGTTAATGGCGTCTTTTTCATCATATTCGCATTTTATCACATCTGTTCATTATATAAAAGCCTTAAATTTTCCATAAGCGTATTTTATAAAATTTTCAAGATTATTTTATTTGTATTTTTTACAACACTTTTGCTACCACCAATGTTATTTTGGTGGAAAACCTGCAAAAATCTAGGTTGACATTTGCGCCCTGGCGCGGTATTATGATATTAGAAATATAAGTTAATTACGGACGGGATGCGAGGTTATGTCTGAATTACCA
>CAZPCQ010000047.1:0-3373 GCA_964585155.1 uncultured Candidatus Saccharibacteria bacterium | reverse complement strand
ACATCTTGAAGAAAGAGGAAGGCGGCCGCCACACTCCATTCTCCAAGGGTTACAAACCACAGTTCTACTTCCGTACCACCGATGTTACTGGTGAGGTTGAGCTCCCAGCTGACAAAGAAATCGTTATGCCTGGTGATACTGTCACCTTCAAGGTTAAGTTGCTTGCGCCAATCGCTATGAACAACAACGACCGCTTCGCTATCCGCGAAGGTGGTAAGACGGTCGGTAGCGGTGTCGTTACCTCGATTATTAAATAATCGCCACTAGCAAGAAAATCCCCGATCCATTGGACCGGGGATTTTTGGTGGGTGGTTAGTTTGATGCTAGGCGGCCTTGGTCGTCGTCCGCTTCTTAACGGCTTTCAGCAGATTGCGAACCTTCCTCAGGTCCTCCGCACAAGCCTGATAGACGATGGCGGGGCGATCGGTCCGCGGATCTAAATACCATACGGACTTACCCTCTTCGTTGATTTTGAACTCCACGCCATTTACCGTGAAGCTCGGCTCCAGCCCTCGGTAGATCGCCATGATCTGCTCCGGAATCCGCGGCTTCCGTCCAGGCTTTTTCTTGAGTGCCGGCTCGGCAGGCTGCCCAGACTCACCCTCCAGCCCCGCTGCCGGCTCGTCGGCCGGCTGAGCGCCATCGGGCTGCTCGGGTTTCTCCTTAGCCTTGCGGGCCTTCCGCTTGGCCTGAACGGTCGGAGCCTCGTCGGCGGCCATCTGCGGGCGGGGGTCTTTCTCCTTGTCAGAGCTCGCTGTCCGCTCAGCCCGCCGGAGTTCCTTCTCCAAGGCGGCCACACGCTTTTCCAGCGTCGCAACGCGGTCCTCGTCGGGGTTGACGCCACGCAGTACGCAGAGCATCCGGAGCATTGCCACGACGTTATTCGTCTCGCCCCCTTCCTGAATCCAGAGCGGCAGACTCTCGTCGACCGGGCCGTTTTCGGCCGTTCCGATTACCAGCCCATGCTGCTCGCCGTCATACCAGGCGATGAGCCCCAGCCGCTCCAGCAGTGGCAGCACACTCATCGCGTTCACCCGCTGCCGGTCGTTCATATCAAGCTCTGTCCGGAGTGTCTCCAGTGTCAGTCGATTCTCCATTAAGTACTCCATTTTTATCCACCTTTCTATTTTTGAGTAGTCAAAAGCCATTCCACCCCAAATGACTTTAGTCCTACTCAAAAATCTATCGGTTTTGCCACAGGCAGGGAATTATGATCAAAATAGTTCACCACAAAGTCGTTTCAGCCGGGAAAATCTTGATTGACTCAAGAGGAATTAAACTAACCAAAATGTTCCTAGACCACTACAGATAATTGGCTGCAATCAGTCTATACTTCCATTGTAGCACACTTACTTGATTTTGTCAATACCAAATCATTATTTTGTCCAAAATTCAAGCATAAATGTATAGATTTCACTACTGTTTATCGTAATATAATTCTGTTCGGGTCTTGACACTAAAATG
The DNA here is from genome assembly GCA_964585155.1 of uncultured Candidatus Saccharibacteria bacterium. Classification (GTDB taxonomy): domain Bacteria; phylum Patescibacteriota; class Saccharimonadia; order Saccharimonadales; family Saccharimonadaceae; genus Nanosyncoccus. The sequence continues at coordinate 1,909 of CAZPCQ010000047.1, read as the reverse complement.
CTAACAGTACTGTCAACATTTGTAAAATATAGAACAGAGGTGGAAATTTCCCTAATGCTAACAGCAGTGTTAGCATTACAACCGAACAACATTTTTTCTTCGTTGACGCTGTGTCAATGAAGAAGTTTTCGTAATAGAGGTCAGATTTTGGTCTTCGTTGGCAATGTGTCAACCAAGGCATTATTTGAGTTTTATGAGTTTTGCCTTAATATCCTGCGACATATGATACACGTTTAGCACCCATAGCTCATCGCCAATAATTTTATAGACCATAAGGTATTTATGCTTCTTGAACTTTATCGTATGGATGTCAGGGACTCCCAAGTCGTCACGCTTCCTCAAACTAGCTCCAATTTCACTCAAGCGCTGCTTCGTTTCTTCTGCGTCACGCAAAATACTCAGCGCCGCCTGTGCATTCTGAAGATACTCTTCGCAGTATTCCACAATATTATCAAGGCTACGAATCGCCTTTTCGGAAAGAATTACCCTATAGACCATGTTCTCTTCGAATCATCTCGAGTGCCTGGCCCATCTCCATACATTCACCGCGCTTAATTTGTTCTTCTGCCTCCTGCAAATCCCGCCGCAGCTCCTTAACTGTGATTTCTGGGAAAGTCGGTTCTGCTTTTCGCTGCCACTCGCTGATAATTTTCTGCAACTGAATTTGCTTTGCTTCCGGCAAAGTTTTCACCATCGAAATTGTCTTCTCTAGTGTTGTCATATCTCCATTATATCATAAAGGGCAAAGAAGAACCGAAAAATGTAAAACCTGGTTTACAAATCAAGTTTGCCCATTCTCAAACAGGGGCGAGCAAACCTAAAACCTGATCTGTAAAGCAGGTTTTAGGTTTTCACGTTTTTAGTCTATCGCACTATCTCACCTCTGTCCACCCCTGTTACCGCACGACACAACGCACCGACATCCCGTAGTACCGATCGCTGTTGCCCGCGGGATAGACGTAGCCACTACCGAAGTAGAGGTTGTAAGCGAGGCTGCTATTGCCGGACGTAGCCGACCAATAATAGCCGAGGCTGCCAACATAGTAGAGCGAACCGTCAATGCGGCCACCCATTTGGAAGTAATATGGATTACCTGTTACGTTACTACTTGTTAAGCCAAGACCATTAAATGAACCGGTCGCCGTACTACTGCTACCAAGCGGCAACTTCCAGCCTGCTGGGCAGATGCTACCTGAAGCGTCTCCGCCGTCATTTGTTACAAGATGTCCAGTTCCTGCTGTCGCTGCTTCATAAGAGTATAAGTTTCCGAGCGAAGTATGCGTAGTGCCGTGAGTTTTGTCTCGCTCCCACCAGTTGATATTTTGAGTTGGATTGCCATCACTCGTTGTCCATCCACTACTTGACGAAGCCACGCTTGCACCACCAGTCCAACTTGTTGCTGAACCCTTATACAAATTGTCGCCGTCATTTATAGTAGTCAGTGCTGGACCATTTGGACCAAGGTCAAGGTCAAGGTCTTGCGTCATCCAACAAGTACCCTTAATCTTAGTTACCCAATAGATCTTTCCGTCACGTCCATCTACTAGCTGACCGGTAGTTGTATTATCCGGCGTACTGCTACTCGTACAATAATCCTTTAATCCTGGATCTTGCATATAAGTAAATGTACTAAACGGCGTCGTAATCGTCCCGTCGATCGGCGGCAACACTATCGTAGCCTTCCACACCGCATACAGTGTCTCACTCACTTGACTATCCACATTATCATTCCCCGGTCTATATAAAGTAATGGTGCTCCCAGCTGTATAATCCGCCGTCGTCGCATCCGCATTTTTTGACCAGCCGAGAAATTCCGCATTAGTCTTTTCCATATTACCCGTATTCCCTAACACAGTAAAGGTATACGAATCTTCTCGATTACTAATCGATTGCGTTGCCGGCGCCGTAC
>CAZPCQ010000046.1:0-3376 GCA_964585155.1 uncultured Candidatus Saccharibacteria bacterium | reverse complement strand
TGCCTTGCCTCCGCTTACAAGCATAAGCATACACACGAAAACCGCATTAGACCGAAAAATCATTTTCTATTCCGAAGAAACGCAGAAAATTCTGACTTTCTTTAGAAAGTCAGCTACCTGCCAATGGCTCCATTTTTATGCCCATCAAAAAACTCCGACCCACCCGGAGATTTCCTTTTGCTAAATTCTCAATACCTTTTCAAGTTCTTTAATATATCGTGATGCCCCACATCCAAAGCCAAAATAATTTTATCCCCCTCATATCGCCACAAGATCCGAATATCCATATTCACACTACACTCAAAAATCCCTGGATGCCCTTTTATACCTTTAGCTCTCAATGATGGATACATCGGATCAATAGATAATACCCTCAACTTCTCTTTAATTCTATTCTGCATGCTCTTCGGCAATTTCTTAACCGACTTATAAAACTGCTTTGTACCAACCACCCGAAAACTCATAAAATACCGCTCTCTAAATCCTTGAACATCGCATCCACGCTATCGTAAACTTTCGACTCCCCGCTTGCAATATCCTTCTCCGCCTGCTCAATCTCTTTCTCAATTCGGTCCAGCACCCGCTTTGGATACACCACCACTGGAATCAACCGAATTTCCCCGTTCACCGCCACCGCTTCAAACTTATCCCCTTCTTCCATCCCCACTTGTTTCAGCAACTTTTTCGGAATCGTCACCTGCGATTTCGCCCGCAAATCAATCACTTCCCCCTCCGGTAACCCTTCCCCCGGCATCCGCGGCCGCGTCCCCGTCTCATTCATTTCCATTACCATCGTTTTTGTACTCATTTTTCCTACTTTCCAACTTTCCAACTTTCTTACTCTTATCCTATCACGCAATTCACCTCCCGTCAATCCCAAAAGTTGAACTTGTACATTCCGCACAAGTTCAACTCGTTTTCTTCTCTATTATTCTATCCAAATATCTGCTTAATTAACCTATTTCTGACTCGCCGTAACTTGTATGGATGTCGTATAAGTCCCGGATGGTAGTTCTGGTCCAATACCAATACCGATTTGGAAAAGATGTTGGTGAGTGCCTTTGGTTCCGCTTGCAAAAGTATTAGTTGCATTCTTTGTTGGTAATGGTTGATAGTTGTTTATGCAAGTTGTGGTTTCTATACCATTACATAACATAATACCCCAACTAGATATGCCAGATTGTGGTTGAGAGGTTGTGATGGTGGGGATTTCTCCTATTTTATTACCGTCTTTGTAGTTAGTAAGTGAGGTTGCATCTACTGCATCGGTTGCTGCATTAAGACTTATAGTATAATCTTTGTTAGATTCTACTGTAGCGGTAAAGTTTCCTGTATTAACTTCATTACTTTCTGTCGCTATATCTACCGAGTCAGAAATATCTAGGGTTATCATCTTAGGGACTATTACACTCACATTTGGATTAGTCGTAATAACTTCGGGTTCAACGGGCGTAGCAGTGCCACTGGCAACACAACAGACAGAGAAGCCATACTGCCGACCGTTACTACTAACAGGATTAACGTAGCTGCTGCCGAACTCGAGGAGGTACGCACTATAGTCGGAATCGTAAGGCATAGACGACCAATAGCCCCCATCGCTACCCGCAGCGTCAAGACCGTCAGAGTAGGCGCTTCCACCATACATAAAGTAATATGGCGAAGCCACCAGTGTCGAGCCAACAGATATACCACTCGTTAAAGCACCGAAGGGTTTTGGAGTAGTATTATTGCTTGTTGATAATTCCCAGGCGTCTGGGCAGATGCCTTGCACTCCAGCTATCGTATCGTCTGCCACCGCTGAGAGCCAAGAGTAATAATTACCTTGAAGATAATGTGCGTTAGTATTACCTCCTGTGTCTTCCGCTAGTGCTTCCGTAGAGTCGGTAAGTGATGGCGCGGTGCCATTTGCACGGATTTTATATCCTGGATCCCAGTATTGACGTAAACTGTCGTTGTCTGCCCAGTCACTTGGACTATTCTCGCCATCCCGCCTTATTCCGCCTGGATCATCATAATCAAGATTTTGAGTCATCCAGCATTGATTATCTTTCAGCTTTGCTACCCAATAAGATTTTCTGTCTCGGGAATCTATAAGTTGTTTTTGATGATCTTCAGTAGCAGTAGATTCGAGAGTGTTAGCGCAGATTTCTGGAGTTATGTCTCGCATGTAAGTTATATCAGCGAGTGTGCGTTTCTCAACATTAGAATCATCAACGATTGGAGTTTCTATAGTAGTAACTGCGTTGGAATATTTCGGAATAAAGGTTAGATATTGGGATAAAAAGATTCCACTTATTCCCAAAGCAAAGGATGTTAGCGGAAGTTTAAGTTTTTTATTTATTTTTAGCATCAAGCCTCCTTTTTATAAGTTCCACCGCTCGAGGCTAATACAAAAATGGCACCGCGAAACGGTGGCGAAAAGTTTACACGCAATCCGAAGATCTTGATGCTCTTTTACTAGCCGCCTCGTGGTGCCATCATTGAGTATCAAAATATCCAAATCGCGCCCAAACTGGACTTAATCTTGTATAAACTTTTCGCCAATCCTATTATACCACGCTTTTCCGCAGAACGGCGCAAAAACTTTTTAATAACCTTCATTCAGTACAGCATCATCCAAAGTTTTGCACAACACGATAATCTTTTCATTATTTTTTGAAGGCAACAAACCATCTTTTTCTCGACATAGCGTCGTTCAAAGCTCGGCGCGACCCAGTGAACCTTTTCATTCAAGGTTATTTCGTTCCTGGCTGAGCCGGGTCCGAACTGTCGAGGATAGCGAATAGAAAGAAAAAATCTTTTACGTTATGCTATTCCTTTTACAATACATTCTGACTTTTTCTTTCTTGAGCGACGCAGACAGAGAGCGCGCCAGCGCGAAATCGCGAGAGGAGCATACGGAAGTAGTTTAATTCCGCTCCGCAATGAGGAGAGGCTCACCAAACCCGCTACGCAGGAGAAAGCGAGCGAAGAGTTTAAGTACATAACGCTAATTTCTAAACTGAAATCTAGTTTAATTTACTTAAACTCTTCGAGCGCCGACTGCGGTTGCGTTTGGGAAAGGTAAACGCAAGGGGAGCGCATTGCTAGCCTTTTGAACGAAGCGACCCCGTGGAAGAGGTGGGAGCGAAAGCCCTCAGATACCAACAAAAAACATTTCGTCCATCCGACGAGACTCGTTATGTGCCCAGCGCAAAGCGCCATGGCGCACATTTTAGAGAGGCTCGGCAATCAAAACGCCAAATCTCACGAGACTTAAATCCGCGCCGTTGTCGCTAAAGCGACCGGGCGGATAACGAACTTAGCACTTCAGCAGCCCCTTCGGTCTAATGCGGTTTTCGTGTGTATCTACACCTCTGTTCTATTAGAGAGAAAA
>CAZPCQ010000045.1:0-3920 GCA_964585155.1 uncultured Candidatus Saccharibacteria bacterium | reverse complement strand
TTCTTCACGGTCACTTGATCGTGACCCATGCGACCTGGCATACGCTTACCTTTAAAAACTTTTTGTGGGTACATCGAACCGATGGAACCTACTCGACGAATATTACCCTTGAAACCATGGGTATTGCGGGATTCGTTGAAGTTCCAGCGCTTGACAGTACCGGCGAAACCTTTACCTTTGGAAATACCGGTAACGGTAACTTTGTCACCAAGTTTGAAATTTTCCACACTTAGTTTATCGCCCACCTTTAATTCCGGAGCATCTGCTGTACGGAATTCTTTTAAGACCTTCGGAGTAACTCCGGCCGCCTTGACGTGGCCAGAAACCGACTTGCTCAGATTCTTACCCTGACCGTACCCCAGTTGCACAGCGTTATAACCGTCGGTTTCGACAGTTTTAATCTGAGTCACTGTGGAGGGGTCGGCTTGCAAAATTGTTACTGGAGTAACAATACCGTCGTCGCCGATGATCTGGGTCATACCAATTTTGGTGCCGATGATGACTTGCATCCTGTTCCTTTCCCTTATAACACCACGAAATCTAGACTAATGAGTAGTTCCGGTTGCTCTAGTCGATCGACTCTACTCTCTCAATGGCAGAGTCGACGGACCAAGCGCGCGGCTTGCTCTGTCGTCTAGTGACGTGAATGTCGTTTAATATACTATACCGAATCATTTTAGCATAGATTTCCGGAGATTTCAAGAGGATTTTTAAGGATTTTTTGAGAAAAATCTTGAGTTTCCCTAATTAAACTTAAAATAACCTTAAAATTGCTTAAAATAGGCTAAGAATAGTGAATTTTGAACGGATTTTGGTGAAAAGTGGCGGGAAATTCTTGATTTTTGAGCCTATCTGTGATATAATAGAAAGATAGGGCGTTTACCTATGAAATCTTAAAAAGGTGGTGTTTGAAATGAAAAAACAGCATAATCCGAGAATGTTCTGGCTGACGATTTCGTTGATCTTGGCGGTAGTCGAACTGCTGCTGAGTATCCAGGAGTGGCAGGAAGAACGCCGACGGGAGCGCGAAATGTTCGCCGATGTAGATGGCGCGGAAGCGCAGAAAGGCTCGGGTCGGTTGGGTCGTGGCTGTCGGTGGACAGTAAGCGATGTGCTGCCCTGGATGGAAGAAGACGTTTCGAAATAAGGGGGTGAGAAAATGACGGCTAAGCGAGCGATTGCAGCGGCGGGTGCGCTGCTGTTGGGTGGTATGGCATTGGTCTTGGTGGCTTTGACGCTGACGGCGGAAATCGCCGAGATCGAGACCGAAATCAAGCACTATCCTGACGCGTAAACACCTTTGCCCCGGCTGTGTGGTCGGGGCGCTTTTATGTAGAGTTTATGGAATTATCTTTGCAGGCTTCGTTATACGCCAGGTGAGAAATGTTTAAGTTTGGCGCGATGCTCTTTATAACGGGGGTCGTGGCTGCCGACTTCGGCCCAAAAAGCCGCAGAATGATCCATATGATTGAGGTGGGCGAGTTCGTGGAGGATGACATAATCGCGCAGGATTTCGGGGACTTGCATGAGGCCAATATTGAGGGAGATTGTACGATTGCTGCTACAACTACCCCAGCGGGTGGCGGCGTGACTGAGGCGACATTTGTCGTAGGTGTAGCCGTAAAGTTTGGCGTAATATTCGAGGCGGTAAGGTAGATAATCTTTGGCTTTTTTCATTAAGATTTTCTTTTTGGCGTCACGGGCGCGCTGAGTATCGGGATTACTGAGGGGGATTTTGTCTTTGATGAGCTGACGGTTGACCTTGAGGAAACGGCGGACCAAAAAGTCGCTGGTGTGCTGTGGTACAGACATCTGCAAGCGACCGGAAGGTGCGACAGAAAATCGAACACTCCGGGAGAGCGGATTTTTGCGCACAATGACTTCCCCAAATTCTGGGTCATTGATAATCATATTGAGCGGAAATAACTATTGTAATTGAGTCAAAACTTGTTTGAGTTGGGTATGATAAGTGTGTTTGCCAGAAAGGACGATCGGAGCCTCAGCGTTGGATGGAGCTTCGAGCGCCTTAACGCGGCTATCGTAGACTTGTTTGGCTTTTTCGACGGACTTGAGTTTGTTCTTAAGGCGCATACGAATAGTGCTGACGTCGGTCTGGATCCAGATTAGAGTCGGAGTGTAGCCAGCATTGCGTAAAATCTCGACGAGCTCGCGACGATCGCGCTCGGTGTCGTTAGCGCCCTCGATGACGAGCGTAGCGCCAGTTTTGGCAATCTCGGAAACTAACAGTAAGATGAACTGTCGCGAGAGATTGTGCTCTTGTTGCAAGAGGTCAAGATCGTAGAATGTGGCGTTGAACTGTGCGGCGAACTGTTGACTAAAAGTGGTTTTACCACTACAGGGAGCACCAAAAACTAGAATTGCGCGTTGACCAGTGCTGGGTGAGTGTAATTTTTTACCTTCCATATACCTCCATTAACATTTTTTACCTTCTTTTAACTCTATTGTAGCACACTTTGAACTATTTGACACTAAAATTTGCGATGGATAATAGAAAAACCACGCAAAAAAGTTAGCCGGCATATATAAAAATGCAGGAAAAACTGAAATTAGTGATAGATAAGAGATCCCGGTACAGAAGTCGCAGCAAGCGAAGATAATAAAACCTGCCAAAGCACACCGAGAAAAGAAAGTGGGTTGTGTATGGTGCCAGCGCCAGCTGGCAATGATATTAAATATTAGGGCAAGCGCATAAAAGGCAGCGATCACGAAAACAGGCGGAGCGAGGTTGAACCAAAAGTTTAGCCCGATGATGAGCATATTAATAATGGCAAACCAAATGACCAACTGTTTACGTTCGGAACGCACGAGACGATAGAGGTGGATGAGTTGTGCGCAAAAGAAGATAATTAACCCAGTGGGAGAAACGTTGTTTTTAGCAAGAAGGCAATCGGCGATAAAAGTAATAATCACGGCGACCTGCAAGAAACGATCCCGCGGGAAGATAGCCAGCACATAGATCGAACAGAGTAGGACCCCCCCCCAATTTGATGATGGTTAGGATGGGGCTTTTCGGTATCAACAACCCGCCAATCAGAATGGCGATATAGATAACTACCCAGACAATAATCCAGGCGAGCGGAGGTCTGGAACGGAGAAATTTGTGGCTCATACTATCACTATAACATATATTTGGTGTGGCGTGGGCGGTTTGCGGAGGATGGTTAATCTTTTTTGGCTTAGTGGTGCTGAAAAAGTGTCAACCTTACTTCTTTTTGATAATCTTGGCGATATTGATATTGGCGAAGAGAACGCTTATGTTGGTTAGCAGTAGGACGAACCAAGTGATGTCGATGTTTTCGCGAGCGAAGAACTTGACGACTAAGGCGAGTAAACATATAATCACGGCGGCGATGGAGCAAATGAAAGAAATGAGTTTGCCGCTGAGTTCGATCTTTGGAGTATCTTGAGATTTTTTGGTAGATTTTGCCATTTTGTATAACCTTTGATTTAATTTTAATGCTTATGTTTATAATATTATAGCACAGGTTGGGTGGGTTTTGGAGAAATTTGTGTATAAAAAAGAGGGCTAATCCTCACCTATTCGTCCGACCCTGAGTAACTAATTCTTAACGCCGGAGGTGAGGAATGCCCTTGTGTGGCATATTTTTAGATGTGTAGTTTTTTAAACAAAAAAGAAGACGACTCACAATAACTATTATGAACCGTCTTCTGAGCAGGCCCCGGCCCAGAAAAGTTCCGGTCCGTATCCTTGTGGGTAAGTTACACTCATTAGATTTCTCTAACGCCATCTTACAGTTTGATTTTAGTAAGAAAATTATGAGATGTCAATTATTCTCAACTTCGGTAAAGTTAAGAATATCGAAACTAAAAAATTAGAAAGGTATTTATTTTTCTAGGCGAATTGATGAGGATTAAAAAAGAGAAATAAGTTATGCTTC
>CAZPCQ010000044.1:0-4448 GCA_964585155.1 uncultured Candidatus Saccharibacteria bacterium | reverse complement strand
CGACGACCTTCTGGACCACAATCAGACGCTCTAACCAACTGAGCTAATCCCACCAGATATAGGTTCATTATAGCACTTCTGGCGGGAATTGGGAAGGGGTTTTGTGAGAAATTGGCGTTTTGCTATTGACTTTTAAGATGATGTGTGGTATAATGAGAAGATAGAGACACAAGCAGCGACTTGCGGCCGGGGCTTTTAGTGAAATGAAAGATAAAAATTAGAACTTTAGAATAGTTAATTCCCTACTCCATATACTGGAAGAAACAAAGGTAGGCAAAGGCTCCAACGGCGGCGCCGAGGATGATGGTAAAAATAAGGAGAATAATGAGCGGAGCCTTGGATTTGCGGGCGGCGGGGATGATGACGGTAGGCTTAGTGGGGAGAGACTTCTTAGTTTCCTTCTTAGCATAAACGTTCTTGCCACCGATGGGCTGGGCGTCGGGCTGTTCGTAGAGAGTGCCATCGGAAGGCTGCTTTTTAGACTTGATAGAATTAGACTGGCGCGGAGCGTCGGAGAGGGGACGTTTCTCGACGTTGACGGATTTGAGGAAGAAGGGAGATTGGCCCTTGATAGCATATTTATTATTATCTGGAGCGGACGTTTCTGCAGCGGTACCGCTACCTTGGGCGATTTTTTGCTCGGAGAGGCCGGTACCGACTGGATTGCCATCGGGATGATAATCTTCGACGACGCCGAGGCCTTCGGATTTGACGGTGTAATCCTCTTCCATCATACCGTAAATCTCGACCGGAGGCTTGTTGCGGTTGGCGATGGGATCGTCATAAGATTCATAAGTTTCCTCTTGAATCTCGGGGGCGGCAGTATAACCTTTGGGTGCGGTCTTGAAGCGGCGCTTGACAGAATCGACGGGGCGAGTGGACGGCTGCTGGCTACTAGCAAAATCCGGCGCGGGACGGGAGAAACCGTCAATATTGCGTGGTCGACGAACGACATCTTGCATCAATCCAGGAGCGCGGCGGATTTTCTTGGGGCGAGCCTTAGTGGTTTGCTGAACGGCTTGTTGCATAGTATGGATAGCGTCAGCGGTATCAGGACTAAGCTGGCGGGGACGGGCGGGCTTGGCTGGAGTCGGCGGAGTAGTAGTAGCGGCAGAGCCTGAGCTGGCCATCTGAGCGCGAGCGGCAGCACGGCGCTGGGCCCACATTTTGCTAAGGGAAGTCTGGCCCTTTTGGCCGTTGATACTGATATCAGTAGCACGCGGCGTGCGGGTCTGGAGAGTCTGCGGGCGGGCGGCGGCTTTTTTGGGCGAAAGTTTGAGCGAGGTCTTGACCATAGCGGGAGCGGCCTGCGGAGTAGCGGACGGCTCGACTACGCGTTTAGTCTCGATGGGGGCGGTGCGTTGAGCGAGCGGGTCCATGGCGTGAGTAAGATCGTGGACGACGGGAGGCTTGGGCTCGGCCTTGGCAGCGCGGAGCATACCAGAGGCAGAGGGGCGCGCCTTGAGGCGAGAACGAGTAGAAGTGGAATGGCTATGGAGATTCGCGGCGGATTTGGAATCGCCTTTGGAATTGATAATCTCCTTGGCAGAAGCAGCAAGATAATCACTGAGATTAGTATCGGAGTGCTCGGCATACATAGCATTGATCGCATCTTTGGCTGAACGCACCGGACGCACAACAGGAGCCTCCGCGGAAGCAGCGGCGGCAACTTGATCAGCAGTAGGCGCGGTGTTTTTCTCCATAGATTATGATGTAACTTTCTTTGCGATTTCGATAATATCAATAAATTGGTCGGCAATGAGGCTGGCGCCGCCGATGAGCAGGCCATTCACTCCTGGGATAGTTAGGTAGCCACCAGCATTGGACGGATTGACGCTGCCACCGTAGAGGATGGGCAGATTCTCGGCGATGTCTTTGCCATAAGTATCGGAAATAGTCTGGCGGATGAACTGAACGGTATCAGCGATGTCATCAGGGCTGGCAAGATGGGCGTCGGTGGTAGTACTAATGGCCCAGACCGGTTCATAGGCAATCAAGACTTTGTCCAGATCTTCGCGGGAAACCTCGGAGAGGCCACCAAGGAGCTGATCGCGCAAGACATCCTTAGTCTCGCCAAAAGTCTTCTCAGTCTCGGTCTCGCCAATGCAGAGGATTGGCTTGATCTGATTGCGCACGGCCGCGGCAACGGCGAGACGAATGGATTTATCACTCTCACCCAGGAGCTGACGGCGCTCGGAATGACCAAGAATACAATAATCCACAATTCCGCGCAACTGAGTGCAAGATACTTCTCCAGTATAAGCGCCAAAATCGTGACCGTTCGCGGTCTGGGCGGCGAGGCGCATTTTTTTGCGGTCGATTTGTAAAGACAGTGGCTGCAGAGCCACAAAAGACGGAGCCACGACTACCTCAATGTCGCGATAAGCCCGCGTACGCTGCAAAAGTTTATGCAGATAGATAGAAGACTCTCCCACGGTAAAGTTCATCTTCCAGTTGCCCACGATATATGACTTCATATTATCATTATAGCACATAGTTTGAATTTTGCGAAAGCATTATGCGGGATTTTTTGGAAAAATTCTGGAAAACTTTTTACGAGATTGTGCTGAGCTGACTATTTAAGTTTTGCGATCCTGGCCTTGACGTTTTGAGACATATGACAAAAATCCAAAATCTCAACCTCATCTTCGCTTAGAAAATCACAAAGGATAAGATATTTATGTTTCTTGAATTTTATCGAATAAATATCCCACTTGCCCAAATCATCTCGTCGCCTCAGTCCTCCGGCGATTAGACTAAGACGCTCGGTAGTTTTAGTTGCGTCATCGAGAATACTTATTGCAGCCTGGGCATTGCCTAAGTTTTTCCAACAATACGCCACTATATGATCGAGGCTCTGCAATGCGTGATTAGAGATAGTGATTTTATAAGCCATATTTACTTCGAATCATCTCGAGTGCCTGGCCCATCTCCATACATTCACCGCGTTTAATTTGCTCTCTGGATAAATCAATTCGTCGTTGCAATTCTTCGACCGTCAACTCCGGAAATTCCGGTTCTGCTTTTCGCTGCCACTTGCTGATAATCTTTTGCAACTGAAGCTGCTTTGCTTCGGACAAAGTTTTCACCATCGAAATTGTTTTCTCTAGGGTGGTCATACCTTTATTATATCATAGAAGTTTATAAAGTATCTAAAAAGTTTAATGTGAAGTTAAGAAATCATACTCGGTGTCCAAAGAATTATACTCTGAACTCGAGAAAACATACTCCGGACAACAGAAAACGTACCCGAAGGTACGTTTTCTGCTTTACCCCTGTTATTTTGGTAGTTTTTCGTGTTTAGAAAATCTTAGTTTTGAGTTTGTAAAATTTAGTTAGAAGTTTAACAAGTTAAGTGGGGGATTCGGGAATTTAAGTTGGGAGTTTCTAAAATATACTCCCGATTTTTCTAGACTTACTTTGCGACGCAGCGGACAGAATAACCTTGGGGGCGATTATTAGTATACAGCCCGACATCTGCTGGTTTTACTACGCCGTCAGAAACACTTAAATAATACGCCCCATCGTCAGTATAAGAATCATTTCCATTATCCGATGGAGTCGATGTCCAATACATACTCTTATTGCCAGCACCGTTAAGTGTGCCACTATAAATGGCGCCACTATATACAAAATAATTAGGATTAACTGCTACGTTGCTAATAGACAGACCCAAATTATTAAATGAAGGCTGGCCAGTAGCGACTGGCAAAGTCCATCCTCTAGGGCAAACACCAACAGTTGCCGTATACCAAGAATAATAATTTCCTACTAAGTAATGAGAGTTATATACCTTACTGACTTTATCAATAATTTTTGTATAGTTTGACTCTTCCGATGCGGTCCAAGAAGAATCGATCAGATGCCATCCTTTAGCTGTACAATTTCTTAGGCCGTTCTTATCGCCACAGCTATTGCCATAATTTGTCGGGACGGAATAGACATATAATCCTGGATCATAAGAATAATAACTATTAGAATTTGGCCAGTTTGTCGTAGAAAGCTCAGTTGTTGATGGTATTGTTGCGGATGCAGCGTTTGGTGTCCAATTAGTTGTAACGGAAGATAACTCGCTAGTTAGCGTCTCACCTTGCACTAAATTAAAATCCAAGTTCTGCGTCATCCAACATTGCCCATCGTTCATCTTGGACACCCAATACACACTCTCATCCCTCTCATCTTTAAGTCTTCCTGTATCGCCTATGCTAGCACTTTCGCAAACGCTGATTCCGGAGTCGCTTTTGCGTCCTACTTCTTGCATTGTCGTAACAAAGGCATCTCCATTACCAAACCCCAGTTTGGCAACTTCCTGCGTTCCTGCCGCCACGCTGAGGATAATATTAGTCTTATAGTGATCCGCACTGACATTACTAAGATTGGCAGCAAAGGCCAAAGTGTAAGGTTGATTAATAGTAGTATTCGTCGCACTACCCGTATCCGCTGAGGTA
>CAZPCQ010000043.1:0-4483 GCA_964585155.1 uncultured Candidatus Saccharibacteria bacterium | reverse complement strand
CGATTTTCTGGATGAGAACCAGACGTCCTAGACCACTAGACGACGGAACCATACTCTCATTCTAACACATCTTTTCCAAAAAGGGAAGACCTCTTTTTAGAAAATCATCATTTTCCAAAACCATTTCTCAATTCGATTACTTAAGGCTAACCCTGACATAATAGCCCCATCAGTCCAACTACCCAAAACCAACTACATCACAGTAGCGCCTATCAATACCAATTCCACAATACCTCACAAAAAGAGGCCCCACCCAGCCTCTCTTTTTCAGATTCTAACTCGTCACTCCACTGCCACCGCCATCACCTTCACCAGTATTCTCACCCGGGTTCTCTGGAGTAGTCGGCTCAGTCGTTCCACCAGGATTTTCTGGTTCTGTGCTCCCACCAGGATTATCCGGATCCGTCGTTTCACCCGAGTTTCCGCCAGTATTCCCACCTGGATTCTCCGGATTAGTCGGCTCCGTAGTCTCTCCTGAATTCCCACCGGTATTTCCGCCTGGGTTTTTATTTGGATCATTATCTCCCGACGGATTGTCAGTCTTCCCATCATCCGGCTTATTCTGGTCATCTACCGTTACATTACCATTACCGCTACTACTACCATTATTACTATCGCTGTTACTACCCGAGTTATTATTACCGCCATTACCATTCGAGCCACTACTATTTCCGCCACTGTTATTCGTCGTCGCCGGCGCCCACTTCCAGTTCGCCTTCAAAGTCATATCCTGCTCGATTGGCTGCGAAAAATCAAACTCTTTCCCATCATAATACCAGCCCGAGAACGCCCAGTTCGTCTTGGTTGGCTCGTTCGGCGCCTGCATCATCTTACCTTTCGCTACTTCTATCGGGCTAATCGCCGAGCCGCCGTCCGTATCAAACGAAACCGTCACCGTCTCCGTCCCTTCACTCGCCTTCCACTTCGCTACTAAAGTTGCATTCTTATAAATACCGGTCGAAAAGTCAAACGGATCCCCCTCAAAAATCCACCCGTCAAACTCAAATCCATCCTTCGTCGGGTCGCTCGGCTGACTCACCGTCCGCCCACAAACAACCTCCGTACTTTCCACCTTCGAGCCACCATTCGACTCAAACGCCACCACGCATTTTTCCTTATTGTTTCCAAAGATCGCGATCGCCGCAAACCCAATCACCGCCACCACCAGCGCTACCCCTACACCAATCAACGTCGACCAGGTCTTCGAGAAGCGCTCTTTTTCTTCCTTCGCCTCTTCTGGCTCTTTCTCCGTCGCCGCTGCCTCCGTATTTACATTATTACTCACCGCACTTGTCGGTCGCATATGACTACGTTGCACATCCATCACCAGCCCCGACATCGATTTGCCGCGCTGCTGTTTGATCTTCGTAATATCCGGCCGCTGATATTCCGTCGCCGCTGCCCGACTCGCCATTAGCGCCATCCCCGAGTCCAACTCGTCGTGCACCGCGATATTTTTCTTCACACTCAGGCCTTCTGCACCCGCCGGCAAAGCCAACCGCTTCGGAGCCCGCGATTGATTACTCTGACGATTCTGTCCGCTTCGCTCACTCTGCTTCTGCTCAACACGACCATTCTGCCCGCCCTGTTTCTGCCGACTATGATCACCATGTTGCTTCGCATTCTCCCCGCCGTTTTTATTTTTCGCGCCAGACTGATTCTTAGCACTCATATCCACTCCAACATTTCTTTCCACCTCAGAACTCCCCGCAAGATCAATATGTGCGCGCTCCAGATGCTTTCCTCGCTGTAATTCATCTGAACGACCATCTCTCGCAGTTGTGGTGGCTTTAGGTTCATTAATATCAACTTTGCCCATTTCATCTATTATATCACACGATTTCCAAAAATAATAGTTTTTATGCTTAGTTTTTATCACTTTTCCACTCATCAGCGCTACTCATTCATTTAATTATCATCAGCCCTAACCATGCTAAAACCATACTTATCCGACATCCACCAAACTTAAAATAACCTTAAAACGCCTCATTTTCTTTATTTTTCTAACCATATTACAACATTTCTAGCCAATTCTAGCAAAAAAGTATTGCTTTTTCACACAAAGTGTGCTATAATAAGAAGATAAGGGTTTATCCAAGTCTTGCCTCATCATTTGACCCCAACCCCCCAGCGATACCGTAAACAATGCCTTCCTCCAAAAAAATGTTCATAGACAAGATCTTCATCATCAAAATCCACTCATTTTCTCTAATTTATGGTAAAATAATAATATGAAAAAACTCCCCATCGTCGCTCTCATCGGCCAGACCAACGCCGGCAAATCCAGCCTGCTCAATCGTTTGGCTCACAAAAACATCGCCATCGTCGCCCGCGAAGAGGGAACTACCCGCGACAACGTAATGGCGCGCATTGACGACCGTTTCTTGCTCATCGATACCGCCGGGCTGAAAGACCCCGAAGACGATTTTGAGGCTGGCATCCAAGACCAAATCGCCGACGCCATCGACAGCGCCGATCTGATTTTGCTCACTCTCGACAGCTCCCGCTATCTCGATCACCGCGACAAAGATATCGCCAGGTCCGCCCTCCGCTCGCGCAAACCCGTTTTGCTTCTACTCAATAAATCCGACCTCGGCGAATCTCTCCCCGACGAAGAATTTCTCCGCCTCGGCATCAAACCCGCCCAGACTTTTCGCGTTTCCGCTACCACTGGGCAGGGAATCAGAGATCTCAAAGCAGCAATCTTATCAACTCTATATGCCAATTCTAGGGACGTAGTTAGTATTGATGAGATGCCAGAAAAAAACGAAGCGCGGAATGAGGCGTACTCAGACGTACGACGAATGAGCACTGGAGTTTTTGACGCCGCAGCTCGCAATAATAACAAGTCCACCTCGGTACCGCTTAGGATTGCTTTGATCGGTAGGCCTAACGTCGGCAAATCTTCACTCTTCAACTCCCTCGGCCAAAAACAACAGGCTCTCGTTTCTTCCCGCCAAGGCACCACCCGCGACGTCAACCGCGTCGAAGTCCGCTACCACGGCCGCACTCTCGAGATTCTTGACACCGCTGGTCTCCGTAAACCCGGCAAGCGCGAAGTCGGCATCGAAAAGTTTTCCGCCCTTCGCACTCTCGCCGCCATCGAAGAGTCCGACATCTGTGCCCTCCTCGTTGACGCCACTGAGCCCCATTCCAAACTCGACCAATCCCTTGCCGGCCAGATCATCGAAGCTGGCAAAGGCATCATCGTCATCCTCACCAAAGCCGACCTTGTCACCGACACCGACCACATCCTCGACGAACTCGAACGCGATTTCAACTTCCTCCCTTACGCTCCCGTCCTCATTACAAGCTCCGAGACCGGCCAAAACGTTACTAAACTCTTCGAGCTCGCCACCGAAATCGATGCCACTCGCCATCTCGAAATCAAAACTTCCGAACTCAATAAAATCCTCAGCGAAGCCATCATCGAGCATCTACCTGCAGGCCTCAAAAACACCCGTCCCAAGCCCAAATACATCGTCCAGACCGACACCTGCCCGCCTTGGTTCGTCATCCATGGCCGCGACCTCAGTCTGCTTCACTGGTCCTGGAAACGCTTCCTCGAGCGCAAAATCCGCGAAAAGTACCCCTTCATCGGCACGCCAATTTTCTTTTCCTTCCGTAGCGACAGCCAAAATCGCAATGACGACAAAAGTGGCAACAATAGCCAAGAGTCATAATAATATATACCAGCAAAATCCCCCGACCGTCCAGCCAGGGGATTATTTTTGCTTAGAACCTCAGCACCTCTCCGCGCTCTACCGCCGCGTAGCGTTCCCGCACAAAAGTCCGGAAATCCCACGCGAACATACCGTGATACTCCACCTTCTTCCAGTCACCATAATCTCGCCAAAACCGCCGCAAAGCCCAGGTCAAGAGTATTACATTCACCACACCAAGTACCACCAGCTGCAATAGAAAATCCGCCGCAAAAGCACTCAGCGCCGGCATCTGTGGCCCAAACGTTATATACCCAAAATACAGCACAAAATTCGTAATCGCCACGATCAACGCTGCTATTTCAGACCAATCACGTTCCGAAGCGCCGCCCACACCCTCCGTGTAGCCATAGACCCATCGGAGCCCCAACAAAACGATCCGCGCCCCACTCGACGGCATCATCATCAGCAACCCCGCCATCCAGACAACCTCTGCTGGCCACTCCGGCCCCACTGTCCAAAATATCCAGACCACTGCGATCGCAAACAGCCATATACTAAATCCATACACTGTCTCCAGGTCGCGTCCGTCCAAAGCCATTGCCTTCATCTTTACCCCTCCAATTCAATTTTTGGCATCAAAAACTCCAGCTTCTGTCCTAAGCATTATTTTTCTAAAGAGCCAGAAGTCAATTCTACCCCCCCCCATATTATATCATAATTTATTCAAAATGAGCGAAATTTAATAGCATTTATTTTTAGAAAGATGGCTTAATTAACTAATTTAGAACAGCCTCTAAGTTTTAAGTAGTTATCTACAT
>CAZPCQ010000042.1:0-4680 GCA_964585155.1 uncultured Candidatus Saccharibacteria bacterium | reverse complement strand
TCTTATTAATTCCCTGCGCTACTGCCTGCAGCTGCACTCCGCCAAACGACGGTTCCCCTACCACCGCTGGCGCCGAACCATCACTATTCGTACCAATCGTTTCCGCCGAAAGTTTCAGACTCAAGGTTAATCCATTATCATCATCTTGTGCTGCGATTCCTTCGTCCTCTTCCCCTACAGCCATCACTCCGTCGGTCATTCCCGGATACACTACTATGCCTAGTCCCAAAAGAAGGGTAAAGGCGCCCGACACTAGAGGAATGGTCTTTAGTAGAAAATTAGAAGTCTGTAACTTTTTGTAGAAATAAGTACCCCTATGAAGATAATTATTAAAAGTTAGCCGCTTTATTCTTTTTCTATGGCGCATCTGCCCTCCTTTTGAGTATTAACATCCAGTGACTTCACACACCGTCAATACTTGAGGGCCAACACAAATAAAAACAGTGTCGTAGTCACTGTTTGAAACGTTACGCCTAACCAGATAAAGCGTAAAGTACACTACGGCACTGTAGCCTATTCTGGTTATGCAAAAATAATATCAACTAAAATATTACTTTATTAAAATGTGTTTCAAACATCTCTATTGTACCAAAGATTTTGTGCTTATACAAGTCTTGTTTTTTCTAAAAAACATTACCTAATTGGACTTTTTCCGCTCTTGCTTTTCCCGACAAACATTGTCTGATATTTCCCTTCCCCGCCTTGCCTTTCGCTATAAACCATTATTTAATACTTCACCCCACGCATCACCTATTTCCCGCACATCAAATATCAAACCCGAACAAGCCCATCCACTCATCAGATGTATCTTGACGACCCGGATGTAAAATGCAAGATTGCTTACACCGATAATAAGGATGAGTAGTTAACAAAAAAGAGGGATTCGCTTAGGTAGTTAACCGTTCGCATTACCCTCATATGAATCTACTTCCATTATAGCAAACATCACGATAAAAGTCAATACTATTTTTCAAAAAAATGGACCCCTGTCGCGAGGCCATTTTTGTATAAATATGAGGATAACCAATGGACAAAAAAACGGAGCCCCCCAAGCTCCGCATTTCCCTAATCTTACAGTATTAGTCTTCTTTTTTCTTAAAGTATTCTTTCCCGAGACCACACAACGGGCAGCGATAATCATCCGGCACTTCATCACCGTAGTAGACATACCCACAAACCGTACACACCCAAGCCGTCTTTCCCTTTTCGGTCTCGACCTTCTGCAAATCTTCCTTGTGCTCTTGATAATACGCATAAGTCATCGGCTGGCCATCTTTATCCAGCACATCACCTTCAATCAGTTTACCGATAAATAGCGTGTGCGTCTCATTCTCGATCGCATCCACTTTTTCCAAAATCATATATCCGAGCGATTCTTTGATTACCTGCACCCCCTCAACTTCTTGTGTTTTGCAAGCACTCAGTTTATCAAAATCCCGCGACGACTTAAACCCAAAATCCTGAATCAACTTCGAATTCACCTTTTCGCCCAATACCGACAGCGCAAACTTATCATTCGTATGCAAAAGTTCGTTCGACTTATTGTTCTTCGCCACCGCCACCGCGATCAGCGCATTTTCACTACTACCGCCGACCCGCGCCACCGCGTCCACCACACAGCCCCCGCCTTCCGTAGTCAAAATATACATACCTTGCGTAATTTTATGCGTAATTTTCGAATTCTTCATAATTCACCTCGTTTATCCTTTACATTATACCAAGTTTTTCAAAAAATGGAGACTTTTTCTCTACTTTTACACCCACTTATCACACAACTCTCAAACTATATATACATATAAAGTCAATCTAGTATTGATGTCAACGCCCTACGTCCACGCCGCCATCACCGGAGTTAAACAATTTGAATGAATACTATACAGCTTCTCCTCCATATCATCCAACCGAATTGAAGACAATACACAAGCATTAACCTTATGCCTATATTCTTCCGGAAACTTAATGTTTTCATTATTTCTCCCTGCATTCATTTTATTTATCAAACATTTATCCTCCATCGCCACCCCTTCCTGCACCAAAACTTCCAGTTTTTCTATCGTCAAGTCTGGCACTGGCATCGTCATCAAAGTCTGTCTCGTCAGCGTGATACCTCCATCATAAATCCTCCACCACAAATACGACCATGTTGAATTTATCACAACGTACAATTTCTTAAACGCTTCCTCATTTTTTGCGTAGATTTCTATCTTCGAGCTTCGCGACAAATTCCGCTTACTCCCAGCAATAAAATATCTCGGTGTTGATGGAACCGTAATTTTTAGCTCCTCATTCTGTCTTGCTGGTGTCATTTCCACCAAGTCGGCGATCGTAATCGTTGACGCCCGCATAGCTTTCACCAACGGCTCCAGTGTCTTCGGAATCTTCGTCCACGCTTTATCATCTGTATACACAAAATTCCCCAATAGCTTATCTAGCTCTGCAAACATTTTCTTACGCTCTTCCGCTTTAAATCTAATCATCGGCGACACCCGAAATCCCTTCTGCTTTTTATCTATAATCGTAATCGCCGCACGCACCGAGTTAATTTTATTAGTATTAAAAATTCCTTTTTTTCTTCCTATGAATATCGGACACGGAATGTTATCGAAGCTAAACACCGCCCCGCCATACCGAGCCAGCACCCCTCGCAACGTCTTAAACTTCGTTCCACCCAAAAACGATTGCGGCGAAATCAACACCGCATTTTTACATTGCGCCGCCATTTTTTCCATAAATACCGCATACATATTATTCGTATCTCTCGTTTTACTACCCTGCCACACCTCCATCAACGCCGGAATTTTACCATATGGCGGATTCGAAATCAAAACACAATTTTTTGGTAACTTAATTTGTTCTTTCAAGAAATTACCAACCTTTGTATGAATTAACTTATTGATATTCCGATATGTTACCTGATCATTTTTTTCTATAAACAAAATACTAATTTTCATTATCGCAACTTTCATTGCCGTTTCATCTAAATCATACAAATACAATTTTCCATTTTTTATCACTTCCCCGGCTACATCCCCCAGCAACGTTAATACTTCAATAATCAAATTTCCCGTCCCGCAACAAACATCCGCCAAACAATCTTCATTTTTATCAAACAGCCCTACCACTTTTTTCGCCATAAACTCACACGTATCTTTTGGCGTGTAGTACTGCCCTAATTCTTTTTTACTAATTTGATTATCCGCTTCCAGGCCAATTTCGTATAGCTCACCAATATTATCAAACTCAAAAATCCGATTTCCAAAGTCTATTTTCAGATCATTTTCAACTTTTACTAAATCCGGTCGCTTATTGCTCATATATGCTTGGATAAATTCATTCCAAAACTTTCTAAAACCTAAGGTCTTGATCGCTTCCCTAAAACTATCCAAATCACTTATCTTCATACTATATATTATACAATACAGCTTAAGTTTTGATCAATACCATTATTCCGTATAGAACTCTTTCACCTCAGTATAAGACAAGTTTTTAAAGAACATTTTACCAGCTATCGTCGGATTCAGCTGTTGAACTCGTCTTAAATCAAAACTTATCTGCCCATCCCGCTCGGTACAACTCCCTATCGGCACATAAAACAATGGGTTAATTTTATATCCAGAAACTCTACCGCCTCCACCCCGTTCTCTCCTTGGCTCCAGACAATCTTTCGCTATCGTCGCATACCCCTCAGTAATTGTAGCCCCAAGCTGTGTCAAGAACCTACCTAGCGCCACCGGAGTCCATACATTATGATGATTTCGCCCCGCTGGTCGTATCTCGCCTTCTATCTCCGCCCATTGCGCCACCTGATTCGACGGTATCATTACCAAATATCCATCCTCATCCTCCGTACAAATCACATCCGCCGCCTTGCTTGCTCTATCATAATTACCCGTCACCGCGACTTCCACGCTTTCCGCCGAAAAATTATGAATATTATTCCCCATTGCTTCAAAAAAGTTCAGTCCCCTCTGTTCTTCCAGCATATTCTGGAACTGTGGGTATTTTGCCAAAAACTCTGGCGTAACCAGCAGCTTCCCATCCTCATGATACCTCGGCAAATCCGGCTCGCTCGTCTTCGCTCCCGGCTCCTTAAACTCTATCATATAGAACTTCCTCGTCGGGATATTAATCAAAATACAATCCACCCCATTCCGTCCACCTGCCTGAATCAGTGCATTTTCTTCATTCCAATAATAATACCGCGGCACCATATTTTGTGCTGAAAGAGTCGGCTGAAACCTCGCCAAATCCTCCATCGTACGGTCAGAATAGTCGCGCAGCTCCAGCATATTCGCCAAAGTTTGCGCATACGCACACTCACTAAACACCGCCGACTGAATGTTCGCATTGTTTTCCCGACTTCTCCTGATTTGATGCGCCAAGGCCGGACATTTTCGTTCAATAAGGACATCATCTATGTCGTCAGATCTAGCTTTCATTGCATCCCAAAAGGCCTTACGTTCATTTTTATTATACACCACCCGCGCAGCATCACAACTGTAGAACTTCTCAAGTATCTCTCTTTGCTTCTCTGTCAGCATACCCTCTCCGCTATTCCTAATTAGACAGCCAATTATCTATATTCTACCACATCATCTATATTCACACAACCTAGATACTGCGCCTTGGCTCATTTAAACAATTTAGAACAACCGCATAATTTAAGGTAGTTATTTACAT
>CAZPCQ010000041.1:0-5267 GCA_964585155.1 uncultured Candidatus Saccharibacteria bacterium | reverse complement strand
GCGCTACTGAGGGTCAATCAAAACCGCTAATTGACAATCGTGATACTTCAAAATCCTATATAGTTACCAAACTCAAAGGCAATGCCGGTTGTTGGATGACGGAAAATATGGATTATGATGGTGGATTAAGAAAGTGGCATAATGATACTTATGGCGGATATTATAATTGGACTAACGCTAAAAATGTTTGCGATTTCACTGGGTGGCAACTCCCCACTCTAGAACAGTATAAAACATTAGCTGACACCTATAATATCGGCGCAGATGCCGAGGCATTCACTAAGTTACAAGATAGTCCGTTATATTTTTTGCCAGGTGGATACTATACTAGCTCACTCCAATCCGACGGCAAAACTGGTCGCTATTATACTTCTACGGCGGATTCTTTGTATGGCTTCAACGAAAGATTCGCTGGTAGTCTTGCAAGCTATGATCGTTCTATGGGTTGCTCCGTACGGTGTATAGCAAAGTAGAAGAGATGGGTCAAATTATCTAAAATCCAAAAATCGTCACTTAACTTTGTCAAGTCGTAACTAAGTTTTACAAACTTGAGAGTAAGATTTTCTAAACGCAGAAAAATGCGAAAATAACAGGGATAAAACAGAAAGCGTACCTTCAGGTACGTTTTCTGCCATTCAGAGTATGTTTTCTCAAACTTAGAGTAGAACTACTTAATCGCGGAGTACGTTTTTTAACTTCAAACTAAACTTATTCCAGCGCGGAGTATAATTTTTGTGATCGACAAATAATCCTCCGGCGCAGCGTCATTCACTCTACCGTCCAAACGGCTCCGCCAACCTCAAATCCGGCCGATCTTCGGCGATACGGATAAGTTCATTATACTTCGCAATTCTTTCCGAGCGTGACAGGGAACCAGTTTTGATTTGCCCAGTTCCGAGCCCGACTGCGAGATGCGCAATCGAAGTGTCTTCGGTTTCGCCCGAGCGGTGCGACATTACCGTGCGGTATCCCGCATCTTTCGCCATCTTCACTGCGGCAATAGTTTCGGTGAGCGTTCCGATTTGATTCGGTTTGATCAAAATCGCGTTGCCAGCATGCTCGTTGATACCGTATTCTAATAACTTTACATTCGTCACGAAGAGATCATCACCCACCAGCTGGACTCGATTTCCTAGCCTTTCCGTCAAAGCCTTCCAGCCTTCCCAGTCGTGTTGATCCAGACCATCCTCGATACTTACCACCGGATAACTATCCACGATCCAGTTGTACCAATCGATCATATCCGCCGACGTCTTCCAGGAGCCATCCGTCTTCAATTCGTAGTGGTCGTGATTCCAAAATTCCGAGCTCGCCACGTCCAGCCCCATCACAATATCTTGCCCTGGCTGATATCCGGCCATCTCGATCGCCGCCATGATACATTCTAGCGGCTCATTATTCCCCTCACGCACCCGCGGTCCATAGCCACCTTCATCACCTACAGTCACCGGGTAGCCACGGTCTTTCAGGATCCGCTTCAGTGCGTGGAAGACTTCCGCTCCCATCCGCACCGCTTCGCTAATCGAGCCAGCGCTCCGCGGGATGATCATATATTCCTGGAAATCCGTCGCCCAGTCGGCGTGCGCGCCACCATTCATCACGTTCATCATCGGCAGCGGCAAGCACATATCTCGCGTCGTCCCCGCAATCGTCGCAATGTATTGATAGAACGGCAAATTCCGCGCCTTCGCCACCGCCTTCGCCGTCGCGAGTGACACCGCGAGAATCGCATTTGCGCCGAGTTTGCTTTTATTTTCCGTGCCATCGAGTTCCAACATTAGTTGATCGACTTGCGCTTGATCAGCTGAGTTGCCCACTAAGACGTCGTGAATCTCGTGATTTACGTTCCAAATCGCTTTCGATACACTTTTTCCGTTATAATATTTCGGGTCGCCATCGCGCAGCTCCAATGCTTCACCATCACCCGTCGATGCACCCGACGGCACGATCGCTCGCGCCGCGTGGCCCGAATTTAAGAACACATCCGCCTCTACCGTCGGATTCCCGCGGCTATCGAGCACTTGCCGCGCTTTAATATCTTTGATTACAAAATTATCCATAACCTCATTATACCACACTTTTGTTCATAAAATACTTATATTTTTCTTACATTTAGATTTTTTGTGTTATAATGGAGTAAAAGTAAGGAGAGCTATGGATCAAGATCCTGAGATGCAAGGAGCAAACCCAAAACAACCAGCCACACCCGCCGACAATCATCGTCCGGCTGAGTCAGCGACTAGTCCGTCACCACATGCGACTACCGTTGTCGAGACTGTTACTACTGAGACTATCAAAGAGCCCAAGCCTTCCGAGCAAGTTTCTGGCCCTACCGCTACCGAAGTCGTTACCGAGACCACTACGAAGACAGTTGGTGAGATGCCCGTTGCCACTGAGGAAACCAAGCCCAAGAAAAAATCTCACAAAGGTTTGATTGTCTTTATCATCACCCTACTTATCATAATTATCGCTGCCGCTGGCGCCGCGATTTGGTACTTCGTTTATTACAGCAACCCCGACAGAGTTGCTTATGACGCCATTACTCACTTTTTGCAGCAAGATACGGTTGTTACCAGTGGCAAGATCCACGGTCGAGTTGATCTGGGCGATAACGATGCTAATATTACCGCCGAAATTAAGCAGAAGAGTAATGGTCTTGCCGGCGAGAATGTTCTCGATATTAGGGCTGAGTTATTAGATGCAAACGGTGAGCCGATCACTGAGCACGATTATGAGGTCGAGCTAAGCGCTGTAGTGTTGGATGACGGCGTTTTCTACTTCCGCACCGACAAGTTAATGGAAACTGTTGACATTATGCTTGATGATATGTCTCTTGATTCTGACGACCTTGACGCTACAATGATAGCCGTCTATGACTTGTTCGAGCAGGTCGATGGTGAATGGTGGCAGATTAACGTTCCGGATATTATTGACACGGTGGCTAGTGACTCGGAGATTGCCCGCCCTGCCAAAGAGTTCTATGCTTGTGTAATTAATGTCGCAAAGAACGATGTAAACGGTCAGATCGCCAACGTTTACAAGAATAATCCTTTCATCAAAGTAGAAAAGGCTGGCAGTGATGCAGATGTGAATACTTTTGAAGTTAGTACTTACGCAGCGTCGCTTGATTATGATAAGATGTCCACCTTTATGGGCGCAGTGATGGAAACTGATTATCTCAAGAGCACTGAGAATTGTTTTGATAAGTTCTTCGAAGGTCATATCACTTTCGATCATACTGTCCCCACTGCCGATGAACTAAAGTCTGAGTTTGACCAAATCGGGGTTATTGTAATGGATATCACTAACTTTGGACACGAACTGAAGGGGCTCAGTATTAGTTATCATCTCGATGAGAAAAAACAAAGTGAATATTATGTTTCTGGCCGATTCGATTTCTCTCACCCCGCCGTCACCGTCGCCGCTCCCGAGAACTATCGCTCGGTTGATGAATTAATTGAGCTGATTGTCGAAACCATTATGGATGCGAGTGGTATCCCGCAGGATATTATCGACGATAACCGCAATTTAACGTACGACGACGAAACTGATGAGTGGTATCTCTTCGACGAGGAAGTTGACGATACCACCGAAGAAGTATAGAAAGAGGTAAAATATGGGCTTTTTCTCCAAAACAGTTAACGCTACCAAAGCAAAAGTTAAGGCTGCTGCCGAAGCGGTCCGTCAAACCGGCCCGACTGACGTTCCAGAAGAAGTCAAAGAAGAGCTAAATCCTCGCCGGAACGACAACGACACCATTTTGGCACTCGATATTGGTACTGAGTTCGTCAAAGCCGTCATCGCTCGCCAACCCAAACACGGTGATCTAGAAATCATCGGTGTCGGTAAGGCTCATCAAGGTTCTAGCAATATGTATGCTGGAGCCATTGCTGATATCCCCGCCGTTGTCGAAGTTTGCGAACGCGCCCTAGATAAGGCCGAAAAGATGGCTGGCGTCACTAGTCGTGCTGCCGTCGTCGGTATTGCCGGCGAGCTGATTAAAGGCAACACTAGCACCGTCCGTTACCGCCGTAAAAATGGCAACAAACCTCTTACCGAGCAGGAGATGGCGCTAATTATCAAACGCGTCCAAGATCGTGCTGGCGAACAAGCCCGCAAAGATATCGCCGATGAAACCAACAATCCTAGCGTTGAAGTCCGCCTGATTAATTCTGCTATCGTCAGTATTACTATTGACGGCTACAAGATTTCTAACCCCATTGGCTTCAAAGGTACTGATGTGGTGATTCAGTTTTATACTGCCTTTGCCCCGCTTGTCCATATTTCCGCTATTGAAAAAGTTTGCGCTGAGCTACAACTCGACCTATTAGCGGTCGCTGTCGAGCCTTTTGCGGTTTGCCGCGCCTGTCTCGGCAATGACTTAGATGGCAATTTGTCCGCCATTGTTATGGATATTGGTGGCGGCACGACTGATATTGCCGTGATCGATGATGGCGGCGTCGAAGGTACCAAGATGTTTGGTATCGGCGGGCGGAGTTTCACACATCAGATCGCCGAGGCTCTGGACGTCGATTTTGATACTGCCGAAAAATACAAACTTAGTATCAATAATCCCACCAAAGTTCCTGCCGATATGCGCGACAAGATGATGCTTGCCATTCAGCGTAACCTCGCCGTCTGGCTTTCTGGCGTACAGATCACGCTCGAAGATTTTCAGCTTGCCGAGATGTTACCAAACAAAATCCTACTCTGCGGTGGTGGCGCCGGTCTCAGCGAGTTGCAAGATGTCCTCAGTACGACCGATTGGTTCAAAGAATTACCTTTTGCTCGTCGCCCGGTGATCCACCTGGTTGATTCTAGTGATATTCCTGGTATCGAGAACAAAACTAGCGTCAGTCTCGATCATTCCTATGTTACCGCGCTTGGTCTGCTTAGGGTCGCCCTTGATACGCTTGCTGGCGCACCTGAAGAGGGTGGCGTCCGTGCGAAGTTGGCTAAATTGTTGCAAAACTAGAGGAACGAAAGTTTCAGCCTTTACAAAAAGATATATGAAGACTGAGACGAGTTTTTGATGTGCGAATTTCCAAGCCCCACGCTACCAATCCAGAGCATTGCTACGGAAAATAGAACAGTTTATGACTCAAGTTCTGATGAGAAAATATGGAAAAGTCGATTTTTTGTCTTCACTTTTTTAATATCTTGTGTTATACTTAATGCAGATGTTAAGAATACTCCTTAGCGTCGTCACAGTTATGCCGCGATAGCTCAGTCGGTAGAGCGCATCCATGGTAAGGAATAACACCTAC
>CAZPCQ010000040.1:5434-5655 GCA_964585155.1 uncultured Candidatus Saccharibacteria bacterium | reverse complement strand
AGCGCGTCACTGATAATGACGAGGTCTGTGGTTCAAGTCCACATATCCCCACCATATTTTGCCATTTTGGGCAATTTTTACAACTCAGATGGGGTAATAGCTCAGCCGATTAGAGCGCTGCCTTTGCAAGGCAGAGGTCCAGGGTTTAAATCCCTGTTACTCCACCATAGAAAGCACATCACGCTCGCGTGGTGTGTTTTCTATGGGAGAGGTCTACAGGT
>CAZPCQ010000040.1:0-5334 GCA_964585155.1 uncultured Candidatus Saccharibacteria bacterium | reverse complement strand
ATTGAAAGGCATCGGGTTTGTTATGCGCCCGGTGCGAAGCACGACGGCGCGCATTCCCTTCCCTGTTACTCGCGCCTAAAAACACATCACGCTCGCGTGGTGTGTTTTCTATGAGAGAGGGCTACGGGTATTGAAAGGCATCGGGTTTGTTATGCGCCCGGTGCGAAGCACGACGGCGCGCATTTCCCTTCCCTATTGCTCCACTCCACGCAAAAGCCCCCAGCATCCGCCAGGGGCCTTTGACCAAAATATCCATTATCTAATCTTCACCCAGATGATCTGCCGGGCTTCCTCGAGGCTCAAGTTTACCTCGCAAAATTTTCCCTGCCGATAAGTCGTGCAGACAAAGCCGGTCACCTTCCCCGCCAGACGGCCATTCTCGCCTTTCGCGTCCCATTTTGTCATTGCATACTCATACCAGAGTAAATCGCCAAACTCCCCCACTTCCGGGAGAATCCCCACGTTCCAGCCATAAAGATTCTCGGTCAGCGCTGTCAACACTCTGGTATAACCATTCAAAGCCAAAAATTCTTGCCAATTTTTGGCGTGATAAGTCACCCCCGGCTGCCGTTTCTGTGGCCACCGTCCAGTCAGCTCCCGGATCTTCCAGGCGCAAAAACTGGTTGGATGCTTCACCACAAATCCCACCGGATCCGACACCAAAGTGTATTCACCCGGCATATTCTCCTCCGGCCAATCCGCAAAATCACTCTCGCGATACGGCCAGGGATAGGTGTCCTTCAGCGGTTCCGCATCAATGGCTTTTTCGATCATCGGTCGCTTCAGCGTCAACGATTTGCCCAAACCATCTTTCCGTCCACGCCACCAGATCGAGATGTTCCCCATCCCCTGGTAGCCCATCCGGCAAACTTTCCTCAGTACCCGCGACTTATTCCAGCAGTCCACTGAGCACTTCGCCAGAAGATTCGCTATTTTGGTCATTGTTTTCAAAGTACTCACCTCTTTCACTTTCCGACACGTTATCGGAAATCCGCCAGCCTAAGCCGGCGGATTCCGCAATACTCAATTTACAGCGCTCCCACAGATTTTACTATCCGCCTCAAAGCAGGACAACAGAGTTTTTATACTCCTTACTGTCCGCCCCAGAATGGAATCTCGGAGACTTCCTCCACCTCCACAATCATCGAAGGCAGGTTAATGGATCCGCCGCCCCGCTCATCGTTAACCATCTTGAATCTATACAGATGGTCATTGAACGGAATCGGCTCTTCCGCCATCAGGTCCTTGCTCAGATAGCAAGTCCGAACGTCATAGCCCACATAGGGCTCGCCATTCTGGTCCATAGCCCTCACAGCCACAACCCAATAGCCGCCGTCCATCGATTCCATTCCGCAGAGTGACCCATACCAGTCATACTGGTAATCAGACCCCACGAAATGGTCGCCGATGGAATCGGTGGCTGCCGGCCGAATCAATTCCGGACTCGTCGTCTGGGACGCCAGGTTATCCACCGTCGCATCCGACTCTGCCGTCTTACTCTCGCACGCCATCAGGCTCAGCGCGAGAACCAGCGCCAACATCATTGCCACAAACTTCTTCTTCATCAGGAATTCCCCCTTATAAAATTTGGGCTCACTTCACATAATTTTGCCCTAAATTCCCACCAAATCCACCATTTTTATGAAAATTTAGGGCAAAACTATCAAATCAAGCATTACGTTAAGGTGCTTATACTTCCATTGTAGCACACTTAATCATTTTTGTCAATAGTTAAAGCCCATTTTCTATTCATTTCTCAACCATAACATCATATTTCCCTAAAATGAGAAATACGCTTGCCCATTCACCAACGGTATATTACGCGCCGTCGCCAGCTCCGACACTGTCAAGAACTCAAACCCCCGCGCCCGCAACCCATCGATAATACACGGCACCGCATCCACCGTCGTCGCATGAATATCGTGAATCAGCACGATCGATCCATCCACCGTCGAATTCAACACTCTGTTGCATACCGTCGTCGCATTCCGATCTGCCCAATCCCGCGGGTCCACCGACCATAAGATCATCGGCTGCCCCAACGCCTGCCCCACCGTCGCATTATACGACCCATACGGCGGCCGCGTAAATGGCGACACTTGCCCCAATATCTCCGTAAAAATCCGATCCATCTCCGCCGCTTCGCCCCGTACATCCGCAAAGCTCAACTTAGTCAACTGATTATGATACATCGTATGACTCCCCACCTCGTGTCCTTCAGCCTGTTCCCTATGAACAATCCCTGGCGACCGCCGCGCCAAATCCCCCAGCACGAAAAACGTTACGTGTACCTGTTTTTGCTGCAAAATATCCAACAACCTTGGCGTCGTCGCCGTCGAAGGGCCGTCATCAAATGTCAATGCCACCAATTTACTCCCTGGTGTCACATACGGCTCATCCGCCGGCATCTCTGGCCGTGGCGCCAATTCCTCCACTGGCTTTTGTACCGGCGCCTCTTTTACTGGCTCCTCAGCTGGCTGCTCAACCGGTTTTTCTTGTGGCTTCTCCTCTTCTTTTGGCGGTTCTGCTGGCTTCTCCTCGGGTTTTTCTTCCTCTTTCGGCTCTTCTTCTGACTTTTTCTCTGGTTCTTCTGTCTCTGTCGTACCATCTACACTCACATTGTCACCATCTCTATTCCCATTCCATACCACCCAGGCCACTCCGCCCGCCAGCAACAGTATCACCAAAATCCCCACTAGCCACCAAATCCAACCTTTCTTTCGGCGCTTCCCACTCGTCCCCTCCACCTCGATTTCAATAATCTCCGATTTTACTGACCGTCGGTCATTTTTTTCGGACTCTTCGACATTCTTCTCTATTTCTTCCACTGACCATTGGTCATTTTTTGGCTTTTTCGCTGACTCAAACTCAATTTCCCCGTCGATTTCCGCCAGTTTCTCGACTTTCTTCGCTTTCTCTGTTGGCGTTTTTTCAATTTCCGCCAGTTTCTCAATCTTTTCCTCCTCTCCTGCCGTCTTCTTCCTTATATCACCACTCTTAACAATCTCCGCCCCCTCAACTTTCCCCTCTCGCCGCGCCGCCGCCAAAACCCCTTCAAACCGCTCTGCCTCTACCGCCTTCTCCGCCTTTTTCGCTTTTTCTTCAATCTCCATTAATTTCTTGATCGTCTCGCGGTCATTCAGCGGTCTCTTCTCAATCTTCCCTAGCGGCCTCTTTGCACCAGCCATCTTCGCAGCATTTGCTACATCTTTCTCTCTTGCTTCAACTGCCTTCACGGCACTCACCATCTTTTCAGACTTTTTAGACTTCTCATTCGCTTCAACTTTTTCAATTTTCGCATTTTTCTGAAAATCCCCATTTTTCCTAGAATTCTCAAATTTCTTAGGATTTCCATTCCTCTTAACATTCCCAAACGCAACATCCCTTCTCTGTTGCTGCGCCATCCGCTTACGCTTGTTGCGATTTTTCCTCTTCTTACTCATTACAACCCCCTATTTTCTCTATCTCATTCGAGGCAAATCGCTTTTTCAACAACACCTGTCGCGCCCATTCATACATCGCGATCCCCGCCGCCACTCCTACATTCACCGACCTCGTCGACCCAAAACTCTCAATCTCCCGCACATCATCCGCCGCTGCCACCGCCGCCTCGGTCAAACCATCCCCTTCACTCCCAAACAGTAATGTCGTCTCTAACTTAAATTCCTTCTGACCGAGTGGCTTCACCCTCTCGGTATGATTCTCAATTGCCACAATTTCTCGTCCCCGCGCTCTCTGATCCGCCACGAAATCCTCGAGTTCCGGCCAATACACCACCTCTAGATATTTATCCGTACACATCGCACCTCGCCGATTATACTTGTGTCGCCCAATGATATGCACCTTTGCCACGTTAAAATTATTCGCGCTTCGCACGATCGTCCCCGCATTAAAATCGTGTTCCACATTCTCAATTGCCACCTCTAAACCACTCCGCTTCTCCGCCAACGCCGCAAAAACTTCCTCATTCGTCAACCCCTTATACTCGTCCTGCAAATTCCTTGTATCTGTTTGTTTTAATGGCGATTCCATACCCCTCATTATACCACTTTTCTAAAATTCTAGCACAATTTTAAGCCCATTTTTATCTTCAAATCCACTCTATATGCATCTCCCCTACATATCAAGCCTAACTTACATGTATTCCTCAAAACAATTCTGATATTCACATCACATCCAGCGCTCAAAGTAAATCCAACCTTCACAGCAAACCAATTCCTCACAGTAAAACCCTTTTTCACAGCAAGTCATTTTCTCAAAGTAAATCCATTCTTCAAAGTAAAACCCTCAACAAAAGATTCCCCGGAGATTTCTCTCCGGGGATCATAAAGTACTACAAGTTTGATGCTAAAAAGCCGCAGAATTTACGCCATCGACCCGCTAGGATCTGAGGTGAACTTCGACAGCACCCCATCCGTCATCACGGCGGCCTGCCAAGGGCTTGCCTCCACCATCGCGTGTTTATAGCCCACTCGAGCCGACCGACGACGCGGATGCCGCTCCACCCACAGCTCGTTCGCCTGCATGATCGCATCGCGATAGCCAATGAAATAGAAATTCCAACTCATCTCGCTGGTCATATGACGAAGCCCCTTAAACTCTGTCACTTCCGGCCATCGGTTGTTGCGCTCCCGGAAGGCAATCATATCCTCCAGGATCTCTTGATGCGGCAAATGCTTCCACCACATCCAATCGGTCAGTTTCTTGGTTGACTTTGCGTTTGCTGTCATACTACTCACACATCCTACTTGTAAATTTTCACGCTTTTTCAAGCGTTACTCCACATTATACACCAAAAATCTCAAAAAGTCAATAGCGAAATCGCCAACTCGAACTGCTGTAGGAACCGAATCAAAAGAAAATCCATTTTCTTTTGTGAGGTGACGCCCGGCAGCAGAATTTTCCATCAGAAAAATTTGCACCCTTCGCGAAGAATAACCTAGTATACAAAACTGCTACGGACCCTCCGCGAAGAACGGCCTAGCACGAGGAAGAGGCGAGCAGCACAGGGAGACGTATTTAACATACGGCGACCGCGCAGCGCAACCTCTGACGAAGTAATGGGCCGTTATTCACGGAGGCTACCAACAGCAGACCCCTTAAACTAGAATAGGAACCTCCCGGCTCCCATTCTAGTTTAACAACTTAGTTGTGCAATTATTATCTCATCGTTCAATCGTAGCTTAAAGTCGTATCTCATTTCTGAGCACTGTCCTGCGATAAGCTCTTTCGCACGACTACGACCGACCTAGATACAATATATATTACTACATATTGCTCATCAAACTCCCTAGAAAGGAGGTAATCCATCGACACGTTCTCGTACCGATGCCT
>CAZPCQ010000039.1:0-5834 GCA_964585155.1 uncultured Candidatus Saccharibacteria bacterium | reverse complement strand
AGTCATACAAAGTGCAAAAGATCAACAGTGAATGCTGGATGACGGAGAACATGGACAATGAGACAGGCAGGGCATATCAGGGCAGTACTTATGGCGGATATTATTCTCAAGGTCAAGCTCGAAGCATCTGCATTCAAATGGGTGACGGATGGGCTCTTCCTACGTCAGACCAGTATAGGAGTATTGTTATGGCATATACTACTGGTACAGAGTTGGTTGATTCGTCTTATAAATTTTTATACGGTGGTCGTATTGACGGGGGAAGGCTAGAGGGCGAGAATATGCACGGGTACTACTGGTCGTCATCCGGAAATGCTAGTTCGTATTATGGATTATTTTTTGATAGTACGAGTACCAACATACTCACCAATTATGTCGCTCTCGGCTGTTCCGTTAGATGCATTACCAACTTCAGATAAGCTCGGCAAAGTTGGGGGGGTACATTCTAAAAAACACGAATTAAGCTCCAAAACTTCCGACTTAAACTCAGAGGCCCGCCACTTAACTCCCCAAACTCGCGACTAGGATTCTCCAAGCCCAAAAAATCCCTAAAATAACAGAGGTGAAACAGAAAACATACCTTCGGGTATGTTTTCTGCTACCTGGAGTATGTTTTCTTAAGCTCAGGGTATGTTTCCCTAACTTCATACTAAACTTCCTCAAACTCTAATCTTCAACTAAGATTCTTTAAACGTAAAGTATGTTTTTATAACTAATACTTTCCCAGCGCGTCGTCGCCCAAGGTTTGGGAAAGGTGAGCGCAAGGGCCGCACTAAATACATTAAGTATTTTCGCATCCAGTTATATATAATATACATAGATAGACAATGAGGTAAAGAAAAAAGGAATAAAGAAAAAGGAAGAGAGAATAATAATATATACACTATACTATACTATACAAATAAATAATATATTAAAGTAGATTAGAAGAAGTAATAACTTATGTATTATATATCACCTCGCTACGCAGCGGAGAGAAAAGCCGAGGTTGTGAGCGTTGTGATTGGATGGGTAAACGCCGTTACCATAGAAGAACGAGCCGTAAGCATCTACAGACGAAGCGATCGTAGGAGACCAGTAGTAATCATCAAGGCCGCTATAGTAATATGAGCCACTAGTAACCCTCCCACCCCGCAGGAAGTATTTTACGAAATGTTATTATGTTTATGCTGTAGTACATTTTGAGCAAAACCTACAAGCGCATCCTCAATACAAAATGTTGTAAATTCTACTTGCTTATGCTTGCTAAAAATATTTGTTTATTCCCAAAATCCGCCAAATTAAATCGTTTATGCTTGCATTACATATATTATATGTGTTCTAGAGTTTCTCAAAAATCGTCCAAAATTACAATTTTCGACTTTTTTGCACGCTTGTGCTTGCAACTTTTTTCTTTTTTGATATATACTGCAAGAATGGAAGAATATATTTATCGCAAAGAAGATGACTTGAACGCTTGGAATGGCGTAAAATATTTATTACATCTCATACATTCGGTACCAAATTTTAGTGAAGGCGAAGTCTGGTGGTGCAGCTGCGGAGAAAATGTGGGTGTAGAAATTAATGGTAAGAACAAGGAATTTACGCAACCCGTACTAGTTTATCATAAGTATAACAAATACAGTTTTCTGGGGATTCCATTAACTTCACAGGAGCATACTGGGAGCTGGTATGTACCGTTTAAGTTGCAGCAGCGACAAAATTACGCAGTGCTATGTCAAGTCAGGAATTTTGACGCAAAAAGGCTACATAAGCGTATGGGAAAAGTGGACGAAAACGATCTTAAGAGAATTATCCAGGGGTTTAATAATCTATATATAAAAAATATCCTCCCTAATCCTAAAGACTAGGGAGTCGCGAGATGGTATCCTCGAAAAATTATATTCTCATTGTATCAAACAAGTTAGCATCTGTCAATAGTAAAATTTTCCTCCTTGGCTTTTCATCAAGGAGTCGCGGGAAATCCCCGAATATACTCCTATTGTACCAAGCCATCCTCACTCTGTCAGTGCCAATTTTCTTCAAATTCCTTGGAAAACTTCCTCAAAACCCCCAATCTATGTTACAATAGTCATATGAAAAGTGGAGAACGCCTCGGCAAAAAGTTCGATCGCTGGGCTGACGAATGGAAAATGGCCCTGTCTGGAGTTTTGCTGGCTACGAGAAGTTGGAAATTCGACCTCGTCGTGGTGATTTCTTTTCTGATCTTTGGTCTTTTGATGAACTTTTTATCGAGTAGCACCGCCGCCTTCAGCTTGTTCTGGGCGACCGATTTTGGCGGAAAAATGTCAATTCTCGGCGATAACTTTTTGGCGATCTTTGGCGTCGGGCGTAACTTTTGGGACTGGCTGTTGACTTTCTGTATTACCTTATTGCAAAGTATTCTGATCGGTCTAGTGGTTTTCGTCTGGCAGAAAAAACGTCATAGCCGCCGCGAGCGCTTGCTCTCAAACATCCAAAACGCCGACAACGTCCAGAGCGCTGGGCTGGTGGCGGGCTTAGCTGTGCTCGGCTCGGGCTGCCCCACTTGTGGTACGACGCTTTTGATGCCAATTCTCGGGACGGTTTTTAGCTCGAGCAGTTATATGCTGGCCGGCATTCTTTCTGGCGTCCTCACGGTCGGCGCTATTATTCTCGCTTTATTCACCCTGAAACGCATCGGCAAAGACGCCTACGTGATGGTTCGCAGTGAAATGTATCAGCAACGTCATCAAGACAAGGAGCAAAATGGAAGAATATCAGCAAGCCAATAAGAAAAGCCGCATCTGGCGCACTGTCGCCGTTATCGTTGTAGCCATTTTATTTATTTTCCTCATGATTCTAAACCTCACTACCAAGCCTTCACCCAAAGGTCAAGTCTGGAACGAAGCCGCCACAGTGGGGAATCTCGACGCCAAGAATTATTATGTCATGTATACCGATTTAATGTGTCCGTACTGTGACGTCTTTTCCCGCGCCGTGATGGATAACTGGGACGAATTTCAGCAATATCTCTCTGACAATGATATTTTGTTTGAAGTACGCTTGACCGATTATCTCTACGAGGGGAACGGCTACGACACTTCGCGCGATTCGGCCGAGGCTGCCTACTGTGCGATGCGCGAGAATAAGTTTTGGGATTTTTACCACAGCGCTCTGCAACATCTCTGGGATGATTACCATTCCAAGGGTATTGGTAATAACAAAACCGCTCCACACATCGATAACCTACCCGAAGATTATTGGCGCAAAATCGGTCACGAGGCTGGTCTAGGCGAAGATTTTGATAAATGTATTGCCGACCACGCCACCGTCACTGAGATTGAGAACAATACTCGCCGCGCTCTTCAGGTTGCCCAAGGTATGCCTTTCTTCCAGTTTAACAAATTCACTACCGCCGGCTTCGATGACAAATGGGGCTGGGACTATGTCAAGCAATACCTTGATGTGGGGTTAGAAAATAAATAGTTAGAACAGGATTCGCTGCAGTAAAAGATTCTTGTTTTTGTTAACTTGTGACTCCAATATCACAAAGTCTTATCCGTCAAACTTTATATTAGAATCAAACGCTCATAAAAAATAGAACCGCTCCTCCTTGGAACGGCTCTATTTTTATGCCCCCCGACTTTACAACTCCCGTGTTTCGCCGGTTTGGAAATTCTTGATCTGGTATTTTCCAGTCCGCGCTTCTTCTTCGCCGATCACGATGCCGTAAGCCGCCACTTTGCTAGCGTACTTCATCTTGTCGCCAAGTTTTTTGTCTGTCAAAACTACATCAACTTTATAATCCTTCGGGCGCAAAGCCTCTGCTAGTCGATTCGCCGTCGCAAATTCATTTTCCGTAATCGGCATTACGCAAATATCCACTGGTTTTAGCTCTGTCGCCTGCACCAATTCTTTTTCCCGCAATACATAAAATAACCGCGTCAATCCAATCGAGCCGCCCACGCCTGGCAGTGCCTGCTCGGTGTAATTTTGCGCTAGATTCTCGTATCTCCCGCCACTACAAACCGAACCAATCTCGCGGTACTCCGGCGCAACCGTCTCAAACACTGTCCCGGTATAATAATCCAGCCCCCGCACAATCAACATATCCACTGTCACCGCGAATCGCTCATCATTCTTCGGTTTTAGCAGTGCCAAAACTCTTTCTAGCTCGGACAGTCCTTCTGCAAAAGTCGCATTCTGTATCTTCATCGCTTGTAACTTCTGTAACGCTTCGTCCGGCTCGCCACTAATCTTGCAAAAAGTCATCAGCCGTTCAATCTTCTCGCTGCCAATCCCTAGCTCTTGTAGACTTTTTAATGTGACTTCTTCCGGAACTTTTTCCGCGTGGTCAACGATATTAAAAATCTCCGCCGCCTGGTGTTGCAAATTTAGTTCTTCCAAAAGTCCCGTCAATAACTTCCGGTTGCTAATCCGCACGACGAACTTCTGAATCGGCAAAACTTTTAGCGCGTCAATCAACGTCGCAATAATCTCCGCATCGTAAGCGATTGGCAACTTCTGCCAACCAATCACATCAACATCGCACTGATAAAATTCCCGGAACCGCCCTTTTTGCGCGCGCTCGCCCCGGAAATTCCGCCCAACCTGCGTCACTTTAAACGGAAAAGTCAAATCATTCGCGTGCTCCACCACATAACGCGCCAGCGGCACCGTGTGGTCAAATCTTAGCGCTTGATCCGCATCGCTTGCCGTTTCTGCTGTCTTCACTACTTTGTAAATCTGTTTCTCGGTATCGCCACCCGCCTTGGCCAGCAAAATTTCCGTCCGCTCAATCGTTGGCGTCTCAATATTCTGGAATCCATGCGCCGCAAAAGCCTCCGCCATCCCCGCCTTCAAGCGGTTAAATTCAACTTGCATATTCGGCAACAACTCTTGCATGCCACTAATTGGTGCGGTATTAAACTTTTTCATATCACTATTATAGCATATTTTTCGCTTTTGCGTTTTCATTCTCCTATTTAAGTTGTAGTTCTAGACCTCAAACCAATTTTTGTGAGTTTATACTATATATTATATAGTATAAGTTATACGGTAGTTGTAAAAATAGGTAAAAAGTTCATAATATCATTGAACTAAACTAAATAATATGCTATAATAAAGTTATGATTGAGATTTGGGATTATTTTATGCGTCGCAAAAGTCTATTGCTGGCTGTGCTAGCGGTATTTTTCATCAGCGGTGTACTAAGCGCTAGTGCTCTGCGCAACAATAATTCCGAGCTCACATTAACTTATATTTCGATTCGCGATTGGGGTGCAAAGACTTTCGCCGACGATCATCAAGATAATCCTCATGACTCGGCTAACAATAATCTCAGCGATACTCAACAAAACTCTAATATCATCGACAATTCTGATGACGCCGTTCAAAACCCCGACACTAACAACCCTAATGATGATATTCAAAATACCGACACCATAACTAACTCTAATGATACCGCCGAAGATTTTGAGATTCCTCGGACCGGCGGCGAGACTAATATTATACCATTCGTTGCCGTGATGAACCCCGGTGAGGTTACTCAGATTCTCCCTCCTGCCGAAATCGCCGAC
This sequence comes from uncultured Candidatus Saccharibacteria bacterium, assembly GCA_964585155.1. Lineage (GTDB taxonomy): Bacteria > Patescibacteriota > Saccharimonadia > Saccharimonadales > Saccharimonadaceae > Nanosyncoccus. The sequence continues at coordinate 294 of CAZPCQ010000039.1, read as the reverse complement.
TCTACTTCAGAAGATCCTAATCGCTCATCTGCAGATTCCGCTACGGTAGAAACCGCAGAGCCTTACCAAATCGTCGAGCAGCCAGAAAATATTGTCAATTTCGGCTCCACCACCAAGTCAACTTCCCATCAACCCCGTCACAACTTATTTTATAACCTTTTTCTCGCCGTAATGGGAATTTTAGTATTGACGCTGGGCGGGTATCTCACTTATTGGCATTTTCGCCGCTAAAAATACCTAGGCTTACTTAAACAATTTAGAAATAAGTCCCCACAAAAAGGAACTCTTCTGTAT
>CAZPCQ010000038.1:0-5869 GCA_964585155.1 uncultured Candidatus Saccharibacteria bacterium | reverse complement strand
CGACCTCTGCCGTGACAGGGCAGCGCTCTAACCAACTGAGCTACGAATCCACTTATCTACATTATACCTTACTTCCCTCACTTTTACAAGACCAAAATCCCACTTTTTCTCAAAAATTCCCCAAAAATCCCACCTCCACTCCAAAATTCTCCCAAAAAATCTACCGAAACTTCATTTTCTCCCCAAAATCCACCAATATTCCTCATTTTTCACAAAAAAGTAGCCCCACCCCCAGAGCCAACTCGAACCATTTGCGAAGAGTAGCCTAATACGAGAAAGAGGTGAACCGCAAAACGTCCAGCACGAGGAACGTGAGAGAAAAGATTATTATAATAATCTTTTCCGAACTGACGAGTAGCTGTTAGCGATTTAGTTATAAATCGCGCCGACATACTAAGCGGTACGATGAGCAAGCAGCGGAGCCTCTGCCGAAGTAATAAGTTACTATTCGCAAAGGCTCCACTGTCCAAACTGACTAAGCAACTTTCTTCAATTCATCAATATTCTTAATGAAGATCACATCTTCGATAATCCCCACAATCGCCGCCGCAATCATCACCCAGCCGACCACTGCCAGCACTGCGCCAACGCTCACGACCATATAAATGCCCAGCGCCAACATCACTAGCGAAAGCAGCAATACGTAAAACCACTCTTTCACACCTGCCGCGTGCAACTTAATCGCGCTGTTCAACCGGACCAATGCGCCGTAGATCATCCAAGCACCGACCACAATCCCAATCGCACCGCTCAGTTGCTCCCACAGCACCACTGCAATCACACCAAATACCAGCGCAATAATCCCGTACAGCAAATCATTATTATAAAAATCATACTTCCCATGAATCGCAAAATAGTTCACGATATGATACACACCTTTCACGATCAAGAAAATCCCCACCACATAGAAAATAATCTTCAACATTCCCTGTGGGTTCCAAATCAAAATCGCGCCTAGCACACCAATAATAATCGATTCTAAAATTGCCATCCAGCTCGTACTCTTCACCCGCCGCAGTACCGGCGCTACGAGCGACTGCGTTTCCTGACTTCGACTAGAAGTCTTCGCAGATTTCTTTGGCTCAGCCGCTTTCCGGCTCGACGTCTTCTTCGACGAAGTTTTTGTTGCCATTTTGCCTCCTAATTTATGCAGAAAATCCCTGCGTTTTTATACTTATATTTATTTTACCACACATTTTCCAAAATGTTTATGTTTTCTCCAAGTTTTTCCAAAATCTTAAATGATAATTCCAGACTACTTCATCTAGATAGGTGATATAATATATGTGTAACTTCCCGTTAAGTCCTTTAACTTCATTTTGACAGTAGTGATTTTGAAGGGCGCCGCTTTTTGAAAGGAGTTGATTTGAAAATGTGGATTGACTACTGTATTACTGATCCGCTCAGACTGTCAGAGGTTAAAGCCCCCACCCCCGCAGAGATGCAAGAATATTTAGACCTGTGTCTCAAGTTCGCCGACGACTTCTCCTACGAACGCTGTTTAGCATATTGGAGTGACGATTTGACTAAACCCGACACTTGTTTTTACTGGGGGTGCATCTTCGCAAAAACTTTGAGAGGATATCTGGAGTTTGCAAAAATCCCACTTTCCGAGCACGATCAAGCACTGTTGCAGCACATTCAGCATGCCTGCGATACCGCCTATGATCATCGCACTTGTAAGTCCACCATCGAAGCCAACGGCAAACTGTTAGTAGATCTCAGGGAGTTCCGTAATCTCTTTGAGAATAAGTATCTCAAGGAAACTCTGCGCATCTATACAATCTGTCAGATTCTAAACGCCCTGCATAACTACAACGGTCGACTGATGTGCTACTACCAGCGTATGCTCACCATCCACGAGCTTGTCTGCAAAAATCCCCTTTATGCGCGATATAGCCTGCACGCCTTTGATACCACCGGTTATAGTAATCGCCGCACCGCTCCAAATCGCTTAAACTACGGTTACAGTATGGCCGATATGGCTCTACTGCTGCTACGGCAAAGCGACCGTCATGAATTGCGGGATAGTGTTACTTACGGAGGAAAATTTAAGTACGATCCGTTCCATCGCATGAAGTTGTTCGGGCTATTGAGCTACCTTTATGACGATCAAGCCGCCACTCGCGATATTCACCCCCTGATGACGCCGCATCTTGATGATAATGTTGCTTCCATTATCAAAGAAAATAGGTCTCTGTATCGTAAGTTAGGGCCATTTTCCCGGATGCAATACAGAGATATGAAGCCTCAGTGGGTGGACTACGCCTTCCATAGGGCTATGCCATCCGGCATCAAGATTTGGCACAACACCAAATTCTACCAAAAGCATTACGAAGAGCTTGAGCGTGCGCTAGAACTCTTTGATCTGGCCGAACGCAACATCTACTACGAATATATGTTGCCAGATGGTTGTCACGCCAATGAGACTATTTTCAGCATGCAGGGATTTGGCGGCCCGTCCGAGCAGCATGTGGTCACCATCGGGCCCTCTCTGCGTTTCACAGAAGATGAGGAGATTCTGAAGCGAATCTGGCAAGATGGCTTTCGCGTAGAAATTCGTGAAAATGGTCAAATCATTATGCACTCAGCAGAAGAAAGTACCGTTAACTCACCCTGGTATACGGAACGCCTAAAGCGCGAATTTGGCCACCGCGGTCAAAGTCACCTTTATGAAGCCTGCAAAAACGTAGAAAAGCCCTGGAACCCGCCCATGTATATCTTTCAAGAGTTATCGAGCAGCCAAGCTGTCTAGAAATGAAGTCCTCCAAAAGGGCCCCACCCGGGGCCCTCTCTAATTGAAATGCTTAAATCCCCCCTCCAACGCAAAATTATCCACAAACTTCAAACTATCTATTCACTTTGTACAAATCGTAACTTCACTATAACTTTTATGTTATAATGAAAATAAATATACACAAGGAGAATATATGGATGATAACGAACTGCAACCAGTTCCCACTGAGACTAATTCCTCAGAGCCGCAAACTGAGCCGCAGACTAGCCCGCAAACTGAATCACAAACCGAGCCGCAGGCCGACCCGCAAACTAAGCCACAAGCTGAGGAACAATATTCGCAACCAACTACAGCAGAGGCTGCTTCAGCTAAGCTCCAAGATTCTCAACCGATTACAGCCGCCGATACCACTAATAGTCCTATAGCGAATGTCATCTCTGCCAAACCGAAAAAATCTCACAAAGGCTTAATCATCGCCATTGTGGCTATACTTGTCATCCTCGGCATCGGCGGCGCTGTCTACGCCTTAGTCCTTAGCCAAAATAATCCTGATGACAATTCCGGCGACCAATCCGGAGATCAATCCGTTATCGACACTGTTCCTAATCAGATTACAAATTTTGATTTGGCCTTTTTGGAAAACAAGGAGACTAACCAACTCTATAGTCCGCTCTCCATCAAATACGCTCTAGGTATGCTCGAGGCCGGTGCAGCAGGCAACTCACGACAACAAATTGAGACCGCCATCGGTTCACTCACACCACAAAAATATCCAAACAATCAAAATATGTCTTTCGCGAACGCGCTTTTCATCAACAACAGCCTTCCCGATGACACGATTAAAACTTCCTACACCGAAGATATTAACGAGCGGTTTGGCGCAGAAATCTTGCGCGTTCCCTTTACTTCTGCGACTCCCATTAACAACTGGATCAGCGACCAGACTTTTGGTCTTATCAAAGATTTACTCACCGACGATATGCTTAAGCCCGACGGCGCCCCAGAACAATATTTCGCTTTAGTCAATGCACTAGCGATTGATATGGAATGGATTAACAAAATTCAGCCTTATGATAAAGATTACTCTATTAGTTTTCCGAACATCAATTACAATTCTTCAATTTCACGCTTCCGAGATGGTGGATTCACTAAGTTGCCTTTTAATAATTCCACTCTGGACGTTAATTCCCTAAGCCTTGCTGCCACCATTCATAAATACAACATCTTGAACGAACTCGGTGTTGACAATATTCGCCAGACTATCATCGATGAATACACCGACTGGCTAAACGATAACGGTGAAAGACCCTGCGGCGAAGAATGGCCCGCTCCCGAAGTTTACGTTGAGGAATATCTCGAGCGGCTCGGCAATGGCGGCTACGAAACCGTTTCCAGTTCTACCGATTTCTCGCTCTACGACGATGACGAGATCAAAGTTTTCGCCAAAGATTTGCAAACCTATGACGATATTACTTTGCAATATGTCGGTATTATGCCTAAAACTATCTCCCTCAAAAATTACCTTCAAAACCTCACCACGGATAAACTCGCTTCAACCATCAATCAACTTAAGCCGATTACTCTTGAGAATTTCAAAGACGGAGTCGTGACGAATATTGTTGCTAATATCCCCGTTTTTAAGTTTCAGGATAAGTTAAATTTGGGGAATACTCTGCAGAATATCGGCATTACCGATGTTTTCGACGAAACCAAAGCCAATCTCTCCAACCTCGCCAATGATTCCGCTGGTTTATATATCGGCCAAGCCATCCATCAAACTGCCGTAGATTTCAGCAACGATGGGATTAAAGCCTCGGCAGCTACGGCTATGATTGGCGGTAAAGGTTCTAGCGGGTGTGGCTTCCGCTACAATTTTGACGTTCCTGTAGAAAAAATCGATCTAACCTTTGACAACCCATATCTTTTCTTAATTCGCGACAAATCATCCGGAACTATTTGGTTCGTAGGAACTGTTTACGAACCAACCCGTTATACCGCACCCAGTTACCGCCAATACTAAGGAACTCGAGATTGAGCCTGTATTACTCATACAGGCTCAAATTCAACCAACTTTTTTTCAAAAAACTTATTCCCCATCTCCAACAGATGTGCTATAATAAAAGTAGTGCGGGTATCGTATAGCGGCTATTATGTATCCTTCCCAAGGATGAGATTGGGGTCCGACTCCCCATACCCGCACCAAAATCAAAAGACCTGAGCCTACGCTCAGTTTTTTCTTGACTCTTAACGCCAATACAATTAAACCGAAATGTACCTCATAAAAATACCGCCAGACCTCAGCCCAGCGGTATATTTTTAAGAATGGCAATTCCGAACCTTCAGCAAAATCTCAAATCGACAACCTTCCAAATCATCAACAAAGTCCCGAGTCAATCACGCTTCATATCATCGGTAAAACCCAAAGCCATCGACTGACGCTTACGGATTGCAACGCTGCCGCCACTTCTCCCACTCTGCCAGCAGCGTATCGCCATCGGCAAACATCTGCTCCACCGCCTGCATCAACTCCCGACTTTTCACATCAGTCGCCAACAGACTTTCCTTCACCGCTGTCGCCGACTCTCGCAGAGTTTCGTCATCGTCATGCAAGCACGCCAACACCTGCGCGATTACCGCCAGTAGTTGCGTATTACTCGCCTTTTCCCCATCACAGTAAGCCACTATATACCTGCCCAGATCCGCATTCATCACCAAGATCGCCCGCGCCGCATTATAATAAATCTTACTTTTCAGATTATCCGCCTCTTCCATCAACTGCTCCGTCGCATACTCTGTCGCCAAACCCATCATTCGAAACAATCTCGAATCCAAGATCGGAAAGACCATATCTTGCACCACGCCACGGCTCGTCACCGCTGGCGCCCTTTTCCAGTCCTTCAAATCACTCGGGCCATTCTTTAGATCCGTCAACAAAATACACATTCCCTCGCTCCAGCCATTCTCGGTCATCTCTTGCGCATAAACCGCCAGGCTACCAAATTCCGGCACCTCCTTCCGTGCACCCAAGATCGTCAATGCTACGTTCATTAGCGTCTTCAATTCCACCTCAGAAAGTGGGCTCATTTAAACAATTTAGAACAACCGCATAATTTAAGGTAGTTATTTACATTA
>CAZPCQ010000037.1:0-6732 GCA_964585155.1 uncultured Candidatus Saccharibacteria bacterium | reverse complement strand
TCAGCGTAGCGACGGGGGCGACGCAGGTGGCGACGTTGTATAGTGTGACGTATAATACAAATGGGAGTACGGGAGGAAGTACTCCAGCTACTCAGACGGCAGAAAGTACAAATAATACTTATACTTTTGTCGCTCCTAGTGCCGAATCGTATGGACTTATCAAAACAGGATACGGCTTTGCTGGGTGGTCAGATTCACCAAGCAGTAATGTAGTGCAGTATAACCCTGGTGATATAATTACCTTAAGCTCCTCTACCTCGAGTATAACTCTATTTGCAATCTGGGTGGATTTCAATTCTGTAACAACAATGCAAACAATGACATCAGCCATATGTCGTGGCGCAGAAGTTGGTAGCACAAAGCAACTCATCGACGTTCGAGATAATAAGACCTACTGGGTCACCAAACTCAAAGACGGCAACTGCTGGATGACTCAAAACCTGGATCTAGACCTAGTAGGCAGTAAAACGCTGACTACTTCAGATTCTGATATTAATACGAACTGGACTCCAGCTGTTAGTGAGGCAACATCCACATCGGTAAATAGCACTATTTGGCCACAATCCGAAAATACCAACGGATACAATATAGTTAGATCCTATGATCCTGGCTACAAATACTACGCCAACGGCACCAACCTAACTAATGCAAACGAGTCTTTAGCTAAAGATACTAGTGGACAAACAAATGCACACTATCTAGTTGGAAATTATTATTCTTGGGGAGCAGCTACAGCCGGAGAAGGCAAAAGCATTTTTGGAAGTGATAATTCTAATCAAAGCATTTGTCCTAAAGGTTGGAGATTACCGTCGTATAATAGTTCCAATGGACCAACGTTTAGCGAGTTAGGACTTACTATGAGTAATATAAGTAACGCTCCATTTTATTTCGTTCTCAGCGGCGGTATCTATGCTGGCTCATTGAGCAACACTGGTAGTATTGGTGAGTTATGGACTTCTACTGCTCAAGATGATTCGGACGCAGTCACGTTATATTATTTTAACGGCAATAACGGCTATCCAGCAAGTCTAGATTTTGGATATTCTAACAGTCGCTATTTTGGACATCCTATCCGTTGCGTCGCGAGATGAGCTTAGTAGAGCCGCGAGTATGTTTCATAAACTCACAACTTAAATCTCAGGACTCCCAACTAAGTTTTACAAACTCGTGATCAAGATTTTCTAAACGCAGAAAAATGCTAAAATAACAGAGGTAAAGCAGAAAACGTACCTTCGGGTACGTTTTCTGCTATCCAGAGTATGTTTTCTCAACTTCAGGGTATAATTCTTTGGACACGGAGTATGATTTTTCAACTTCCCATTAAACAATGAAAACCTCAAACAAAACAACCACACCCCCACCTTATCTCCAGGAATATATAATATACATAGATAGACAATGAGGTAAAGAAAAAAGGAATAAAAAGAAAAATAAAAGCATAAAGGAGGAAGAGAGATAATAATATAATAGTAGCAAAGTTACTTATATATCATCGGGCGACGCAGCGGAGGGAGAAGCCGCTGTAGCGAGCGCTGTGGTTGGACGGGTAGGTACTAGCACTATCGAAGCCCAGGAGGTAAGAGCCTGGTGTCGAGTCGGTCGTAGACGACCAATAGAGCCCGCTGCTACCAGCCCAGTGCAAAGAGCCAGTCCAGAGGCTCCCACCCCGCAGGAAGTTATTTAATTACACAGCGGAGGGAGAGGCCGTTATAGTGATCGTTGTAGCGGGATGGATTGACGCCAGCACCATCGAAGTTGAAGTGGTAAGAGTATATAGAGGAGAGGGTAGTAGAGGACCAATAGTTTCCATAGAGGCCAGACCAATGTAAAGAGCTAGTCCAGATATACCCACCCCGCAGGAAGTCACCTTGTGACGCAGCGAAGAGTGGAGCCACGAGAACGAAGAACACTACCATAGGATGGGTAAGTATTGTTGCCGACTAAAAGTAGGTCGTAAGGAGCTTCAGCTGAGCGAACTGTAGAGGACCAGTAATAACTACCGAATCCCATATAGCCCAAAATACTATCAATAATTCTCCCACCCCGCAGGAAGTATCTATCCTTCTTATTCGTAAACTTTCTTTACTAGCGGAAACGTCGACCACGCCTTTGGCCACCCGCAATAGAACGCAAGTTGCGTAATAACTTCTACGATTTTCTCTTCGGTCAAGCCGTGTTCTTTGCCGATCCTCAAGTGACTTTCTAGCTGCGGATACACCCCGGCCGAGAATAGCGCTGCGATCGTAATCAGTGACCGGTCGCGCGCCGACGACTTGTCTTCTCGGCTCCAAACTTGTTCGAATAATACATCATCATTCAGCTCCGCGAACTTCGGCGCCAAATCCCCCCCAAGTTATCCCGTCCAGCAGTTTGCTTTTTCATAAACACTCCTTTCTTTTACTTATTATAATGCGCCATCAAAGAATCCGTCCAGAACCTGGCATTTTTACTTGACAAAAGTCTACTCGCGCCATACAATAGAATAGTTGAGCAACTGTTCAACTGAAGAAAATCAAACTCTTTCTAACCTCCGTTCAATCAATTAAATATTAACCAAAAGGTTTTTATGCAAGACAATAACATTTGTGACTGCGACGCCATTCATCCGCGAGCAGTCAAGCGCGCCCTCCGGCGTCGTCCTAAGCCAGAACAACTCGAATCTTTAGCTGAACTTTTTCGCGTCCTCAGTGACCCTACCCGTACCAAGATTCTCTGGACTTTAGATCGCAATGAGCTCTGTGTTTGCGATATTGCCAACGTCCTCAATATGACCAAATCCGCCATCTCTCATCAACTTTCTTTACTTCGGACTTCCGGCGTCGTCAAAAGTCATCGCGTCGGCAAAGAAGTCTATTACGTCCTCGACGACAAACATATTAAACAGCTTTACGAGCTCGGCCTCGCCCACATCAAGGAGTTAAAATGAACACCACTAAGTCAATCCGCAAAACTTCCAATCATCATTCTTATAAAACTCATCGCTCTCACACCGATCGCAATATTCTCATTGCTTTTCTTCTCAACTTAGCCTTCTCTATTTACGAATTTATCGGCGGTGCCTTTACTCATAGTGTCGCGATTACTTCTGACGCGATTCACGATATCGGCGATGCTCTTAGCATTGGTTTATCTTACCTTCTCGAGCGCAAAAGTCATCAGGGCAGCAATCATCAGTACACTTATGGTTACATCCGCTACTCGCTTATCGGTGGGCTGATTACTACGATGATTCTACTCATCGGCTCGCTTCTCGTGATTATTAGTGCTATTGGTCGTATCATCACGCCTGTCGAGATTAATTATAATGGTATGATTATTCTTGCCATTATTGGCGCTGTCGTCAATTTCCTTGCCGCCTATTTTACTCGCGACGGTAACTCGCTCAATCAAAAATCCGTCAACCTCCATATGCTCGAAGACGTTCTCGGCTGGGTCGTCGTTCTCATTGGCGCAATTATTATGCGTTTCACTGACATCAGCCTTATCGATCCAATTTTATCCATCCTCGTTGCTCTATTTATTCTCAAAGAATCAATCAAAAACGCTATTTCCATCCTCGATGTCCTGCTCGAGAAAACGCCACAGGGAATCAATCTTGACCAGCTCGAGTGCCAACTTCTCGATTTAGCAAATGTCCAAAGCATTCATCATCTTCACGTCTGGAGTATGGATGGCTACCGCAATTGCGCTACCCTGCACGTCGTCTCCAATCTTGAGCCGCAACATTTTGATCAAATCAAAACTTCCGTCCGCCATCTCCTCGCGTCCAACCACATTCCCCACTCCACTATCGAAATCGAAACCCCCAGTGAGCACTGCTCCGATACGGAATGCACCTGGCCCGATACCGTCCCCACTCACGCTCATCATCACCACCATTAAGCAATAATATAAATGACCTCAACGAGGAAAGGCGCCGAACACAAAGTCAAAATCTTCCTACTTCTCAAAACCGTCAAACATCCCCTGCAAACACCTATTAAGCATTCTTCAAAAGACAGAAAACCTGCGCAGCCCCTCACTCCGCAGTTTTTCTGTAACTCCGCGAGTCTAAATATCCATACTTTCGCCAATACTTAGCGGCGCAAACTCCGCTCCGATTTCCACGCAAGCCGCCCGCATTAAGTTATTATAAATATTCTTGCCCATTTCCGATAGCACCGCGTCGTGCACTGGGATTACAAACCCCGGCTTCGCCAGTTTAATAAACCCCACCGTCTCCGACATTTTCGTCCACGGCGCCGCCTCTGGCACCAGCAGCGCTTCCACTCTCCCGTTCAGCTCCAGTAGATCAAACGAATCTCCCGGGTTAGTCAGCCGCTCATTCACTACTACGCCAATATTTTCGCAGGGAACTTTCCCTTCAAACACCTCCGCGTGATTCTTTCCGAAAAACTTCAAATTAAACTCCTCGATCTGCATTTCCTCGCCGCCTTCCACTAGGATCGCATTCGGCAGCAACTCCGCTGCATCCTTTGGGGCAATCACTTTCGCTTCCGGGTTTGACTCCAAGATCACCGCAATTCTTTCCGGCTGCAAATGATCCGCGTGAATATGTGTAATCACTACTGCTACTACATTATCAAAATCCGGCAATGTCTCCGCATATTCCACCGGGTCGAAAATCAATTTCTTCCCACCTTTTTCTAGTACCACGCACGAATGTTCAAACTTTGTGACTTGCATTTTTTCCTCCACGCTTATTACTTTTTTCATTATACCACAAAATTTCACCACCAAAACAATAGCCTAGTCTTATCCAAAAATGTTACCCAACTCCACTTATTACGCAATAAGATGTGACAATCCTATCCGAAATTAACTTCTCAGGCCGCACTCACTTCACTAAGTCCGCATCGTGCACCTTGTGTTATAATTAGTCTATGCACCCCGATATTTTCCAATCTGACCAAACTCAAGCCATCATCCAGTACGTCCGCGAAACCTACGGAGATGAATTGGAATTTCTTTGGCCCAGCACTCCGCGTAATGCTATTTGGCGCAACCCTCAGAATCGTAAATGGTATGCCGTCCTCCTCACTGTCCGAAAAGACAAACTCGGTTTCACCTCCGACGATTTTGTCGAGATTATTGACTTACGTTTCGATCAAAACTCCGCCCGCGATTTTGCCACCACTAGCGACCATATCCTCCCCGGCTATCACATGAATAAAAACAACTGGATCACCATCATCCTCAACCACAGCCTCCCCACTTCCGAAATCTGCGCCCTTCTCGATCACAGCTATACTCTCGTCTGCCCCTAACTTACCCGTATTATAATCAGTAAAATCCCAAAATATGATATAATAAGGAGCGTGAGCGAAAAGATATTGTCAAATATCTTTTCTGAGGTGACGTCATTATTTCTTAAGTCGAAGACTTATGATACAATAAAAACAAGTAATATCATAATGAGAGATTTATAATGCAACAAGATTCATCAAGCCATTTGCTGACCGTAGCGGATAATAATAAAAACACTAAAACTACTAACCACCTCAAGATTGCTATGGTTATTATTTCCATAATAGCTCTTTGTGGTATAGTATTTGGCGTCTACTGCGCCATACAGAATTCGCATAAAAATGAGCGAATTTCCGATCTCGAGGCTCAAGTCGATAGTTTTAATGACGAAATTGCCGTGCAGCAGCCGGAAACATCGGAAGATGATAACAATTCTAGCTCGGCAGGACAAGATCTCGGTTTGCATCTAATCGGCGATTTACATACGAGGCGAAAATATTATCTAGGCACCACCAGCCTAGAGCCCGGACAGGATACTCGGGAGAAGGAAATATATATTATTGATAGCACCAAACTTGGATCACAAGGCGGCATTAAGAAATACGATCTAAAGCCAATTCTAGACAAAGCCATTTCCGACAAAGTGGCGACCCTACCTGATACATTGGCAGCAGGAACTACTAATGCAACGCCAAAATCAAACTGCCAGTCCTACAAAGTCGTCGCAGGAGATCCAACCAATCTGCCTGGCACTATCGACTGGACTATCGCGACGGACTGGGATGACAAACTTCCGCTCACGCTCTATTTCGCTTGTATGATGGATAGCGGCGGCGAGCTTTCCCTCGGTACCGGGCTTTATTCACTAGACCCCAATACAAACGACCTCGTGCAGCTGATAGATACAAGCTATTAAAGTCCTTAGACGCCAAAAAACCGAGTCAAACTCGGTATATACTACTGTAACCTGGTCGGGGCTACCAGGATCGAACTGGCGACCTCACGTCCCCCAGACGTGCGCGCTACCACTGCGCCAAACCCCGATATTGCCATTATATCACCTTTCCTCTCAAAAATCCACCCCAAACCCTACAAAAAAGTTTAATCAACGAGTGCAAGTTCTATGTGGAACTTTTGGATGAATTTATGATATAGTAGATTTATAAATGGAGGAGAGATGTCAAAACCAATAGTCGGAATAGTTGCCAAGCACATGCAGCTGGAAAAATATCATCGCCCAGAGCGACCGTATAGTATGATCTACGACGAGGTGAGAAAGGCGCTAATTGATCACGGCACAGTACCGATTGGTTTTTTGTCTCCGAGTCAGGAAATTAGAAGAAATAAAGATCGCACACAAGATTTTGTGTCTACCGCAGAAATAGAGCTAATTAATGCACAGCTTGATTTGTGCCAAGGGCTGGTATTTCAGGTTTAATTAACTAATCCAGAAAGAAAAATAGTAACAAATAAAAGAACAACCTT
>CAZPCQ010000036.1:0-6860 GCA_964585155.1 uncultured Candidatus Saccharibacteria bacterium | reverse complement strand
CCCACAACCTTCTCCTTAGGACGGAGCTGCTCTATCCAATTGAGCTACCAGGCCAGATGCTATATATTATAGCATAGTTTGTGGGATTTGTGGGTGGAAAAGGGGAGAACGCGGTGGTTCTCCCCGGGTGCGGAGTTAGTCGGGGAAGTGTTGGCGGAAGAGTTTGGCTTGTTGCTCCCAGACTTCGTCGGGGAGGTCGCGAACCTCACTGTAGAGACCGTGAATGAAGCAGTCGGAATTGGCGCAGTAGGAATTGCCGGTTTTGAAGGTGTCTTCATAGTCGGCATTTAGGTCGGGATTGATAGAAAACATAGAAATAACTCCTTTCTAAAGTGCGATATGGTATAATTATAACATAAAGAAGGAGAGTTATGAATAAAGCGGCGGAAGTGGTGAAGTTTTATGGGCTATGTAATCGGCTGAAAGACGTGGTGCGGACGGGATGGAAAGTCTGGAAAGTGAAGCGGGAACGGTTGGAAAGCGTGGCGGAGCATATTTATGGAGTGCAGATGCTAGCGATCGCGATGTGGTCGGAGTATGATTACGGAATTAATATCGAGAAAGTGGTGATGATGCTGGCGGTGCATGAATTGGAGGAGATTGGGATTGGGGATTTGATTCCGTTTGAGATCTCGCGGGAAGAGAAGGCGAAAATGGGGCATAAAGCGGTGGAAGAGTTATTGAAGGGTTTGGCGAAAAAAGAGGAAATCCAAAATTTGGTAATGGAATTTGATGCGCGAGAGACGGCGGAGGCGAAGTTTGCGTTTTACTGCGATAAGTTGGAGGCGGATTTGCAATGTAAGATGTATGATGAAGAAGGGGGTGTGGATCTTGGCCGGCAGGAAGGGAATCAGTTGATGGAGGATGAGCGGGTGAGGCCGTATTTGGAGAGGGCGAGCACTTGGTCGGAAGCATGGATGGAGTATAATCGGGAGAAGTATGGGTATGATGAGAATTTTGTGGCGGTGTCGGAGTATGCGGAGACGCATAGGATAAGTAGTTAGGGGATGTGAAAGAATTTGGCTTTTAGGGATGCGGAAGGCTTGGCTTGAGAACGGGAAAGAGTTTGGCTGGAGGGCAAAAAATTGAACTTGTAAACGTGTTACAAGTTCAATTCGAGGTAGTCTCTGATAAAATGATGATAAATACCGGTAATTAACGAGTGTATTTTTCGTTAAGGTCGGAATAATCGTAAAGTTCTTCGGGTTTGAACCAGAGGTCAATTTCTTTTTTGGCTTCGTCTTTACTGCCGCTGGCGTGGACAAGGTTTGGCACGCCCATACCTTTGGCGTCGGAATAGCCGAAGCTCATATGTGAGTAGTCACCGCGGATGGTGCCCATTTCGGCGGATTTTGGCTCGGTTGGGCCGACGATTTTGCGGACTAAAGGTACGCATTCGACACCTTCGAGGACCATAGCGATGACGGGGCCGGTCATCATATAACTGAGGTTGTAGCGGAAGGCCTGCTCGCCGCGGCGGGTGATCATCTTGCCGATGTCTTCGTAGTGGGCGCGATACTGATCTTCGTCGGGCATAACCATTTTCATACCGACGATTTTGAGACCGACACGTTCGAAGCGACTAATGATTTCGCCGACGATACCGCGTTGGACGGAATCTGGCTTCAATACAACCAAACTGCGTTCGACTAAATCTTTTTCTTTTCCCATAGAAACTCCTGTGATAGTTTTGGATTAACTCTTGTTTAAGATATTATAGCATAGTTTTGCAAGAATGGGGAAAATTCGTGCGGCGAGTCGGAGTGGAAGTTGTCTTAGTAACATATAATATACATAGATAGACAATGAGGTAAAGAAAAAAGGAATAAAAGAAGAATAAAAGCATAAAGAAGAAAGAGAGATATATAATATGTAGTAATGCAAAGAATTATCTATCATCGGGCGAGGCAGCGGAGGGAGAAGCCGTTGAAGCGATTGTTGCGGTAGGACGGGTAGGTATTAGCACTATGGAAGTCCAGGTGGTAAGAGAGCGTGGCCGAGACGGACGTAGATGACCAATAGCTTCCGTTGATGCCAGCCCAGTGCAAAGAGCCAGTCCAGAGGCCCCCACCCCGCAGGAAGTTAGTGGGCGAGACAGCGAATGGAAAAGCCGAAGTAGCGATAGTCGTGAAAGGACGGGTAGGCATTAAGATTATTGAAGCGCAAGCTGTAACCGTACGCGGCTGAGTCAGCGGTAGAGGACCAGTAACCTCCATCGGCGCCAGCCCAACGCAAAGAGCCAGTCTGGACGTGACCACCCCGCAGGAAGTATTTTGCAAGCAAAAAAGAAGACGACTCACAATAATTATTATGAACCGTCTTCTGGGCAGGCACCGGCCCAGAAAAGTTCCGGTCCGTACCCTCTTATGTAGGCGACACCCGTTAGAATATCTAACGCCGTCCTACATTTCTATCTTAGCAAAGATTTTAACAGATGTCAATGACTTTTTCGTTCTTAGTGATAACTAGGAGCTGTTTAAGTTTCTTCCGTTCGGAAAAGATTTTATTAAGCTCTCGAATACATTTGGTTTCTGGAATTTTACTGCGTCTTAGGTCGACGACGATATTTTCTGATTGACGTAATGCTTTTTTGATTAGGTTTGCGATTACGTATTTTCCGCTGCCTTTAAGACACTTAAGCTCCCAAGTGATCTCATCTAAATGTGCGTCTGCGGTATGCACGCCATATTTTTCGCTTTTGGGAATAAGTTCAATAATTTTAAAATACCAAAGGAGGGTTTGAATAGTTTCGTGTTCGTGAATTTTTAATAATACTCCATTCTGGATGAGTTTTCCGGGTTTGCGGTGGGGTTGTAAGATTTTCATAAAACCAGCGTAGCACAAAAAATGAAAAAGTTGCAAGCACAAGCACGAAATTTTATCGGTTTTGCGAGCATAAGCAAGTAAAATTTACAACGTTTTTGGGTTGAATGGCGGGAAAGTGTGGTATAATGGTATTGTTCGAATCATTGTAGAAATAAGTAGCAGCGTTTTTGTATAAAAGCGTGGCTTTCAGGACCGTGAGAACGACATCACGAGTGTTAGGTTCTGGTAGCGTGCTACTAACCTACAATGGTTCGAACACCAGCTCGTGGTGTCGTTTTTGTATGTGAGGACTTATGAAAATGATGCCATAAGGAGGGCTAACATTACCCTGTGTTTTTGATAGCCCGAAAATAATAATCAAAAGGAGGGCCAATGAGGCAAAGAATAAAGAAAACTTTGTCGCAAAGAAAGGATAGTAACTTTTTCTTGCGACGTAACAAGCCTAACACTAATCTTCTTCATAGTGATAAAGGTACTTTACGAAGTCAATTTGGAGATACCGTTTTCTTCGGGGCCGCGTCCCAACGCGATTCTAAAGAATCGCTACCAGCTACATCGTCGGCTCGGAAGAGAAAAGGACTTTTCTCTTCGCTCACGCTCCTCGTGCTGGACAAGCCCGTCGTCACGGGTCTCCGGCGCTCCCGTCAACGCGATAAGTCGCTACCAGTCGGGCGTCGCTTCACAAGAAAATGCGAGCATTTTCTTGATTCAGACTCCTACGACTGGGCGGTCGTAACCTCCGAAATCCTCTCAGAAAAGGTATCTTCCGGATTGACTAATACTTATTTCTACAAGAGTTTTACTTATTCTGGCACTGCTCCTCTAGTGCTGGCTTCATTGGCTTTGCTTTTCTTAGTAGGTTGTTTGGTGAATCCGGTAGGGATGGGGACAGAAAAAGTCTCCGCTACTACTATCACGGAAGAAGAATGCCAAAGTGGACATAAAATAGGCTTGACGCTGGCTGGCGTAACCAATGGCGACAACGTGCAGCTGACTAATGAGAATGTAAGTGCTGATATAGAGGCAGGAAGTATAAGTAAACTAGCACAAGATTTTAATGTAGTAGCGTGTAATGCAGAAGATTATAGAGTTTATCTACAAGCGGAGACGAGTTTACTGAAGAATCAGCAAGCACCAGATGCACTATATGGTGTAGGAGAAAATGTAGCTGAAGTAGACTTTCCGGAGAATACTTGGGGATATAATGTGTCGCCGAAAGGTAATACTAATAACTTAACTTATAATACCGTGCCAGAACTCGCTAGTACTATATCAGAGGCTTATAAGAAACAAGGCAGTACTACTAATACGGGTGATAATCTCACGGTAACTTTTGCAGCGAAGTTTGGTAATAACAAAACGGCGGGACATTATGAATCGGATATATTATTATCAGCGGTAATTACGCCAGCAACGCTAATGAGTTGGGATGAACTGACTTATATGCAAGATATGACGCCGTATGCCTGTAATGGTGGAACGGAAGAAGGTAAACAGTTGATTGATAAACGAGATGGTAAATCTTACTGGGTGGCGAAATTGAAGGATGGGAATTGCTGGATGACGCAGAACTTGGATTTGGATTTAAAACAAGGAGAGACTTTAACTCCAGAGCTGTCGGATATAATCAACAACTGGACTCCTGGGGAGGGGGAGGGGACGATCGCCACAGGTGAATTGAATGCAAAGGCTTGGCCTAATACTTATAATATAATTCGTTCTTATGATCCAGGAGTATATGTATATACAAAACCTGATGTAGCAGAGAAGTGTTCCGATATTAGCGAGAATGGTATGATTGGTGATGCTTGTGAAAAATACGGGTGGATAGATGTAGCTGGAATGACCGCGTCCGATGCACCAACTTTTGGTGTTGAAGTGGTGGATGGTGTATATAATGCGCACTATCTTATTGGTAATTATTATTCTTGGGATGCTGCGGTGGCAGGGCAGGCAAGTGCTTATAATAGAGACAGTATCTATCCAGTGGAAATGGCGCAAAGTATTTGTCCGTCAGGTTGGAGGTTGCCTGTTGGAGACTCTGTAGCGAATAGTGACTTCTTTAGATTGTTTAATGCGTATGGGGAAAGAAAAGAGAATGGTTTTGCTTTTGGTCAACAAGATATACGCCTTGCTCCATTATATTTCTTGCTGGGCGGATCAATTTATAAAGGGGCTGTTGGAAATGTTGGTTTAAATGGATATTATCTTTTGCCCGAGCTTAACAAATATAATACTTCGGCCTATCTGGGTCTCTACGGGTCTAGCGGTTCGAGCGGTGTTAGTTTGGTTAAGAATGCGAGATCGGAGCATGGTCTGTCTGTACGGTGTGTGGCGCGGTAATTAAGGAGAGGACTGATAGATTTTATAGAGAAGAAATGAAGTTGAACTTTTGCAATTTGCAAAGGTTGGGGAATCTAGGCTGGGGCGGGGCCTGGATTCCTTTGGATTTTAGAAAAAGTTGAGTAGGGATTGAGTTCGAATGGTCGAAAAAGTTTGGTGAGAATGGAAAGTATATTTCTGATATATTTGATAGAAAGGGGAATGGTTGGGAACTAGAATATTGGGTAAAATTATATTGGAAAAGTGGGAAAATGGAAAAGGATGTGGTATAATGGTAGTATGAGTTTGTTTAAGCAGAAGCCAAAGACGGAGCGCGAGAAAGTTGAAGAACGGCGCGAGGAAGTTTTGGCGCACGGGCGGAAGTTTAAGTATCCGTTGCAGTATGCGAAACATAAGTTGATCATCAACACGATAGTCGTGGCGGTGGTGGCGCTGATTTTGATGATTGTGGCGGGGTGGGCGATGCTATATAAGTTGCAGGATACGGGTGATATGACGTATCGGGTGACGCAGGTGTTGCCAGTGCCGGTGGCGAAAGTGGACGGGACGAATGTGCGATATAGTGACTATTTGATGATTTATCGAAGTAACTTGATGACGGCGGAGCAGCAAGGTGGGCAGTTAGGGACGGGTGAAGATGCGGACTCGGTGCGGCAGATGTATAAGCAGGCGGCGCTGTATTCGGCGGTGGAATATACTTATGCGGTGAAACTGGGGCAAGAACTGGGTGTGTCGGTGACGGATGAAGAAGTGGACAAAGCGTTTGAAGACCATCGGAAAGTCGGTGGAGTGGAACGGAGCGAGGAAGGTTTTTTGAAAATCTTGCGGGATAATTTTGGAATGAACAAGTCGGAATATCGGCGGATGTTGTATCTGCTGCTAATGAAGTCGAAAGTGTCACAGAAGGTGGACGATCGGGCGAATACGCAGGCGGCGGAAGTGGATCGGATTTTGGCGGAGAGTGATAATGATCTGCATAAGGCGGCGGATGAAGTGGGGGCGGAATATCAGGAGACGGGCCGGCTGGTGGATAATATGAATGTGGACGGGGGGCGGTCGAATGTAGCAATGACGCTGGAAAATGGTCAGGTGAGTGAGAGGTTTCTTTCGAGTAATGGGGACGGGTATTATTATGTGAAATTGATTGATAAGACGTCGTCGGAAGTGAACTATGCGTCGCTAAAAATTGAGTTTACACAGTTTGATGAGATGGTGACGGAACTTTATGCGAGCGATAAGGTGGAATCGTATATTGATCTAGATGGAGAGGAAAATGTTTAAGTTACTGCGGCTGTTGATTATTATAGTTGTACTGGTGGGGGCGGGGGCGATGTTTTTGCCGCTGGGAAGCGTGGAATATAAGGACCCGAATATGAAGGGGGCGCTGATGGTGCCGAGTTTTTCGATGTTTGAAGGGGAAGTAATGAACGGCGAAGGGGACTATGTGGCGAATTTCCAGTCGGTTCGGAGTGAATGGGCGCTGACACAAGAGTTTGAGCGGATGCTGGGCGAAAAATATACGGAAACGGTTTGTAGCGACGGAAAAACTGCGTATTTGGATACGAATAATCATATTATCTTGAAAAGTTATATGATACAGGGGAGTTTTCCGTTTAGTAAGTATAATGTGAACTATAGGATTGGGGATAGTTGCTAGATAGTAGCATATTCTGAGTAACTATGCTATAATA
>CAZPCQ010000035.1:0-7309 GCA_964585155.1 uncultured Candidatus Saccharibacteria bacterium | reverse complement strand
CGGTTGTTATTAGTTAATAGTCTTACAACTCTAACTATACAACCTTGAGGGCTATCTTGTTATAGGAAATTCTAATATGTGTGTTTAGCTAACATCATTTACCTCAACCCCCTCGCCACCTTCCCCGCCCCAAACTTCCTCCACGCTAATACTATACTCACCGGCGCCACCAAAATTATCGCCAACATCACCACCAACATCCGCCAGTTCCACCCGATCACCCAGATCGTCTTCCGCGCCGCGCCAAATCCCATCATAAACACTTCCGATATCGCCGTCAGATTTATCAAGTTCATCACCAGTGCCAGCCCTATCCCTACCACTAGCGCAAACACCGCCGCCATCACGCTCAGCATCAGCAAATACACCAAATATGTTTTTCGCACTTGCCCCGCCGTCGCCCCCGTCGCCTGGTACAGTGCGATCACTTTTTTATCCTGCCCAATGATCCGTGCAAACGTCGTCAGCATTATTATCGCCGCAATTACCCCGATCACCAACCCCACGATACTAAATATCAGCCATTGTATTCTCAGATTCCCCTCCATCTCTCGGAAATTCCCCCACGCGCTCTGCACTCTATATTTATACCCCTTCGCACAGCTACCAAAAAACCTATCCGCCTCATCACAATCATTCACCTTATCCGTCGCAAACTCATATGCCTTATCCCGATTTGAGAAACTCACCCATACTTCATTCTCCATCTCCACTGGCTCGCCCAGCAGTTCATCCAAATTCCCCTCTTGCAAAATCAAACTCGATCCCCACCCCAAATGCACCGAGTCAAAAATCACATCCAGCGGATTCGTACCCGTTAGTCCACCCAGCGCCAGCGACGTATTTCCCACCGGTCCCGGCAGCAACCCTTCCACGAAAAACTTCGTCTTCCCCTCTTCACTCTCCAGTTCATCCTCTGGCCCCGCGTAACGATTCTTCGGAGTTATCACCACGCCAATCGCCTTCTCTCGTACTTCCTCCGCCACTTTTACTTTCGCGCGCATCGAACTCATCATTCCGTCCGTCATCTGCAGCCAACCTCCCACCACATCCGCCGATACCACCGCTGGCACCGCCCCTTCCGGCACTTCATATTCCTTATTAATCACCCCTGCCACCACTTCCGGCTTCACCGCATACATTAGCCCCTCGCTCGTTTCATAAGCCCGCACGTCTTCCATCACTTCTCCGCCATAGCTCCACACCAAAGCCAACATCTCACCTCTTTCATTCTCTCCCGCTTGACATCCTGTTACTTCACAATATTCCTCATCAAACGCCACTTTATATAGTATTTTTCCATTCGTCGCTTTATATTCTTCTGCATACACCGCACTTTGGAACCCATCTAGCAACGTAAACATCGCTATCACCACACTAAACAGCAACCCCGATATCGCCACTACCAGTATCGCCCGCTTCTTGTGCGCCAATACCCCTGCCGCACCTAGTCGTAAATAATCTCCCAGCCTCACTGGTCCTCCTTCAGTTTCTTCGCAATATTTTTATTCGAGAATCTCCCCGTCGAGAATCCAAATCCCAGCACCGCCACCAGCATTATCGCCACAATCACCGTCCAAAAATCCTTATCAAATCGGAACAATCTCACCGCCGGTGCCTCATTTAAGAAATAATAACTTTCCAGCGCCACGCCGAGCGCCCTTCTGTCCACTAGCGCCACTATCCCCGTCATCGCAAACGCCATCAAGAAACACACTATCACCGCCAACAAACACATCTCCACCATATACAAAAAGTAAATTATATAAATCTGTCCCGTCGTCGCCCCCAGCGACCGATATAACGCCACCGTCGCCGCATCCTGGTCCACCAAATGCACAAAAGTCAATGTCGCCACAATCACCCCCACTACCAGCATCACTATCTCCAAGAACTTTATGATCGACTTATAACTCGCCGCCGCTTGTATCACACTCACTGCATTACTCGTCAAATCCTGCATGTAGAACTTATATCCATCCCCATAAAACGTCACCCCCGCCACAGTCTTCGGCAACACGCAGTCCACCATATCTTCCATCTTATCAAATGCCGCCACCTCGTATTGTCCTATCACACCAATGCTCGGCAACGCATAATAATCATCCTCCATCTCCTCTTCGCCTGGCTCAGTAGATTCTGCTCCCCCTTCCCCTACATATTCCTTTGACTTTTGGTAGAGAAACTCTTCCACTCTTCCCGATCCGTCATCCACTACCAAGAATCCACCAGAATTCCCCCTAAATTGCTCTACCAGCGGCTTCAATAACTTCAAATTTTCTGTATCTAATCCCCCTTTCCGCGTGCTCGGCATTATCCCTACTTCATAGAGATCTTCCGCAATCATTTCCTCATACTCACCGCTTCCTGCCAAACTCTCCCATTGCCAACCATCCTCTGGTACCAACACCGGAATCTTCCCCTCCGGCACTTTTGTGAGGTCCCCCGTTACCAAATTTTTCACTACCGCAAGTTCCACTATATCATATGGATAATCCACTTGATAAGTCCACGTCCGCCCCACGATTTCCCCATCGTTTTTCGCTACTCGCTCCGCAATTCGCGCCCGAGCGTTCTCGTTCATTATTATCCTATCAAGATCCAACTCCTCCTTCTCGTTAAATCTCCATTTTCCTCCGCCACTCGCATACGCTACTTTCACATATGCCAATCCCTCTGTTTGTTCCACCGCCGCATCATACATCGTCCCCGCCAGCCCATTCAACAAAAAGTTCACCCCCATCAAAAAACCAAACAACACTGCTATTGTCAGCACCGTTGCCGCCGTCCGCCCCTTATGTTCCAAAATATTCGCCGTACTCAGCCGCAATGCGTCACCAAACCTCAACACCATTTACTCGCTCCCCACGACTTCTTCTGTCACTTCCACCATTTCTACTTTTTCTCGCGGCAGCATCATCACCTCCCCGTCGCTCACTTTCACTACCATTGTTGCATATTCTTCCACCATTGCATCGTGGCTCGCAATAATCACCGTCGCCCCCGTATCCTGCCAAATCTTTTTCAGCATCTCGATTACATTCCGCGCATTCTCCGGGTCTAAATTATTCGTCGGCTCATCCGCCAAAATAATCTGCGGTCGCATAAACATCGCCCGCGCCGCACACGTCCGCTCCGCTTGTCCGCCCGAGATTTCCGCCGGCTTCCGCTCCAACACGCTTGCAATCCCTAGGCTTTCCGCCAATTCCTGCGCTCGCTCCATCCGTTCCTGCTTCGCCATCCCCGCAAAAGTCCCCGTCAGTCCAATATTTTCCGCCACCGTCAGCTGCGGCTGCAGATAAAACCCTTGGAAAATAAATCCTACTTGATGCCGATAAAAGTTCACTCGCTCTTTCGCCAGCATCTTCTGCACATTCTTCCCGTCAATCACGATTTCCCCACTCGTCACCGGCTCAATCCCACCAATCATATTCAGCAAAGTCGATTTTCCCGACCCACTACTTCCCCGCAGCATCACAAACGCCCCCGTCGGAATCACCAAGTTCACCCCCCTAAGCACCTGCTTCTTACCGTAACTTTTATTCACTTCACTTAGTTCAATCGTCATAATTTCATTATACCACTAAATAAGCCTAGAGATATGCTATTTTCCATTTTCGATGGAAGAGTTTAGTTTTCTTCTCACCTACAAATAAGCTGAGGGATGCGTATATTCTTTTTCTCATCTACAAAATAAACCAAGGGATGTGCTATTTTCATTTTCGATGGTCGAGTTTGAACTAACCGCAAAAACAGAGAGCATCTTTTCATAAACTTAATAAATCTTTCACTTTCTAATTTCTGAAGGCGACGAACCGCCCCTGAAGCGGGACCTAAGACTTGGCCGAGCGGCCCGGAGCGGTCCCGCGAAATGGGGTGGGAGTGCAAGCCTTCAGAAAACAACCATAAGAAAGGTTAAGTCATTATTCACAAAACCCTCTGTTACTTGCTGGCCAACTGCTCAAACTCTTCCATCGAAGAAATCAACACATCCCTCGGCTTATGCCCATTCGCTGGTCCTATCACGCCAATTTCCTCTAGCCAAATCGCCAGCCCCGACACAAACCCATGCCCCTTCCCCAGCCACGTCTGCAAACTCGCCGTCGAGAACTTTCCTTGCCGCAAAGTTATTTCAATCGCCTTCCGCACCACCGGATCATTCGGATCATATCGCCGACCTAAATCGCCAATCGCTCCGCCTTCCGCCGGCCCCATTCCTTTAATCTGTACTGTCTGCGCCACTACTTCTTTATTGTACTCCGGCGCTCGCTGTGCTCGCAAGTAATCCGTGATATGCGCCACATCCTCATCGCACGCCCACGCACCTTGGATCCGTCGCGGCTTCCCCATCATATCCGTCGTTAACATTAGCATATCGCCTTTACCCAGCAACTTTTCCGCCCCGCCTTGGTCCAGCATAATCCGCGAATCAATCTGGCTCCCCACCGCAAACGCAATCTTCCCCGGAATATTCGCCTTAATCAAACCAGTAATCACTTTCGCTTCTGGACGCTGCGTCGCCAACACCAGATGAATCCCCGCCGCACGACCTTTCTGCGCGATTCGCACAATTAGCATTTCCAGATCTTTCCCCGCCATCATCATCAGATCCGCCATCTCATCGATGATCACCACAATATACGGCATCCGCTCATCTTGATGTTGCGGCTCCTCCGACTTCTCCTCTCCATTTTCTTCATTTTCGCTATTCTTCTCCGTCGTCTTCTTCGCCGCTTCCGCTGCCGCTGCCGCCTTCTTCGCCATCTTCGCATTATAGTCCACAATATTTCTGACTTTTTCCTCTGCCATTATCGTATAGCGCTTCTCCATCTCATCCACCGCCCACTTCATCGCTGACATCGTCTTCTCCACCGAGTTAATAATCGGCGTCAAAAGATGCGGAATATCATTATACTGCACCATTTCCACTTGTTTCGGATCTACAATAATCAACTTCAGATCACTCGGCGAATTCCGATACAACAGTGAAGAAATCAGTGTATTCGTCATCACCGACTTACCTGAACCTGTCGTACCCGCAATCAAGAGGTGAGGCATCTTCGCGAGATTCGCCACCACTGCCTTACCAGAAATATCCTTCCCTACTGCAAAAGTTAATGGGTCTGCTGCCGCCTTCCATTCTGGACTTTCCAACACTCCACGTAACCGCACATCCGCCGACTTAATATTCGGTACTTCCACACCTACCAACCGTGTCCCCGGAATCGGTGCCTCGATACGCACCTTATCCACCGCGAGATTCAGCGCCAACTCTTTATCCCGTGCCAAGATCTTCGACAAGTTTACCCCCGAAGGCGGCCGCATTGTATACTGCGTCACCCTCGGCCCCTTATTCGCATCCCCCATTTCCACATCAATCCCAAAATCCGCCAACGTCGATTTTATGAGCGCCGCATTTTGTCGTACATCTCCCGCATCCGCTGGCGATTGCTTCTTCTCAAACAGCTCCAGACTCGGCGCTTTCCATTCTGTATCCGTCACCGCAATCAATGCTCGATCTGCCGCCTTCTCTGCCACTTCGGTTTTTTCTTCCACTACCGGCTCGGCTTCCACTGTCTTTTCTTTCTTCTTTCCAAACTTCGCAAACAACCCGCCCTTTTCTTTCTTCTTCTCCGCCTTTGGCGCATCTTCCTCACCACCATTATTCACATTTATCTCCACATCCAGATCCGACAATTTCGGCGCCGGTTTCAACTTCTCCGTCTTCTCTCCGCGTGTTTTCTTCTCTACCTTTGCCGGCTCTTCCTCCTGCTTCTCCGTCGTCCGGAATAGACTTCCCACCGCGTGGAACGCCTGTGCTGGATTCATTTGTAAGATAAACAGCAACGTCACAAATATCAAAATAATGTAGATAATAATCGCCGCCCCCGGGTTCAAAATCTGAATTATAAAACTATTCAGCCACTCCCCTACCATCCCCCCATTTGGATGTGCCTGCCCCACCGTCGACAACCCAAACACCCCCGCCATCCAAAAAATCATCAATATCGACGCCGTCCACATCACCGGCGGAATCCGATTATTCTCACTCCGGAAAATTTTCACCGCCAACCACGCCAATATCACCGGCAATAAATACCTCGCTCGTCCAATCCATTCATTCAAAATATTATCCGTCACATTCAGCAAATCTCCCCCATCCCCCATCCAAGATATAATCAGAACCACCGCCACCAGAAGCATTAGTATCGCCATAATCTGCCGCCAAAATCCCCCCGGCAGTTCATACTCTGGCGCACCCTTCTTCTTCGCCGCCGGCTTGCGTCCCCGCGTCGACTTTTTCGCTCCCGCTTTACTTGTCGGTTTTGTTGATTTTGTGGACCTCGTCTTTGCCATATTCCCATTGTAACACAGTTTTTCCACATTAGCATTATTTTCTCACTTTTTCTCTTCTTCTCTAATCTTAAACCCCACCAAAAAACAATCCAATACTTCACGAATAAATTCCACACCTTATCCTTCGATCATACAAAATCACTTCTCTGCTAAAATTCTATGCTATAATACAGAGTAGAAACCCGCACTTTATCAATCAAAGGAGTGATTATCGTGAAACAACCCCAGCCCAAATCCTTCGTCCCCCGCTACAAAGAGTTCACACTTACCGAAATCTCCGCCGAATTCGCCCCTCGCCCCGTCCACGACAACGACAACTGCTTCATTGTCCATCCACTTCCGCAGGAGGGTCCCGTCGCCTTCGGTATCCCCAAGGTCCTACCCGTCTACCAAACCGCCATCAACGTCCCCACTCTCTTCCTCGTCAACCCTACCGTCGCCTTCCCACTCGTTTCCGACATTGCCCAGAGTTTTGCCAATCGCCGCACCAAGCCCACCGATTATACCACCTTCTTCCGCGTCGGCCACCTCATCGACCTCACCGAAGAAGGCCCTCAGCACAGCAACGCCCCTAGGTATCGCCTCAACCTTTTCGACCACCACGCTGCCGACGCTTTCCAAGTCATTGTTCACTACCGCGCCTCCAAGACCACCGAGACTACCTTCCCTGCCCTCCAAAGCGCCCTCCCCACCAACGATTACCACGTGTACGGACAGATCGACTTTCACCGTCAAATCATCAGTGAATGCGAATATATCGATTACTGGCTCATCCGCGACCATATCGGCTGGTATGGCGACCTTAATTCCCTCTACATCAAACAATACGACGCCTACCTCCGCAAACTCGCTGCTAATCGCTTCTAAACTCGTCCCCGGCCGCCAGGTCGGGGACTTTTACCGCACCAACGTCCTCGTTTCTCTCGCCGCCGGAGCGGGGGAGGTGGTAGAA
>CAZPCQ010000034.1:0-9014 GCA_964585155.1 uncultured Candidatus Saccharibacteria bacterium | reverse complement strand
ATGGGAAGTAGATAACAAATAATTCATTAAGGAGAATATAATGAAGAAAAGTCAAGTTTTGGCTGCTCTCGCATTAGCATTTGCTTTAGGTGTCGTTGCACCAGTCGTCAGCACTACTAACACTGTTAGCGCTTTCACTGTTGCAGATAACAATGCTAAACCAAAGGTGAAGGGCTCTGCCACTGCCGCAGAGGTTAATACTGCCGTCGCAGCAGTTAAGGCTAATGCAACCTACATCAATATGATGAATCTTAAAGAGCAGGTTGAGAAGGCTAATTCCACCACTGATAAAGAATACGTAGATATCACTACTGGTATGTACAACAATATTCAAAAATTCACTGTCACTGTTGATACCGACCCAGCCGTAGCAAAAGTTTTTACCGATTTAGATAAAAGTTATGCTAATGACGAAATTAATTTTAGCGAAAAGCTAAGCAGCGCCATCGCTGAAGCGAAAAAAGTTGAATACTATAATGTATTAGCTCCTATCTTTGCAGCTGCTACACCAGATGCAGATGGCGCATATGACAACGCTGCTTATCGCACGGCTTTATTGAACTTCAACGCGTACTTCGCTGGCGATTTTACCTCTACTAACAAGCCTCTTGAGGTTCACGATGACACCACCGTCACCGGTGCTACTGCAATCACTCTTACCACGGTAGAAAACACATTCAAGGCGCTCACAAATAACGCTAACTTGTTTGGCGGCATGAAAAACCTTTGCAACGCAGTTGAAACCGCAAGTACTGCTAATGAGAAATATAATAAGGGCGTCACCGCTCTAATGAATGCTCTCGAAGCTAATGGTGTTTTAAATAAAGATGGTCAGTTAGAACTTGCCGAGATTAAGAACAAAAAGTATCTTGCTATCCGTGATCTTACCAGCCTTGCGAACGATACTTATATTAACAAGTATACCGCTTGGACAGTTGATGTAGAAGCTGCATTAAAGAACGCAGCTAAGCCACTTAATATTGATTGTGAGGCTAACTACAATACTATTATCGCTCTCGCAACAGCTTACCGCAGTGCTGAGGGTATCGAATCTCAAACCATCGAGCAAGTCGCCCAAACTCTCGTCGGCTACAAAGCTCCAGCTGCTCAGAACACTTTGACCGAAGGTCCTGTCACTGTTACTGGTGCCTTCCCAGCTGACCTCAAGCTCAGCGTCGTCAAGTCTGACAAGAAGGTTGCTGCTTTCGGTGATGCTAAGTACGGTATGTGGGATATCAACCTCGTTGATGCCAAGAACAACAAAGTCACCTACAACGGTTCCGTTATGGTTACTATCGAGGTTCCAGAGGGTATCGACGCTGCTAAGAGCTCCGTCTACTTCGTTACCGACGAAGGCAAAGTTGAGAAACTCGCTGCTCGTGTCGAGAATGGCAAGATGGTCTTCACCACTTCTCACTTCTCTCTCTACGCTATCGTAGAAGACAACGGTAAGAACTTCGGTATCAATGCTCCAGATACTGGTATCATTATGAACACCGAAGCTGGTGCCACCACTACCGTCGCTATGGTCGCTGGTGTTGCTACCGCCCTTACTGCTGCTGGTGCTGGTGTTGTTGCTTACCGCAATGCTCGCCGTTCTACCCGGAAATAATTGCAGTTTGAAAAGCCAGTAAAATAGGAACAGCCCTAGCCTAGCTGGGGCTTTCCTATCATGATTCATCGAGCCGGGACAGGAAATTATCCTCAATCTCGGCTCTAGAATCACATTAGCGCAAGACTTTTCCCGACACAATACTCCAGTGCAAGGATACGAGATATCGCGAATGTCTCCCCAGCACCTTAGAGGATCGCCAAAGGACGCCAAATTAATTTGAGTTTTGATATTCATCAAACCCTTAATTTAATTTATTTATATCTATTGTTCTAAGGTAATCGTCTAAGGTGTTGGGTTTTTCTTTTTCTTCTCACTTGTGCTATAATAGTAATAAGTATTTATATATCAACCACAAAAGGAATCAAAATGAGCAAAGAAGAATTACTAACCCGCCGCGCCCTTAGTATGGCTCGCAGCATGGAAGTCGAAGGCGCCGATTACAATCGCATGAAGAAAATCTTACTAAAAGATTTACACTCCAAGAAGTCTAAATAATATGGGCGAGGCTGGATATTTCGTCGAAGTTGGCGGCGCACTCACAAATAAACTTAATATTTCCGATCCGCAGGAGCTGGAAAATATCGAATATGATATTACCGCGAAAAGATCTCAAGAAGTTATCAAGAACTTCCATCCCAAAGTATTTGATTTTGACTGTCTGCTAGAAATCCATCGTCGACTTTTTTCTGATGTTTACGACTTCGCCGGCAAAATCCGCACTGTCAATATTTCCAAGCCCGACAGCCCAGTTCCGTTTTGTTATTGCGACTTCATTCCTTCCGAAGCCAACCGCATTTTTACCGAGCTAAAGAATGATAATTATCTCGTCGGTCTCGACCAGCCGGCTTTTGTTGACAAACTTACTTATTACGCTTCCGAGTTAAACGCGCTTCATCCTTTCCGCGAGGGCAATGGTCGCACCACGCGTTTATTTCTCGATTTACTTTGCAATAATGCTGGCTACCTTGTTGATTACGATTTTGCCTCCCGCCGTGCCATCCTCTATGCTGACACCCAGGCCTTCGCCGGCAACCTCCAGCCTCTACACGACCTCTACCGCCAAATCGTCTTCGACATCTCCAAAATATAATCTTGAAGCAACGTGAAGCAAAATCTAAGCAAGTAAAAAACTAAAACCGAGGTTTATTTCTTTCCCGAGCGACGCAGGCTGGCAACTACTTTTGTCTATCTTTTCATAAAAATGTCAAAAAAGACGCGTTTTTCCACAAAAATAAGCCCACAAGATAAGAAAAATCTGCAAAAAATGCTTGACATTTTTTTTTTTTATGGGATAAAATGGTAAGTAGATATAAATAAATTCATTAAGGAGAATAATGATGAAGAAAAGTCAAATTTTGGCTACCTTAGCGCTAGCGTTCGCTTTAGGTTTAGGCATTGTTATGCCTGCTGCTAATACATATGCCAGCATTTCGAGCACCACGGCTGAAAAAGATCAAATTCAGGATATCTACAATCAAATCGCCAAACTTGATGACGAGTATGCAAAATTGCAGACCACTATGAACTTCAATAGTTATAGCGCACTTTATAAGCTTATTGAAGGCGAGAATGGTGGCGCTACTGTACAGTATGCTTATACTGCCATTGCTGATAAAATTTCTAAGTGGCAAGAGGGTTGGTTGCTCGATTGGTTCAATGACCATATGGCCAACAGCGACAACTACATTAATGTCAGAATCAGCAACTATAATAATTATTTGGCTAACAACGCAGAGGCTATTGCGAACGCCAAGAATGACGACGCCTCTACGACTGACTCTACTCCTACTCGCATTAACCAACTTTCGAAGGTCACTAGCATCAGCGCAGGTTATAACGCTGTAGAAAACCTTCGCGAAGTCGTTGATAACTATGTCAAAGTTCTTACTAATAACTACGACAACACGGTCCCGGCTATTCAGAGCCTCAAGGGCGAGCTTGTATACATCCAGGGTTATTTAGACGAGGCCGATAGCTGGACCAATCAGGTCAACGCATCAGCTAAGAATATCTTCGTGAGCACTGATGGCGCCACCACATATGTTGATTTAATTGCTGCTGGCAATTACATCAAGAATATTGACAAGAGCGCCTACAACGCGCTAGTTAAAAGTGATGCCTGGAAAGCTGCCGTCAATAACACTCCTGCCGTTAAGGCAGATGCCACCGGCATGCAGATGATTGGTGCTTTTGATGAGATTGTCGATATTGCACGTAGCCTAGCAAAGTGGAACTACGTTGGTGCGGTTGTCGAAGGCAAGGATAAAACCACTGCGATTGCTGATACTAGCGCGAATGCTCCAGTTGTCAACTATGATGTCGCTGTTAAAGACGTTGCTGCCTTTAAGGCTGCCATCGAAGCCTTTATTAATGGCAAGGCTCCAGTAACCCCAACCGACCCAGACACCAAGCCAGGTGAAGAGGGTAAAGACCCAACCGCTCCTGACACTGGTATTCTCGCTGACGCAGAAGGTAACGCTTCTACTACCGTCGCTATGGTCGCTGGTGTTGCTACCGCCCTTACTGCTGCTGGTGCTGGTGTTGTTGCTTACCGCAATGCTCGCCGCTCTACCCGGAAATAGGGTAACCGCAGCCCCGAGGAAGCCCCGGCCAGTCGCTGGGGCTTCCTCGCCGGAGATATACCGTATACTATATACGTCCATATGTCTCCTCAGAACCTTAGAGGATTAGCAAAAGAACTCTATTAATTGAGCAATTTGATATTACTCAACTTAATTTAATTTATATATCTATTTGTTCTTGAGTTAATCGTCTAAGGTTCCGAGCAGCCAAAAGTTCATATTCTCCACTAAAGTGTTGTAATTTTTACAACACTTTTATCATAAAAATACATCAATTTTGCCATTTTTCCACAGAAAAACAACGATATTCTTCAAAAAAGTAAACAAAAGTAGTTGACAGCACTAAACAAATCGACTAAAATAAGAATTAGATATAAATTAAATTAAGGAGAATATCAAATGAAGAAGGCTCAAATTTTGAGTGCTATCGCTTTAGCGTTCGCATTGGGCGTCGTTGTTCCTGTTGCAGGTACTTATGCTACTGTAGTTTACCCTGTTGGCACTACAGATACTCAGATCAGCGAGTACAACAAAGGCATCAATAACGATGTTAATGCTGCTCTCGAGGCCTATGGTAACTTGGAGAAGGTATCTGAGTATACTACTCTTTACAACAGTATCGAAAATGATACTAACGGTTTGCGCGAACTAGTTAACAATGTTGTTAAGAACACTCTAGCTGGTTACAACAACGATACTGCTTTCGGTACTGGTGTCACCAAGGCAATCATCAATGAAAAGATCGAAGATGTTGAAGAAGTTGAGAACGGCGCTGTAGTTACTGATGCTAGTGGCGCATTAGTCGGCAACTTGTACGCTAAAGACAGTGACGGTAACTTCTATTACATTAAGTCAACGAGCAACTTGACTCAGGCCACCCTCAAGGATATGTCTGACCTTAACCGTGCTGGTTCCCTTAAAGATGCGTACAATGCAGTAAAGACTCTACGCGATACTGCAAATCAAAATATTACTATTTTGCAGAATAACTACACTACTGGTAAAAGTGATATTGTTGATACCACCATCAGCACTTTGCAAGATATCGTAACGGCCAGCAATGCCTTCTTGGCTTCTATTGGTACCAACTTTAGCAACGTTATCGTATCTTTTGCTACTCCAGACACCTACGCCAACTACATCAAGGCCGTCAATGAAGACACCTATGACACGATGGTCAACAGCGCTGCGTGGGTTGATGCCGCCAAAGATGCCAACACTGTCAACGCAGTACGCTATGGCATCATCTTGAACACTGCTACCAAGTTGCCAAAGTACAACTTCGTTGAGCAGCTCGCTGATGCTAAAGCTGAGTTTGATAAGATTAAGGCTACTGATCAAGCTGTCGACTACAACAAGGCTCTTGACTATATCGCAGCCTTCAACACCGCTATCAAGAACTACCGCGATGGCAAGGCTCCAGTAACCCCAACCGACCCAGACACCAAGCCAGGTGAAGAGGGTAAAGACCCAACCGCTCCTGACACTGGTATTCTCGCTGACGCAGAAGGTAACGCTTCTACTACCGTCGCTATGGTCGCTGGTGTTGCTACCGCCCTTACTGCTGCTGGTGCTGGTGTTGTTGCTTACCGCAATGCTCGCCGCTCTACCCGGAAATAGGGTAACCACGAGTTACACTAGTATTATCTAGTCAAGCAAACCAAAACCTCCGGATTTCCTCCGGAGGTTTTGGCGTACCTATAATTCTCATAGACCGACTGCTTTATTGGCTCTTTCCTACAAAATTATATTGACAAAACACCGTCTATTACCAAAAAGGTATTGACAAAAATAGCCATCTGTGATACAATAGATATATAAGGTGGGCCTAGGTTTTGATTTACTAAAATTATTAAGGAAATTTCCAATGGCCAGAGGTCGTATCGGTTTATTTGGCACCAAAAAGTCCAAAAAATCACTTCCATCCGACATCGAAGCTGACGACTTTATTGCTCAGCTCTTTGAGCAGGAGCCAGATTTTTCCGACCTCTTCGACGAGCCGAGCGGAACTTCCTCAACCAGTCGCTCCTCCAAAACCAAGACCCCCAAGACTTCTTCTAAAACCACTTCCAAATCTGCCGAATCCAGCAATGCCACCAAGTCTCCCAAAGTTAAAACCACCCGCAAATCTACCAAGTTCCCTAAATCCACCAAAAAACCCAAACTCAAAAAATCCTCCAGCGACGCCACTATTTCCGATTTTGTACAAACTTACGATGATCTCCTCGCCGTCCTCGCTGCGCACTGTCCGCACGTTACTTTGCTTGACAATATTATCGCCCCTGAAAATATTCTCATCAACTACGACGTCACCATTGATTTTAACGGTTTTAGTATTGTTTCTGACGAATCTCATTCTGTCGTCCGCGTTCTCGACATCCGCAGCGGCAAAGTTGTCTTGACAGGCAGGGGCAAAATTTTCGCTATGGGCAAGCAAGGCGTCGCCATCCGTACTTTTGGCGCCATCAGTAGCGGCGTTCCCAATTACACTAATCTTACCGTCGGCCCCGAGATCAGCCTCTTCGCGCCCGACTCTTATGGTATTTTAATTTCCCCCAACCTCGGCGTCGCCTATGGCCTGACGATCAATTTTGCTGGTCAGATTTTCGCTCACGATGGCATCGGTCTCTCTGGCGCCATTCGCGCCGATGATCGTCATCTCCCCACTATCAACATTTTGGAAAGTGCCCATATTGTCGCCGACGAGACTTCTGGCGTCGCCATTGAAGCCGCTGGTTACGGCCAGTGGGGAATTACCGGCGCTCGTCTTACCGGCGCTGCGGCTGCTAGTCTCAGCATAGGCGAGCTAAGTTTCCTCAATTCTCAGCTTCTCGCCCGCGACATTACCTTCAACCTCTGTCCCTCCGCCGCCCATCCGCTCAAACTCACCATCGATGGCGGTACCTACGTCGCCGAGCGTGGTGCTAATATTTCTGGTGAAAAGTCTACTACTACCAAACTTTCTCTCAAATCTGGCAACTTTTATGCCCCCGAATTATTGATTACCAAAAACCTCAAGCCTCTGCTCAAGACTAAGGGTCGCGCCAAGTTCAGTAAAAATGTCGCCAAAATCCTCGCCGAGCTCATCCCTACCCCTGCCGCAGACGAAATCCATTTAGATACTTCTGACGTTGCGGTCTCGGAACCTATCCCTGAGTCAAATTCTCCCGAAAATATCCCATCAGAGAGCCTCATCCAGCCAAACTCCCCCGAGAATACTCCATCTAATAATTCCATCCGGTCAAATTCCACTCCAGAACCCACGACCGATGCACTTACCGAGTCAACCCTCGCCACTAATATCGCCGCGGACAATTTCACCGCATCAAACTCTATCTCCGACGCTGTGCCAGATTCAGTTCTCGCCGAAGAGTCTAATGAATCTGCCCTCACTGAGACGGGAGTTACTCCCGACCAAATCACTTCCTCCAAATCTACTCTTATCGAATCAGAAGCCGCCACCAGCGCAACCACTCCTTCCGCGCCAGAAATCACTTCCTCTACCAAGCCAGAGACTATCACTGACCCAGCCAATCTTTCTGAGCCAGAAATCGCCTCCGAACCCGCCCTCACCAAGATCAAGCCGGAAACCATTCCTACCTCAAACCCCTCCATTATTCCATCCGTCACTCCTGTGCTAAACCCTACTGAATCTAGCACATTGGCTTCAGCGCAGCTCGTATCGAACTTCGAGCCTACCTCACCGCCACAGCCTACTTTTGCCGCTTCGCCCGTTTTCTCTCGACCAATCCCATCCTTTACTGCTTACCCG
The DNA here is from genome assembly GCA_964585155.1 of uncultured Candidatus Saccharibacteria bacterium. GTDB lineage: Bacteria > Patescibacteriota > Saccharimonadia > Saccharimonadales > Saccharimonadaceae > Nanosyncoccus. The sequence continues at coordinate 1,045 of CAZPCQ010000034.1, read as the reverse complement.
GCTACTCCGGTTATCGACGAGCAGACCGCCGCTCGCGCCGCCCTCGCCGATGCCATTAGTGACATTCGCAAACTTAATTCCGAAGAATACGGCACCAATTTCTCTTATCTCGAGCAAACTATTCAGCGCGCCGAGCAAATTTTGAGCGACCCGCGCACCACTTTGCAAGATATTTTCACCACCGCCGGCGAACTTTTGCAGGCTTTTGACGGCCTCCAAGAAAGTGACAATTTTTCTCTCAGTGATGACGAGTTGGACGAACTCTTTTACCACGGCGCTGTACTCGAAGAAATGGTTAGCGAGCCTCAAGATGAGCTTACTAGCGCCGTCATCGGCCTCACTTATCCAGAGTTTAGCTACCAGGATAAAACCACTAAAGCCTCTCATACTAACCTCACTAACGGTCTTTCTCCCGCCGCCGTTGCTAATCAGCTTAGCCTGCAAGTCCAAGCCTATGACGAAACCGAAGTTGCCGCCACTGATTTTGGCAAAATGGTCGACCTGCTCAACCTTGTTGCTAGTCTTGATCTCAATCGTTACCTTGCTACTAGTCAAACTACCCTCCTCGAGGCTCTCGCCGAGGCCGAAGAAATTCTCAATGACCCCACTTGCTCCCAAGAAGAAGTTGATGATATCACCGAACGCATCACCGACGGTTTACAAGAACTCGAATTGGTCCGTCTCGCTCATCTCACTGGTCGCTCGCGCCGCACTCAGCCCAAACTAAACATCCCCGCCCCTATTGTCCATCAACCAATTCCGATTATTATGATCGACGAAATGGCTCCCTCTGCCAACTGGTCCACTGGCGTCACCATGATCGACGAAATGGATCCTTATGTCGCCGATCCTGATACTTTAGAAAAAATGATTCGCGCCACACAGCCAGTTGTCACTGCGTTTTTTGAGACTATCGCCAGCCCCGTCAAGAAACTTTCCCGCAGCCTCTCCGCCGGTTTCCAGGCCGGCCTCACCGCCTACCGCGACACCCTCCACGCCGCCAAAGGTTAATTTTCCCCACAAACCTCAAATCTATGCTATAATA
>CAZPCQ010000033.1:0-9156 GCA_964585155.1 uncultured Candidatus Saccharibacteria bacterium | reverse complement strand
CAGTGCCCTTTTGTACCTTTTTATGCATTGACTTAACTAGCAATCGACATTTGATTGCAGTTTCCGTCTTACATAAAAACTATTCTGTAAGAATAATTTTCTTCATCGTTGTCCAAATTGTTAATTCGAAATCTTTTCTGCAAAGAAATCTAGTTGATAGATTACCTCGCAACTTCTATCGTAAATCAGAGGTTACTTTGGTTTCTTCCCTGTAACTTGTTTAACTTTCTTCATTATAGCGCGGAGGCAAAAATAAGTCAACACTTTTTTTGAAGATTTTTCGATTTTTTGTGGAAAAAGTTTCTCCACCCCTGTAAAAATCGTGTAAAATCTACAACATTTTTACCAATTTTGGCTATAATTTGGGTCAGATTTCTTAATTTTACCTTCGCAAAAGTAACCTTTGTTCGGTCATTTTCTTCGCGAACTGTCTCTATTGTAGCACAGATGTTGAAAAATGTCAATACTTTTTATGCTATTTTCTGGAATTTCTGGCAATATTGTGGTTATTTTAGGTTATTCCTTCTATGTAATATAGCATATAGCGTGAGAAAACCCACGCCAAGATGGCGTGGGTTAGTAATTTACGTTAGCTACTTTACATTACATGCTTTTTTCAGTTCCTCTATCGTTCTAACACCCAAAACTCTTTGGCAGGTTGAGCATGCCGGTAGGTAACAACATTTATCTATTTCTGTTACGGTTAATTCTGTTACTTCCCTATTGAGCCGTTGTATACCCAAAGTAATTGCTTCCGGACTATGCTTGGACTGGCGTCTGTCTTCAATGATTAATCCCGCTTCTTTTGCGGCATTCTGAAAGCCATGAAAAAGGCGCGTGATAGTTTTAGTCGATGGAAGATTCTTATTGCTATTAATTTCTTCTCGACTTAGCATCACCTTCTGCCCATAGCTATTTGTTCTAGCGTTTTCCTGGAGCGCTATGATGGCTTCCTCTTTTGTCCAGCCGTACCGGTTTATACTCATATTCGCTGCCAAAAGGCCCTTATTGAATGTGCCGAAGAGGTAGATGACAATATATGAATCCGGCAAAGACGCATTTTCGTCGGATTCTCTTTGTGTTGGTGACCGATTGTACTGCTTCTCAAAATTTTGGAATGCTTCTATGACCATTTCTCTCGTCCACCTCTCTTGATTTCGAACGCTCCGTAATAGACTTTCGAGGTCGACGCGTTGAATGCGGAACTTAGTGGCAGGGATATTGACGACGATGGGCGGGAAACGTTTGGCGGAAGAGGGATAGGCAGGATTGGGCTGAATACGTGTTTGAGAAGTTTCTTCCATCTCGAGGACCATAGCGATCCGCTGGACGTTGATGACATAGTCCAGCACGAGTGCAAAGTCCTTCCCCGGAGAGAGGCGCAAACCTCTAGCCAACTGCTGGAAGAAAATCCGTTTCGCGTCGGTAGCACGCAGGAAGATGAGGACATTCGCTTCGGGAATGTCGACACCTTCATTGAGCATGTCGACAGCGATAACGGTATCAAGTTTGCCGGAACGGAAATCGCTCAGAACCGCTTCGTTGAGCGCGCGGTTCTGGCCAGAGTGCACGACAGCAGCACCATCACCGAAATGCTTCGCCATAGACTCGGCATAGGTAATGTTACTACAAAATGCAAAAATCCGGGGATTCTCGATGCCAGCGCTAGCAATCCGCTCACGCGCGGAGGCGACAATCTCTTCGTCCCGCCGGGGGATGAAGAGGCTGCGATTGAGCTGGGTCATACTAATCTTCAGACCGTCGCCTTCGGGACCAAGGTAGGCTCTAAGCTGCTGTTCATCGACGTCGTCGAGCATCAGCTCGTAGTGGGTGCGGGTCAAGTAGCCCTCGGCCCAGCCTTGGTAGATGTCCATCTCGAACAAAATCCGCTGATAGACGTCAAGGATGCTACGGCCATCTTCGCGGTCAGGGGTAGCGGTCAGCCCCAGTAGGAACTGTGGCCGAAAAAACCGAATGACCGGCTCGTAAGTATCAGCGCTGGTGTGATGCGCTTCATCGACGATAATATAATCATAATCATCGGCGATGAAGTCTTCCTGATGATCGCGCACCGATTGCAAGGTGGCGAATAGGAAATCAACGCGGTGAAGAGTCTTGCTACTGCCACTATAAAGGCCGTAACTACGCTCTTCGCCGAAGTAGGCGCGGAACTTCTGCTTGTTTTGGACCAAGATCGTCTCTTGGTCGCACAGGTACAAGAACCGACTATTGGGATACTCGTCGAGATATTGCTCGGCGTCGAAGATAGCCGTCGCAGTCTTACCAAGACCGCCAGCCATCACTACTAGTCCCTTCTGAATACCATTCTTCCTGGCTTCAGCAAGGGCGGCAAGGCACCGGGCTTGGTAAGGGCGCGGCTGATAGGGCTTGTTCGCACAGGTTGACAAACTTATCACTCACTTTCTATGAATGTAATTGATGGGATTTCTGAACTCGGGAATTTGAATAACTAACTTTTTAAGTTGCTTCGCAAGTGTTTCTATAATTTTAGAACGCTTAAACGAACTGATATGATTAGGTTAGTATATCCATAAGGATATACTAATTCTAGGGACTAGAATTGCCCCATGTTTCTATTATAGCACAGATTATTGGAAAAGTCAATACTTTTATGCTAAAAATGACAATCTTGGCAAGATTGTAACACAAATTGACTCTGTTCTATAGTTCAATTCTCCCACGGGGAGTGACGTATTAATTATGGAACAAGGCTGTGCAGGCGACCTATCTCAAGGCGTTAATATTATATATCATACTCGCGGAGTTCACAATTCTCGAAGCGAGTGTCGCGGAAATTGGTGTCGTCATCATAGCCAACGATACTATAGTGAAGGATGCGGAGGATGCCGCCGTGGGCGACGATAAGAATCTCAACGTCAGGACCGTACTGAGATTTGATACGCTCGACAAAGCGATTCGTGCGGGCAAGCATATCATTGACCGGCTCCATACCATAGACCTTGAGGTTGAGGCGACGGTCGAGATCGTCACCAATCTGGCTCCAGTCAACATGCTTCCCTTCGAGCTCGCCGAAGTAACGCTCGCGCAAATCTTCATCTAGAATAAGGTCGTCACGGCCAGTGAGAATCTGAGCAGTCTGACGGGCGCGGGTAAGCGGTGAAGAATAGATAGCGTCGAATTGTTTGCCTTTTAGCTGCTTGGCCAGCTCTTCAGCTTGCTTAATACCGGTATCATTGAGTGGAATATCAGTGCTGCCTTGAATACGGTGGTCAATATTCCAATCAGTTTGGCCGTGACGGACGAGGTAGAGTTTCATAATAATACTATCCTCCCACCATAACAGACTTAAATTCGGCGCCTGCGTAATAGACTTTGATAATATCAATCGGAGCGATAATCCCCTGACGGTAATTATCGATAGCGCCAATCATTAGATCGGTATTGCGAATATTATCGCGCATTGACAAAATCTCCTCATAACTAAACCATTTTGAGTCCATAATCTCAGCCGGATCAGTAACGTAGGTATTGTCTTTAATCAACTTAGCAGTAAAAATAACGGAGACAAAGGCAAGGTCTTTGCGTTTGCGGTTGCCAATTTGACAAACTCCAGTGAGATCGATCTCGCAACCAGATTCTTCCCTGATTTCGCGAAGTGCGCCCTCAAAAATGTTTTCGCCAACTTCTAGATGGCCGGCAGGCAGGTTCCACTTGCCACGGCATTTGGCACTAGCCTCCTGAATAAGTAGATATTTACCGTTTTGCTCGATGAGGCCGCCGACGACGATAACAGCATTAGTCTCCTTATTGTTCATTATTTTTAACCATTTCTTTGAGTTTATCATTAACAGCGGCAGATTCGGCGGCGATGAGGGAGAGTTTGGATTCGATGCTGACGCGGGCCATTGCTAAGGTGCGAACGAGGATGGGATTCTCTTTGTGCTGATCGAAGAATTTGTAAAACGCATCGGCTTCGGCGCGAGTATTGATATAACCGGCAGTACAGCGAGGGTAGTCTTCGATGGATTTCTCGCCAGTAAGCTGCTCGACATAAGACCAATGCTGATAGAGCCAGTCAAGGGCGAGTAGACGAGCCTTGGGGTTGCGCAAGAGATAGACGTAGAGGAAGAGGTGGTCCTGCGGGCGGACAACTTCGGGCTGATCGAGCAAGGCAATGACGGTTTGAAGATTATGATCGTGGCGAACACTAGCGAGAGTACAAAGAATATCATCTCTTAGCTCGGGGTCAGAATCGGACTGGTAGACTTCGAGGAAATGGGCGAAGACTTCATCTTCGGACGTGATGACTTTGGCCATCAAGATGTTACCGCGCATTTCGGGATCAATGCGGCGCAAGTCGTCGTGGTATTGGGCGGCTAACTCAGCGATTAACTCTTCGTCGCGGGCAAAACGTGCAATGACAGCCAGGATATTGCGGAGGCGCTTAGTGTCACTATCATCCGCTGCGGAACCGACCATACCGACAGTGCGAGCTCTGCTATATATAATATGGCGCAAGAATCCACGATATAAGTTTTCCTCTGACGATTCGGAGGGGAAGAAAATCTTGAGGTCATTAATGATGCTGAGGAGAATATCCCAGACAGCGGCATCTTCGTCGGTGAATTTCTCGAGGAGATCAAGCAAAGGAGCGGATGCAACAAGATGACCTTTGGCGAGTAGCATACGGTCGATGAGAAGGCGGAGTTTTTGACCGTCGTCCAGGTTATCAAAATCTTGCAACTTTTGCTGGAACTCTTTGGTGCCGAGGTTGATGAGATAATGACCAGACATATCATCTTGAACTTTAGGCAGAGGCCATTTAGTATCATCAGTGGTGCCATCAATCAGGAAGCGCTGTTGTTCCCACCAAGTCTGATCGCCATTGTGCGCTTCTTGCAAGGCTGGGTAGCCGGGCTGAGAAATCCAAGCGTGCATAAATTCTTTAATATCAAAATCAGCATAGGGTTGTAACTTTTCCCACAAATTATCGCCGACAGTATTTTGATATTTATAAGTTTCGAAATAATCGTGGACGCCTTTGTAAAAATTCGCTTCACCCATTTGGTGTATCAACATCAGAATCAGGCGAGCGCCTTTGGCATAAACAATGGCACTATCAAACAGAGTGGCGATTTCTGCAGGGTGATGGACTTCTTGCTGGACAGCCTGAACGCCCGGCAAGCAATCGCGACGTAGGGCCGCAACGCAGTCGCCGGTATAGAAATCTTGCCAAGCCTGCAGTTCGGGATAAAGAGCGTCGGTAGCGTAGTATTCCATAATAGTGGCAAAACTTTCATTGAGCCAAAGATCGTCCCACCAAGCCATCGTCACGAGATCGCCGAACCATTGATGAGAAAGTTCATGAGTGACGGTAACGGCGACGGATTGTTTAGTATCGACGGAAGAGTTTGACTCGGCTAACATACAAGATTCACGATAAGTGACCAAGCCCCAGTTTTCCATGGCGCCCGCTTCAAAATCAGGCAAGGCGACTTGGTCTAACTTTTCTAACGGATATTTGATACCAAACTTTTCATCATAATAATCAAGCGCACGGCAGGCGACTTCATTGGCAAACTCCAGTGAACTAGTAGTCTGGTTCAATGCAGCATAGGAAGAGACTTTGACGCCATGCTGATTGACGGCGGAAACACTTTTGAGTGGACCAATCACCCAGGCGAGGAGATAAGTCGACATTCGCGGAGTAGGAGCGAACTCAAAACGATTAATATCTTGGACGACAACATTAGTATTAGCCAGAATCACATCGGTAGGCTTGCGATCGGGCGCAATAAGCGTCAAATCAAACGAGGCTTTGGCGGCCGGCTCATCGATACAAGGAAAGGCTTCACGAGCATAATGAGATTCGAATTGAGTGGCGATAAGTTTTTGTGGCTCACCGTTAAAATCATAAGTTGAGACGTAGCAGCCCTGCATATTATGATTTAATTTAGTCTCATATTTAATAACAAAGGTAGCCAGCCGACGGTCTTCGTAGTCTTCATCTAGATTGATTTTGTGAACTTTATCTAGATCTTGTTTCATAGCATCATCGAGTACTATTTCTATAGTCTCACCATCATATTTGTATTCACAAGGTCTCACTGGCGTAACATCGGAACCATACCAATGCAGAGCCTGAAAAGTTACTTCTTTAATATCCATATTAACAGCATGGAACTTTGCAATGTCGCCCGCAAGCACGCCGTCAATCGTAGTCGTTCCCTGAATATATTCTTTGTCGCTAAACACGAAAAGTTCGAGTCCGTAGCGCGTGGGTTTGAAGTATTTTAAAAGTCTTTCCATATTATTATTGTAACACTTTTGGCGGAAATTCTGATAGAAATAAATAAATTTAAGTTGCGAGGAATATTTACGAAAAAATAAAATAATGAAAAAGTAAAAGAAGGTTATGCTTGGATAAGTACGAAAAGTGACGGAAAAGTGGGGTTTGATAGTGAAATTTGGAAAATTGGAAAAAGTCTAGTTGAAATAGGTTTTGGCGCGAAAAATGTACGAAAAATAATAAAAGTGGGCGGTTTTGATAGAGTTTTGGGGCTTTTTGATAGTGAAAAATATTTTTTATTTAATTTTTGGGGTATTTTGGAGTGATTTGGAAGTGAAAAATTTTTGTAATTTATTTGTAAATTAGATTTTTGCAGAAAAACTAGTTTGAGAAATTTTTGTAATTTAAGTTTTTGTCACTAAATCACGCGCGAGACTTCTTCCAAAGTGGTTTCGCCGCGGAGGGCAGCAAGAATGCCGCGCTGTTCTAACGTTAACATCCCCTGCATACGCGCGCTGGCTTCGATGGCTTCGGCGCTAATGTCTTTGAGATCGCCGCGGAGAAAACCTTGGATGTCTTTACTAACAACAAGTTGCTCCATCAAAACGGTGCGGCCTTTGTAGCCAAACGGCGCGTCGTCACTAGGCTTCGGGTGATACAAAGTAATGTCACTAAGACCAACGTCGGGCACGCCTTCCATTTTGCTGCGAATATAATCGACGGTGGCTTCATCGGGCTTATACGGTTCCTTACTATCAGAAAGTTTACGAACTAGGCGCTGAGCGATAAGTAAGCGAATGGAACTTGCAAAAATCGGGTTCACACCGATGAGATCGATCATACGAGAAAAAGCAGCGGCAGCGGAATTAGCGTGAAAAGAAGACAATACGAGATGCCCAGTAATTGAAGCCTGGATGGCGGTACGAGCAGTGTCGGCGTCGCGAATCTCACCCACCATCACTACGTCTGGATCAAGACGCAGAACAGAGCGCAGACCTTCGGCGAAAGAGCCGCCGTCATTAGTATGAATCGGGATCTGAGAAATGCCGGTGATACCGTACTCAATCGGGTCCTCGAGAGTAATAATCTTGCGATCAGTAGTATTAAGAGCATTCAAGATAGAATAGAGAGTAGTAGACTTACCGGAACCGGTGGGGCCAACCATTAAGACAAGGCCGCGCGGGTGGGAAATAATATCACGCATCGTAGCCATCTCATCATCAGAAAGGCCGAGCAAATCGAGATTGAGGAGGCTTTCGTCAAAGTTGAATAGACGTAAAACCGCATCTTGACCATACATAGTCGGAACCATCTCGACACGAATATTGAGGAGGTGGCTGGCGCCGTTACGGTGAATTTCTTGTTGCATATGGCCAGATTGAGGCTTGGTAGAGGCAGTGGAAATATTGGCCCGCGCGCTCAACTCGCCCATAAAAATACGATAACGATCTTTGTCAATAGTAGCAACAGGGTGCAAAATACCATCTACGCGCATACGGATACGAATCTCATTGCGCATATTTTCGATATGAATATCGGAAGCACCCAACTTGTCGGCTTGATCGATGAGAAAATTGAAAACTTTTTCAGTAGAAACGCTGTTGAGAGTGCGGCTAACCTCAGCGATAGTCTCGGAATCACCTTCGGAGGCAATCTTAATATCGTCGTAAATGGTTTCCTTGGGCGGATCATAGCGTAACATAAAAGCCAAATAAGCGGCCTTGGAAATCAGGAAGAAAGCCACGTGGGCACCCCGCTCAGCATATTCTTGGCGCATCCGCGGGATAAGGCTATTAGGTGTCTGACTAGTGACCATAAAACGGAAAGACATATCGTCGGGATTATATTGCAGAGGAATAATATAATCCTTGCGCATCTCATCGATGCTCAAAACGTCGGGGACTAGAGGAACGGTCTCCTCGAACGTGCGAGTGTCGAGATAGGGCAAGCCAAGAATACTGGCACGGCGCTTGGTGGCCTGCTCTTCGTTTTCTCGACGTTTACGCTGGATTTCTGCTTCATCCATACTATGATTCCCTTTATATCTCGTTTATGCTTATATATTTATATTAACATAGAATAAGAAAAAGTTCCAGTAAGTTTATGGTAAAAGTTGTAATCTACGAGATAATTATACTTCCTGCGGGGTGGGAGGGTATACAATAATATGTTGCATTATATGGGAATTGATAGCGCGCTTTGGTCTTCCACAGTGATTAATATTTTTAATGTTTACCTTTTACATTTTACTAATACCATCATTACTCCATCTTATAATGGTACTCGTGACCTTCGTTTCCTTGGTGTTGCACTTCGTTGTGTCGCCCGATAACTTCCTGCGGGGTGGGAGAATTAGCAACGATGCCTTTAGTTCCGCTGGGATAAATGCATATTACTGGTCTTCTACCGTCACCTCGGCTGTGGGTGCTTACCCTTTGCGCTTCTATAGTATTAATGTCTACCCATCCTATCACGACGCTCACTATCTTGGTCTTTCCCTCCGCTGCGTCACCCAGTGATAGATAACTTACTACATATTGTTGATATATTATATATTAATTATATATATTCTCTCTTCCTCCTTTATGCTTTTATTCTTCTTTTATTCCTTTTTTCTTTACCTCATTGTCTATCTATGTATATTGTATATACATAGTTGATATACCAAGCGTGGAATCTTGCACCCGTCTTCCTGTGTGCGATTTTCCTTGCACGATCGAAATTTGTGGTATAATGAAATCATACTACTATACGAGCTATTTTTAATAATAGTTCACAATTAATTATTATCATAATTTGTTTTATTAAATCGTGTATTAGAAACAACGTCGGCTCATTTAAACAATTTAGAACAACCGCATAATTTAAGGTAGTTATTTACATTA
>CAZPCQ010000032.1:0-9852 GCA_964585155.1 uncultured Candidatus Saccharibacteria bacterium | reverse complement strand
GTTGTTCTTTTATTTGTTACTATTTTTCTTTCTGGATTAGTTAATTAAACCAAGAATGTATTTTTGTGCTATATTCTGCTTTTTTGTAGTATAATAGAAGTATTGTGAGTGAGGTACAGAGTTTTTTGGTAGCGGCGCATGAGCTGAAAACGCCACTGAGTCTGGTGCGACAGTTGGCATTGTCTTTGCAACTGAGTGAAGATGCGGATTCACAAAATCGGATTTGTCGGCAAATGGTAAATGTGACGGATCGGGCGCTTTTACAAGTGAATGATTTGGTGAAAATTGCGCGGCTGGAAAATGGGTTGTTTGAAATGGAGCCGGTGAGTGTGCGGGGGGTTTGTGAGGCGGTGGCGCGGGATGTGGGGGCGCTGTTTGGCTATGATCGGAAAAGTTTGGCGATTCATTATAAGAATCGTCAGCGATTGGCGGTGGCGAATGCGGAGTTGCTGTATAGCGTGATTTATAATTTTTGTGCGAATGCGATGCATTGTGCGGACGCGGAGACGACGAGCCAGCTGGTGGTGAGTGATAATAGTCAGCGTATTCGGATTGACGTACGAGATTATGGCCCAGCGCTGCCGACGCAGACGTGGCGGAGTTTGCAAGATGGGTCTTTTTTGAATCCGACGAGAATAAGTATGCGGCCGGGAAGTTCAAGTTTGGGGCTGTATATTGCGACGCAGTTTGCGAGTTATATGCACGCGGATTTTGGAGCGGTGCGGCATCGAGATGGGACGAGTTTTTTTGTGGATTTACCGATTTCGACGCAGACCTGTTTGTTTGGAGAAGCGTGATGGCGAAAGTTTGGATTGTCGAAGATGACGAAATGATGGCAGAATGCTTGGTGAGAGCGGTGAATGTGGAGTTGCGAAAGGATGTTGGCTTGCGGAATGAGCGAAAAGTTGTCCATCCAGAACATCAAGTGAAGACTTTTCCGAATGCGATCGCGGCGATTAACTTTTTGAATGATGAAATTCCGGAGGTGGTTTTGTTAGATATTTTGCTAACGGGGCCAGACGGATTTACTTTTTTGAATGAGTTAATTTCTTATCACGATACCGTGAATATTCCGGTGATTATTGTGACGAGTTTGGATTTGTCGACGGAGAATTTGCAACAATATAATATCGTGGAAGTATTACAAAAAGAAACGATGACGCCGAGGGAGATTAAGTTTGCGGTGGAAAGGGCGCTAAAAAATGCCAAATGATTTGCGTACGCACGCGATAGTGCTTCGGCGGACGAACTATGGTGAGTCGGATCGGATTCTGAATTTGTTGACACCGGAAGGGAAAATTGCGGTATTAGCGAAGGGAGTGCGAAAAGAAAAGTCGAAATTGGCGGGTGGGATTGAACTGTTTTCGGTGGGGGATGTGGTGGTGCATCAAGGCCGGGGTAATTTGGCAGTCTTGACAAGTGCGAAGTTAATTTGTTTTTATCAAAATATTTTGTTAGATATGGCAAGGCTAGAATTAGCGTCGGAGTGTTTGAAAAAAGTGGAAAAGGCAGCAGAACAGACGGATAATCCGGATTATTTTGATTTGGTGAATCAGGCCTTGGCGGGACTAAATAAAGAGTTTTTGCCGATAGCTGTGAAAAGTTGGTTTACGCTGAACTTGGCGCAGGCGGTGGGGGAAGAAGTGAATTTGACGGCGGATGCGGAGGGGGGAGAATTGATAGCGACGGAGAGGTATTTTTGGGATAATGCGGAAAGTGCGCTGAGGAAAAATCCGCAGGGGCAAATTTCGGCGGCGGAGATTAAACTGGCGCGGTTGATGTTGACGAATAAGTTGGCGACGGTGGCAAGGGTGGCGGATATTGATAGGCTAGTGGAGGCGATGATGCCAATCGTGCGGGCGTATGAGAATGTGTAGGAAAGGCTTTGCTTCGTAGATATGAGTAATTTAGATCCGCTGAATCACTTGCCGCCTGATAGAAAGTTCTAAAATCTTTGACTAAAGTCAACCGCAAAAGTTCCACAAACTATTGTGCTGACTTTTTGCTAGATTTTAAAACTTTCTATACAGGGTCTCGTGATAGGCGAACTAAATTCCCCATATTCACGAATCAAGAACGGTACTAATAGAAATGTTTGTGAAACAAAATCTGTAGGAAATTTTCTTGAGTAGTATCTTTGGAAATATGATATAATAGGAGTTATGAATAGTCGAATTCCGCTGGCGGAGCGTATGCGTCCGCAAAGTTTGGACGAGGTCGTCGGGCAGGACGCGATTATTGGCGATGGAAAGATTTTGACGCAGATCGTGAAGCAGGGAAAGCCAGTGAATTTGATCTTTTGGGGGCCGCCGGGGACGGGAAAGACGACGTTGGCGCGGATTTTGGCGCACGAGTTTGAAGCGGATTTTGTGGAACTTTCGGCGGTGACGGCGAAGAAAAAAGACATCGAGGATGTGGTGGAACGGGCGCGGGTGAATTGGAATTTGCAGACGCGGACGGTGCTGTTTGTGGATGAAATTCACCGGTTTAACAAAGCGCAGCAGGATGCCTTTTTGCCGCACGTGGAGTCGGGTTTGATTATTCTCATTGGAGCGACGACGGAGAATCCAAGTTTTGAGGTGATTTCGCCGTTGATTTCGCGCTCGCGAGTAGTAATTGTGTCGCCATTGAAGAAGGCTGATATTTTGGAAGTTTTGCATCGGGCGGTAAAAGCGGAAAAAGTGGAAGATCGGGTGACGGAAGAGGCGTTGGAGATGATTGCTGATCTGAGTGGTGGCGATGCGCGGTCGGCGCTGGGGGATTTGGAATTGGCGCTGAGTTTGGAGAAAAAGGTTGACGTCGAGGTGGTAAAAACGGCGGCGGGGAAGAAAATGCCAATTTATGATAAAAGTGGGGATTATCATTATGATAATATTTCGGCGTTTATTAAGTCGATGCGAGGGTGTGATGTGGATGCGACGCTGTATTATTTGGCACGGATGGTGATGAGCGGGGAAGATCCGAAATTCATCGCGCGGCGAATGGTGATTTTTGCGTCGGAAGATATTGGATTGGCGGGGAATGGCGCGCTAAATCTGGCGGTAAGTTGTTTTCAGGCGATCGAGCGGGTGGGAATGCCGGAGGGGGAGATTATTTTGTCGCACGTGGCGGTGGTGCTAGCGAAGGCGAAGAAAAGTCGTGAAACTTATGATGGTTGGGCGCGAGCCAAGGAAATCGCGCGGACAAGTATGGGGTGTCCGGTGCCGTTACATCTGCGTAATGCGCCGACGAAGTTGATGAAAGACCTTGGTTACGGTGATGGTCAGCAATGGACAGCAGGGTTTCACCTGAACAAAAGTTATCTGCCGGAGGAGATTCAGGGGCAGAAGATTTTTGGGGTGAAGGGGAATTATAATCATAATGATAAATAATTTTCGTATATTTTTGTGTAGTTTTGTCGGTTTTTAAAAGAGAGGATAATCATAAAAAGCCCCACACGGGGCTTTACTTCATGAAGAAGTTGATGTCGCTAAACATCCGCGAAGATGCCGCTTATTTGAACTTGTTGTGTAAATTCAATCGTGCAATTGAACTAACCTAATTTTACCACGTGTGTGCTATAATGTAAATAAGATTTCTAAACTGCGATGAGGATATTATGAGCGAAAAACAGCAAAAATATTATATTGGTCTAGATTGTGGGACAAATTCCGTTGGTTGGGCGGTAACTGATGAGAAATATAATATCCTGCAAGCAAATGCGAAAACTAAAAAAGACGGCAAAGTGAAGACTCGGAAGCGTCGGCTGGAAGGCGTTCGTTTGTTTGATAGTGCGGATACGGCAGCTGATCGTCGAGTAGCTCGTTCAAATCGGCGCCGGAATAGCCGTGCTAAGCAGCGGTTAAAACTTCTACAGATGTTGTTCGAAGATGAGATGGTAAAAGTAGATCCGGAGTTTTATCAACGGCTGCGTGAAAGTTTTTATTGGGAGGAGGATAAGAGCTTAGCTAATAAGTCTAAAAATACTTTGTTTAATGATAGTAATTTTACCGATAAAGATTTTCATAAGTTGTATCCGACGATTTGGCATCTGCGTAAGAACATTATTAAGGCTGATGATGATCAACATTTTGATCTTAGGTTATATTTTCTTGCAATTCAACATATCTTGAAACATCGTGGTCACTTTTTGCTTTCTGGCAGGTTGGAGGGTAGTAATGCTAATTTTCAAGAACTTTTTGATACTTTTTATGAGGCTTGTGATCGAGTATCTTATCGCATAGATGATACTTGTGCGGATTTTGTAAAACAGATTGTGAAGGATAAAAATAAAAGTAAAGTTGATAAGAAGAAAGAACTGAAAGAGCGTATATTCAATGAAGGCGATGAAAAAGAAGAAGATATGCCCAAAGGGCAAGCAGAACTTGCTGGCTTACTGGTGGGTTCGAAAGTATCGTTGACGAAAATATTTGGTATTGAAGGCGAAGATTACAAATTTTCTTTTGCTGAAAGTGACTTGGATGAAAAACTCCCGGAAATTGAATCAGCTATTGGCAGTGACAATCTTGATTTAATTCTTGCGGCTAAACGCATCTATGACTATGGAGTCCTTAGTAATTTGCTTGGGAATAATGATACGATTTCTGATGCGATGGTTGCGCACTATGATCAACATAAAAAAGATCTGAAAGAACTGAAAAGAGTTTTTAAGCCACACAAAGAACAGTATGATAAACTTTTTAAGACGAAAGTCGATGATGACAAAAAGCCAATTAGCTATAATGCTTATATTGGTAAAGCCAGGAGCGTTAAAGATAAACCAATTCAGTTTAGCCAAGAAGATTTTAATAAGCAAATTAAAGTTTTACTGGAGGAAATTAGTTATACTGGAGAACTTTTGGAACGCGCTGAGCGAGGTGAGCTTTTGCCTAAGCAGCGTGGGCAGGCCAAAGGCACTATTCCACAACAGCTGCATCATAATGAACTTAAGATTATTTTGGAAAGATTAGCTAAGGATTATCCGAGTTTTGCTGAGGAAGATGCGAGCGAAGATGAAAAATATAATACCAAGTGTAAAAAGATTTTGCAAATTCACTATTTTCGAATTCCGTATTACTGCGGACCAATAGTGAAGCGTAAATATGATGATGAGGGCAAATTGGTTTCTGACGGAAAGAGCCAATTTTCTTGGGCGAATGAAGAAATTAATGAAATAGTTTATCCTTGGAATTTTGATAAGTTAGTTAATAAAGAAATGCGAGCGGATAACTTTATTCGGCGAATGACTAATAAGTGTACTTATTTGTTTGATAAAGATGTGTTACCAAAAAGTTCTCTGCTTTATCAAAAGTATATGGTGCTGAATGAGCTGAATAACTTACGCATTAACGGTCGGCCGTTGGACGTGGACTTGAAACAGGAAGTATATGAGCGTGTTTTTCTAAACGGTGAGCTGTCTGGTAATATTACTTCTAAAAGGTTAGAAAAATGGCTTAAACAAAGTCAGCTGATTTCCAGTATTGATATCCTGAGCGGCACGAATAAGGTGAAGTTTTTGCCAAAGTTGCAGACTTATCAAGATTTACGTAAGTGGCTTGGTTCTGATTTTACCAAACGGTATTCGCAAGAGAGACTAGAGAAAATGGTTGAGGCGATTACGATTCTTGGTGATGAGAAAACGATGCTTAAGAAGAAAGTTGCTAATATTTTAGGCTTAGATGAAAAGGATTCTCGTGTTCAGCATTTAGCTAAGCTGTCATATAAAGATTGGGGAAAGTTCTCGGCGGAATTTCTTGATGGCATTAGGGTAGATGATCGCACGATTCTGGACTGGCTTTGGGAAAGCCAGTATAACCTTCAGCAGCTACTAGGCCAGGAGGTAGGTTTTGGACGGAAAGTTGAAGAATATAATGCTGGTTTTAATGTTAAGTTCAAGCCTGGTACAAAGATCAGTTATAATGATGTGCAAAGTTTGTATTGTTCGCCGGCGGTAAAGCGCTCAATTTGGCAGACGGTAAAAATTATTAATGAGATCGTGAAGACTCAGAAGAATGCTCCGACGAAGATTTTTATTGAGGTGACGCGTGGTGAAGACGAAAAATCTAAGGGGCAATTGACTACTGCTCGTAAAAAAGATTTAGAGACTAAACTTAAAGCCGTAAAAACTGAGGATGCGAAGAAGATCTTAGCCGAGTTAGGCGGTAAGATTGATGCAGATCTACGTCAAAAGAAGTTATTTTTGTATTTCTCACAAATGGGGCGATGTGCTTATTCTGGTGAGTCGATTAATTTGGAGGATTTGAATAATACGCAGATTTGCGATATAGATCATATCTATCCGCGCTCTAAAACTAAGGATGATAGCATTACGAGGAATTTGGTTTTGGTTAAGGCAGAATATAATCGTCGTAAAACTGATAGGAATCTTTGTGAATTTCCGGAATGGCAACATAAAATGATGTTGATGTGGCAACTTTGGCGTGGGAAAGGTTTGATTACTGAAGAAAAATATAATCGTCTGACGCGTACTACGCCTTTGTCAAATGATGAGTTAGGCGGATTTATTGCTCGGCAAATTGTGGAAACTAGTCAAACTGTTAAAGCGATTCGTGATCTGTTGGCGCGTGCTTATCCCAATACAAAAGTTGTAATGGTGAAGGCTGGCCAAGTGTCGGATTTTCGACATTTGTTTGCTAATGGTATTAAATATCGGGATTCGGATGAGTATAAGGTTGCGCCACGACCAGAATTTATTAAGATTCGTGAGTTGAATGATTTTCATCATGCTAAAGACGCTTATTTGAATATTGTGGTTGGTAATGTGATGAACTCGACTTTTACGGATGATCCATATGAATGGATTAAACGGCGTGAAGGCAAAAATTATACAATTACGCCAGAAAGAATTTTCCGGGATTCATATGTTTACCAAAAATCGAATGGTGAAGAAAGTCACTATCCGGAAACCCAAGGTTGGGATTTTGCAGAGAGTATTCGGATAATTTCTGACACGATGAAGCAGAATGATATTCTGTGGACGCGGATGAGTTATGTGGAGAGTAGTGAAATGTCTGATTTGCAGCTGGTCCATAAGACTAAGAAGGCGGATGGAATGTTGTCGATCAAACAGGATGAGCGGTTAAGGAAGATTGATAGGTATGGAGGATACAATTCGATTAAAGGTGCGCATTTTGCTTTGATTGAATGCCCAGATAAGAAGGGTAATCTTCAGCGTCGGATTATTTCAATCCCTCAAATTTATAAGACTAATATTAAGAAATATGTTGTTGATAAATATCCGGGGGCTGAGGTTGTGATACCGGTGATTAGATATAAAGTTAAAATGCAGTTTAATGATTTTCCTTTGCATATAGCTGGGAAGAGTGGTGGTGGACTTGTATTTTATAATGCTCGACAGCTGGTCTTATGCGATGAGATGATTGAATACCTTAAAGATATAATGCGAGTTAATAAAAGAGATCAGGAGCTAAGAGGAAAATATGAAATTGATCATGATCGGGATGGAATTGATTGCGATAAAAATATTCAGCTGTTTGATGCGCTTTGTCTAAAAATGGCTCTTTTTGAGACTATGCCAAGTTTTGGCGCGAAAGTGAGTGAAATTCGAAGTCATAGGAATGATTTTGTGGCGCTAGATCTGAAAGCCCAGGTTGTCGCATTGATTAATTTTGTTAAAATTTTAAAATGTAATGCAGAGACCGGCGATATATCCTCTTTTGTGCCAAAGTCATCATTTCTTGGCAAACCTACTGCTTCTGAGGATATAGTTTCCCGAAGTGAAAAGGCAGAGCTAATTAATCAATCGCCTACTGGGCTTTATCAAGAAAACATCAACCTAAAAATTGTTCAGCCTAAATCGCGGAGAGTTAAGGTCGTTAAAACGAATAGGGAATTATAAATGTCTTGGCGGGTGGTGGTTATTTCTCAACGTGGTAAGCTGGACTATAAGCTAGGATCGCTAGTGGTGCGCAATGAAGATGGCGAGAAGCGGATTTTCTTGGATGATATATCGGTACTAATGTGCGAGACTACGGCGATATCGATTACAGCTTACCTTTTGGCTGAGTTGACTGAGCGAAAAATCAAAGTAATCTTTTGTGATAATAAGCATAATCCGGCATCCGAGCTGATTCCGATGTATGGTAGTTATGTGAGTAGTGGGAGAATTCGCGAACAAATTGCTTGGAGCGAGGAGGCCAAAGCTAAGGTCTGGCAAGAAATAACTAAAGCTAAGATTAGAAATCAGGCTAGTGTACTGCAAAAGGCTGGTGAAACGGAAAAATCTCAACAACTTTTGAAATATGCAGAACAGGTATTACCTGGCGATATTAGTAACCGTGAGGGGCACGCTGCAAAGGTTTATTTTAACGCGTTGTTTGGTCTAGATTTTTGTCGAGATATGAGTGATATTCGGAATGCTATTCTTAACTATGGCTATACAATTCTTTTGTCTTGCTTTAACCGGGAAATTGCGGCAAGTGGTTATTTGACACAACTTGGCATCTGGCATGATAATGCAGAAAATCCGTTTAATTTAGGTTCGGATCTAATGGAGTCATTTCGCCCGATTATAGATTTATTCGCTTATCAGCATCAAGATTTTGCTACGTTTGAAAAAGAGGAGAAAATACAAGTATTGGATTTGTTAAACTCGAAAGTTTTAATCGATAAAAGCTCTCAATACCTCAATAATGCGATTGGGTTTTATTCGCGTAGTATTTTTAATGCGCTTAACGAAAACGATACGAGTAAGATTCTAAATTGGTATGAGCTATAGATTTATGCGAGTGATTGTGATGTTTGATTTGCCGACCGATACTTCTATGAACAGGCGGCATTATCGCTGGTTTCGTAAATTTTTAATCGATGAGGGGTTTGTAATGATGCAAGAATCGATTTATACGAAGATTTGTCTGAATATGCATGCTGTCGCGAAAGTTGAGGCGAATATTCATAAGAATCGTCCGCCAAATGGTTTAATTCAGGTTATTAATGTAACGGAAAGGCAGTTTGCAAATATGAAATTGATTATCGGAGAGACTGATTCGGTTAATATTCAAAGTGAAGAGAGGATGATTATTCTATGATTTTTAGTCATCGAGCACTTAATAAAACTTTGGAGTGGAACGAAAATACTCATCTTTGCGAGCTGGTCGTAGAAAATCCGTATATTTTGCGGCAAGTTCTTCATGATTTTTCGATCGTTGGCGAGGAGTTACGGTTAAGTTTTATGGAAAACGGTGAGGCGCTTAGTCTTGAGAAGGACTGCGATGTGATTTTTAACCCGTTGCGACTTGATTTTAACAATCGTCGCGCTACGACTGCGTTGCTTAAACTGTTAGTTAAGACCTCATTATCGGAAGACTTTTATCTTAAAACTAATAGTTTTAAGACAGGCGTCATAAAATATCTTGATCAGGTAGTCGATAGTGAAGGTTTTAATTTTGAGGTTTCGTCGGGCGAGTTTAACATTGATGATATTGCGAAGGCGGCGAATTTGCACATTGTGGGTGATGAGGATGATTTTGTTGAGCTGGTGGCTGATTATATGTCAATGATGTCTGAATTGGCGGCTATTAAAGTTTTTGTTTTTGTTAGCCTTCGCTCGCTATTGTCTAAAAATGAATTTGAGCGCTTTTATCATGATTTGGATAATCATCAAATTAATGTACTGCTTGTAGAGAACTACGATCGTGGTAGGGTAAAGGGTGTGCCTCGTATCGTGCTCGATCGAGATATGTGTGAATTATGACGGATAAACTCGCTTAATTTGTGATTTTGTAGTATAATTAGAGTGTCCAGCACGATTAAACGGCGTTTTGTTGTGTGGCTGACGACTTAAAAGCCGAATTTGAGGTTTGAGAGTTGTGTAATTTAATCGTGTACTGGAAC
>CAZPCQ010000031.1:0-10107 GCA_964585155.1 uncultured Candidatus Saccharibacteria bacterium | reverse complement strand
ACTTTTCTCTCTAATAGAACAGAGGTGTAGATACACACGAAAACCGCATTAGACCAGAAGATCATCTACAAGAAAAAGACTTCTCGCAAATAAAAAAGCAGGTTCGCCTTAGGTATCTCTCCGTTCGGTACATCCCTGCGTCTGGATTTAATCCCATTATAACAATCCACCACCAAAAAGTCAACCATTTTCCTCATCATTTTTTCTTTTTCCACTCAAAATCAGTGGCACTGACACCAAATACCTACTAAAACTAAAATCCCGACAAACCCCGACACTCTACCCATTCTTACTCTGCAAATACCCCTGTATCACTGGAATCTTACTCAAATAATAATTCCACATCCCCACCACGCCTTTCCGTGTATCCGCCGCATCACCATAGCTCCCCGCCTGCGTGCTATACTCATACAGCGGCGTCGTCATATCACCCGCCTGCATCCACGATTTGTAGCATCCTGTCGAGGTCATCGGCGACACCACTTCTATATTTGCAATCCACGTCCGGTGCCAATCATCACTACAAAATACCCAGTTCACCCCTCCGTCATTCGCCGCAAAACTCTCCACCAGTACCTGTCCCGCCAAGATCGAATACGTCCGGAAAGTCGCCACCATTGCCTGAAAATTCGGTGCCACTTCCACATTCACGGATAGTAACTGCGGCACATTTTTATTCTTATTACTCGACTGCCAGTTCATACTCACCGGCTCCGCATCCACTTGCGCATAAAAATCACTTCGCATCTGCCCCCGACTCAGCGCTTCCCGCCATTCCTGCAGGGAATCATACGCCGCACAACCCCCCGCGAAGAGAAAGTCCCCGTTCACCGCCGTAATTTCTCGGAAACCACTCGCTTTCACGATCTCCGTCAATCTCTGCTGCAACGCCGACGACAGCATCGTTGACGCTGAGCCATATCCTTCCGTAATCTGCGCCATCCCTTCACCTCGCGGCCCCCGAATAATATCCGGCGCAAAATGCCACATCCCCGTCCGCGAATTCAGATAATAACTTCTCAGCTTCCAGCCTTCACTCGTCGCCACATATCCCAAGATCGCCCCGCGCCCATCGCTCAGTTGGAACGGGGAAGACAACGCCATCGTCAGGCCATTCACGTTTACTTCGTATGCCGGCGTCACTCCGCCGTTCGTCAGGCTCGCCGTGTTCAAATTGTATTCATTTCCATCCTGTCGCCACGCGTCCCCACTAATCACCGTCGCTGCCAAGATCTGCGCACTCCGTTCCGATGTTACCGTACCCATCGCACTACTTGTCGTCACTACCGCCGGTCTCTCTTCCGCAATAACCTCCGCCACTTCATCCACTACTGGCTCCGTCACTACTTCCTCTGCCAAAACCGCCACCGTTTCCGCCCCCATCATCAGCCGAATCTGCCGATAATAGTCAAACCTCCGCCCATATAGTTTTTCCTCCAACCCATCCATCGCCCGATTATATTCCGCCATCTGCTCCGGACTCGCCTGCCCCTCAATTCCTTCCAAAAAACTCTCCCGGAACTTCGCAAACCCCACCGGCGTCCGGTAGTCAATCTGCCCCTTCAAAGGCTTATCTAGCAAATTTTTCAAATCTTCCACACCCACCGTCTGCCAATTCCGCGCATCATGTCCCGTCGCCACCGCCAAAATCTGTTTTTGCTTCGGTGACTTCACAATTTCTCCAAAAATCTCCTCCGCCTTTGCTTTACTTTCCGCCAGCGGCATCATCACCTGCAGCAAAAACTTCTCCATCTCCGCCGTCGTAATCTTTCCATTTTTCAGTTCACTGACTACTTTCTCTCGCTCCGCCACCGACGCTTCCGCCTGCCCCTCCGGCACCGCCGCAATCTTCTGCCCATTCACAAAATACAAGACTACCTTCGCCTGCTGCTGTGCATCTTCCGCAACCCTCGTATAATCACTCAACTCTCGAGTTTTCTTGATACTTTTCTGCACATTCCCACGCGAAGTTTTACTACGCCCACTCTTTATTTTCCCAAACATAACCTTATTATACCACACTTCCCGCAAAAATATAAAATAATTATGCTATAATAATATATATGAACAAAGACTCTTTTCACGCTACTATCCCCGAATTTCCTTGGGATTCTCCTATCGGTGAAGAGTCTTCCATACCCACACCCACCAAACCCGACGAGCCCCATGAGTCAGCTAAATCTAATGAATCCGGCTCTCGCCCCTCTCGTGACACCCTCCAAAAACTCGGACTCATCGCTACTACTATCCCTAACACAGAAGCCATCACCTCCGCCCCTGACCCAGAGTCCACCATCACCAACCCCGACTCCGAAGCCACCACATCCAACTTAGACTCCGCCACCTCATCATCAGAGTCCGCAGGGAATCACGATTACGCTTCTCTCTCCTTCACTGCCCCCAATTGGTTTTCTCTCTACTCCGACAATTTCCCCATCTTCAGTTACGATCTCATTACTGGCCAGCCCATTTCCGATGGAACAGTTGGTGCTTCCGTCGATACTTTCTCTCCTGACTTCGCTAGACGTCTCGAAAAGATTCGTTCTTCCTCTGATGTTGATTTTAATCGTTTTGCTCTCAACCTCATTACCGACGAAGACCCCAGTCACCTCGACGCCTATCAACACCTCAGCGACCGCTCTCTTACTCAAATCGCCGCCCTCAGCTCTGCACTCAGTCCCTATTTCCATAATCTACCCGAGTATTGCCAAACCGACCACGACGTCGATCAATATTATCACACCATTCGCGAGCTCCTTAGTAGTTTCGATGAGCTCGAGCCTCCCCAGCCCACCAAGATCGACCCTTCTCGCTTATCCGGCTTATCCGATTTTTCTTTCTTCTATGACGTCTTTGATGAATCCGCAGAAGATATCGCCGCCCGCGAAGACCGCGCCACCAAAGAAAGCGCCATTACCGGCGCCATTACCCTTATCAATGCTTTTGTTCAAGATTTTCGTCCCAACGTACACTATGACCTCCCCGCCATCATCAACCTCGCCAAAACCCAACTCTGCACTCCCGAAATTAGCAACGGTAACTCTTACAATAACCGAATCAGCACCATAGCCGACCTCCGTTACAACTCTTGTCAAGCCCTCGTCGAAGGTAACCCTCCCGAATTCGTCGATCAATATATCGACCTCTGCACTCAGATTTCCAACGTCTATCAGCGCCTCTGGCAAGACACCAATCTCCCCATCTCCGCTTCTACCATTGCCAAGTCCGCCCTCATGAACCAACTAGAAAATCTCAACTACACCGCCATCAAGCACCAATTCCCCCGCCCTAATCGCCTTACCTCTCTTAGCGAGCAAGTTACCGCCCTCGATCACGCTTGCCTTCCTCACGGCGACCAACCGCCCACTCACGACTACACCGCCATTCTTCAGTTCTATCACCCGGGCCTCGCCGAGCGCCTACATTCTATCTCTGATCAATCAAAAGTCGACACCTCCAACCTCGCTCTTCGATTTTCTCTCGCTTCTCGCCAAGGTCTTTATCTTCTCGACTTCGAGGAACTTTCCAATCCTTCACTCCAAAAACTCACCAACCTCCAAAACGTTCTCGACTATAAAAACCTCCGTGACCTGCCTCACACCGAAACTGCCATCAATCAACTCTATCAGCATATCGGTCAGCTCACTAGCGAGCTTCTTCAACTCGATAATATCGGCCCCAACACCCTCAAGCTCGCCGTCCAGTACCTCGCTCAATCCAACCCCGAACACACCTCTTCTTACGTCACCGATGTCAAATACGCCCTCGACATCGCCAAAAGTCAATCGCCCACCAATCCCGACCCCGATGCTTATCAATATTTTATCAGCAGCATCATCACCGATGCCGAAGAAACCGGACTCAGCCTCCGCGACGCCGCCGACTATTCCGTTCTACTTCGCAATGTTCATCAAAATCACTCCGAGCTCGCCGCCGATGTCTTGACCAATTCTCACAACTTTTCTTATCTTTCTCCTCAATCATATCCCACTTTCGCTAATTCCACTGCCAATATTATTGACGGCATTTCTGATCGCCTCTCTGGCCTCAGTCCGCGTCTTGCCGTCCATTTCTTTCACGATTATGGCCTTACCGATCATAACGCCGCCAGTTTCCGAGACAACCTCATTCCTTTACTAGAAGCTGACGACCCCGAGATCGAATCACTTTCTCGCCGTCTCACCGGCCAAGCCCTCCGCGGGGAACATCACCTCGCTGATTTCCAAGCCGCCTGCTTCACTTCCACTGTCTCTCCGCGCACCCTTAACCTTCTTTCTCTCGAGCAACGCATCCTCCCCACCGGCAACCTCCGTAAACTCGAGCAAAATCGCATCGACGCTCTCGCCCTCGAAGGACCACTTTTGCCTAATCATGATTTTATCCATTTCGAATCACCCCTTACCCACCCTCTCCTCTCCGCTATGCTTAAATATTACGACACTCAGGATACCCCCGATTTCCCTCAAGCCGCCAAAGAGCTCAACCAAATCGTCGCCCAGTGTCAATCCGGCTCCGACCGTCAACTCTTCGGCACCCTCGCCGACAAGGTTTTTGACCTCCAAAATTACAACCACCGCATCGACGGCCTTGTCGAAGACGATAATCGCTCCCGCCGTTACCAAGAAACCACCATCGACGTCCTTCGCCGCCTCGTCTCCAATACCGCTCCCAATCCTCTCGAGGTTCCCAATGTTGACGACGATCTTCTCCGCCAACTTATGGAGTCCGCCCAACCCTATCTCGACTCCAAAACCGGCGCGCCTTCTGTCGATTGGCGCGACGCCAGCCTCCTCACCGCTTATCTCAATTCCAAGCTCCAATCCCTCCAAGGCAACCTTGGCATCCGCCCCAGCCTCGTCCAGGCCATCACTTATACCGATCGCATTGCCACTCTCGCCTTACGTAATCTTAATCTCAAAAACTGGCGCGAGCTCCCTTATGATCCCGGCTTCAAAGAAATCCTCAAATTCCACGAGCTCACCAATCAAGCCACCGAATTTAGCCCCAAGGGCTTCGAAGACTTTTATCAAGGTTTCTTGAACCGCTTCGGTTCCAACCCCACCGACGAACACATCCGCGACCAATACCTTCGTCTCCAATCCCACATCCTCGGCCAACTCAACTCCCTTGCCCGCATCTACAATTCCACCGGCAAGTCAGAGTACGTCAACTCTCTTTGGGATAACAACCTCAACCACGAGCTCATTGGCCTCACCGACCCACCCCGCCGCTAAACCTCATAAAAACCACACCTACCTCACTAGATCCCATCAAGAGACCTCGCCACCAAAAAAGCAGGGAACTACATCAGCAACAAGACTACGCCTTACTCACTACAGCCAGGCAACCCCACCTACATCATCCACCTTGCCTCAACCCTGCCAACGTCATCTTCTGCCAAAACTCAAATATCTCACAAAAACTCTTCATCGTCGACAGCACTTGTGCGTTCAAATCATTCCACAACTTCTCTAAATAATATTCTGTTACTTGTCGCGCCAACAACCCTTCTGTACTCATCGAATTTGCAATAAAATTATTCACCCCAAACAACGCCAAAAACGCCTTCGCCATCTTAAACAATATCTCCGGCGGCGAAATATTATACCGCGTAAACACATTTATCATCTCCACAAAATACTGCGTCACCGGAATCTCCCGGAATCGCTCCACTTTCTCCCGCATCTCTTCCGTCAGTTGTGACCTGTCAAAATCTGTATGTTTACTATGGCTCACAATCATCTCCACTAGCTCCTCCACATTTCCCGCATACGAATTCAAAAACAGCTTCCGTATAAACTCCGCCTCGCTCCCACTAAACTCAAACATCAGCCCAAAGTCCAAGAACCCCACATTGCCTTTATCGTCAATATACACATTCCCACTATGCGGATCCCCGTGAAACACCACCGGCAAATTATGCAGCAACGCATAAAACGACAACCTTACATAATCATTTATCGCCACTCCCAGTTGCGCCTTATTTTCTTCATTCAATTCCAACTTATTCACCGTCGGCGTCGGCACATATTCCATCACGATAATATTCTTCGTGCAGAGTTCCGCATATACCTCTGGCGCACGAATCTCCACCGCCCCCTCAATTTTTCCATTCACACTTTTTGCAAACTCGTGATACCGTTTAATATTCCGACACTCCTGCTCAAAATCCATCTCTTTCTCAATCCACTGTATATACAGCTCTAATGCCTGATCACTCCCCAAAAAATTCCGGAAACTCGTCAACCTCCCAAATCGATGAATAATCCTCCGCACCTGCCGCACATCTCGCCGCATCCTTTTTGTCACGTCATCCCGCTTCACCTTAATCACCACTTCTCGCCCATCTTTTAGCACCGCTCTGTGTACTTGCGACATCGACGCCGCCCCTAGCGGCCACATATCTATACTTGCAAAAATCTCCCGCCAATTTCTCCCATATTCTTTTTCGATCACTTTTTCTATCTTTGCAAACGCAATCGGATTACAATCATCACAAATCTTCGACAACCTCACCCGGTCTTCTTCCATAAAATGCTGATCAATATTCTGCATCGCCAAAATCTGCGCCAACTTAATATACACCACCCCCATTTTCGTCGCAAACCTATATACCACATCCCCCGTATTTTGCCGCAGCACAAACCTCCGCACCACCATCACAAGACTATAAAAATATAACCTCATTCACCTCCTAATACTTTTATTTTACCCCACCTCCCCACTTTCCGCAACCCTAACAAAAAAGAGCCTCTCGCCCTCATCTAACCTAGTATATCTAGCAGTTTTTTCCAAGCACTCATTAATTTTTCTCACTCAATTCAAATTTGAAGATAAAATTAAGCTAGTTTGCATTCTAATGAACGAAGCGCGTCTCATTGACGAGCGAGCAAAATTAGAACTTGCAAAATAGCCAATTTAAACTCAAATTTTGGTATGCCCGACAGGATTCGAAAAGGCAAGGTTTGCGAGCAAAAAGAAAGTAAACTTTCTTTTTCGAGAAACCGCCGACTTTTCTAGAAAATCGAAACGATTTTCTAGAACCTACGACCTCTTACTTCACAAACAAAAAACAGCCAACTCCGGCCTCCATATATGGTATGCCCGACAGGATTCGAACCTACGACCTTTTGCTCCGCAAGCAAACGCTCTATCCAGCTGAGCTACGGGCACACGCTATTCCATCTTTTCGCCCCGCCAACTCAGCGAGACTTAAATCACTTTCATCAGTGAGTAACCTCGTAAGTCCCGAAGGACTCACGCTGAATACTCACATAATAATGAAAATGAGCATTGTAATTTCTTACAACACTCCCATTATAGCACATTTCTTTCATTTTGGATAGACTATTTCCTAAGATTTTTTAAATTTTCTCACGATTTTCCCATTTTAGGTAAAAATTACATCACAAAATTCTTCTCTATCTAGTTTTTTATGATACAATAGGGATATGAAAAATACTGCGAAACTTTCTGGAGGTCAGCCGCGACTTCGGCTGGAGCGGGCAAAAGTCAAATTATTAGCCTCTTATTATGGGCACCCGGCGCGTGACCTGCGCCTTATCTGCATCACCGGCACCACCGGCAAGAGTACTACCGCCCATTTCGTTCACGAGATTCTTCGTGCCGCCAGTCAGCCCGCTGCCATTCTCGCTTCCGATGGCAAGATTAAGGCCTCAGTTTTGCACAAATTCCTCAACGACGCCTGGAAAGCCAAGGTCACTTATGCCGTCATCACTGCCCCAGCCGAGGCCCTCGAATCCGAAGTTTTCTACGGCTTACCCATCTACGCCGCTGCCATTACCGATTTTACCCCCGACAGCAACCTCAGCGGGGAAGATATCAATGCCTATCTCGCCGCCAAATCCAAACTTTTCCAGTTAAATCCCGACATCATTATTTTGAACCGCGACGACCCTCACTACCCCGACTTCGCCACCTTCCGCGGCAAGACCGAGACCCTCACCTACGGCGCCTCTTCTGACTCCGACGTCCGCATCGATTTCTCCAAACTCTACCGCAAAGGCTCCGAAGCCAGTCTCAGTTTCGGCAATAAAAACTTTACTGTTGCCAGCTTCATCACCGGCGAGCCCACTATCACCCATATGACCTGCGCCGCCACCATTGCCACCGCCCTCAATATCAATCCCGCCACCATCGCCGAAGGCATTGCCAACTTCGAACCCCAGAATTAACTGCTTCTCAAATCGTTTGACAGCAAAAACGGCATCACGAGCGGCCGGCGTTTATACCATTGGTTTTCGGCTAATAAACCATTCGTGATGCCATTCTTGTTTTCAAACCAGGGAATCACCGTTTTTCCTCTATACAATTCCTCTCATCTCTGCTACTATAGTTACAGAGAGCGTAGAAAACGTTTTGTATAGTTCTTTATCTAAAGGTCGACTTTTAATAATGAACATTTAACTGCGTAGGAGACAGGTATGCGAAGAGTCTCTTTAGAAGCCGAGCTAGACAAGGCCAAAAGCCCTCTAGTTCGCAAACTAAAGATTACCCTTGACTTAGGTCAAAGGTAATCGTCTTTTCTTATATCTTCATTCTAACACACTTATCTGAAAAATACAAGGGTTTCTGCGCTCTTTTTTGATTTTATTTCTGACTCGCCGTAACTTGTATAGATGTAGTATATGTTCCACTTGGTAGTTCTGGTCCTATACCTATACCAATTTGGAAGAGGTGTTGGTGAGTACCTTTTGTTCCTGTGGTGAAGGTATTAGTTGCATTCTTTGTTGGTAGTGGTAAATAGTTATTAGTACAACTTTCTTTATTTGTATTATTGCATAGCATAATACCCCAACTAGATATTCCTGGTTGTGGTTGTGTGTTTTCTGTAATAGTAGGTATTTCTCCTACTTTATCACCATCTTTATAATTAACTAATGAAGTAGCATCAAGTTCTTCACTTGTTGCATTAAGACTTATTGTATAGTCACTATTTGATTCTACCGTAGCCATAAACTCACCTGTGTTTACTTTACTACTTTCCGTAGCAATATCTACACTATCAGAAACATCCAATGTTATCATATTAGGTACTGTTACGCTCACATTTGGATCATTGACGCCAGTGCTGCCGCCGGCGGATGGGTCGACTGGAGTAACATCAGAAGTAGTTTTGGCGACACAACGAACTGAATAGCCGTCGGGAATATTACCGTTAGCAACTACGTTTGCATAGAAGCCACCGAAGCCTAGTCTGTATACAAAGTTATCGTTAGAAGTAGAAGACCAATAGTTACCATTGCCACTAACACCAAGAGGGGAGTTGCCAATAGAGTATCCGCCGTACAGAAAGTCGAGCGGTACACTCCTAAGAATTGCAGAACCATCCGATCCATTACCGATGGCATAAGTAGTTAGCAGAATATTGTATTGTGCTTGAGATGGTAGCACCCAACCAGCAAAATCACAGACGGCTTTAGCATTGGTCCAATTATAATACCCGCCATAATCGTCTTCGTGCCACATCCTAAGTCCGCCATCGTAATCCATATTTTCAGTCATCCAGCAGCCAACATTGCCTTTAAGTTTTGTAACTGTATAAGATTTTGAAGTGTCACGATTGTCAATTAGTGGTTTTGATTGGCCTTCAGTAGCACTGGCACAGGCCTGCGGAGTCATTTGTTGCATATATTTAAGATCATCCCATTTGGCGAGGGGAGTGGTTGGAGTTATGGTGACGGGTGTATCGGTGGAAATTGGTGCGGCGCTGGAATATTCTGGAATGAAAATTAAATATTGCCATAAAAATCCTCCACCCATCACTGCCAACCCAGCCATCAGTGGAATTCTAACTTTTTTATTTATTTTGAACATACGCGCCTCCTTTAATTAGGCCCGTCCCACCAAAATGGTGCCACGAGCTCGGAACACATACACCAAAGTTGCCTTCGAAGCAGTGCGCTCATGACACCATTTTGCGCTTCGAACGACAACAACTCGCCTGGCGAGGTAACTTTCTAATTGTGTGTACGTGTTCCGATTTGTACACTTCTATTATAACAAATCACGCCACCTCACACAAGAAGAATTTTATACTTCCTGCGGGGTGGGAGAATATATAACAGCACATTCAATTATATTAGT
>CAZPCQ010000030.1:0-10413 GCA_964585155.1 uncultured Candidatus Saccharibacteria bacterium | reverse complement strand
GCGCTACTGAGGGTCAATCAAAACCGCTAATTGACAATCGTGATACTTCAAAATCTTACACGGTAACTAAGTTAAAAGGTAGCGCTGGTTGTTGGATGACTGAGAATATGGATTACGATGGTGGATTAAGAATGTATCATGATAATACTTACGGAGGATATTATAACTGGGCTAATGCGAAAACTGTTTGCGATTTTGCTGGTTGGGAATTACCATCTCAAGCACAATATAATACATTATTGAGTGCTTATAGTATTGGCAACAATGCCGCTGGTTCCACAACTCTTAGAGGTGCCCCGCTTAACTTCCTTTATGGTGGCTACTATAACGGTTCACTCAGCAATGCGGGCAGCCACGGGCGCTATTGGTCTTCTACTCCTCACGGCGTCGATGCTTACGACCTCGTCTTCGGTAGCAGCGTCGCCAACATGGATGGCAGCGGCGGTACGTCCGTCGGCTATTCGGTGCGTTGTGTCGCCAAGTAAAGATTACAACGAGTAAGATTTTTAGCAAAGGCTCCGCTCGGCGGGGTCTTTGTTCGGGTGAAAAAAATGGACGAAAATAATAGTCTTTTAGGGTTTATTTGGATAAAAAGTGCGCGTTTACGCGATATTTTGCTACTTTTTGGTGAATATTGCAAAAAACGCCTTGGTTGACACGCTGTCAACGAAGGCCAAAATTTCACCCCTGTTAAGGATTTTTCTTCGTTGATTCGGTGTCAACGAAGGAAAATGCTGTGCGGCTGTAATGCTAACACTACTGTTAGCATTAGGAAAATCTTTACCTCTGTTCTATATTTTACAAATGTTGACAGTACTGTTAGCATTTGCGGTACTAAAACCCGAACAAAAATTGCGACACTTTTGATCGGGCTAGGCGGCTTGATCGATGGGGAAGTCGCCGGTTTTGCGAGCTTTGGCGAGTTTGGCTGCCTCTTCGTAGTCGAGGGGGATTTGGCCTTTGAGACGATTAACGATTTCTTCAGAATCAAACTCACTGGTCGGGACATTAATTCGAGATTCGTCGCGGAGGATATCATTAAACTCAGAATCGGTCAAGAACTCGGAATTGGATGAAGCCGAGCGACCAGATATGTCGTTAGCCTGGTTGAACTTAGCCAAAATAGTATCAGTAATATCATCCCCGGAAGATTCACTACCAGCAGAAAACTCGGGTGGAAGGTCGACGTCGGTATCGAAAATAAGCGCATCACTATCGGGTGCGAGCTCAGCATCTTCTGCGTCATTTGCAGCAAATCCAAGCATGCCTTTGGCATCACCTGCAGGAGCGGTTTCTTCATCTTCCAGGTTATCTGCGTTGATAGATTCGTCAGTGGCGATTTCGTCAAGGATCTCTTCGACGGAGCCGGAGGATAGTTCCCCATTCACCCCAGAAAGAAAAGTAGTGATAGTGGGATCGACAGTGTCGCCAACGAGGAGGTCGATAATGCTTTTGCCTTCTTGCTCGGCACGCTGGCGCAGAGGCTTGAAACGCGGTTCAATGGCAAGGGCGTCGAGAAGTTTACGCATCGCCAGGATAGCATCGAGAGAAGTTTGCTCGTAACCATCGTGAGGGCGACGTTTGTCGTAAAAATCGCCATAGGGTGTCATACCAAGCGGACTATGACTAGTGTCAGTGCTCGGGTCGTTGTCTTGATCGCGGTCGAGAGCGGCGTCTTTTTGAATCTCGCGGAAGAGATAGGCGCGAGCCTCGGGGCGGGGCTCGATCTCCTCGTAAATCTTACCGAGGGGATTGAAAGCGGCATCACCAGAGGTAAGGTCGGTGTTGTAAATCTTGGTGAGGACGGTCTTGAGATCGTACTGGCGACAGGCGGCATTAAAGCCATAGCCGGCGAGAAGGCTGGCATCGGCAACTTGCTGGTCGGGGGTGGATTCTTGATTAAATTGCTCAGGAGGGAGCGAATCTTCGGGAGTCGGAGCGGAATAATCTTCAAAAACTCGATCCATCGAGAATTCTTCGACACCTTCCATCTCATTTTCCCACGCAGCGGCGCGGGAGGCGGGATCGGTCTCGCCGGAGGTGTTGGGGTAAGTTTCGCCGATATTTTCGCCAGGCATAATAGTGTCGTCGTTATACATATATTTATATTATAGCATAAAAAGTATGGAGTTATATAAAAAGAAGTGTGACAAATTAACTCGTCGCGCCTCCAGAGGAGATGAATAATGATTGTGTCTTATTAATGTAAATGTTCTAATGTGACCGAGCGAAAAAGTTGTTGCGTTTTATGATTCGTCCTTTGATTTTTTACCGTCACGCTTCAAGAAGGCGAGAATGGCTTCGCGCTTCCAGGCGGCGAGGGCGATAAAAACCACAGCGAGGAGGGAAAGGGCGACGACGAGGCCGAGATTGCCACTGAGACCCATACCGATATAATTAGTAAGGACGATAGTGGGGAAGCGACCGAGAATGGAGATGAGGAGGAGTTTTTTCATGGAAAGGCGGGTGAGGCCGGCAATGTAGCAAACGACGTCGTCAGGGAAGCCGGGAAGGAGGAAAATAGCAAAAATGATGAGAGCGGCGCCGGGAGCATTGATGATGAAATCGAACTTGTCGATGAGGGATTTTTTGAAAATTTTCTCTAGAAGAGGACGACCGAAGCGGCGGGCGATTAGGAAAACCAACCAAAAACCAAGAAAACTACCGATACAGGTCCAGAGAATACCCCAGTGCCCGAAGAGAAAACCGCCAACTCCACCGACAATCTGACCGGGAATGGGTGCAACGACGACCTGGAGAGTCTGTAGAGTAATGTAGAGGAGAGGCGCCCAAGGGCCCATACCGTTCATAAGGCGAACGAGCTCGTCGCGATTACTGAGGAGGCGCGTGAGCGGACCCTTGGCGAGAATATCCCAAGCGAGGTAGCCGATGAGAGCGGCAACGATAAGACTAAGAATGACGAGTTTGATAACAGTGGAGCGAGAAACTTTGGCTTTGACGGGTGGCTCGCCGACGGGAAGAGAATCGGGTTTATCAAGGGAATGATCAGTTGTAGAGGAGGGCTGGGATTGTTTCGAAGTATTTTTGGACGGGCCAACAGCATCAACGCTGGATAGTTTGACGTTGACTTTGATATTTTTGGACGGACTGCGACGAGGCTTACTTGGCATATTCGATGGCGCGCGTCTCGCGGATGACATTAACCTTGATCACGCCAGGGTAGGACATAGTGGCTTCAATCTTATTGGCGATGTCACGGGCGAGTTTGAGGGCAGAGAGATCATCGATCTGCTTTGGCTCTACAATGACACGAATCTCGCGGCCAGCGGAGATGGCGTAGGCTTTGTCGATGCCAGGAAAACTGGTGGCAATATTCTCGAGGTCACGCATCCGTTCAGCGAAGTTTTCCGCGGAAATGTTGCGGGCACCAGGGCGGGCGGCGGAGAGAGAATCGACGATTTTGACGATGATGGCCTCGGGAGTGGTAGGCTCGATGTCGTCGTGATGAGCAGCCATCGCGTGGACGACTTCATCGGACATACCGTATTTTTTGGCGAGCTCAGCACCGATCTCGGCGTGTTTGCCTTCAATCTTGTGAGTAACGGCCTTACCAATATCGTGGAGCAAGGTAGCAGTCTTGGCGACGCGCTTGTTGGCGCCGATCTCCTCGGCAATCATACCGGCAATATGAGCCATCTCGACAGAGTGGAGAAGGACGTTTTGACCGTAACTAGTACGGAATTTTAGTTCGCCGAGAAGATGTAGTAGTTCCCTCGGGATGCCAACGACGCCGACTTCGCGAGCGGCATCTTCGCCGGCACGGACGACCTCTTTCTCAATCTCGCGCTCGGCCTTAGCGACAGCGTCCTCGATGGAACTGGGGTTAATACGGCCGTCTTTCATCAAACGCTCGAGAGCGTAGCGGGCGACTTGGCGGCGAATTGGGTCAAAACTAGACAAAACTACCATACCTGGAGTGTCATCAACCATAATATCAACACCGGTAGCACGCTGAAGAGCCTGAATATTGCGGCCTTCCTTGCCGATGATACGACCTTTCATATCATCGTCGGGAAGTTTCAGAGCGGTAATAGTACGATCGGCAGTGACTTCGGAAGACATCCGCTCCATCGCAGTGAGCAAGATAGCCTGAGCAGTCTCGTCGACTTCGTGCTTGATTTCCTTTTGCTCCTTAACCACGAGGCCAGCGAGATCTTGACGAATGTCGCGTTCGGTCATTTGCATAAGTTTTTCGCGGGCATCAGCCTTGGTGAGACCAGCGATTTTTTCTAACTTTTCCTGTTGCTTGGCACGGATATCACGGATTTCGAGTTTGAGGTCGTCGAGCTCCTTTTCTTGACGAGTAAGGCGCTCAGTCTTTTTCTCGAGCTGGTCGAGTTTATTATCGAGGTTTAATTCGCGCTCGCTGAGACGGTTCTCAGTGTTTTTCCATTCGCGACGGCGCTCAGTTTCCTCTTGTTGCGACTTGGCGACGAGATCGGCTGCGTCACGCTTGGCCTTGGAGACGATGTCGGAGGCTTCATTCTTGGCCTTGCGGACGAGATCGTCGGCTTTTTCCTTGCCGCCGTTTTCATTTTTCTTATTATAAGCCATAATCCCCCCTGCGCCAACGGCAACGCCGAGCACGAGGGCAAGTATTGCGATAACTACGTTCATAAACGTATCCTTCCTAATTGTTTGCGGATATTTTCCTGATACCCGCGGGGTAACAAATAAATATAAATTAATAAAAGTCTAGTTTTAGTATAGCATAGGTTGGGGGATTTGGGTAGGGGGAATTTGGGTTCTAGGGGCAGATTTTATAAAAAGTCCTGTCAATTATGATGTCGTGGCGATGAGAAAACCCTGAGGATTGGGGCCGGTCGGGCGTTCCTCAGGGTTTGTTGGGTTGAGAGGGAGTAGTACTCGAACTGAATCAAGGCTTGAGACCGTTGTCGCTACTTTCGTGACATGGAGATGAGTGCTTGGCTGGGGGCGGAACGGGGAGTGGCCTGGGCGCGGAGATGATAGGATTCGCGCTCTAAACGCCGGATTTTATCCCAGAGATCGTAGTAGCATGCCTCGTAATCAGCGCTGGGGCAAGTCAAAATTTCCAATAGAGTATCAAACATATCCGTGACGCATTCGACCAATTCGCCCTCGTACTGGCTCTGCAGGAGTTTTACTTTGCACTCAAGCTCGTCGGTGTATCGCTGAACGTGAGGACTGAGGCGATGGGCGTAACGTCCGCAGATCAGTTGAGCAAGCTGGGCGATAGAGGCGGCCAGATCTAGGGGACTGGTAGTTTTTTGCAACATATATTTCCCTTCCTCTCTATTTTGATAAGTTGATAAGTGCTTTGATATAAAATCAACCTTTGCCGCACTACTCGAGGTAGTGGACTTATTATCATATTAGCACGGACGTGTGATTTTGTCAAGACTTTTACGCTTGTTTTGACGAGAAGGCAAAAAATAAGGAGTTATTTCTTGGGGGTGGAGATGTTGGCGGGGCGACCGTAGTCGGGAAGGATGATTTGATGTTTGATTCCCTGATGGTCGTAGAGAGGAATGTGAAGCTGGTCGGCGAGAGTATTGACAATAGCGGCGCCGATGCGGAGACCAGTGAAGGAGCCGGGGCCAGAGAAAAAAGTGATTTCGGTGAGGTCGGGCCAGTCGGCGTGATTTTCGGCGAGTTTGTCGTGGATGAAGGTGAAGATTTTCTCGGCGAGGTCGTGCTGAGAATGCCAAGTATACTCGTGGTCGTCGAGGCGCAAGATACAGGTGTCGGTGGAGGTGTCGAGGTAGAGTTTCATAGGGTGGGCTCCGATGGATTGGGTGGGATTTTTGAGGTAGATCTTTGAGTTTTCGAGGGCTTAGGAGATTCTGCTGGAACGGAATTTTGGGATTGGCTGGTGATAGTTTGGGTCTGGTCACTTTTATTGCCGGTGAGGAGATCTTGCGCAGCGTTGTTAAAATCGATAGTGCGGGTGCCATCTGGGTTGAGGCGGATTTGTAGCTGGTATTTACTAGCGGGAAGAAGGTCGGAGACATTGCCGCCCCATTCGACGATGATGACGGAGTTTGGCTGGGCGAGAGCCTCGGAAAGTTCGTCGCGCATAATACCAGGATCATCTAGGCGGTAGAAATCGTAATGAATGAGCTCGGCGGGCTGACCGGCGGGAGTCGTAAAGGCGTAGCGCTTAGAAATGGTAAAACTAGGACTAGTAATAGGCTCGGCAATGCCCAGACCTTCGGCGAGACCGCGAGTAAAAGTAGTTTTACCGGTGCCGACATCGCCAATGAGTTCAAAAACAGCCGGAAGAGAGAGATGCTGAGCCAGGGTGTGGCCGAGAGCGATAGCGCCAGATTCGTTGCGGATTAACATGCTTTCATTATACCATAGTTTTTCGCTAATTGCTAGGGGCTTGCGTTCACACCTCTTTCTTCGGCCGCTCCGGGGCGCTCGCCCAAGTCTTAGGCCGTGCGAAAGAGGTGATTTGCCGCCCTTTTTTATTACAACGGGAAGTACTAGGTAGATCAGCAGCGGAAGATAGAGGAGGAAGATGCGGGAGTCGGCCGAGGGGAGTTCGAGGATGAAGGCGGTTTTGTCGCTGAGGAAATTGACTAGCCAGATATGAAGGTCGAGGATGATGGTGGTGATTTTCGCGAGAAGAGCTGGGAGAAGAGGAAGAAAACTCGTAGCGCCGGTGAGCATCATACCGAGCATAGCATAGGGGAGAGTAGGAAGGATGACGAGATTAGCGACGAAAGAGAGGAGGGAGAGGGTGCCGAAATTAAAAATCAGAATTGGCGCACAGACAAGACTGGCGGCGAGGCTAGTAAGGAGCATGCTGGCGAGCCAGGGCGGAGATTTGCCGCCGTAGAAACTCTTGGTAAGGCGAGGGGCGAGGATGAGAATGGCGAAAAAGGAGGCGAAGGAGAGTTGCCAGCCAAGGTTGAGGAAGTGACTGGGATTAATTAGTAACGTAACCATAGCAACAAAACTGATAAGCCGCAGCGGCGTGAAACGGCGACCAACATAACCCACGAGAATGGAAAGCCCGGCGACGAGGGCAGCACGGGTCATAGATGGAGTGAAGCCAACGATCATTACGAAAATACTAATCATTAAAAGCGAGAAGAAGAGGCTGGCGAATTTAGAGATTTTGCCGAAGATTTTTTGAGCGGCGCCAGTGAGAATAGCGAGATGAGCACCAGAGGCGACGACGACGTGGGTCATACCGACGGCGCGGAGGGCTTCGGAAAAGTCGGTGGAGAGGCCGGATTTCATACCCATGAGGTAGCCGAGGCCGAGATCGACTTCGGGCGAAGGAATGAGCTGGCGGACGAGGTCGACAAACCAATGTTTGAACTTAGCAAAAATATCACCGGGGTCGGATCGAGTGATGGAGAGAAGTTTGGGGCGGGTCATTTTGCCAACGAAATTGCCAAAACCGGCGCCGAGTTTCCCTTGCAGGGTGACGAAATCGGAGCGTTCGAGATCATTACTGCCAGACAAAGTGGCGTAAAGAAGGCCAGGAATGGGTGGGATATCAGTGGTGATTTCCTGTTCGGTGGTGAAAAGGCGGAGATTTTGCAAACGGATGGCGGTAGTCCCCTTGCTATCATCAGGATCTTCGGCGAGTGTGCCGGTGATGATGACGGTTTGATTCTCGTAAGATCTGAGAATAGCCTGGCTGGTAAGGTCTTGGCTGACGCGTAAGTTTCCCAAAATAAAGCCAGCCAGGAAGGCGAGAACGGCCGTGAGAGGAGTGCTGGAATAGAGGCAAAACAAGATAATAAGTAGGGCAAAGATGAGAATGAAAAGGCTGGTGAAGATGCCGAGCTGGAGAGCGACACCGATGATAAGTCCAGTGACGATGCCCCAGACGGCGGAGTAGAAAGTCCAGGAGGGGTGGATGGGATGGAGGAAGCGTTTTAGCATAATATGGATGGATTAAAATTAGTGGTAAGATAATTTTGTAAATAGTTAGTGGGGTTTACAGGGTTTGGGTTTGGTGGAGGTGTTTTTGAGGGGTCTTGACAGATTTCTTTTGGTGGATTTTCTTGATGAATCTCTTTTGGAGGATGCGGGCCGGCAGAAATGTGGAAAACTGCCGCTTTTCTTGCGAAAAGGACTAGACAAAACCGTTAACGTTTAGTAAGATTAAGTTAGGTAAAGGTTAGTCTTTCCGGATGTTGATCTCAATATTGACATTAACGATTCCGGATTGACTATTTTTTTGTTTCTCGATGGGCTGTTTCGTTTGCTGCCGCGGCTTTTCTCGAGCACGCCGCTTCAGCCAATCCATCAATACTCCAAAAACTAAACTTATTATTGAATGCTCTTTCATTTTTGATTTACCTCCTGTTAAATATTCTCAAAAACAAAATTCCAAGAACAAAAAACAGTCCCAAAATAATCAACCCCACCACTCTACAAAAACTGAAAAGTGCCTAGTCGCCTGCACCCGTCCTCAGTATATAGCAAAAAGTTTAAAAATAACAAGCACAAGCGTGCAAAAATGTCGAAAATTGCAGTTTTGGGTGAATTTTAGTGGATTTTAGTATATATATTATATGTGTAGTGCAAGCATAGGAACTTTATTTTGGTGGATTTTGGGAATAATATAGTAGATTTGGCAAGCATAGGCGTGTAATAACTACAATATTTTGTATTGAGGATATGCTTGTTAGTTTTATTTGAAATGTGCTACAGCATAAAGGGTATTAACTAGTATTAATGAAAATAAAAAATGGAAAAGGAGTTTTATTTTTCTAGGCGAATTGATAAGTTCTGATAAAAAGTGAATTATGCTTTTTGGAATAGAGCCAACATTACCCTTCCCACGAAACACGGCGTCGTCTCAGCCCGTCGTTACGGGTGAGCCGCGCCTCTTCCTCGCTCGTGGCGCTGCGGACGGTTTCTTAGGGAAGGTAATGCTTGGCTCTTTTATGCAAAATAGAGTTTTTCTTATTAGACATCAATTCGTTAGAGGGGAGGTGGAGGGGGGCAGGCCTCTGTTCCAGCAAGTTATTTCTGTGAGGCGGTAACTTGGATAGAAGTTGCATAAGTTCCACTGGGTAATTCTGAGCCTATACCAATACCAATTTGGAAGAGATGTTGGTGAGTACCTTTTGTTCCAGTGACGAATGGATTAATAGTGTCGGGATTAGGATTCTTGGTTGGTAGTGGTAAATAGTTATTAGTACAACTTTCTTTATTTGTATTATTGCATAGCATAATACCCCAACTAGATATTCCTGGTTGTGGTTGTGTGTTTTCTGTAATAGTAGGTATTTCTCCTACTTTATCACCATCTTTATAATTAACTAGTGATGTAGCATCCACTCCTTCTGCCACAGCATTCAGGCTTATTGTATAGTCTTTATTAGAACTCACCGTAGCAGTAAAGTTACCAGTATTAACTCTATCCGATTCTGTTGCTATATCTACGCTATCTGAGACATCTAGGGCTATTATGTTTGGGACGGTAACAGAGAGGGTGGGGCTAGGTGTTTTAATTGATGGAATTTGAATATCAGGTATATCTGTACGGGCGACGCAGCGAACAAGACACTTAAATGAGCGATCAAAGGTGTAAGCGGTATTAATATAGGAAGTGTCAAAAAGTAGGGCATAGATTGCAGTGCCACCACCTTGCGTCGAAGTCCAATAATAACCTCTGGTGCCACTATAATTTGGAGTAGAATTACCTTCGACATAACCACCAAAATTGAAACTGTACGGCGCATATCGTATGTTTGTAGCTGAAACTCCTGCTAGCAACGTCGCATATTGATATCGACTTGGTAACTGCCAACTATTCATGCCAGAACAGGCTGTATTGGCATTGATTCCGTTGTAGTAAAGATACTCACCACTAACTTGAGTGCCCATATCTTGAGTCATCCAGCAGTTATTATCTTTTAGTTTAGTGACTTGATAAGAACTTCCGCTACGAGTATCAGTAAGGACTTTAGATTCAAGGGCAGCCGAGCGTTCACAAATACCGGCAGTCATTTCTTGCATAGTACTAATTTGTGATAATGTGCGAGCATCGGGAACGAGATCGCCCATAATTGGAGTTTCTATGGTTGTAGCAGTGGAATATTCTGGAATGAAAGTGAAGTATTGATATAAAAAGATTCCACTGATACTTATAAAAGTAAGTAAAAGTGGAATTTTGTATTTCTTAAGTTTGATATTATTTATTTTTAGCATAAGGATGCCCTCCGTTAGAATTAGTGAACACCTTGAAATGCCTAGAACAAAATGGCACCGCAAAGTGTTCAACGCAACTCCTCGATTCACACGAAGAGGAGCTCCTTACGGTGCCATCTAGAGTGTGAATCGATTTTTGTAAACCCTTGCGGGTTCGCGTTGAACAATACTATTATAGCATAGATTTGAGGTTTGTGGGGAAAATTAACCTTTGGCGGCGTGGAG
>CAZPCQ010000029.1:0-11107 GCA_964585155.1 uncultured Candidatus Saccharibacteria bacterium | reverse complement strand
AAGATGATCGTGCGCAGTCGCCACGAAGGAAAGAGGAAATAATGTCTCGCAGTCTTAAGAAAGGTCCATTTGTGGACTACAAACTCGCGAAGAAGGTTGCTGCTCTCTCCGCCGAAGATCGCACTGTGATCAAGACCTGGGCTCGCCAGTCCACCATTTCACCCGAAATGGTCGGTCGGACCATCGCCGTCCACAACGGTAAAGTCCACGTGCCAGTTTTCGTGAGCGAAAATATGGTTGGTCACAAACTCGGCGAGTTTGCCCCAACCCGCAAATTTAAGCGCCACGGCGGTAAGAAAGCCGCCGAAGCGGCCGCCGCGAAAGGAGCCAAGTAATGACTACTCATTTTGCTCACGCCGTTATTAAAGGCGTCGATAGCCAGCCGCGCAAAGTTAGCGTTGTCGCCAGCCTCGCTCGCGATCGCTACACTGCCGATGCTGTCGTAATCCTGGAGAATACTCCACGTCGCGCCGCTCGGGCTGTCCGTAAGGCTATCGAGTCCGCTGTCGCCAATCTATTGAACAATTCTGGCGTCAGCATCGACCCCAAGACTATCCGCATCGCTCGCATTAGTGTTACCGCCGGTACTCGCATGCGTCGCTATATGCCGGCTAGCCGCGGTCGCGCCTTACCATTTGAGAAAATTTCAAGTAATATCTTTGTCGAAGTTGCTGGAGAGGAAAAAGTCAAGAAGACTACAGATACTCCAAAAGCCGACGCAAAGAAGGTCGAAGATAAAGCATCAGCCAAACCAGCTGAATCTCGTAGGAGCCGAGTGAAGAACAGTAACACTGATTCTTCCGAGGCGACGCCCGAGAATCTAGCAACGAAGTCGGCAGATGAAAAGAAGGAGGAGAAATAATGGGTCAGAAAGTCAACCCAGTTTCTTATCGTCTTCAAATCAGCAAGGA
The DNA here is from genome assembly GCA_964585155.1 of uncultured Candidatus Saccharibacteria bacterium. Taxonomy (GTDB): domain Bacteria; phylum Patescibacteriota; class Saccharimonadia; order Saccharimonadales; family Saccharimonadaceae; genus Nanosyncoccus. The sequence continues at coordinate 10,196 of CAZPCQ010000029.1, read as the reverse complement.
CTGGTCTTCCAAGTGGTTTACCCGCAAAGCAGACTTCCGCAACTGGTTAGTTGAAGATACTAAGATTCGTGACTTGATCGAGAAACGTTTCAGCAGCCGTCCAACGATTGCGCGTATCAACATCGAACGCAGCGCCAATCTCACTACTATCACGATTCTCACCGCCAAGGCTGGTGCCGTCATCGGTAAGCAAGGCGCAGGTATCAACGAGTTAAAGAAACAACTGGAAAAGATCGTTAGCGGTCCGATCCGGATTAATGTCGAAGAAGTTAAAAAACCTGAACTTTCAGCCAAATTGGTCGCTGAGAACATCGGTTTCCAGCTCGGTAAGCGGATGAACTTCCGCCGCGCCGTCAAGATGGCTTGTCAGTCAACTATGAACGCCGGCGCCAAGGGTATTCGCGTTGAAGTTTCTGGTCGTCTTAATGGCGCCGAAATGTCCCGCCGCGAAAAGTTCATCGAAGGTTCCGTGCCATTGCACACGCTGCGCGCAGATGTTGATTTCTACATTTGCCACGCACAGACCATCGCTGGCATCGTCGGTGTGAAAGTTTGGATTTACAAGGGGGAGAAATAAATTATGGCTATTTTAGTTCCAAGACGCGAAGCACATCGCAAAGTCCGCAAAGGCAAAAACCGCGGCACCGCTTCTCGCTGCAACACCGTCGCTTTTGGTGAATGGGGTCTGATGTCGCTCGACAATGAGCGCGTCACCAGCCGCCAAATCGAGGCTGCTCGTCAAGCGATTACCCGCTATGTTAAGCGTGGTGGTAAGATCTGGATTCGGATTTTCCCGCACACCCCAGTCACCAAGAAACCTCTTGATGTCAAGATGGGCAGCGGCAAAGGTGAACCACAGTTCTATGTCGCCAAAGTCAAGGCTGGTACCGTGATGTTCGAAATCGGTGATGTGACCGAAGAACAGGCCAAAGAAGCCTTCCGCTTAGCTGGCCACAAGTTACCAGTTCGTACAAAAGTTATTAAGAAAGAGGAGTTTTAACCATGGCTGGAGAATTGCAAGGTATTGTGAGCTCAAGCAAGCGTGACAAGACCATCACCGTCTCGATCGCTAGTCGTGAAACTCACCCACTTTACCGCAAGCAGTACACCAAAACTCGCAAGTACACCGCTCACGATGAACATAATGAAGCCGGTGTCGGCGATAAGGTCGAAATCGTTGCGTGCCGCCCTTACTCCAAGACCAAGAGTTACAAACTCGTCAAGGTCCTCGAGAAGTCGCACGAAGCCGTCGAGCTAAAAGACGAAGTCTTAGGCAAGACCGACGATCAAGCCGCAGGGGAGGAAAAATAATATGATTCAACAGGAAACTAGATTGCACGCACTAGGAGCGCGAGCAAAGAGAGCTTGCTCTCTTTCGAGCCGACGAAGTGCGGTCAAAGCCGATTTTAGAAAGGAGTTATTATGATTCAACAAGAAACTCGGCTGAAGGTCGCTGATAATAGCGGCGCCAAGGAACTTGGTGTAATCCGGGTCCTCGGTGGCACAAGAGCACGCTATGCTCGCGTTGGTGATATTGTTACCTGCAGTGTCAAAGACGCCAGCCCTACCGGCAACATCAAGAAGAAAGCCGTGGTCAAAGCCGTTATCGTCCGCACCAAGCAGCAAATTCGTCGTCCTGATGGCAGCACTATTCGTTTCGATGACAATGCCGCCGTCCTCGTCAACGACGACAAAACTCCAAAGGGTACCCGCGTTTTCGGACCAGTTCCACGCGAACTCCGCGAGTTAGGTTTTAACAAAATTATCAGCCTTGCGCCGGAGGTACTCTAATGGCTAAGTGTTTGAAAGTAGGCGATCGCGTCAAAGTTATCGCCGGAAATCACAAAGGCGAAGTCGCTAGTATTGTCAAAGTCGACAAAAAAGCCGGCAAAGCCTTCCTCAAGGATATCGAAGTCCGCGAACGCCACGTCCGCGCCACTCGTTTCAATCCTAAGGGCGGCAAGAAAACCGTTCACGCTGGTATCGACTTTTCTAACCTTAAGAAGGAGGACAAGTAATGACTAGCACAAAAAATACGCCACGCTTGAAGGCATTATACAACGACAAAGTCGCTGAAGAACTCCAAAAGGAACTCAGCCTATCCAATATTCACCAAGTTCCTCAGTTAGAAAAAGTCGTTGTCTCCAGCGGCGTCGGCAAAAAGCGCGAAGACAAGAAGTTCACTGAGACCGTCGAATTGACCTTACGGAAAATTACCGGTCAAGAGCCAACTTCTCGCCTCGCCAAGAAATCCATCGCTACATTCAAGATTCGCAAAGGTATGGGTGCGCCAGTTGGCTACCTCGTCACTCTTCGCAATGACAAAATGTACGAATTCGTTGACCGCTTAATCAACATCGCATTACCACACGTTCGTGACTTCCACGGCGTTCCCAAAGGCGCTTTTGATAAGCAAGGCAACTACAGTCTCGGCCTCAAAGAACAAACCGTCTTCCCAGAAATCACCTTCGAAGATGCTTCTGTCTTGCACGGCCTCGAGATTACGTTCATCATTAAAAATGGTTCTAAAGAAGGGAGCACCAAGTTGTTAGAAGCATTTGGTATGCCGTTTGAGAAGGAGGGTAAATAATATGGCTAAAAAATCAGCCGTCCTCCGCGACGAAAAACGGCGCAAAATGTACGAAAAATATAAAGCCAAGCGTGCCGAGCTAAAGGCTGCTGGCGATTTGGAAGGTTTGCAAAAACTTCCTCGCAACGCTAGCCCCACCCGTCTCAAGAATCGCGATATGCTTGACGGTCGCCCACGCGGTTATATGCGCTACTTTGGTTTAAGCCGCATTAACTTCCGCGAAAAAGCGTCTAAGGGAGAAATCCCAGGTGTTACTAAGAGTAGCTGGTAGGAAAGGAGAGAATTATGTCATTACAATCAACTGATCAAATCGCCGATCTTATCACTCGTATTCGCAACGCTATTATGGTTGGCAAAACCGAAGTTCGCGTCCCCACCAGCAAATTAAAAGTTGCTGTAGCCGAGGCGCTACAGGATGCTGGCTACATCAGCAGCTGCGACGTCGAAGAAGGCACTCCCCGTGGCACCCTTCATATCGTCATCAACGAAGAAGGCGCTCCGGCTCGCATCACCGAGATTACCAAAGTTTCTAAACCAGGCCGTCGCGTCTACACTAGTGTCGAAGATATCCCTACGATCAAAAGCGGTCGCGGTATCGTCCTCATCAGTACCAGCAAAGGTATTATGACTGGTCGCGAAGCCAAGAAACAACACCTTGGTGGCGAAATCCTGATCAAAGCGTATTAATATATACTTGATTCAGCAAAAAGTACTCTCGATCGCGGGAGTACTTTTTGGTATTTTTGCTAAAATTACCGACTTTTATAGAAGAATTTTATTCCTACATTGACATTATGCTAAGATTGGAAGAGGCTGAATCATAAAGCAAACCCAAAATTAACCACTAAATTTGCAGAAAATTACAAAAGGTGACCTAAAATAACATAAAATACTTGACTTTTTGAGAAAAGTGTGCTACAATAGTTATATAACATCTGGGAAAATTGTACGATTCCTAGGTTAGATTTTTAACAGAAGGGAAAGAACGCTATGAAAATCTGTCAATACCTCGCAGCCTTCATCATTTGCTTGATAGCATTCGCTTGCAGCCCCTGCACTGCTCTAGCCGCCGACGCCCCGCCCGACGCCAAACCCATCTACGTCACCGCTCCCAGCAATCAAGATCTGGACCTCAATATGCTCTACGGCACTAGAGTTGTCCTCCCCGAAGGCACCAAATACTACGCCTCCGCCGACGGCGGTGGTAGTGGTAATTATGGCGTCATCGGCAATCGTTACACCCCCATGGGTACCGACCTCTACATCGGCGGCTTCTCTCGGCTTAGTGACGCCAATCGAGTTACCGAATACCGCGCCTACGACCCACCCTACGTCCCCGTCGCCGACTACTGGAACGACAACGTCGACAACATCTCTACCGACTGGGATCATACTTGGGTAGTCATCTTCCGCAATCCGAAGGGTGAAAAACCTCTCGGATGGGTACCGGCTCGCTCTATCGCCGTCACCAATGGCATTCTCGGCGACAACAACTCCAACGCCGCCTTCAAGAACGGCGTCGTCGTCACTAACACCGCCTCGATTGGCGACAATGATGACCTCGCCCCCGACTTGATCGACTCCACTCTGCCCGACCCCGGCAATATGATCGAAGATCGTGTTATTCACGACCAAGACCAAGCCAACACTACTACTGACCGCCCTACTAATGATCCATTCATTTCGACCCGCGAAATTGCCTACGCCATTGAAGATTACGTCGAGAACGGCAACAAAGTCGCTCTGTTGATGGATATTTCCGCTTCAGTTTCGGGATATCTGACTGATATTTCCAGCTACGGTGCCTACATCGACAAAGTCAATCGCGCCGACAAGATTATCGCCTTCGGCCGCGATTACAAAACCATCTCCGCCGAAGAATATCTCAATGCCGATGTTGACCGCGGCGGCACCGATCTTTACACTCCGCTCGGCAGCCTTATCAGTATCCCCAATTACGACCGCGTCATCATTATTACCGATACCTACCACAACGTCACCGAGGCCACCATTCCAGAAATCACCAACTTCACCGGCAAAATCGTAGTCGTCTGCACCGACACTCTGGATACCGTCGATACAAACGTCATCACTAACATCGAAACCACCTTCGGTACCACCGTCTACCTCTGCCGCCTCGACAACGAACTCGACCGCATCCGGACCATCAGCACTCTCCAACGCGCATCCTAACCCTTTGCACTTTGAAAGCCCCGCCACTTGGCGGGGCTTTTGCTTATCCCACACCTGCCACTAAACCCCTAAATCCCCCTTGCCATTTCTCGTAATCCGTGCTAAAATAAATAGTAATATTAAGTTAACAAGGGAAAATATGAGTCGTATCGGAAAACAACCCATCAATATTCCGGCGGGAGTGACAATCACGGTCGGCGACAAAGATATTACTGTCGCAGGGCCTAAGGGTTCACTCATTGTCCCGCTTCAGGAAAAAGTCAAAGTCTCCGTAGCAGATAATGTTATCACCGTTACTCGCGACGATGACGAACCAAAATCCCGTGCCTGGCACGGTCTCCAACGCGCACTTTTGAACAACGCTGTTCAGGGCGTCACCAAAGGTTTCACCAAACAACTCGAAATCAACGGTGTCGGCTTCCGTCTCAGCGGCGGTCCAAAAGAAATCGAAATGGCTTTGGGCTTCTCTCATCCAGTCAAGTACAAAGCCCCCGAAGGCGTCGAACTTAAGACCGACAAGATGACGATCACCGTTAGCGGTATCGACAAACAAAAAGTCGGCCAAGTCGCTGCCGAGATTCGCGCACTCAAGAAGCCTGAGCCATACAAGGGTAAAGGTATTAAGTATGTCGACGAAGTTATCATTCGCAAGGCAGGAAAGGCAGGGAAGAAATAATGAATAAGTTATTCCGCGCAAAACGCACTCGTGCAAAGATCCACGGCACCGCTGAGCGCCCTCGCCTAAGTGTTCACATCAGCAACAAGCATATCACTGCTCAAATTATTGATGATGACAAGAAAACAACTTTGGTTTATTTCACCACCGTTGGTAGCAAACTCACCGGCAATAAGACCGAACTCGCTACCAAAGTTGGTACCGAAATCGCCAAAAAAGCCAAAAAGGCTAACATTAAAACTGTCGTGTTTGATCGTGGCGCAAAATTATATGCTGGCCGGATGTCTGCTCTCGCAGATGCTGCCCGCAAGGAAGGATTGGAGTTCTAAATGGCAGAGTCTGACAAAAAAGCCCAGGTCATCAACAAATCTGGCACTCTCAAAATGAACGATAAAGTTGCCGCAAGTAAAGTTCAACGAGACATCAATGGCAAGGCTATGCCTCGCCGCAACAATCGTCGCGATCGCAATCGCAACTTGGATACCGCTCCTAAGGAGTTTGATACCGTTACGATTAATATCGACCGCGTCTCTCGTACCGTCAAGGGTGGCCGCCGTATGCGGTTCAAGGCCCTCGTGGTGATCGGCAACCACAAGAACAAAGTTGGTATCGGTGTCGCCAAAGGTGGCGATGTTACTAGCGCTGTTCAAAAAGCCACTACCAAGGCTAAGAAAAATATGATTGAGTTCCACATGGATGGCGAAACTATCTGCCACGAAATTGAAACTCGTTCTACTGGCGCAGATGTTTTGATGAAACCAGCTGCTCCTGGTACCGGTATTATCGCTGGCGGCGTCGTCCGTAGCATTATCGGCCTCACGGGTATCAAGAACTTGATTTCCAAGAGCCTCGGTAGCACCAACAAAGTTAACATTGCTTACGCCGTTATTGACGGCCTCAAAGAGCAAACTCCCCGCGACGAATGGGTTGGCAACACCAACAAAAAGGCTGAAAAGGTCGAAAAGACTACCAAGCCTGCTGCCAAAAAGCCAGCCGCCAAAAAATCCGCCGCTAAGAAGGAGGATACCCGTGGTAGGAGTGCGAACGAAGAAAGCCCGCTTTCTTCTAAGCCGACGCCCCACGAGCAAGACCGAACTGGAAAGGAGGTCGCTTAATGAAGTACAATGATCTTGAAGTAAATCGCAATACTCGCCCCACTCGTTTTGGTCGCGGTATTGCTGCCGGCAAAGGTAAGACCGCCGGTCGTGGTACCAAAGGTCAGAAAGCTCGTACTGGTCACCGCAAGATGCCAGCCGGCTTTATGGGCGGTCAGCGCGCTATCATGCAGGCCATCCCGAAGCTCAAAGGTTTCAAGAGCCTGCACGACAAAGCCACTGTCGTCTATACCGATCGGTTAAATGACTTATCTGGCAAAGTTGATAACTTTACTTTAGCTGACAAAGGTCTCATCGAGAATCCTTATGCTAAGGTTAAGATCATCTCGCGCGGCGAATTGACTGCCAAAATCGATTTGGAAACTCAATTCATCAGCAAAACTGCCCTCGCCGCCCTCAAACAGGCTGGTGGTAGTTTCAAAAAAGTCGCTGTTCCACAGAGAATTGCCGTAAAATCAACTGAAAACTAGAGAAATCCTAAAAAATCTTCTCTAAAAATCAAAAATAGCTCTTCCATAGGGCTATTTTTGTGCTATAATAAGAAGAAGTGAGGGAGAACGCACCGTTTAGCATCTTTTCCACGCTGTAATTATTTCTAGTTCAAAACTACAGTATAATAGACAAAATAAGTAGGGAAGTATGAATTTTAAGACCATATTCAAATCACTGAAAAACAAAGACATGCTCAAGCGAGTCCTCATCGTTTTTGGGCTCTTGATCGTATATCGTTTTCTCGCTCATATTCCAGTTCCACTCGGCGAGCCCGCCACTTTCCAAGAAGCCGTCACCAATTTCATCCAAAAGTCCGATTTCGGTAGTTTTCTCAATCTCGTTTCTGGTGGTGGCCTGACTACGTTCTCCATTCTACTTGTCGGTATTTCACCCTACATTACCGCTAGCATTGTCGTTCAGTTGGTTACTAAAGCAATTCCACGTCTCGAAGAGTTATCCCAAGACGGTGAGACTGGCCGCCGCAAGATCAGTCAATGGACTCGCGTCTTAGCCGTACCACTAGCCATCGTTCAATCAATTGCCTGGATTTTCATCCTCTATCAGCAAGTTATCTCTGCCAATACTACGATGGCTTACACACCTACCACGGCCGACTGGATGCTTTCTGTTACCGCCATGGTTGCCGGCTCCATTATCCTAATGTGGTTCGGCGAGCTCATTACCGAGCAAGGCATCGGCAACGGTATCTCGATTATCATCTTTGCTAGTATCATTTCGCAACTGCCCAGCACTCTCGCTAGCCTCTGGTCTGCTTTATTTGACACTAGCAATGGCAGTCTCTCACTCTTCGGCTGGTTCAATCTCCCCGTCAACCCCACTATCTTCTGGATTATTCTCGGCTTCGCCGTTGCTCTACTCATCGTCATCTACTTCCTCGTCAAGATCAATGAAGCCCAACGCGTCATTACCATCAATTACGCCAAGCGTATTCGTGGTAATAGTGTTTACGGTGGAATTAAGTCTATCTTACCACTCAAACTCATCGCTGCCGGCGTCGTGCCCGTCATCTTCGCTACCGCATTCTTGTCATTACCAGCCCTTATCGGCCAACTTATTCAAACCATCAATCCTGGCAATACTTTTGGTGCCACTCTAGTCACTTTATTTACTGCCCCGTCTGCCGCTAATTTCTCCACTTATTACCCTAATGGCATCACCGTCCAATGGTTCCTCTATCCCGCCTTATATTTCTTGCTTGTAGTTTTCTTCACCTATTTCTACACCAGCATTATTTTCAATACCAACGAAATCGCTGATAATTTACAGAAACAAGGCGGTTTCATCGAAGGCATTCGTCCGGGCAACCAAACCGCCGAATATCTTGGCAAAACTATCAATCGCTTGAATTTGTTTGGAGCGCTCGCACTAGGACTTATCGCAATGCTTCCATTCCTCACCGATTACATCTTTATCGTCCTCACTGGCGCGCCAATCGGCCTCTCACTTTCTGGTACTGGTTTGCTAATTGTCGTTACCGTCGCACTCGAAAACTTACGCCAAGTCAACTCTCGTGCATTAATGGTAACTTATGATGAGTACAAATAAATCTAACAAGAAGGGTGTGGCAAAAGTGAAAAATTCCAAACACAAGAATATTAACGAAGCTGAAATTGTCGACAAGAATAGCAAGAAGACTAAAAAATTAAAACTTCCTGCCATTCGTAAGGTCCATATTCGGCCAACTTATCTTATCCTCGGCATCGTCGTTACGCTCATCGCCGTCTTCTTCTTACGCGTCGGATTCTGGGAAAAAGATTACTTCAATCGTATGGAAGGTACTACTCGTGCTGTTGCCACGACCAGTGACGGAACCCAAATCGAAGCTCCTTCCGAAAACGCCGACACCGATAATACCGAGCCTACCCAGCAGGAAATCGTCGAATACATCGTCGCCCCCGACAAGCCACGTTATCTTACCATTCCGTATCTCGGTATTTACAACCGTCGCATCGTCGAACTTGGTCTCAAAGGTCAAAACGAGATGGCTACGCCATACAATATTTATGACATCGGCTGGTATACTGGTTCCGTCCTGCCTGGCCAAAAAGGTGCTACTATTCTCAATGCCCATGGCGGCGACCTCGGCTATGGTATCTTCCGCACTCTGCCCAAACTCCCCGTTGGCGAGACTTTCACCATCGAAATGGGCGATGGTCGCATCCTCACTTACAAAGTCGTCGAAAGTGTCCGCAAGAATCTCGGCCCCGACGCCAATGATTATATGAACACCATCTTCACCCCCATCGATCCCAACGGTAATACCATCACTATGATCACCTGTACCGGCGACTGGTGGGACAAAGAACAGACTTACTCACAACGGTTGTTCGTGAGGGCGGTGTTGGTATAGGATTATGAAGGTATTTTGGACGATATAATCACACTACGCGTCATACAACGCAAACATTTGATAAAATATTAAAAATCTAAAATTTTCCTAAAAATATATTTACATTTTTTAAGATCCGTGCTACAATTAATAGGTAATTTATGGCTAGTCAAAAAGAAGTAATCAAACTTACTGGCAAGGTTGTTGAGGCGTTGCCAAACACCCAATTTCGGGTGGAACTTGAAAACGGTCATAATATCATTGCACACATGAGTGGACGTATGCGCAAAAACTACATCCGCTTGGTGCCGGGAGACCGGGTCGAAGTTGAGTTAACCCCCTATGATCTTACCAAGGGCAGAATCAGCTTCCGCTTGCAGTAGAATATTAATTTTGCTGTAGTATATATAATACTTTTTAAATGTCGTAACAAAAGTATTATATAGTATGTTTTGCATACGACTATAGCAGCCTAAAGGAAAGGATTTTGACACTGTGAAAGTACGTGCTAGTGTTAAAAAAATCTCCCCTGATGACATCTTCGTGCGCCGCAAAGGCAAACTTTTTGTCATCAACAAGAAGAAACCTAAGAATAAGCAAAGGCAGGGTTAAGTATGGCACGAGTTGCTAGTGTGACCATCCCCAACGAAAAGCAAGTTTGGATTGCTTTGACGTATATTTACGGGATTGGTCAAACCACGAGTCAAGCCATCCTTGCGGAGGCTAAAGTTGAGCCTACCACTCGGGTGAAAGATCTCACCGAGGCTGAAATTCAAAAGA
>CAZPCQ010000028.1:0-11977 GCA_964585155.1 uncultured Candidatus Saccharibacteria bacterium | reverse complement strand
ACTTTTCTCTCTAATAGAACAGAGGTGTAGATACACACGAAAACCGCATTAGACCGATTTTTCTCTTCTCTCAGAAACTTGAAAATACGAACCTTGGCTCGACCCAGATAATAAAATCAGGCTTCCATCTCAAGTGACGAGCACTTGAGCTGAAAGCCTGGAGCCATTGGCAGGGATCGAACCTGTGACCTGCTCGTTACGAATGAGCTGCTCTACCAACTGAGCTACAATGGCATAGTTACATTATAGCACATATTGCGGAGAATGTAAGAGGAAAAATATAAAAATGCGCCAAAGGGCGGCGCATTTAAGGTGCGGGATTAAAAGTGTAAGAAAGGAGGTGATCGTGGTCGTCAGAGCGGAGGGTGAGGTCGAAAGGATGGAAGGAATTATTAGTGATAAGGCGGACAAGGTCGGGGTCGATGAGATGGGTGATAGGGAGGCGCTGCGGGGACTGGCGGAGTGTATCGAGGGGTAGCCAGTGGGCGAGGTTGCCTGCGGAATTGTGGAGGGTGCCGGAAGGGGAGAGACCGAGGAAAATCTGGAAATCGAAGGTCTGGCTGGGGATGATGTTGGTGACGTGGCCGAGGTGGCGGAAGGCGGTGCAGGCGAGGCTGGTTTCTTCACGGAGCTCGCGGGCGCAGGTGTCGAGTGGGGTTTCGCCAGGTTCGATTTTGCCGCCGGGGAAATCGGTGAAGCCGATAGGGCCGTTGGATTGGTAAGTGACGCAAAGGATTTGGTCTTCCTGAAGAGTAATAATTCGGACGGCGTGACGGATACCTTTAGCAGAATTCATATAATCAACTCCTTGATTTGATTATAGAGGAGGGGGAATTATTCGTCAATGATAAGATCGGAATACTGGTAAGCGCGAGTGGGTTTGGCGCGGGGGTGACGGCGGCGACGATATTTGCCAGTGGGCTGGAGGCGGAAATGTTTGTTGACGAGATAGCGGGAGATGATTTCGGTATAAAGACAAGAAGTAACTTCGGCGATGCCCATATTGAAGGGGCCGGGAATGAGAGAAATAATTAGGCGGACGAGAGAAGAGGAACTTTCAATGAGGGTGGCTTTGGAGGCGGAATATTCGAGCTGGAGGAAGTTCATTCGGAGGTAAAAATAAGGTGAAATGAGAAAACTGAGGATCTCGAAACTGAGGTAGACGAGGGTGAGAGTGAGATCGAGATTGTAGAGATGATAAAGACCGAACCACATTAGGGTGGTACTGAGGAAAAGAAGAGCGAGAAGTTTGTAAGCGTTTTTGATGTGCTGGACGAAATTGAAATCGCGATGGCTGAGGTCGATTTTGGAAGTAACGTCGATGGCTTTGAGAGTGTCCCACTGGGTATCAGTGATGAGAGTGACAAAAGTGAGAGCGAGCGTGAAATCGGCGCCGTATTCGAAAGAACTACTGAGGCCGAAAAGATAAATTAGAAGATAAATAATGGAACTGCTGAGATCGACAGAATCGTATTTGATACAATGGAGGAGGTTGAGATGGAAACGAAAGCGTTGAAGGTTGCGGCAGAGAACAATGAGAGTATAAGTAGTCATAATGACAAGGGAAATGGTGATAATTTGAGCGGGATTTTTCGTAAGCAGAGCGGTACCGATGAGACTCATGAAACTGAGAAAATTAAAACCGAAGGAGTAGCGATTGGCGCGGGAGTTTTGGCCTTCGTAATAGAGTTTGTCGAGGACGAAAGAGAAGATAGTTTGCAGACCGAGAATAAGGACGGCGTAAAGGGTGAAATCGTGATAAATAGTAACGTTCATATGCATAAAATTGATGTAGTCGTCGATGTGAAGGGCGATGAAACCGAAGACGAGCAAGGTGAGAATAATGCCAATGAACATACCGGACATAACGGCGTGTTTGTTGCGGTTGCGGATTTTGCTGATGTTGGCGCCGGTGGAGAAAGGTGAGCGGATGATATGATAGCAATATTGGACGGGGTAAACTAATGAGAAGACGTTGATGAGATCTTTGTTGACAAGCAAACTGAGACAGAACCACGATAAAATCGGGGTGAGGGATAATAGTAATTGATCAAAACTGATTTTGAGGAGTCTTTTCATAAAGAAGTTTTGGACCTTTTGGGTGACTTTGGTTTAGATTTTGATTTGGTGAGTTTTTTGTGAAGTAGGTGAAATACGCTGCCGATGATGAAGAGGGCGATCCAGGAAAGGAAGATAAAAATGGAGACGGTGGGGTCGAGGGCGCCGTAGATAATGAAGAAGTCTAGGGAAATGGTGAAGATGATGCCGTTGAGCCAGCCGAGAACCTTGTAGGCGGTGTTGTATTCGGGGTGGGCTTTTAGGGAGAAATAAATGCAGAAGGGCGCAAAAAGGCTGACGATGACGGCGAGGCCGATGCAAATGTGTAATAGGGGAACGCCATTGCCGAGTAGTTCTTGAATGTAGTCAGATAAATCCATAAAGTGCCTTTCTTGGAAAATTTATATCACCAGATGAATAATATTTTGAGATTTTAGGCGATTTTGGGTTGTTTTTAGGGATTTTTTGATGTATTTATGCGTCTGGTGATATATTTATTTTGGTTAATTTTGACGGTTAATTTGTTCGGTAGTGATAAAGGGGAAGCGGATGAGGTCGGTGCTGTCGAGGTTGGCTTTCTTCATATCGACACTAGTGATTTGGTGGTTGTCGTAACTGGTGTAGTAGAAGACGCCGTCTTTGAGATTGTAACAGTCGGAGTAGATGGTGATTTCGTATTTGTTGTCGCCGAGGTCGGCGCAGCCGCGTTGTTGGTCGACGGAATGGAGAATGTGAAAGAATTGGCTGACGTTGTTTAATTCGTTGTCGTCGGAGAGGGAATTGGCACGGGTGAAAGCAGCGCGGACGAAACGGGATTCGGAAGATAAATCACCGGGAAGACCGAAGGCTCCCATACCACGGCTGTAAAGCGGGAGGTCGACACGAGGAGCGAGGTTATTGACGGGATTTTTGGCGGAAAGGTGTTGATAATTACTGAGATTGAGGAATTGTTTGTCGAATGGAGGATTATTAGTGAGAACGCCAATAGGATTATCATAAATCTGGAGGCCACTGGCGATGGATTCGATGACAATGCAATCGTGGCCGTCGCTCATAATCCAGTGAAGTTCGGCGACGGGAAGTTGGTCGTCGAAGTTGATGTTGCGGAGGTTAATGCGATTAAGCAAGACTTTGGCTTCGGCGACGGTGGCGCATTGGCTGAGAATCCAGGGGAGGAATTCGAACTGAGAAATGTTGTCTTTGCCATTGACGTGGTTGTGGTAAACGGCGTTGCCGACGAAATTGAGTCCAGCGAGGCCGAGGCCTTTTTCGTTGACGGCATCGTAAAGAAGTGGGTAGCCGTTGGCAACATAAGCAACACCGATTATACCGTAATGAGAGTTGATATCGTTAGCTTCGCGGAAAGGGAAAGGGAAGTTGCGCGAAATAATGACGACTTCTTCACCATAAGAGAATTCGTAGTCTAGATTTCTTCCGAAATATTGATTTTTGTAAGTGGATGCAGTACACATGTTATTTCCTTTTTTTGATTATTTTGAGTTTTGATTACGTGTGCGACCCTTGCGCTCATCTGCAAGAATTTTCTGAAGGCTTGCACTCCCACCCCATTCCGCGGGGCCGCTCCGGGCCGCTCGGCCAAGTCTTAGGCCCCGCTTCAGGGGCGGTTCGTCGCCTTCAGAAAGGATTCACTCGTCCGCGTTGAAAACTTTTGAACGACGTTTTAATCTCGGACGACGCAACTTAAAACTAGTTATTAAATTTTTATGTTTGTAGTACTTTCGTATATAATTATAGCATAGATTGGAAGAAATTTAGCATTTTTTGAGGATTATTCGTTGTTATTCAGTTTTTCTGGAGAATAGAGTTTTTCGGCGTCATTTATGGGGGTGGTGGGTGGAAGGTAATGATTATTCCGGGTGGAATTGGTATTTACTGAGGTCGACTTTGTTGTCGACTACGGTGATGCCGTCGGCTTCGAGGCGGCGTCTTTGTTCGTTGAGACCGCCAAAAGCGAAGCGGCCGGAAAGTTCGCCTTTGCTGTTGACGATTTTGTAACAAGGATTGAGGTCGCCGTCAGGATTGCGGTGAAGGATATTGCCGACGATGCGGGCGAGGCCGGGGTTGCCTAAATATTCCGCGACTTGTTTGTAGGTCGCAACTTGGCCTTTGGGTATTGTTTGTAGATACTCATAAACAGCATCTGCGTAATTTTCTAGTTTATTCATCTGGTGATATAATTTTTGTTAAAAATGAGGTAAAATTGGCATTTTTGGTGATTTTTTGGAAAAAATCATGCGTGTGGTGATATAATGATTATTGAGTATAGGGCTGGAAATCGAAGTCAAAACCGATGTATTTAGGCTGTTTGGTGTCGAGATATTCGTCGATTAGTTGCTTGGCTTCTTTGTCGATGGCGGTGACACGTTTGACGGAATCGCCTTTTTGGGTGAGGGGGACGATATAGCGGACTTTGGCTTTGACGCTGACGCAGTAGCAGTTTTTCTTGGCAACGCCGCTAGAAAAGACGGTGGTGGCACGCTGGAAATTGCGGAAGGCTTCGGCGAGGGTTTTGTCGCCGCAGCTCAAAATCCAGTCGATGACTTCGCGCTCGCTCATGACGTAGAGGTCGTCGACGGTGAGGTAGCCAGCGTTGATCATAGATTGGACGATGTCGGCGAGGAATTGCATATTGGCGCGGGATTTGTCGCCGTGATAGATGGCAGAAAGGGGGAGATTGAGTTTGGTGAAGTCGGAGGCGATTTCGGGGGTTTGGAAGGCTATTTCGTCGATGTCGTTTTCGTTCTTGAGGATGGTGAGGTCGTGGTAGAAAGTTTTGATTTTGTCGAGATCCCAGATGTCGTAAAGTTTGAGACCGTTGGATAAAGTATATTCGAGACGGTCAGCGGAGAGCTGAGGAGTGTCGTTGTCGGCGATAGGATAGAGATGATAGTCGGAGACTTCGCTGGCGAGGATGCCATCTTTTTTAAGATTTTTCATAATGACGCGAGAGTCGCGAATGATCTGAGCGGTGCGTTCTTCGGTGGATTCTTGGGTCTCGGCATCGCCGTTCATGAAATCAATGCTATGCTTAAAGGCGGGGGTGGCAATATCGTGAAAGAGACCGGCGAGGGTTTGTTTCTTGTCGTGGGTAAAATGCCAGATAATAAAAGCGACGCCGATACTGTGTTCGAAAACGGAGAAGAAATGTTTGTAAGTGTAAAGTGAGCCATAATCGAGGCCACAAGTCATACTGATGCCGGCGAGACGCTGCATTTCGGGGGCGGCGAGATAACGAAGGAGCCACGCAGGAAATTCGGGGAGGAGGACTTTGAGATATTCGCGAGCTTCAGGAGTGAGACTGCTCAAGCAGCGCTTATTGCAAGTGGTAATATCGAGTAAACGGTCGTCGCGGTTGAAGAAATTGGTTTTGGCGGCGACGGTATCGATGACTTCGCCTTCGGTGACGGTATTAGAAGATTGTTCAGGGGCTGGTTCGGATGCTTCAGCGCCAGCAGTGAGGGCGAGAGGGGGCTTTTCCTCGGGTTCATCGCTGGGGACAGGGATGGCGGCTTTTTTGCCGGTGGGGCGACGATAAATACTAATCCAACCTTGGTCGAGCCAGAATTTGACCTCGTCGTAATAGTTTTGGTCTTTGGAGGGCATCTGGAGAATCTGAATTTCGGTCTTGTGGCCGCGGTTGAGATTGTTGACGATACTATAAGTGAGCTCAGCAATGGCGCCGGGGCCGATGTAACCAGTAATGCCGTTTTTATTTTCATTCATGACGAAGTGGAAATCGGCTTGGTCAAGATGTTTGTAAAATTGCTGGTAAAATTTGGTCATACCATCGGCGTAAGTAGCATCGCCAGGGCGGACGATTTTGCCAAGAGGCATACCGGGCTCGGGCTGGGTTTCAGCGAGTAAATCCTCTTCTTCGAAAAGGGGACGGGGCCAGTCTATAACATTATACCCACGTCCTTCGAAATATCCTCGCCAATAAAGCGCACGTTCGTAAAGTTTATTGCTACCTGAAATAACTAATTTTTTCATAACTAATCTTCGAGTTTGAGAACTACTTCCTTATGGTTAGATGGTTTGAACTGGCGATATTTGACGCCGCATTTATTAAACATACGAATGGAGGCTTCGACTTCGACGTGGTGACTGTCATGATCGAAATCGTGGAGATAAATAACTTCTTTGATGCCGGCTTGGATGATGGCTTTGGTGCAGTCGACGCAAGGGAAATAGTGGACGTAGATGCGGGCGGTTTGTAATTCGCGCATATTGCCGCGGAAGTTGAGAATGGCGTTTAACTCAGAATGACAGACGTAGGGGTATTTGGTTTCGAGGCGGTCGCCTTCGCGATCCCACGGAAATTCGTCGTCGCTAAAACCATTGGGTGCGCCGTTGTAGCCGACGGAAAGAACGCGATTGTCTGAACTGGCGATGCAGGCACCGACCTGGGTGTTGGGGTCCTTGCTGCGCATTGCGGTAAGAGCAGCGACACCGATGAAATATTCGTCCCAATTCAAGTAATCTTGTTTTTTCTTACTCATTAGTCTCCTTTAGAATCTTATTATAGCGCATAAAATAAAATTTGACTAGACCTTTTATTCCTGTTATGGTTATTTGTTTTTTTGTATGCATCTTGCCTTTGATTATCAAAGCCCAACCCAACCGTATTTTTCGGCGCCCGCGTCGCGCCAGCCCGTCGTTACGGGTGTCGCGCGCTTGTCCTCGTCGTAACTCCGGATGACCCCGAAAAACAGGTTGTGTCGGGCGGTTCGTCGCCTTCAGAGAACTAGACGGAAAAGGTTCGCCGGGTCGCGTTAGACGTTAATTCTGAGAGGTGTTGTGCCTAACGCAATAATCTTGGAGGCGTTTAATTCTGGGACAAAAAGATTTGTGAGGATATTTCAAAAAATGGGGAGGGGGGAGGTTGATGGTTGAAGATTTTGTGGTATAATGGAAATAATTGTTATGGTAAAAAGTGCAGCGAAAAGTAAGAAAAGTGTGAGTCGGAATTCATCGACTAAAGTGAAGAATGTGGGGCGGATTTCGTCGAGTAAGGTGGATGAGCTGAAACTGGGGAAGTTTGATGAATGTGTGCCAATGCGGCTGCCGGAGTCGCAAGTGCGGCGGAGCTGGCAGGTGATTGGTGGGATTGCGTTACTTTTGATTGCGGCGTATTGTGTGTTTATGATGGTGACAAACACGCCGTTTGCGTATTTGGCGTGGGGCGGGGTGGATTTGTGGCGGGAGGAACAGTGGCCGCTGACGATCGCGTGGATTGTGAATAATGTGTGTTTGGTTGTATTTACGATATTATGCTTGGTGACGAGTATCTTGATGTTTGCGAAGAAGCGAATCGCGGTGGGGGTGTGGTATGCGATGATAGTTCTGCTAGTGGTGGGATTTATTAGTCAGAGTATTGGGATTTATGAAAATTATACAACGCGGGAATGCGTGACGCAGACTTGCCCAATGGTGGTGGGGGAACTGAGTGTGGTGCTGTTGTGTAATTTGGTGATTATGATGGTGGCGATATTGCTGCTGTGGTTGGTGTGTTGTATGAATAAACATAGGCATAGGTCGGTGAAGAGGGTGCAGCGAAGGCGGTGATGTTTTGGCGGGGAGTTGTGCAATGGGCGAAAGTGAGTTATAATTGAGGAAATGGCGAGAACGAAAGTAAAAGATCCAAAGGAAGCGTCGACGGGGTTGATTGCGGCGTGGACGGAAATTTGTCGGAAGCAGAAGCCGCTGATGGTGGCGATGATAGTAATGGGGATAATGAGTATTATTTTGCTGATTTTTGCACTGACGACGCTAAGGCCACAAAGTACGGTAGTGATTGTAGGATATGGTGATGTATATGGGGAGATCGCGGGGATCAGTGGTGGCTATCGGCGAGATAGCTGGCTGAATATGCTGGCGTTCCCGGCGCTGGCGGTGATTTATGGATTTGTGCATAATATGATAACATTGAGAGTTTATCGAAAGTATGGGCGCGATGCCGCGATGGTAGTAGTGGGGGCGACGATGTTGATGATTATAGGAACGTTTGTGATTATGTTACGCCTGCTCGGCGAGTGGTAGTCGGCGGCTGCACTATTTTTGCGAATTACGGCGTCAGAATTTCCAGTACGCGCTCTCCGTACCACTTAGTACGGTTCGCTTGCGTGCTTCAATTCTTCCTTGTACTTCATTAAAAATAGAAGCAGCCTTAGATTTTGTATGTCTCATCAAAAATATCTACGTTTTGAAAATGGACTCGACTTTTCCGCGAACTTCATCCGAGATAATTCCGTTCTGTTTTTGAGTAGTTATAGATTTAGAAAGTTTTTTCGCGTATCTAATCAAAAATATTTACGTTTTGAGGAATTTTTGTTTTTGGCTCTTGGAGGTTGATGGAAATGGGGTTTTGTGATAGTATAAGAGTGTAGTTTCGATTTGAAATATGATGAAGAAGAATGGCAAAAATGGAGTTTATGAGATTCCGCTGGGGAAGCGGAAGCCGTTGTATCGGTTTTTGGAGATGCTGCCGGGATTATTGAGCTATGCGGCGGTGATTTTGTTGTTTGTGTTGTCGTGGATAAATCCGGCGCTGGGAGCGGGATACTGTTTAGTAATTATTGCGATAACTTTGGTGAAAGCGGTGGCGACGGCGTTTCGGACGATTCAGGGATATAAAGTGATGAAGCGGGCCGAGCGGGTGGATTGGGCGGAACGGTTGAAGGATATTGAAGATCCGCATGCGGCATATGAGAGGCTGCGGGATGAGCGGGATGATAGTTATGGTTTTAATGAGCATGTGCAAAATATGCGGATTCTTTCGGCGGTGGAGGGTAGATCGGAACCGAAACCGAAAGACGTGTATCACGCGGTGATTATGACGGCGTATAATGAGGGGATAGAAACACTGCAGCCGTCGATTGAAGCAGTGAGGGATACGACTTTTCCGAATGAGCGGATTATTTTTGTGTTGGCGTATGAAGAGCGGGGCGGGGAAGAAATGGAGGCGACGGCGAAAGAGTTGAAGAAAATTTTCCAGGGGACTTTTGCACGGTTTATGCTAGTGAAGCATCCGAATAAAGTGAAGGGGGAAATCGTAGGGAAGGGGCCGAACTTGACTTATGCGGGGGAAGAATTGGCGCGCTATGTGAAGCGGCAGCGGATCCCGACAGAAAATGTGATCGTAACCTCGCTGGATAGCGATAATCGGATGCATCCGAAATATCTGGACTACGTGGCGTATGAGTTTTTGGTGAGGCCAGATCGACAACATTATAGTTATCAGCCGGTATCGTTATTTACGAATAATATCTGGGATGCGGCGGCACCGATGCGGGTGATCGCGATGTCGAATTCGTTTTTTAATGTGATTTCGACGATGCGGCCACATTTGTTGAAGAATTTTGCGTCACATTCACAGCCGCTGGCGGCGCTCATAGGGATGGGATTTTGGAGTAAAAGGACAATCGTGGAAGACGGGCATCAATATTGGCGATCGTTGTTTTATTTTGATGGGAAATATGCAGTTGTGCCGATACGAGTGCCGATTTATCAGGATGCGGTAATCTCAGAGACTTTCGTGGCGACTTTGAAGGCGCAGTTTATTCAGCTGAGGCGGTGGGATTATGGGGCGAGTGATGTGGCATATGTGGGGTCGTATTTATTCTCGAAAGAGCGGAAAGTGCCGTTTTGGAATTTATTTCCGAAGTTCGTGCGGCTGCTGGATGGACACGTGACGTTGGCAATTATGGCACCGTTAGTGGCGTTTGGTGGGTGGGTGCCAATGTTGATGAACTTGGGATCGCGCGGGGCGATTGCGTTTAATTTGCCGAATGTGGTGGGGTGGATTCAGACAGTGGCGGCGATTGGGTTAATTATTACAGTGGTGACATCGTTGAAACTTTTGCCGAAGCGACCGGAAAAATATAATAAAAATCGGTCAGTGCTAATGGTGCTACAGTGGGTCTTGAGTCCGATTATTGCGATCGTGTATCAGAGTGCGGCGGCGTTTTATTCGCAGACAAGATTGCTCACCGGGAAGTATATGGAGAAGTTTGATGTGACGAAGAAGGTGGTGAAGAAATAGGCTTGGTGGTTATGACTGAGTAGGGCGTGGATAGCCAATAGTAGTCGCCAATGTTAACGTGGTCTAGTGAAACAGTATATGGTTTCTTGTCTTGCGGGGAGTATTTGCTTATGCTGTAGCATATTTTGCATAAAACTAACAAGCATATCCTTGATAAAAAATGTTGTGAAATTAACTTGCTTATGCTAGTGAAAACGATGAAATAACGAGGCTATGCTTGTAGATTTTTCTTAAAGCGTGCTACACTGCGAGAATGGAGAAAAATTTTTTATTACAATTACAGCAAAAATATCAATTATTAATTATTTGGATTGGTCAAAAGTTCAAGTTGCACCGCTCCGTTAAACTTCAATATTTTAAGGAGGGAGAAGTGTGGTGGATGGCTTGTGGTGAGAATATTGGCGTGGAAATTAATGGTAAAAGTGAAAAATTTTCTCGACCATTTGCAATTTTGAAGAAGTACAGTCGATTCGGTTTTATGGCCGTTCCGCTAACCTCGCAACCACATGAAGGTTCTTGGTATGTTTCTTTCCAGTTCCAGAGGAAAATGAGCTGTGCTGCGCTTTCATAGGCTCGTTCGATGAGTGCTAAACGCTTATATTGCCGTATGGGTGAGCTGGATGAAGAAGATTTTCGAAAAATTAAGAAACAGTTCCTAGAATTACATTCGTAAAAAATTTGCCTCCTACCAATATGATAGGAGGAGCGGGAAATCCCCGAATATATTTCTATTATAGTTGATGAGAAGTGTTTTGTCAATGGTTAATTGAGAAAATTATGTTTTGGGTTGTTAGTTAAATATATATATGAGAAGTGTATTCTGGGTTTGAGGAGGTATACTCTGAGTTTGGATGAATATACTCTGGGCAGTAGAAAACGTACCCGAAGGTACGCTTTCTATTTCACCTCTGTTATTTTGGTGATTTTTTGCGCTTAGAAAATCTTAGTTTTGAGTTTGGAAAACTTAGTTGGAAGTTGAGAAAGTTAAGTGGTGAGTTTGGGAAACATACCCGTGACTCTTCTGAACTTATTTGGCGACGCAGCGGACGGTAATACCAAAACCTTTCTGCTGACTGTAAGTTGGGCCAACACTATTATTCGAAAAAATCAGGTTGTAGTTGGAGATATTTCGGCGAACCGTGGAAGACGGATAATAACCATAGTGACCGAGGATGGCTAGTTTATTGCCACGAATGTGCCCGCCACGCAAGAAATATAATGGTGCGCCGGCAATATTAACGGTGACTCCATCGACGGTACTGGTGATACTATTTGCGTAAGGATCGCCTTCTTGTTGGCGTTTATCCCAGCTCCAGCCGTAAGTCTCTAATAGATCGGTAAAACTTTTATTGCGGTCAATTGGAATATTATTATCGGGAGAAAGTGCATCGTCGCCGGTAGCAATATAATTGTCACGACCACCATAAGGTAATTGCCAACCCTTAGGGCAGATGCTATCAGGAGCGTCGGTATTGATAGTGCTAAGGTTAAGGCCACTTCCTGCGGTGGCAGCATTGTAGTTATAGTAATTGCCTATGGTATAATGTGCATTATAGTTGGTGTCCGTAGTCGTAGTCCCGAACTTTAGATTATTAGAAGCAGTCTTACCAGTATAACTTTCCCAATTAGGGCAACCTTCGATAGTGTCTTTTTCGGTACCACAATCAGCTACGGTAGTACCGCCAGTATAAACATATTCGCCTGGATCATAGGAGCTAATTGACGTGTTAGACCAATTCCAGGTACTAAGGTCATCAGTGGCGAGAGTGGCCTCACCTTCGGCTGGGACCCAATCGGCGGTGATATCGGTATCACTAGCCTTTAGCCCCTCTTTTGGTATATCTAAGTCGAGGTTCT
>CAZPCQ010000027.1:0-12201 GCA_964585155.1 uncultured Candidatus Saccharibacteria bacterium | reverse complement strand
ATGTAGATAACTACTTAAAACTTAGAGGCTGTTCTAAATTAGTTAATTAAGCCATTACTCTTTTACACCCTATAATTCCATTATAGCACACATTATCAAAAATGTCAATACCTTTTACGCTTTTTCACCCAAAATCTGCAAAAAATCTCGCATTTTAGGCTGGATTTTAATTCTAAATGTGATATAATGACCTTATTGACCAGAATTACTGGGGATTCGCCAAGTGGTAAGGCAGTGGGTTCTGGTCCCACCATTCGGGGGTTCGAATCCCTCATCCCCAGCCACGATAATAACTCTACCCTTTGGTAGAGTTATTATCGTGTGGCGTGAAAGATAGGTATTGGAAGGCAGTGGGTTCATTATCCGCCCGGTCGCCTCAGCGACAACGGCGCGGATTATTTCCCCTCATCCTCAACCTGTTGATAAAAATCCATCACCCGCTTGCTTGAACAGAAGCCTCCTCCTCTCCACCTCCCCTCTAGCGAATTATCTTGATTAAGTTGGCCAAAGAAAATTTAAAGCCACCGTGTCAAATAAATAAAAGCCCGACTCTTAATAGACCTTTCTGAGGGGATTTCGGAGGTTACGACCGAGAAGGAGCGCCGGAGACCCGTGACGACGGGCTCGACGGACGCGGCCCCGTCCAGCCGTAGGAGTCCGAACTAAGAAAATGCTCGCATTTTCTTATGAGGCGACGCCCGGATGGTAGCGACCTTGTCGCGTTGGAAAGTGTCTATGGAAGTTGAATTCACAGGATCTTCAATTCGCCTAGAAAAATAAATACATTTCTAAATTTTTAATTTCAAAAATTATTATAAAAATTTTCCTTAAAACCTCTTTACAACCCCCTTCTTCTGTGCTAAACTATTGACAAGAGTCTGGTACCAGACTTTTTTTGATAGTAAGAGCATATTCTCACGCAAACTTCATCAGTTTTCTCGATTTTATGATATAATAAGGAACGTGAGAGAAGAAATATTATTTAATATTTCTTCCGAACCGACGCAATTATACAGCCAGACTGGAAGTGTGGTATAATTACTCTAACTATGCAGAAAGTCACCAGCTAAGAAAGGAAGTTAATATGTCGAAACGGAGTAAAAAATCCAAAGCCAGCCCTCTCGGCGGCAAAAAAAACCAGCACATCACTAGAATCAGCGCCAGTTCTTCTCATCGCGATTCCGAAGCATCGCCCCGCAATACTGACGAAATCAAGTCAAAGGTCACCCAGACTGACGCTAACGAGGTTATCCCCGAGACTGTCATCACCGACGACGGCAAGACCGCGATTCGCCCAGCCGACAACACCGAGCTAAACCAGCCCGAGAAGCCAAAAGCCGTCAAAAAACTCACCCGCGCCGAGCGCAAAGCCCTAAAAAAAGCCGGCAAACCCATTCCCGAACGCGAAATCAAAAGTTATTTTATCCTTTTCCGGCCTTTCGTTCGCTTCGGTCGCTATCTGCGTGACTCCTGGCGCGAAATCCGCCAAGTCCGCTGGCCCAACCGCAAAGCCACCTGGAAGATGACTCTTGCTGTATTGGTCTATGTGGCACTATTTATGATTTTTCTCACCCTTATCGACGTATTTTTCACCTTTATATTTGATTTAATATTTAAGAAATAAGGAGCAAATAAAAAATGGCAGTAAACCGTTATGAAAACACCGACCGCGCTTGGTACGCGATCAGCACCTACAGCGGCTACGAAGACAAAGTCGCCACAACTATCAAAGAGCACGTCGACAGCGGGGAATTAGACGGCAAGATTTTTGACGCCATCGTACCTAAGGAAAAGCAAATCGAAATCAAAAACGGCAAACGCAAAGTCGTCGACCGCAAGATTTTCCAAGGCTACGTCCTCATCGAAATGTGCCTCTCTGATGAAACTTGGTACATTGTCCGCAACACTCCCGGAGTCACCGGCTTCATTGGTAATGGAACTCAACCAACTCCGGTCTCCGAAGCCGAGATTACCAAAATCCGCAAGCGTATGGGCGTCGAAGATCCTAAATATTCCGTCAATTACGAAATCGACGAAGTCATCTCCATCATCGATGGGCCATTCAAGGGTTTCGAGGGCACCGTCTCCGAAATCGACACCGACAAAGGCAAGATCAAAGTTATGGTTTCAATGTTTGGCCGCGAAACTCCAGTCGAGCTCGACGCTCTGCAAGTCCAAAAGTTACAATAATTATATTATAAACTATAAAACTCCCCCGACTACTTCCGTAATCGGGGGATTAGTTTTGAAAAAGTTGCTACTTCTTCGCGTGCGTCTCCACTGAGTTCAATTCGTAACTCAATCTCTGTTGGCGTCGCTCTTCCCAGTTGATCGCCGCATTGACGCTTCGATCATCATAAGCCTGCTCGATCGCATCCACTCCATCACAAATCCGTCGGTCGCCGCGGTTCTCGTAGCAACGCTTCACCAAGTCCCACTCCGCCTCCGGACTCATCATTACTTCCGGGGCCAGCACGTGCCAAGTTTGCGTATTCCAGTTCATTTCCATTATCCGCCTCAGCTGGCGACTCGTCGTGTGCCGACAATAAATCGCGTACCGACACGCCTGCCACCAGCCAAACTGCTTCTCGCTCGACTCCAATAGCACATCCACGACTTCTTCCGTGCAATTTGGATGCCGCAAAATCTCCACCAAAATCCCGTCAAATTGCGACTCAATCTCCGAGCACAACTTCACCTCAAAGACTTTCGGGAGAATTTTCTTCAGCGTCTCCGTACTAGTCAGCTCACACCGTGCCACCAGATACCAAATATAACTATACAGCGAATCCACCAATATATCCAGTACCGCCGGCGTCAACTCCGGCCGCGCAATCAGCCGCTCCGCTAGTTCCAGCGCTCGCCTCGGACAGTCATCGATCCCCGCACAACTCTGCGCCAGCTCCAGCATTCGCTTTAGCGTAATCTCCTGCGCCTGCCCGGCTTCCTGCCACCACTGATAATACTGCCCTATCGTCCGCGCGATCTTTTTCACAGCATCTGTCGCATTCGGATGCCCACCAATCCGCTCCACGATTTCCAGCGTACAAGCCGCATCCCACGTATCCCGGAAAATTTTTATCAGTTTCAGCAGCCGCGGCCCACTCATTGTCGGCGAAAACGTCAAGCGCTTCCGGACCTCCCAAATGTTCATCCCTAGCAATCGGTCCTGAATCTCTCCCGGCAGCATCGCACTCGACGCCAGCCCATACCAAATTTCCCAAACTTCACTCATACTCTGGAATACACAATGCTCCTCTATCATCAGGTCATACCGCCGTCGCGTTCGCTGATAAATCCCCTCCAGCACCTCTCGCGGCACGCCATCGGTACGGACGATCTCTTTCCAAACCGACATCAACGTCGAATCGTTCAAGATCGGCGCCAGCCACTTCACGTACGCCGAATGGCTTAGCAACGCCCGCGCCAAAGCCGGCGCATCGTCCGCACCTCTATCCTCCAGCTCCACACAGCGGTGCGCCAGGAACATCGCCTGCCTTATCGTCAAGCCTTCAAATTCCGCCGCTTTCACCAGTTCTTTCAAGTCATCCGACTTCAAATTCCGCTCGAATTCTTTCCACACTTCTTGCGAATACTTCTCCGAGCGTATCACCATTGGCACGCCCACACTCATTTCAAGCACTTCCTTTTCTGTCATTTTTGCAACACGCCACTATCCTAATAAGTCAATGTTTTCACTTCCTTTCCAAATTCCTAATTTACTAGACGACTTCTGCCATCTCTTACCTTTCCAGCATAGCACAAACCTTCCTCTCTAGCAAGCATAGCCGTCTCAGTATCTCACAAAATCCACAAATTACGCTTGCCATCTTCCTTAGCACCGCCCAGTCAGCAAAAAGTTTTGCATATATTTCCACTCTATGTTATAATGAACCGGGGATATCTGTTCTTTAAATATTTTAGAAAAGAGGGAATCATTATGTCACGTCCATCTACCCATCACCTCTGCGCCATTCTCCTCATTGCCGCCCTGTTTCTGCTCTTAACCGGCTGCGGTACCGAAGCCAGCCGCGTCAACCGCGAACTCTCCCAAGAGGCCGAAGCCTTCAATTGCGAACGCCGCCTCACCGTTTACAACAGCCGCACCGACCGCCTCATCGCCTGCATCGAAGGCTATATGAGCCTCGACCGACACACCACCCGCAACGAACTTATCGTCACCTGCAAAACCAGCGAGTCCACTTACAAAAAGGACTATATTTCTACGCCCGACGGCATCTATTACTTTATGGAGGATATCAACGGCACCCACAATGACCCGTATCACTACCAATGTTATGTCAATGTCGAGCTGCCCGCCAGTTTCGAAGCCTCCTGACCCTCCATCAGCACCCCAATTCCAAGCGCTTTCAACCCATCACCTTCTAAAATATCCCCGCCCGCCTCCACCGGAGGCGGGTTCTCTATTTATTATCCATCCCTTATTCGCCAATTTTGATACTTTTTAAGGTTACTTTAATCAAACTGAACAAATTTAGTGTTCAAAACCTTGCTTTCTAAGCACAAGTGTGGTATAATAGAAAGAAGGACTGTTTTTTATTCCTTGCAACTTAAGAATCCGCGATTTGCTAAAAGGAGTGAAATTTCTATGAAAATTACCAAAATCGCCGACACCGCTCTCTTCGCTATCCTGCTAGCCATCATCTGGCTACTGATTTTGCCTAACGCTGGCCTTTTCGTCAACCTCGGCAAGACCGCCGCCACCATCGCTCTCGCCGTCTTTTATGAACAGCACGCCCTCAATACCATCCCCGGCAAAACTCGCGGTCTCCTTACGCGGCTGTTCCACTTTCTCTGCCAAACTGTCCGCAAATTCACTCGGCGCCTCATTGAAATTACCTGCGAAATTACTCTTCCGCAACTTTCTGATGCTCATCAAAATGATAAAACCTACTGCTGCACTACCTGCAAAGCCGCTATGTGTGCTGAGCACGAGGAAGATCGCCGGCCCTGCGCCAAGATTGCCGTCTGGCAGACCTACGGCAAAACCCTCGGCAACACCACCATCTGCAATGCCATTTTCGTCGGTTTCGTTGCCTGCACCGTTAGTTTTCACGAGCAATATTTCTGTCTCATACCCTTAGCCGTTTGGACATTTTGGACTCACTATCTATTCCATCAATTCACCCCTTATCTCGATTTCGACAGCTATAGTTTTCTTCCTATCCGTTATCCCTGCGCTATTCTCATCCAATATTCCGCTTTATTATCCGCCCCGCTCATCGCTGCTGCCAGCCTCATAAGTTACGAAGAGGCCGGCACTGCCCTTATCTGGATCTCCCCGCTTTATCGGGTCGACCTCACTTTTACTGCTATCCACCTCAGTCCCGCTCAGATCGCTATCGCGCTCAGTCTCGTCCTCCTTATCTACGCTTACAGCCGTCTCTGCGCCGCCACTCATCGCGCCGTCTATCCGTCCAACAACACCCAATTCACTGCCACCTAGGAGGGAATTATGAAACTCGAGAAATTCACCAACGCCATCATCCTGGCCGCATTACTCGTTTTGATCTGGTGCGTCACCCCGCCCGACCTTTCGTCCTTCGCAATCATCGCCAGCAAAATCGTCTTTACCGCCCTTGCCATTGCCTTCTACTCTAGCAACTATACCACCCTGCCCGACCGACTCGGCCAGCTCTTCAAATCCGGCTTTCACCTTATCCGGCGTTTCCTCGATCTTCTTCACGATCTCGCCAGTCGTTTCATCGCCTGGATTTGCGAGCTCGACGACATCGATCGCATTGTCCGTCTCGGCAAAAGAAGCAACTTCCGCGACAAAGGGATCGAGCCTATTCCTACCTTCATCAAAATCAATCGCCGCATCCGCATCCTCAGCCTCACTTTTTTCGCCCTGTTCATCATCCTCTACGCCGACTGCACCTATCACCGCAGTCATATCGGCTGTCTTGCTCTCTTCATCCTCTTCCTCTGTTATTTCTATCCCATTCACATCATTCGCCAATTTATCAGCAATAATCGCTATGCCGATGACAACATCGTTTTCTGGCTCACCAGCGGCCTTGAACTTACCACCCTGGTCATCACCTCTTCCGCCATCAAGGACGCTGAACTCCTCTATTCCGAGTTAGAATGGTACTTCCAGCCCTATTTCCACCTCACTCTCTCCTTCGGCACGTTCGACCTCACTCCAATTCGCCTGCTCACCGTCATCGCCGCACTAGCCACTTTAGTTGCCTATAGCCGCCTCTGCTCCGCCGTCCATTTCATTACCACATTACCAGTTTATTCCGAGTCCTGGCTCGACACCAAAAACGACAACGAAGAAGAGGACTAGCCAAATCGCAGATTCCAACCACCGCACCTTAAATTCAAGGAGGAAAAGTTATGGCAAAAGATGACTTTTGGAACGACCTCGAACAAACCAAATACCAAATCGACCAAGCCCAGCAAAAGCAACTCAATCGCCTCTGGCGCCGCGTCTTCAACCGTTTGCGCCGCGAACTCGATGACGGCCTCATCCGGAAAATCGTCTGTGCCCTCGCTATGCCGCTCGCGATGTTTGCCGTCGGCTATATCGTTTGGCTCATCGGCCATCCTTAATTCCAAACTCCCCGAGCATCGTCTCGGGGAGTTTTTCTTGGTCAAAAGTCCACCCTCATTTAATTTTCACCTCCACCCATTCAACCCCAGTCAGCCCCCGCACACGGCCAAAATAGTCAAAAATCCGCCGGCCGTGCACTTATTCAAAAGTTCACCCCAGCAAAACCACCTCGCACAGCCCACCTATCTCTTCATACCCCACAAAAATAGACCACCTCATCAAGAAATGGTCTATTTTCTCGCAACTTGCTAACATTTTGCTAGAATTAAGCCAATTCGACAGTCGCGCCGGCTTCTTCCAGGCTCTTCTTCATCGCTTCCGCTTCGTCCTTCTTGACTTTTTCCTTCACGGTTGCTGGAGCACCATCGACGATGGCCTTCGCTTCACCGAGACCAAGACCAGTGATTTCCTTAACTGCTTTGATCACAGCAATCTTCTGAGCGCCCGCGTCTTTCAAAACGACGTCAAATTCGCTCTTGCCTTCATCAGCAGCAGCGCCACCTTCAGCTGGAGCAGCAGCAACGGCGACCGCCGCAGCAGCCGGCTCGATGCCATATTCATCTTTAAGAACATTCTTGAGTTCGTTGACTTCGAGAATGGTCATATTGACCAACTCTTCGGCCAATTTTTTAATATCTGTAGCCATAATTTATCCTTTACTTTAATCTTTACTAATAAATAGTTGCTAATTCTTTGCAGCCTCGAGCCCCGAAATAATCCCCGACAAACCATTGCTGGTCGCAGAAATCGTATCGTTGATCGGCGAGAGCAACTGCGCCACCACCTGAGCGATGAGCTCGTTCTTGCTCGGCATCTTGGCCAAGGTGTTAATCTCGGCTTCTGCCAAACTCGCACCGCTGTCATTGAAACCACCCGCCAAGACGAGGGCTGGGTGAGTCTTTGCAAACTCCGCCAAAACCTTCGCTGGGGCGACTTCATCAGTATCCGAAATCGCATAGACCAACTGACCAGTCAAACCAGTCGTATCGGTATCTTTGTAAACAGCGATTTCTTTCATCGCGACGCGGACCAAGCGGTTTTTCACCACCTTGATCTTCACGCCCGCCTCACGAGCGGCCTTGCGCAGCTCTTGCAGCTCCGCTACAGTCAACCCTTGATAGCGCGCGTAAGCAGTCAACTTCGCGTCATTTAGTAGAGCGGTCAAATCAGCAACCAAAGTATCTTTTTTCGCTTTTGAAATTGCCATAAAAATCCTTTGGAAATATTGATTTTATGCCACTATTCATCTCTCTTCGCAAATTGCAACCTCGCAATATCTTTGCAAAATTTTCTGCAAATTACCGCCTTTGTCACACTTTTCGCAAAAAATCGATCAATAGTAGCGCTTTATAAAAAGAAGATGTTAGCAAGTTGTTAAACAACGTTACCCTTGAAGACCCTAAGATAATTCCTCGGTGGCATTATTAAGACGAATCCGCCACTGTCTTTAGAATAACTACCCACATTTTAGCACAGATTACCTCAAAATACAAGACTTTTTCGCCAAATTTTCCCTAAAATCCAAAAATATACCAAGAAATCTTGCCATTTTTTTCAATTCATAAACTCGACAAGGGAATCATAAAAATGCAAAAGGCCACCCCGAATCTCAGGGTGGCCGAATTTGCCAATCTTCATTCCTTTACATTTCGTCAGCCAAAAACTCCACTGCGATCATCTCTTCACTACGCGCTTCATCAGTCAGAAATCAAAACCATTTCATTTCGATATCAACCCAATCCGGCCATCATTCCTCAGCTGCCTCTTCGTCTTCCGGCGACTCCGCCATAGCATGCAGACTCGAGCAGACCTTAACAAAACTCAGCAGCATTACCATCGCGCTCACCAAGATCACCATCTGAAACGGCGAGATTTCAAAGCAAAACTCCTCCAGTCGCACTGTAAAATACGGCTCGTACAGCACCGACGTCTGTATTTCGCCTTTTATTAGGGCGTCAATTATCGCACAGACCAGCTGTATAATCAGTACAATCTCCTGGAAAACATAGCAAATCATACCTGTCGCCGATTCTGTTGAGGCAAACCCACTAGGCTCATCAATCATAGCATAGTTCAAGAGGTTATTCATCAGCAAGAACAAAACCAAACTCAGCACGTTCAGTACTACTACTGTCCACAGACGTTGGTAGTGTACCGCCATCCCCGCACCGCAAGTCAACGTCACGAACAGACATACATACATCAAATCCGTCCAACGACACAGCACTCGAATCGGCCGAGTAGCCTCTTTTTTCTCCTTACCAGTCTTCCATCGACACTCATCCTGAATTCTATCACGCACCGCTTTTGCATCTTCCAGCGAAACCGCTGCCGACCACTCCAGAAATTTCTCCACCATCCCGTCCAAAGCACAAAGTACCGAGTTTGCTACGCTCACGCAAGCCCCTGCCGCTACTGTTGCTACCTTCTTCACTCTCTCGCCCAGCCACTCCCCTGGCCGCTCCGCGAAAAAACACAGGTAGACCAGCGCCGCCGAGATCACGCCCCGCACAGCAAATCCCGCCAGGGAAATTTCCTCCGGCGGCGTCGTATGCCAGAGCAGGATCAGCAGTACCGACAGAGCCAAGACATAGATAAAATTACGAACTTTTTCATTCATGACAGACACACTCCTTGTAATTTTTTGAAGATTAACAAATTGCTAATGTACACCCTCCTTCTCTTTATTATATCACACTTATGCCAAAAAATCAATAGTTTTGTACAAATTTTGTGTTCAATCCTTGTAATTTTTACAACACCATATTTTTCTTATCTATAAACGTTGTAAATATTACAATAAAGCCTCTGCCTTTCTGTCTAAAATTCTCTTAAAAATCCCTTTTTTCATCTCTTTTCTTTTTCCGCTAAGTGTGCCATAATAAGAAAGCGACTTGCGCGATCAATAACGCAGGACAAACATCTATTATCCGCTGCTAGTATTGACTCGGCGTCGCGGCACCTTACCAACGCGAGACTTCAAGGGGGAATCATCAATGAAAAAACCGCACTACCTCAGCGCCATCTTTAGCGTCGCCCTCGTGGCAGCCCTACTCCTGGCCTTACCCGGCTCCGCTCAGTCCGCGCCCGACACATCTCTTGCTCAAAATCCAACCCAGTCCGCATCCAACCTTTCCGATAGCACACCAGATTCGGACACACCGCCAGGCGCTTTCTCCGCCTCCGATCAATTCTCCACCGTTCCGCTTAGCATTACCCCGGCTCGTCCCAACGATACCATACCCGACACTATGCCCATCCTGGCCGACAACATCGACGGTCAGCTCACCTACCACTACGTCCCCATCGCCCTCTGCGACACTGCCGGCTTGCCGGTCGAGACCCTTGTCGATGAGTACCCCACCCCACCCCAGCGCCCGATCTACATCTTGGCGCCCGAGCACCAGTATTATCTGGAGTTCGACTTCTCCGAGTATGCCCACCGCGCCGATCCTACCCAGCAAGACATCCGCGTTTCCTACACCGACGCCCTTTCCGATACTCAGCTCGGCAGCATCGAGGCTCTCATCACCGAGACCTATATCAACGGCAGCCAAGCCATTTTCTACGGCGAAATCAAATTCATCGCCGATAGCATCACCGGCCTCAGCCTTCAGTGCATCCAACCCGAGCAAACTTCCTATCCCACTCTCCGGCAAAGCCAAATCGTCTTCCAGACCACTCCCGACCAGCATCCACACGTCGTTACTTTTTATAATACCGGCTGGAGCTGGCCACAGTGGAATATCCGCACTTACGGCCACACCCTGGGCGCCACCGACCCTGCCGAGACCAACATTGACGCCTATTTTTACCCCGACACCACCCCAACTACCACGCCACCGGCTTTCCTTAGCAACTGGGCACAGTGGCGGCTACCGAACTAAAATAAGGCCGAGTTTCCTCGGAAGCCCGAAATAGCGGGAAATTAGAACCCCCGACCCCAAAGCAACTGGAACAGCAGGGAAGTTAGAACCCTCCCGGTTCCAAAGCAACTAATTTTTCGCGAACCAAAAATCGCAAAATCACTTCATCTCTCGCGCAAGGGAGCGTCATACGGCGCTCCCTTTTTCATATTCTAACACTTTTTACCAATTTACGCAAATTCGCCCTTCGTTGACACCGAATCAACGAAGAATTTTTCGTAACAGAGGTCAGATTTTCGGCTTCGTTGACAGCGTGTCAACCAACACGTTTTACTTCGCGACACAGCGCACCGTGCAACCGATATTTTTCGGATCAGCAGCACTCGTAAAAAGATAATCATTGCCAAAATTAAGGTAGACGGCTTTATCATCACTACTAGCAGTACTAGACCAGTAAAGTCCATTAGAACCGTGGTTATAGAGATTACCAACAGCAACGTTACCAGCCGCCACGAAGAAAAAACTATTCGAAGCAGAAGCTGCTCCACCAAGAAAATAACCACTCCCATTACTGTATCCAGAAACAAAATCCCCGTATTTTTCATGCCCCGCATTATAAAGCGTCTGAAAATCGCCATTAGTTCCACCCGTAGGAAGTCTCCAGCCTTTCGGGCAAACACTGCTTGATGCATTCCCACTAGATATAGTACCCGTTCCAGCCGTAGCAGCGTACCAAGAGTAATATGCTCCAAAATAATCGTGATCAGAATCATAATAAACTTTGTTAGTATTAATTGCGGTATCATTCCAAGGCGAAACCGAAGATGGCAACGTGTAGTTAGACGCTACATCTGAGTCTGCAGGCGTGAGGACCTTGTTTACAAGCCGAAGATTTTGCCCCATCCAGCATTTTCCATCACCCAACTTTTTTACTATATAGGTAGAACTGTCTCGCGAATCAGTCAAGGTCTTACTTTGCCCTATCGTCGATCCCGCACAGTGCTCTGCTGTCATCTCCTGCATCTTAGTAATATCATTAAGCGTAGGTAAAGTTTTCGCATCCGCCGCCACACTCACCATTGCCTTAGTTTGATAATGATCACCAGGTTTGTTAGCGTTGATTTTAGCCGCAAAGGTGAGTTTGAGGTCGTGGTTACCATCACTTGGATTAGCCGCCGAAGTATATTGTAATGGCGAATTAGCGTTATATGCAGGCAATGTACTATAAGTTAAAGCATTGTTAGTTACTGCCATATTATCAGTAAGGCTATATCCCCAAGTATTATCATCAAAGCGATCAGGAGAAACATTATTTCCTACCCCAGCAATAGTTTCTCCATACTTACTACCAACCAGATTACTATTTCCATCTACTGCTGCTTGTACTCCTACATAATATTTAGCTATCTTACTAGTATTAATTCTAATTGTATTGTCTATATATGACACTACCCCAGGCGTAGTATCTGCAGTTACTGTCTCATTATCCGTAAGCGTAGCTCCATTATTAATAATACTTAGCGATACGGTGCGTCCATAACCAAAGTCCTGCCCCACGGCACTAACTTTTTCCGTAACATCCACCACTGGATTAATCATACAACCTAATACCAAAAGTAGCGCCAATGAAGCCAGCACTAGAGGAACAGTGCTAGAATAAGCGAAACCCTTGCAGAAATAAGCGTTATGGGTCTGAGTTATACCTACATAAGACATCATTTTCTCCCGGAAACCGCGCTTTTCGGGAGAAAA
>CAZPCQ010000026.1:0-12591 GCA_964585155.1 uncultured Candidatus Saccharibacteria bacterium | reverse complement strand
TGCCTTGCCTCCGCTTACAAGCATAAGCATACACACGAAAACCGCATTAGACCGATCTTCTTTTTAGTATTTGGTTCGTCGAGATATGCTCTAAAAGAGTCTGAGGTACGAGTTTTGTATAGAGAAGATAGGGTGGCATTGTTCGGGACGAGAAGTTTGGCGAATTTGTCTTTTTGAATTAAATAATCTACCATACGCCAATAATCACCATCACCAGAGACTAAGATGATTTTATTAAACTTTTCACGCTCAACTAATTTACGCATTATCGAGAAGACAATGTCGGTATCAACGTTGCCTTTCTTATGGCTGAGAGATTCTCCGTCGTGTTCACGAAAGACTACGACGTAACCATAGCGTTGGAGCGCGTTATAGAGTTCTTGGTTTTTAGGATCATAGGCGCCAATGAAATAGTAAGCCTCAGAAACTTGATATTTTTCTTTGAGGAAAACACGAAAACGCTGTAGGTCGACTTTCCAGGGTGTTTTAGCGCGAGTTGTGCTAACGTTTAGGTTCTGGCCGTCGATGAAGGCTTGATTTTGTAAGTTGACTGCCGATGTTTTACTCATAATGGTTCCTGATAATTTACCTTATTATACTCTATGGGTTTTGTTTTGTATAGAGATTTTGGAGAAAATGAGTTGCGGGGGCGGGATTTGTGGTATAATGGAATTATCTAACTACGTGGATTTTATAATCTACACACAATTTGGTTTTGAGATTTATATGACGAGTGTTTTTATATTCGCGATCTGTAAACGGCACCTTAGGTAAAAAGTCGTTTATCGCGAATAGTCGCAAGATTACTTGTGTGTAGACACCCCGCGTAGTTAGATACTCGGACCTAGGGTGTCGTTTTTGTATGTGAGGACTTACGGAAATGATGCTTGAAGTTGGAGTTGAGGGCCAGCGGGATTTGGTATTTTGTTGGCGCTCAAAAAGGAGGGCCAAATTTATTATCTTCATATTTTTGGTTCTCACTAATAACTAAAAGGAGGGCCAATGAGGCAAAGAATAAAGCAAACTTTGTCGCGAGAAAAGAAAGGTAAGTTTTTCTTGCGGCGTAAAC
The DNA here is from genome assembly GCA_964585155.1 of uncultured Candidatus Saccharibacteria bacterium. Classification (GTDB taxonomy): domain Bacteria; phylum Patescibacteriota; class Saccharimonadia; order Saccharimonadales; family Saccharimonadaceae; genus Nanosyncoccus. Next base: position 11,522 of record CAZPCQ010000026.1, on the reverse strand, counting down.
TTAACACTAAAATTCTTCATAGTGACAAGAGTACTTATACTGCGCTACGCTTTGGACCCCTTTCTGGGAGAAAGGTGTCCAACCTCCAAAGACCAGTATTATTTTCTCCCGAAAAGCGCGGTTTCCGGGAGAAAATGATGTCTTATGTAGGTATAAGTCAGGCCCATAACGCTTATTTCTACAAGAGTTTTGCTTATTCTAGTACTGTTCCTCTAGTGCTGGCTTCATTGGCTTTACTTTTTATATTTGGGATGATGATGTTCCCTGTTCGGTCGATAGAAGTGTTTGCTGATGAGGGGACAGAAGCGTATAGTGGTGACCCGACGATATCGCTAAGTTTGGCGGATACGGCGAATAGCGGGAATATGACGATTACGGGGGATAATAAGAGTATTCAGGGGCAAGTGGACGGTGGAAATAATGTGGGATATATAGCCGTGGATTTTAATGTGAAGGCGAGCAACGTCGATAAATATGATGTGTATGTGCAGTCGGGTAGTAGTAATTTGGTAGGTGAGGCGACAGGAAATACGGTGGGGAGTATTGTGGCGGACACGACATATACGGATATGAAAAACCAGGCGGGGTGGGGCTATGCGGTGGCGAAGACGAGTAAGGCTAATCCGGAGACTTTGACTTATAGACCGATTCAGACAAGTGTGAATACTGCGGCGGATACGGGGAGTGCGACGAATACGACGCTTGACCAGACTTATACGTTGGCGTTTGCGGCGAATCTAGATGGAGCCAAGGCTGACCATTATAAATCTAACATTATACTGAGCGTGGCGGCGGGGGCGACGCAGGTGGCGACGTTGTATAGTATTACTTATAATACGAATAATAGTACGGCGGGTACTGCACCGGCAACACAGTCGGCAACAAGCGATAACAGCACATATTCGTTTATAGCGCCAACGGCAGAGCAAACGGGGTTGGCAAAAGAAGGGTATGAGTTTATGGGATGGGCAGATAGCCCGACGGCTACGATTGCTTTGTATGCTCCTGGGGCTCAGATTATTCTTGCGGAATCTGTTCCTAGCAAGAATTTGTATGCGGTATGGAAGAGTATTATTACTTGGGACAAATTGCAGTCTATGCAGCAAATGTCGACGGCTGCTTGTAATCAAGCGCAAACTGGAGCAACTGCAACCTTAAAGGATGATAGTGCAACTGGTGATTCCAAAACGTCTTATATCGTACAGAAAATTGGTACAGAATGTTGGATGACGGAAAATATGGATAATGCTGTTAAGCGTGCTTATAAGTATACTGAATATGGCGGATATTATACTTGGGCCGATGCTGGCTCTATCTGTACGCAAATGGGTGATTATTGGAAACTTCCAACTCAGGAGCAGTATTTAAGTATTATTGAAGTATATGATACTGATGAGAAATTATTAGGTTCGCCATATAAGTTTTTACTTGGTGGTTATTACAATAGTGGAACTATTATTGGGAATAGAGGTGATTATGGTTACTATTGGTCTGCTACTCTGGACAAGGAAGAAAAGGCTTTTAATTTTACTTTTGGTAAAACTGGCAACCCTAGTGTAGCTACTGGTTTCTTGAATACGATGAAAATTTCGGTGAGGTGTGTGGTGAAGTAAAATTTGGTTAATAAAGGATAAATAAGACGGATTTTACAGAGAGAAGTGCTAGTTGAACTTGTAACGCAGGAACAAGTTGGAATGAAAATTGAGTAAAAAGTGAGGGAGAGTGGCGGAAGTTGCTCTCCTTTGCTTCTCTGGCATGTTGAAGCGTGGTATAATGGGGTTAGCACATTAGAAAGGGTGATGGATGTGGATATGAGCATCGTGCATTTTGCGCGGGAGGCGAATGCGGCGCCGCGGACGTTTGCGATGGGTGAGTACTCGATGGACGTGGAAGTGGATGTGGGACTGCGGCTGTCGGATACGAAGGCTGGTCCGGAAACGGAGGAGGATACGCTGCAGATGTTGCTGAAGACGCCGAGGCAAAAGGAATTGTACGCGGAAATCAAGAGGCGATGCGGGCAGGGCTAATCTAGTTTATTACGAAAAGGCCGCTTCGGGATAGAGGCGGCCTTATTTTATGTCTTGTGTGATTTTTGCTTACTCGGTAGGGGTGGCGGCGAGAGGATTGATGGTGACGAGGACGAAATTGATGATGGCGTAGGCGAAGAAGGCGATGGCGAGACCGAGGATGGCGTAGAGGACGGTGTTTTTGGCGTCGGTGATCTTCTTGCTGTCGCCGCCGGAAAGGATGTAGCGGAGGCCGCCCCAAATGAGCATAAAGACAGAGATGGCACCAACGGCATAGAGAGCGATATTAGAAAAACGGGTGAAGATGCCTTCAGGGCCGATGAGCTCGGCGGGCATACCGTCGGCGCGGGCGGCTTCAGCGCCTTCCTGGACGGTGAGGGCCATAACTTTGCCGGCACCGAGGGTGAGGGCGGTGCTCAGGCCGATGATGAATTGTAGAATGATTTTCGTAAACTTTTTCATATAATCTCGCAGTTAATGATATACAAAACTTGTTATCATTATACCATATATGTTTGGGAATGTTAAGAGGAAAATGCGAAAATGTTTGGTTCTCTGTGAAAATGTTTGATTTCTCAAACTTGCAAAAAGGGGGAGTTTGAGGAATGGAAGTGGGGTTTCGTTCTTCAAAGTTGCAGAAAATGCGAGTTTGAGGAATGGGCTAGGCGGAGCGGAGCCAGTCGGCAATGTCGATAACGCGGATACCTTCGTAGGAGTATTCGGGCTGGCGGGTGCGGGCGATGAGGAGCTTGGGGTAGGCGTCGTGGACTTTGAGAAGAGGGGTGACTTCGCGGGTGAAGGTGTCGGGGTCGGAGATGTCGTAGGAGACTTGGAGATAGATTTGCTCGTTGGGGCGTTTGGCGACGAAATCGATTTCGCTATTGCGGAGGGTACCGACGTAGACTTCGTAACCGCGGCGAAGGAGTTCGATGGCGACGATATTTTCGTAAAGACTGCCGTAGTTGAGGTGTTTGGTGCCGAGAACGGCGGATTTGATGGAGTGGTCGCAGAGGTAATATTTGTCTTGGGAGTGAAGGTACATTTTGCCTTGGATGTCGTAGCGTTTGATTTTGTAGAAGGCAAAGGCGTTACAAAGATAATTGATATAGGAATTGACGGTTTTATTGTTGGTGTCTTGATGGTCGGAGTTGAGGACGTTGGTGATGGTGCGGCCGGTGGTGAGACGGGAGATATTGTCGAGGAGGTAATCGCTGATGCGGTTGAGGACGGGGAGGTTTTGGATGTTGTATTTTTGCTGAATGTCGCGGAGGATGAGGGTATTATAGATGGTGGAGAGATAGGTGGATTTCTCGGAGGGGTCGTCATAGATGTAGGAGCCGGCAAAACCGCCATCAGTGAGATAACGGTCGAAGCCGAGATAAGGGTCGGAAATACCGTCGAAGTAGTCGAGATATTCGCGGAAAGAAAATGGGAAGACTTCGATAGGATAGTAGCGGCCGGTGAAGAGAGTGGCGAGGTCGCTAGAGAGGAGGAAGGCGTTGGAACCGGTGATATAGAGGTCGTATTTCATGGAATTGTGGAGGCTATTGATGGCGTGCTCGAAGCCTTGACAGGTCTGGACTTCATCGATGAGGACGAAATTGCGACGGTTTTTGATGTAACGGTCTTCGATATATTGATGGAGGGCGTGGTATTCGCGGAGGTCTTCAAAGGCGAGGTCGTTGAGGTTGATGTGGATAATATTGGCGTCGGTGACTTCGGTGGCGATGTATTCGATAAAACTGGTGAGTAGCATAGATTTGCCGCTACGGCGGACGCCGGTGATAATCTTAATATCGGGGGTGCCCATAACTTTTTTGAGGGTCTCTAGATAGGGGCGTTTGATGATTTTCATAAAAATCCTTGGTTAATTTAGTACTATTATACCACAAACGTTTCTCAAATCAATAAAAATTGTTAGTTTGAGGAGTGGAAGTGGGGTTTTGTTTCTCAAACTTGCAAAAAATGCGAGTTTGAGGAATGAGATTGGAGGGCGGGACGGACGGATTTTTGATGGAATTGAAGGTAGTTTGGGGGACTGGTCTTTGGCTGGGAGAGGATTTTCGGGAGAAAAACGGTGATTTTTGGGAGAAAATGTTCGCAAAATGGAAAAGTATGGTATAATGGGAATATTGGAGGGTTACCCAAGTGGCTGAAGGGGACGGTTTGCTAAATCGTTAGTCTGGGGAGACCTGGAGCGGGAGTTCGAATCTCCCACCCTCCGCCATATCTAAAAAAGAAAGTCCAGAGGGCTTTGTTTTTTAGATATGTGACGGATGCTGGTATTGAGAGCCTGGATGCTCTCAATAGGTCTTCTGTTGAAGACCGAGATTCTTTTGGATGCACTGTGTTTTTTGAAGGGGGGGATTGGTTGTGTATGGTGCATAACGAATCTCCCACCCTTGAACGGTGTGAGTAGGAGATGGCTTATATTTATAATAAAATTTTTAGAATTTAATAGGTTTTGTAGATATTGCCTTCGATATCGATGAGCCAAGCGAAGAGGTCGCCGCCTTCGATGACGGAGACGATGTTGTGGTAGTCGCCGACTTTCTCGATAGTGCGAGAGCTGTTTTCTGAGATGTCGATGCGAGAAACTTCCCCGTTTTTATTGATCAAGTAGAAATATGGTACGCCGCCGTTGCCAACTTTAATGAAGTAAACGCTGATGATGTCGTCGGCTTCGGCGATTTTTTGATTATCATTATTAAGATCGATGAGTTCTAAGTGGTTGTTGTCGACGTTGGCGCTGACAGTGTATTGGACATTTTCGGTGCCATCATAATGATAGTAGGTGCCGAAAACGGATCCGGAATAGTTTTTGGCGAGATTGTCGGCAAAAGTATGGTAGGGGTCGGTCGGGGTTTCTGGTGAAGTTGAAGTGTCATTGTCGGCTTTGAGAGCGGCGAGTTCAGCTTCAAGGGTAGTGATGGTGGTATTTTTTTCAGTAAGCTCGGATTTGAGGTTGGAGAGTTCGGAAGATTGATTATTGGTTGAAATCATTGAGTAAACGCCAAAAGCGATACCGCCAAGAGCGAGAAGGGTGCAGATGATAAGACCAATGAGAGGGGTTTTGTTATTTTTCTTGGGGGTATGATTAGTGGTAGGAGTGGGCATAGTTGAAGTCGAAGTGGGAGTAACTGGAGTGGTAGGTGTGTTAGGGGTGGTGAGATTGATTGGAGTGTTGTATGGTTCCATAGGTTTCCTTGGTTAAGTTGATTGAATGTTTGGCGAAAGGAATAGACATGAGATTTCGCCAGAGTTATTACTATTATAACACGTAGATGGATAGATTATGGAAAAATAAAAGTGGTTAATGAGCCTTGTTCATGGGTAGAATAGAGGTATAATAAGGGCGTTGCAGTACATTAAAATTTGAGGAGGATTACAGATGAGTATTTTTGTGTTTGATTAAGGCGCGAAACAGCAGGGTCCGATGAAGCCAGTGAAAGAGGCGGAGCGGAAGCAGAAGAAATGGAAGGTGGACAGGTGCGAGCGGCTGTCGATCAGTAAAATCCCGGGGAAAGTGCGGATCGTGTCGACGTTGCTGGATGTGACAGAAGTGGAAGCAAGCGGCGGCAGCGCCGTGAATGATCTGAAAGTGGAAAACAACGGCGGCGTGACGATGATACGCGGGGATTTGACGAAGAGTGGCGGAAGGATTATCGGTGGCAAGAATGTGCAGATAATATCGGGTTGCGGGCGGGGTGTGATGATGACGAGTGGAGATATGACGGTAATAATGTCGGGCGACAATATGACGGTGACGACGGTGAATGGTCAGATCACGATGATGGGCGGACAAGCGCTGGATGCGGATGACGTCGTAGTAGAACCGGAGCTGGAAATCACGATAAAAGCGCGGAATGGTACGAAGATTGCTCTGGACGACGTAATAGGCGGGGCGAAGATTGAGATCGGATGTGGCTTGACGGTGCTGGGAGATTGTGGGCCGGTGGAGGCGCCGGTGGTGGATGACCTAGTGGTGGATACCTGTGGCATTGGGGATATTGTGGTCCAGTGGCTGACCGGTGAGGTAGATTATCGGTCGAGCGGTACGGGAAGTCTGACGGCGCAGAGTGCGAATATTCTTACCTTGAAAGCGAAGACGACTGGAACCGGTGGCGTGAATGTGAACGGCAGTGTACGAGATGCGGTGCTGACGACGACGGGTACGGGAAGCATCATGGTAGAACGAGTAGTGGGTAAACTGACGCAGCGGGCGACTGGGACGGGGAGGATCCTGGTGGGGCGGTGATTCCCTGCGGTTAGAGTTGGTGCATCAATGAGCTGCTGGATGGCTTTGTGGAAAATAGTTGATTAATGTGTGTCGGGTTGAATTCTCCGAGATTTTTAAAACCGCTCGGCTGAGGCTGGGCGGTTTTTGTGGTATAATGGAGGTAATGTCGTATTTGAAGTTGATTACTCCGGTGAATTTGGCGGAGGAGAAGGAAAAGTTTTTTAGTCGAGAGGGCTATGTCCCGCAGTTGGAATATGATTGGAGTGAGCAGACGATAGAGAAAGTGCTAAAAACGGCGCCGAGGGAGGCGGCACTGATGGAGGCGTTACTGAGCCAGGACGGTGAGCGGATTACGCGTGAGGCGATGCGGTTTTTTGAGGTGGAGTTTCGGCAAGAAGATATTGAGCTAGCGAAGAATTTAATAGCGACGGTGCCGAAGTCGAGCAATGGGACGGCGGAAGAATATGCGGAGTTGATGCGGAAGAAATTGGCGGAGCTGGGGATTGACTATGAGGTCAAAGTGGTGGATGAGCACGGATTCCAGGGGAGGCCGGATCATAAACGGCATATAATGAAACTAAGTAAGTATTTGCATTTGCAATTTTTGACGTTGGATGGGATTACGAATCACGAGCTGGTGCATATTATTAGGGCGATAAATGGTGAGTACAATGGGATTAAGAAGTCGGAGGATTATTTGCCGACGGAGGAGGGTCTGGCGTGTTTGGTACAGGATGAGTTTTTGAGGCAGTCGACACCTTCGGCGTTTCAGCACGGTTTGGAGTATTTGGCGGCGGAGATGAGCAAGACGAGTGGATTCCGGGAGATCTATGATTTTTTGAGAGGTTGGGGATGTGATGCGGAAAATGCGTGGCTGAGGGGAATTCGGCAGAAGTTTGGGATGCGGGATACGGCGCAGCCGGGTGGATTGGTGAAGTCGGGGATGTATTTTTATCACGAGAATATTTTGCGGAAGTTGGAGAAAGAGGAACTTTTGAGGTTGATGGTGGGTAAAATATCCTTGGCGGAATTACCAAAGTATCCGGAGTATGCAGGAAGAATACCGCGAGAGGAGATTGAGCGGGTGCTGTTTGGTGGAAAATAGCGGAAAAGTTTTACTTTTTGGAAGAGAGTATGGTATAATATAAGTATATGGCAAAGAATTCTAAGGGTGCAAAAACGGATATTATTACTTGGGAAGCTGAGGAATATATCGTGCGAGATAAAACGGCTTGGTGGTACGTGGGGTTGGTAGCAGTGGGTTTGGCGTTGTCGGCGGTGGCGGTATTGCTGCAGTGGTGGAGTTTCTTAGCGGTGGTGATACTGAGCGTGGTGTCACTGATAATCTATGCGATGCGGCCGCCGCGAATGTTGCGTTATTCCCTGAGTAATAAAGGGGTTAGTGAAGGCGATCGGTTATATGAATATTCGGAGTTTAAATCGTTTGGGATCTTGCAGGAAAATGGGCATTTTGCGATTGTGCTGACGCCGACAAAGAGATTTTCTCCGCGGATGATGGTGTATTTCCCACAGGCGCAAGGCGAAGAAATCGTGGATGCGTTTGGGGAGAGACTGCCGATGGAAGAGGTAAAACTGGATTTGCTGGATAAGTTAATAAAGTTCTTGCGAATTTGAAAAATGTGATATAATGGTATGTATACGATAGTAAATAAAATTAATAATAAGGTGGGTAAAATATGAACCAAAACCGCAACAAAGATAATGATTTACAGCGGGCGATTGACGAAATCACCCAGAAGGGTGGGGCTGCGGGTGCGCCAAAGCCAGCCGCACCAGCTGGTCCTGCGCCGATGGGTGCTGGGGCTGGTATGCCTAAGCCGACGGCTGCACCAGCTCCGATGAGTGCTGGGATGCCACAGCCAGCGGCTCCACAGATGGGGATGCCGAGTATGCCCTCGATGGGTGGGTTTGGTCGCCCGATGAGCTATGGCTCGGATATTTCAAAAGTGAAGGAAGCGGCACTGAAAGAGCTCTTCCCGATTATGGATCGAGTAGAAGTTGATCCAGAGAAGCGGTTCTTGCTCTTCCAGGAAATGTTGACGACGATGCGTGATAAGGCGGTGATCGCTCCGGCTTATGAGGCGGCACGGCAGATTCGTGATGACAAGATTCGGGCGGATGCGTTGCTCTATCTGATCAACTCGATTGATGAGATGTCACTCTAGGATTGATATAGATAAATGATGGTGAGGGAGGCGCGAGGGGGCGTCTCTTTTGCGTGGGGTGAGTGCGAGGGTGTTTTTTGGATGGTGATTTTCTTGCGGATGAGGCTGGTGTTTGCTGGATATATACATAACCAAGCAACATAGGTAGATAGCAAAAACCAAATAGCAGAAGATAATAAAGCAGGAAGAATAGATAAGGATAAAAAGAGACTAACGATAGATAATATAATAATTAATAATATATAAAGAAGACATTTACTTATATATAATATACATAGATAGACAATGAGGTAAAGAAAAAAGGAATAAAAGAATAAAGGAGAAAGGGATATATATGTAAATAGTATGCAATAAGTTGTCTATCAGCGGGCGAGGCAGCGGAGGGAGAGACCAGGATAGTGGTAGTAACGGAGAGATGGGTAGACATTAATACTATAGAAGGTCAGATCGTAAGCGTATGTTACCGAAGTAACAGTAGAGGACCAGTAGCGACCATGGATGCCGGAATCGTAAGATGAACCATCACTGATACTCCCACCCCGCAGGAAGTCATCTAGCGACACAGCGGAGAGAGTAGCCGTAGTAGCGATCGTAGCGGTTGGATGGGCGGACGAGGGTGCTAGAGAAAATCAGGGAGTAAGAGAGTGTAGGCGAAAGAGCAGTAGGGGTCCAATAGTACCCAGCGAGGCCAGCCCAACGCAAAGAGTCGGTATAAACGTCTCCACCCCGCAGGAAACTTACCGAGCCACGCAGCGGAGGGAAAGACCGACGTAGCGAGTGTCGAGGAGGGACGGGTAGATATTAGCGATATTGACGTCCAGGTGGTAAGAGCGCGTGGTCGAGTTGGCCGTAGATGACCAATAGAGTCCGCGGAGGCCAGCCCAGTGCAGAGAGCCAGTCCCGAGGTACCCACCCCGCAGTAAGTATGGTCATCTAGCGACGCAGCGGAGGGAGAAGCCGAAGTAGCGATTACCATGGACGGATGGGTAGGTATTGGCGCTATCAAAGTCCAGGCGATAAGCGCTCGTGGCTGAGACGGCGATAGAGGACCAATAGCGCCCGTTGATGCCAACCCAGTGCAAAGAGCCAGACCAGAGGCGCCCACCCCGCAGGAAGTGAGAAGTTATCTAGCGAGACAACGAAGAGAAAAGCCGTCGTAACGAGCGCTACCGCTAGACGTGCTAACGATAACACTATTAAAATATAGAACATAAGCGCCCGTAGCCGAGTTAGCCGTAGGCGACCAATAGCGACCTTCGAGACTGGCATATTGATATAGACCGTCACTAACTCGCCCACCCCGCAGGAAGTAGGTTGTCGTTCCCTACGTGGCGAAAAAAAGGGACCCCGATTACTCGAAGTCCCCTAAAAACCTGGCCTATGGAATCTACATCATCACCTAACAGTTTTTATTATGGTTCTATTATAGCGTATTTATTTGTAGATTTCAAGTACTTTTCCGTCTTTTTCGATGAGGAGCAATCGTTTCACGCCATGCATTAAGCGTAATTCATGAGCGGCTTGGCTGCGGATGCGGCGGATGTCCATTTTGGTATCGCGGGCGTCAATGACAACGTTTTCGGATTGACGAGCGGCTTTGTGGAGGGCGTGTTGGACGGTTCGTTTGCCATTGCCTTCGAGGGATTTTAATTCCCAAAACTTTTTGTCGATGAGGTAATCGGCGCTTTTGCTGATGCCGCGATTGACGAATTCGACATTCTTTTGAAAGTAGGCAGCAAGAATCCAAGCGGCGGAGATTTCGCGCTTGGAGGGTAGACTACGGAGGTTGGTAGGGATGATGATGGAATAATTTTTCTTCATTCTTCTAGAGTAGCACACTTAGAGGAAAAGTTGCAAGCATAGCCTCGATATTTCGTGGATGATAGGGTGGATTTGAGCTAGTCTTCGAGGAGGCGGCAGACGACAGCGGTCATGAGGCCTTTCTCGCGGGGGTTGCTTTCGGCGATCATAAGAGTGAGGGCGACGAGGGCGCGGGGAGGAATCTTGAGGTCGCCGTTCCCTAGTAGGCCGTATTTATTGATTGTGAGGTAGTTGATAAAGAGGAGGGCGGCGATGCGTTTGTTGCCGTCGAAGAAAGGGTGATCTTTGATGATGAGATAGAGGAGATTGGCGGCTTTCTCGGGGAGGGTGGGGTAGAGGTCTTGGCCGGCGAAACTTTGGTCGATGGTACGGAGGATGGCTTCGAAACTGTCGCCGCGGAGGCGGCCGAACATTTCTCCGGCGCCGAGAGAGGTGCGGAGCTGGTCGATGAGGCTGATGCAAGCGCCGGCGTCGAGAATGGTGCGGGGCTTGGTCTTGTCGCTGAGACGGATGAAACCGGCGTCGTATTCGCCGAGAGTGCGGAAGGTGTCGGCATAGCGGGTGATGAGGGTGATGGTGCCGTCGGTGTCGTCGCTGGTGAGGTCGTTTTGAGTCATCAGGCGGCGAACGATACCGAGAGTGTCGCTGACTTCGAGAAGTCTGGCTTGGGAAAGTTCGGCGAGGCGGGATTCGTTGAGGGCGAGGCCGGTGGTAATGTATTTATGGAGAATATTGGTAGCCCAGATGCGGAAATCGGTGGCTTTGCGGGAGTTGACGCGGTGGGCGACGGAGATGATGGCGTCGAGATTGTAGGTTTTGACAGTGCGGCGGACGGTGCGGTTCCCTTCTATGGCAACTTGTGAGGATTTCTTGCAAGTTCGATCCTCTTCGAGCTCGCCGTCTTGGTAGATTTTTTTGAGGTGCAGCGTGACGTTTTGGGCGGTGACGTCGAAGAGGTCGGCGATTTGGGCCTGGGTAGCCCAGATGGTGTCGGCGTCGGGGTCGAGTTTGAACTTGACGTTCTTGCTGCCGGTTTCGTAAATGATGATTTTTTGGTCGTCCACACTTGCCTCACTTTGCTTAATTAACTACTTTTATTGTAGCGTTTTTCTCTGGAAATGACAAGGGGAACTTGTAATGGAGGAACAAGTTGGGGAAGACGTTAGGTTGACATAAAACTCAGTTGACATAAATGTAGGATTAACAAACATATTAGAATTTATAGGCGAAGTGTCTTATTACCTATAC
>CAZPCQ010000025.1:0-12863 GCA_964585155.1 uncultured Candidatus Saccharibacteria bacterium | reverse complement strand
GTAATGGTAGTACTAGTGGGAGTGTTGCAGCTCAGACGGCGAGTAGTACTGCTACGTCATATCCATTTACTGTTGCTACACAAGGAAACCTAGTTAAGACTGGATATGATTTCTTAGGTTGGGCGGAGAGTGCAAGTGCTACTACAATCCAATACTCCCCAGGGGCACAACTCACCTTGACGCAGGCCAACCCAACCAAGGTGCTGTATGCGGTGTGGAAAGAAAAACCTAAGTTTGGCGGTATTACTACAATGCAAGAAATGACTGCTGATATTTGTAATAATGCACACGAAGGGGATAGTGCTAAACTAACTGACGCACGTGATTCTAATAATCCTAAAAAATCATATACAGTTACTAAACTTAAAGGTACTCTTGGATGTTGGATGACAGAAAACATGGATTATGCGGTTGGTAGAATGTATCATCACGATACTTACGGTGGATATTATAACTGGACTAATGCTAAAACTGTCTGTGATTTTACTGGGTGGCAATTACCAACGCAGGCGCAATATCAAATTCTCATTGATACTTATAATGCTTCTCGTAATGGTGCTGTATTGACCCAATCGCCACTTAATTTTCAATACGGTGGCTACTCTACTGGTGGCTCACCTAATTTTACGGGTAGTAATGGGCTCTATTGGTCGTTCACTCCTAACGGTCGCGATGCATATGACTTATACTTTGATAGTGAAAACGCCTTCTTTGCTACCCTGGACTACGGCAATACATCCCGTGGCTACTCCGTGCGTTGTGTGGCGAAATAAATTCAGGAAAGTTGAGGATATGTTTTATGGAACTATAACTTAAATTCTAGAATCTATTATTTAACTTTTAGAACTTCTGAGTAAGATTTATAAACTTGTAACTTAAATTCACAAACTTATCACTTAACTTTGTCAAGTCAGAACTAAGTTTTATAAACTCAAGAGTAAGATTTTTCAGAAGCGGAAAAGTGCCAAAATAACAGAGGTGAAACAGAAAACGTACCTGCGGGTACGTTTTCTGTTGCGTGGACTTAAACTTCTTGACGCGCGATTAAACTTTTCTAGGTTTGGACTTAAATTTAATTAAGTGAAAGTAAGTTTGTTTGTGCTCGGACTTAAAGTATTTAGTACGCAAGTAAACTTATCTACATTATATTTTTCTTAATTCCCTACTCCCAGCTGACGTTGCCAAACTGGGGGACGGCGGCGATCCAGATTTGGCCGAGAGTAAACTTGATTTCGTCGCCGACGGCGTCGTGGAATTCGATTTGGCGGTCTTCGGCAACCTTTTTCCAAGTGGCTTCGATGATAGTGCCGTTTTGGAAAATCTCGGCCTTGCCTTCACCGACGGTTTGGATGCTTTCGTGGTAATTGTCGGACATAGTGTGCTCCTGGACGTGCAGGGCAATGACGACGCTGGGCGCGACCGGCTGAGGTTCGCCACAATTAGCGAAATCGGTGACGCCGGCGGGACAGTTATAAACTAAATGTTCCTGACCATTCTTATAACTGCGGCGGTAAGTATTGCTGGCGCGGTCGTAAGTGTAATTGACGGTGTAGTCGGCAATATTGGTAAATTGAGTGCGGATATGGGTGACATTGTGACTATCGTCGCATTCGACGGCGGCTTCGTCGCAAACTTCGGCAAGGATGACTTCTTCGGGGCGTAGCCGTGGGAAAACTTGGGGGTCGGAAGAGCCGTAACCATTTGTGCGATTGAACTGAAGTAACTTTTCTGGGGAGGTGAAAACATTGTTCCAGAGGCGGCTGGAATCTTGAACTTTCCACATATAGTTAAAATCTTCGTCGAGGTTACGATAGTTGCCACTGGCGAGAGCAGCGAGAGCCTCGGGCGAACCTCCGTCGTGGACGATGGTGCAGCCGAAGGGTGTGTCCCAGCTGAGATAGTAAGGGCGAAGTGAGCGGATGGGCCCGATGATGCCGGTGCTGGGGGCTTGGAAGATGGCAGCGAAGCGGGTGATGCCGGTCTCAGCGATGGCTTCAAAGACGACGCCAGCGGAATTTAGCCCGGCTTGAGGGCGGGCGCCGTCGGTACTACCATTGGGAATCTGGACGCAAAAAGTTGGCGCGTCGTTGATGGATCGGTCGGAGATTTCGAGGCCGGTAAAATTGCTGTAAAATTTTTCGACGGGTTGATCTTCTCCGGTATTATCACTAATCTGGTCTTGTCCGCCGTGGAACCACCACCAAGCGAAGCCACCGGCTCCGGCTAAAAGTATGACGACGATAACTATGACCCACCACCTACGCTTCATTTTAGTCATTCTCCAGGGCGGTAGCGGTTTTTTGGAGGCGAGCGAGGACGACGTTTTTGCCGAGAACGTCCATCGTGAGATGTAACGCTGGACTAAATGGAGCATAAGACAGAGCGATGCGAATGATGGAGAAAAGTTCGGCAGGTTTCTTATCGAGCTCAATAAGGAGGCTATTGAGTGCGTCTTGCAAGACGGCGGGACTCCAATCGTCAATGCTCTCGAGGCGGCGGCTAGTGGCCTGGAGCATATCGGAAAGTTCTTCTTCGCTGAATTTTTTGAGGAATTTGTTATTGACGATGAGGTCTAAGTCGATGGTGGGGTCTGTAAAGAAATAAGTGGTCATGTCGTAGAGGTCGCTAAGAGTTTTGAGGCGGTCGTAAATAATACTGAGGACGCGTTTGCGATATTCGTCGTCATAATTCTTGGCGCTGTCGGGCCAGAAGCCGAGGGTGCGCTCGTATAACTTTTCGACGCCTTGCTCGTCGACGATTTTGCGGATCCATTGACCGTTGACCCAGAGTAATTTAGTTTCGTCGTAGCGGGCGCCGGAAGTTTGGATCTTGTCGACGCGGAATCTATCGATCAATTCGTCTTTGGTGTAAATTTCTTGTTCGGTGCCGTCGTTCCAACCGAGGCAAGCGAGATAATTCAGCATGGCCTCGGCAAGGATGCCGTCTTGGCGGTATTCGGTGGCGGATTTGGCGCCGTCGCGTTTGCCAAGTTTCTTACCACCGGTGGGAGCGAGAATGTGCGGCAGCGAAATGAGTTTCGGAACTTTGAGATCTAGCGCCTCGTAAATAGCGAGATAATTTGGTACACTAGGCAAGTATTCGACGCCGCGCATAACGTGAGTGACGCCCATCTCAGCATCGTCGACGATGTGGCCGAAGTTGTAAGTCGGCAAGCCGTCGGCTTTAATCAAAATAATGTCGTCTTGGACTTCGGGACCGGCTTCGAGATCGCCCATAACTTCGTCGTGCCAGTGGCGAGGCTTAGGATCGGCTTTGAAACGTAGCGGCAAGCCCTCGTGCCACTCGGGCGGGTTCTCGGGGCGGAAGTTGCGATAGAGGTAAGGGATTTTTTCGCGGGCGCATTGATCGCGGTATTCTTGGATCTTTTCGGCAGGGGTGTCGTCGGCGTAAGCGCGGCCAGCGGCGATTAATTTCTTTGCCCATTCGATATAACTGGCTTTGCGCTCAGTCTGGAAATATGGCGCGTGAGGACCACCGATGATAGGGCCTTCGTCCCAGTTGAGGCCGAGCCAAGCCAAAGTCTCTTCGATGAGGTCGGTGGCGTCGGCGACGTAGCGAGCCTGATCGGTGTCTTCGATACGCAAAATATAAGTGCCTTGGTCCTGCTTGGCGAGAAGGTAAGGGTAAATCGCGCTGCGGACGTTTCCAATATGAATATATCCAGTCGGGCTGGGTGCAAAACGTGTTGTAGTCATATGACTAGTATATCACACTTTTACATCGACGTGACAATATTTCGTAGCTGTTTCTTGGTGAGGCTGCCGGTGGGGGCGGAGATCTTGTAGAGGACGCCACCATTAACCCAAGTGGCATTAGCGCCGGAAATGTAGATAGTGAGGCCTTGCTCGTGGGTGGTAACATAATTGGCGTTCCAAGTCGGCTCGACGAAATTACGCAAAAGTGCGGTGCTATCCCAAGAAGATTTTTCCTCAGTGATGGTGAAAGTGGCTTTGTCGGGGCCTTTGAAACTTAAAGTAATCTTACCGTTTTCGGAACTAATGTCGCTGAGGGAGAAGTCGCGTGGGACGTAGGTGGGGTAAGAGGCTTCGATGCCGGTCTGGATGGCGGCGACTTTGACGGAAATGTCGGGGATGTTGCTACCGACGAAATAAACGATCCCGCCGACGCAAGCAATGGCGCAGAAGAAAGCCAAAGCGAAACGTTTTTTGCTGGTTTTGCGCTTGGGGAGTTTCTTGCGGAGAGTTTTATCCTCGGGCTCATCGTCCATAGAAGCAACGGAGCGGAGGGCTTTGCGCAGAGCTTGATCTTCGTCGGCGACGAGGCTGGCGGATTTCTTAGTGGTGCGACGAGCGGCTGGGCGTGCAGCAGGCCGAGCGGCGGATTTGGTAACAGTTGCTTTAGTTGATTTGGCGACTCTACTATTATTAATCCTAGTGGTAGGCTTGTGGGTGACGGCAGGCTTCTTAATGACAGCGCGTAAATCAGCATCGGCCTTAGCTTTGGCCTTGGCGGCTTCTTCCTCGATTAACTTCTTCTCGACTTCTTCTTGGACGCGGGTGGATTTCATAGCGACGTCGACGAACTTTTCGATCGTATTGCTAAGTTCCATCATCTCGGGTGCGGATGAACTGGCCTTGATGTTGTCGGCGAAGGCCTTGAGTGAGGCGACTTGCTCGGCGATTTCGCTGGGGTCGCTGGCGGTGCGGATGGTGGCGATGGCCTCAGAGGCGGCGCGAGCAATGGCGTCGATAGAATTGCCAGAAGAGGCGACATTGCCGGCGGAAGCGTCAAAACTGGCAGTGGCGTAATCAGCAGCGATACTCATGGCGAGGTCTTGTGGCTCAGCCTGGGGCGCTACGCTGGAGTTATTAACTACGGCGGGGACATAACTGGTAGTTTGCTCGTAAGTTTCGACGGTTTCTTCTTCAGGCGGTACAGCTTGAGCTAAGTCGGCTGGTTCGCTGCCGAATTCGACTACGTTAGGAATGATCGGTGTGATCGGCTGAGTGTCTTCGGGCGGAACGATAGTTTCCTGCTGAGCCTCGATGATGTCGGCGGCGTGCAAGCGAAGATTGACTAGACGAGAAGGACGAGCGGAAGTCGGAACGTCTGATTCCCTCTCGCGCGAGATGGCGCTGGCGGCTTCCTCGATAGCAAGATTGCTAGGGCGCTCAACGTAATGACGATTGAGTGTCCGTGATGACTGAGTGCGCCGATGAGTAGCGGCACTTGGCGAACCCGAACCTAGTTGTATTTCAGTCATCCACTAACTCCTCATCTTGTTTTTGCTTACTTTTATTATACCGTTAATGAATATAACGCGCAAGACCCAAAATTTGGAAAAAACTTAAAAATTGTGGAAAACTGGACGAAAAATAGCGAAGTTAATAAAATAAATAAAAAATGTTATATAATATATACTATGGAATTTGATGAGAAACACAAACGCCAAATGATTCGGGTGATTATTACGGAGGTTTGTATGGTGCTCGCAGTGATTGCAATCGTGGTGGTGTCGATGATGGCGGCGATGGGTTTTATGATTTCTGGGAATGGTAGTATTGAGCAAACGGGGCTTTTGCAGTTGCATACTTTGCCGACAGGTGCGAGTGTGAAGATCGATGGAGCGGCGGTGTTTGGGCGAACGAATCTGAGTCGGACGTTGTCGGCGGGCGAGCATAGTCTAGAGATTTATCGTGATGGCTATGATACTTGGCAAAATACAATCAAGGTGCGTTCGGGTGTGCTAGTGAGACTATATTATCCGCGACTTTTCCTAGTGAATCGAATGGCGGAGACGGTAAAAAACTTGAATGAAAAAAGTAGATTGGATTTTTTTGAGCCGTCGCCGCGGCGGAATTTTGCGTTAATGGCGGAAAAAGAAGCGTCAGAATGGCAAGTGTTGGATTTGCGGGGAGACGAAGTAAAAAGCACGAGTCTGGATATGTCAAAAGTTTTGCCAGGGATGATAGAGGAAAAAGTCGGGCGTAAAGTGGTGAGTGAGGCGGAAAGTGCGAAATATAAGTTCGCCGGGAAAATTGAAGCGATACGCTGGTCGAATAATGAGGAAAATGTCTTAGTAAAAGTAAGATACGAAGAAAAATCGGAATGGATTTTGGTACGGCTGAGAGATTTGACGCATAGCGTGAATCTTTCGCGGACGTTTGGATTGAGCGAAGAAGTGCGACTGGAAATGATTGATAGTGTGGCGTCGCAGATTTATGTATTGGAAAAACGGCAACTGCGGCGGATTGATACGTCGAGTAATGTAATGTCGCGAATTTTGATCGATAATGTGATGGACTTCCGAAATGATGAGACGAGAGTGATTTATTTGACGGGGACAAGTGATGGAAAAAGTCGTAAAGTGGGTGTGTATCGTGACGATGAAAATGGCGGGACGATTCTCGCGGAAGTGGCGGATGATGTGGATGTGAAAATCGCGCTGACGAATTATTATGACGACGACTATATGTTATGGACGGAAAATCAAAAAGTCAATATTCTTTATGGAAGATTACCGTCGTATGATGCGAATCGAACGAATCTAGATGACCTAAAAAACTTAGTTGAAGGCATATCGCTGAAAGTACTGCCGGAAAACTTAAATGTAAGTCCGGGTGGTGAATACGTGGTGGCGAAGAGGGGGCAAGAGTTTATGGTGATCGATTTAGATGATGGTGAACTATATGAATACGAGATGACGACGGATCGGTTGAATTGGTTTGATGATAGTATGATGTATGTGGTAGAGGATAATCAGATTATGGTATGGGATTATGACGGGAAAAATTGGCGGAACTTGTCTAAAGACGTAAAAATGAAAACTCTAGATACGCCGGTTAGGGTGAATAATGATTCGCCGGTGGTGGTTTCCGCGAATAATAAGTATATTTATTATCTGACGACGAATAAATTGGATGATAAAGAAAATTTGTATTTGACCAGAGAGCAGGTTAGAGATTAATTGTTAGTGAGTCTTTGCTGAAGTTGTTGAAAGATAGTATCGTAATGGTTGTAATGTGGTAAGTTTTCGAGTTCTGTGAATTTAATCCATTTGGCTTCGGTAACTTCGTTAGGTTGAATAGTGATTTTAGCGGGCTGACTTTTATCTAGTTTGGCAAGAAAAAGATAAATGGTCTTTTCAGCATTTTCGTCGGTGACGAAATGTTTAGTGATAAGTGGCTCCGGATTCATAATGGTAGTGTTTAGCCCGACTTCTTCTCTTGTTTCGCGTAAAGCGGTTTCGAAATCAGTTTCACCAGGCTCTTGATGGCCTTTTGGGAAACTCCAACAGTTATTATTGTGGCGGATGAAAAGTATTTTATCATCATTAAGAATAATGCAGCCGCAACTTTTAACCTGTTTCATAAACTAATTCCCGCCGAAGATGGAGCTCCAAAGGTTTTCGAAGAAGGACGGTTCGTTGGCGGGCATGGAAGTGCTGGAATTGCTGTCGGTGGTGGTGTCGTCGCCGGGATTTGTGGGAATGTCGCCATCGATACCGTCGCCAGAATCAATATTGCCAGGGTCGGAAGTGTTGTTGGAATCGTAAGCGGGGCTAATTTGTTCGGCGATAATTAGTAAACGGAAACGTGAGGTACCGAGTGGTGTACACGTAATCAAGGTGAGCATAGGTTTGTCGGTATTAAGAATGAGTGCGGCAACGTCGGTTGGTTCGACGACTTCACTGCGGGTCATTTGGTAAGTATAGCGCACGGAATTGTAATTAACATAAATCAAATCGCCAACCGTGAGGCGTTCGAGGCCGGAGAAGATAAACTTGTAAGGGTTGCTACTGTAAATATCGCCCGCGGAGTGACCAGAAATGACGAGGTTGCCGATTTGGCCGGGCATAGCGTTGGCGCCAGGAATGGAAAACTGCGCGACGCCGTGGTTCATTGCGGCATCGACTTCGTTAGTGGAAATACCGAAAGCGACCGGAACGTCGATATTTAATTTTGGGATGATCAAGCGTGGCTCAGGCGAAACGGCCTGGGTGATGGTAGGATTGATTGCCTCGATGCTAGTTGCGACGGTATCAGAATTAGGCGAAACGTAAGCCATAATTGGTGCAAAAATCAGGCGGTTGTATTGCAAGAAAAGAATCACGAGAGCGACGGTGACGCCGATAATTAGTGGTAAGAAACGGCGAAGGTTACGTTTTTTGCGTTCTTGGCCAGTGGCGATGCGTTCGGATTTGAGTTTCTCGGTGGCGAGATAATTTTGGGCGGCTTTGGCATAGTAATCGCTGTAATAATTTTGATAATAATTTTGCCAAGCGGAGTGATATTGTTGCCATTCGTTGTTGATGGTGGTTTGATTGATCGGTGTATTTTTGAGCATACCGGTATCGGTATTTTCGACGGCGTAAGGCGTGGGGTTGATTCCCTGGCGGTTGCTGTCGGTGGGCTCAAAATTAACTTGTTCATAATCGTTGCTAACTTGAGTATTATCGTCATTGAGATTGAACTCATCTTGCTCGGCATAGCCAACTCCAGGCACGGGTGGCGTGATATATTGATTGCCGTTTTCGGTACGCATAAAAGGATTTTGGGGGTTATTAGGGTTTTGCTTGAGGCTTTGGAGTGTCGAAGAATAAACCGCTAGTACTTTTTTACGAGCGATTTCGGCGGCAGATTCTTGCCGGTTAGGAGAAGGGAGCCCACCGTTGTTTGTATCCATAACTTCTATTATAACACAAAATCTGAAAAGTTAAATAAAATTTATGATAAGTTTTAATGATTTTTTAGAAAAGTGGTAAGTTTGGTGAATAAGGGGCGGAAAATTAGGTAAAATATGTATCCGATGACGCCGCCGATGACATTGGTGATAATATCGGTAATGTCGGAGGAACGGTTAATGCTAAGCAGGGGCTGAATCAACTCGATGCCGAGACTGAGAAGAAAAGTAAAAAGTAAAGTGCGGAGGAAACTGGGTTTCTGACTGACAAGTGGAAAAAGTAAACCAAACGGAACAGTCATTAGAATATTCAGTAGGATTTGACGCATTGGGTCGCCGCGACTAAAAGTCACGTCGATAAAAGGCGTAAGGTTCATCGGGACGTAGGGGTGATTGAAAATAAACGGCAGAGCAGTAATGACTGGCATCAAAGTAAAATAAAAGACGAAACTGAGATAAATATAAAAGATGGTGTTAGTAAAAAGTACGTCTTTGCCTTGTGTTTGCCATTTGCGGAAAAATACGAAAAAGTACAAGCAGATTAGAAAAGTAAAATCAACTAGATCGTAAAGGCTGGGTGAAAAGTCCATGGTAATATTATAATACAAAAAATGGGAAAATTTGATTTTGTTGTGGAGCGTCGGGTTCGATATGTGGTGGGAAAGTGTTAGGTTTTTGATGTGGGCGAGAAGGGACGTCGGTTTCTATGTGGCGAGAATGGGCTCAGAAATCACTTCGTGATTTCTTCCCGCAGTCGCAGCGCTCAGAATTAGAATAAATTCTAATTCTGGCTACGGCCGCTCCTGCGTTTTGAACCCCTATACTACGTATAGAAGGGTTCAAGTTTGGCTTGGTCTTATCAATAAAAAGAAGTCCCGAAGGACTTATTTTTTCTTGGTGGGCGAGAAGGGACTTGAACCCTTACTCGATTGCTCGAACAAGATTTTGAGTCTAGCGCGTCTACCAGTTCCGCCACTCGCCCACAAATTGTAAAGATTACTTATTTATTATAGCACAAGTTATGATTTTGGGGAAGATAGAAAATAAAAAAGTCACCATATTATGCTATGATGACTTTTTTGCGAAGTTGACGGCTTATTTCTTTTCGGTAAACTTAATCGATTTGACAATGGTATTGCCAGCATTGTCCCAGTATTCGCGGGCCGCGGCGGTAGATTCGAAGTTTAGAGAAGTGGCTTTGTCGTCATAGGAGAAAGTGGCAAAAGCGTGGAAAGGATAATCTTGGTCGTTGTTGGTGCTGAAATATTTGAGCGTGCCGACATTATGAGTATCGGATTCGTAAAAGTTCATCTCGATGTCTTTGACGCCGGCGGTAGTGACGGCACTTTTGACGGCGTTGATGTAATTTTTGACGCCATCGTTGTCGATAGTGACGTCGCCTTGGCTAAGAGCGATGATAGCACTTTTGTCTTCGTTGATGTAGGCAACTTTGACCTCTTCGGAAAGGCCAAAATTAGTGTCTTTGATTTCCTCTTCGCTCATACGACGGAAGCCGTCAGGAACGAGGAATTTGATTTGGTAATCGGAGATCTCGACGTAGCGGCTGGGGATTTGGTTGTTTTCGTCGACGTTGATCATAACGACGTCTTTGTCACGGCCACAGCAGAAGTAGAAAATCGCGCCGACGGCAATAACGAGAGCGAGAACAATGATAATAATTCCAAAAATAACTTCGGAAAAACGATTCTTGGTCTTACCTTTGACGGCAGGTTTGCTAGAGGTTTGACTTTTGACGGTAGTAGTGGATTTTTTTGTAGTGGTCTTGGACTTAGTGGGAACTTCTTTGTAAGCGGCAGGCTTTTTGGAGACGCCGGCGGGTTTTTGTGCGGGTTTCTTCGCCGGGACGGTTTTAGTTTTGGTGCTAGTACTCTTAGTACTGGTCTTTTTCGTGTTTGCCACAATGACTCCTTTTTATATAAAACTCTTATGCTTATTATACTACAAATAAATTATTTTTGAAACCAAAAATTTGGTAAAAAGTTTTTGGAAATAAGTTTTATAAAAATATCGAAATTACAGTGAAAATAAAAAATGGAAAAGGAATTTTATTTTTCTAGGCGAATAACTAATAATCTAAATCCAACTTTTTGTAAGTAATATACTAGATAAGTTTTTCTTATAATTATCCGATGGCTTGCACTCCCACCCCTTCCGCGGGGCCGCTCCGGGCCGCTCGGCCAAGTCTTAGGCCCCGCTCCAGGGGCGGTTCGTCGCCTCGGAATAACACGACATAGTATAACTAGAATATGGAGCAAAAAGTCGGATTTAGAGGAAATAAGAGATTATTCGCTAGAGGGAGGCGTGAGGTGGCAGGACTCTGCTTCAGGAGGCTGTTTTTAGTTTTGGAGATTGGGATCGTCATCGAGAATGATGAGGTGGGTGGGGTCGGATTGGTTGAGGAAGTCGTCTTCGTCGGCGGCGATAATGTCGCGGTGGCCGACCAGAGCGGCGTAGGGTGCGAATTGGGCGGCGCGGGCTTCGCGGCTCATCGGTTTGTGATTTGGCGAAACTGGACGTTCGTGGTGAATAAGGTCGGCGTATTTTGAGGTGGAAGTATTCATGCGCGGTGTCCTCCGATTTGGTGATGACGTTCGCGGGCGGTGGCACCGGCTTCAAAATTAGTGCCGCGGAGAATGGCATTTTTGCCATAGCGTTCGCGGATGTTTAGGATGGCTCTTTGTAAGTTATGTTCGGATTTGAGGGTGGCAAGTTCGGTGGATTTTTGCTGTTCGAGCTCGGCATAGTTGGTGAAAAAATCGAGCTGAGCGAAATTTGGTGCGTCGTCGATTTCTTCAGATTGGGTTTCGTCAATCAGATCGCAAGCGGCGACGGAAATTTTGCGGACTGTGAAATCGGGATTCGTAATTTGATGGAAAAGTTGAGTAAAACCATCAATAATCATTCGTGAAGAAGAAGTGCGACGGGGTAAACGGAAGGTCCCGTGGGCGGGCTTGGGAACTTGGCGGCCGTAAAAGTCGGTAACGGGATTGGCGTCGTGATTTTCGGGGGCGTAATCGATATGGAGGACGAGATGATTAGTGAGATAACTTTTCGCGACGAGCTGGAGGGATAAAGTTTCGGCCATTTCTTTGACAATAACTTCGGCTTGGGCGTATGGATAAGGACAAGATAAAACTTGACCGGAACTAATACTTTTAGTTTCGGGACGATGAGATTTGACATCGCGGATTTCAGTTGGTTCGTAACCCCACGCATGGTCGATGAGTAATTCTGCATTGACACCGAATAATTTATATAACATTTCCATATTGTGCAACGAACAATAAGCCACGTCGCCCATGGTATGGATGTTGCGGCTGGCGAGGCGCTTAGCGTAACCGCGACCAACGCGCCAAAAGTCAGTAATCGGCGTATGATTCCATAACTTTTCGCGGAAAGAAATTTCGTCAAGCTGAGCGACGCGGACGTTGTGAGTGTTGGGTATGGCGTGTTTGGCGAGAATGTCCATAGCGACTTTGGCGAGAAAAAGATTGGTGCCGATACCGGCGGTGGCAGTGATACCAGTTTCTTGATAAACTTCGACGATCATCTGGGTAACAAATTCTTCGGGGGTACAGCCAGTCATCTTAAGGTAACTGGCGATATCGCAAAAGATTTCGTCAATCGAATAGGCGAAAATATCTTCGGGTGAAATGTGGCGCAAGTAAATTTGGTAAATTTTGGAACTGTAGTCGAGATAATATTTCATGCGTGGGGTAGCGACGATATAGTCGAGAGCGAGGTTGGGGTTGGATTTGAGTTTTTCGTTGTCGGAACTTTTGCCGAGGAAAGTGCCAAGTGGAGTGTGGAGTTTGCGCTCGGCGTTGACTTGTTTAACTTTTTCTACAACTTCATAAAGTCGGGCGCGACCGCCGAGGCCGTAGGATTTTAATGAAGGTGAAATGGCGAGGCAAATGGTTTTCTCAGTGCGGGAGGCATCGGCGACGACGAGGTTGGTCGTCAAAGGATCGAGGCCGCGCTCAATACACTCCACCGAAGCGAAGAAGGATTTCAGATCGATTGCGGCGTAATATTTTTCCATACTTATTACTATTACAATAGCACATAATAATAAATAATGCAAAAATGATTTTAATATCGAAACTAAAAAATTGGAAAAGTGTTTATTTTTCTAGGCGAATTGATGAGGATTAAAAAAGAGAAATAAGTTATGCTTC
>CAZPCQ010000024.1:0-17098 GCA_964585155.1 uncultured Candidatus Saccharibacteria bacterium | reverse complement strand
TTTTTTATTCGGTCAGAGCTAGTTATAACCCTCTCGATTTCTGGAGAAATTTTTTGACCCATTTTTAAGTTTTTCTATCCATCTATAAGGAGTGAGCGATATTTTCTTATCTGCTAAAACTTGGTTATAACCTAGTACTGATAGCACATTCCTTTGAATTAAAAGTTTGTCCGAGATTTTGATTAGTGATTGACGATTACCTAGTAAATCAAGTACTTTCCTCACGATTTCATACCAATTTCTGCTTCTTGCGATATACTCAAAATAGCCCTCTTCGGTTGTTATTAGTTAATAGTCTTACAACTCTAACTATACAACCTTGAGGGTTATTTTGTTATAGGAAATTCTAATATGTGTGTTTAGCTAACAGTCCGTAGAAGCGGAAAATACAATATGATTATGGAAGTCGAGCAAGCAATTAAGACCTGTAGTATCAGTAGCCGAGAATGTAAAGATATTTTACTAAGCTACAATCACTATAAAAGGTACATTGAAGCGGAATATGAGTCGGTTGATAAGTTTATGAAGAAGTATAAGAAATGCGGCTGTTAGGCTATAAATGTAAAACCACCTTTTGGGAAGACTTTAGCATAGCGGAACGTTTTGGAGCGGAAGCAATTAAGACACTTACGAGAGGGCTAGGGCGGAATGGAAGAAAGATAGAGCTTATGGAACAGAACTCTCAATGGTACTTAATCATAAATGCTGGTATTGGTACGGAAAACAGAACGAAGAACTTAGTAAACTTTATGCTGAACCGTGGGAAGAACATCATGAGTAGGTGTTGGATAATTGGAAAGGTGAAGATCTAGCTTATTATTTGAGAGTTACGGATTAGAAAGACCAAGTACGGTTAGGACAAGAGTAAGCAAAATTCCACCAACAATCGTCACCACAATGCCGATGATTACTTCT
The DNA here is from genome assembly GCA_964585155.1 of uncultured Candidatus Saccharibacteria bacterium. Classification (GTDB taxonomy): domain Bacteria; phylum Patescibacteriota; class Saccharimonadia; order Saccharimonadales; family Saccharimonadaceae; genus Nanosyncoccus. The sequence continues at coordinate 16,183 of CAZPCQ010000024.1, read as the reverse complement.
CTAGCTATACCATCGCTCTGTTCAGGAGTTACCTTATTCCTTTCACCAATTACGGACTTGCTGATTTTATTATTATCACCAATATTAATCCCCATTGTTTTCTCCAATTTCAGACTTGCTAATCTCGTTATTATCGCCAATGTTAATGCTATTATCACTATAGATTATTGTGTTTACAATCTGCGCCACTTCTGTACGATCCTTCTCTTCACTAAAATCAATGGTGTAGTCATCAAGATTGCCGTATTTCTTTTCTAGCATAATCAGGATATCAAGGGCCCTATTCCTTACGGCATTTAAGATAGTTGTATACGTCGATGGTGGTATCTTGAACCAAGCGCTAACTATCTGCGTAAACTCGTTTAGCGCTAAAGCTGTTATTTGATTCGCAACCCTCATGTCAACCGGTATTACAATTTCTCCCCGGTCTCTTTCTTTCGTATAATTTTCTATTTCCGTAATATTTTCCCGCAAATAGCGTCGCTTAAACTCAAGGCAATCTTCTTTTATCGGTATAGCCATTTTGCGTTGAATGATATTACCAATCGTAAACTGCTCCACGTTTCCACACAGTATGCCGTCAAACCCCCTGTACTCCGGCATTTTATCGTCAGCTCCATAGCCTTTCAGTTCCGAATCAATCCACAAATCAATCTCCGAGTTGCCTAGGCCTGAAAGCAATATCTTCAGCTCGAACAAGGCGTCGGTCAATTTCTTACTACCGTTAGCCACTTCAACTATAATCTTACTTCGCTTCGTCGCTTTGTCAGTGTCAAGTTTGGTCATTCGGGTTGCTCCTCGATTTTAGATAATCTGTGACTATAATAGCATACTATTTAGCGCTCGTAAAGGTTAAGTACCAACTCACCTCTTAATCTGCATCCATCTGAGTTAAGTGCTTACCTTTACTACTACCCCTCTTCCTTAAACATAATAATAACCTGACGAAGTTGAGTACACTTAACTAAGTGGCGTGAACAATAAGACGATATGGTTGAAGAGGTCGCAAATCAGGACCGTTTACTAGTCAATTAACTCTAGCTCGTTCCGGCATTTTAACTCGGCTTGCTTAATGACCATATTGATAGCCTGTTGACTTTTATTTGGAGGGTAGTTGTATTTAATCAAAAGTTTTCTAATCTCAATACGCATTTTAGCTTGAACGCTATTTTTTCTATCCCAGTCAATAGTCATAGTTTTATTTAAAACAACAAGTAAATCTTTTGCTATCTGGACTAGAATCTCATCCTTCATCAGTTCACGGACTTCCGGGTCGTCTCCTAACGCATCGAAGAAGGCCTTTTCGTCATCCGTGAGGTCATACTTATTTCCTTTAGATACTTCTTTATTGATATCTTGTTGAAGTTCGATAAGTTGTTCCAAGACTCTTTCAACGTCGGCTACGGCCGTGCGGCCGTTATATAGCTTGGTGATTTTCTCGAAACGTTCCGAGAACTTTTCTGCTAGTACCACGTTTGAAGTGGCTACTCGCTTAATACTGTTCTTGAGTGCCTTTTTCAAAATCTCGGCGGCGATGTTCTTCTGTTCCATACTTGCAAGCTTCTGTAAAATCTGTTCATTAAGCAAGCTCAGATTTTTACCATGTTTTATTTCGCCAACTTGAATTAATTCATCGTCAATTATGGCTTGTTGCAACATCTCTGCTACATCCTGGTTAATCTGACCAATATCAAGTTTGCCATCTGACCGCGTTAGCTTATTAATAAAAGATTTAACCGCAATAATATACAAAATCTCTGCCTTGCTATTATCATCCAATAAACCGGAAGTGACCGAGTATAAATTCTTTATATCTCTAGAGCATTTTTGGAAGCGCTTCGCGCGTTCCTCGGTTTCCAGAATAAAATTGGCACCTTCATTAATTAGTTGGTATTTTTCTTGGTTATTTACAAACAGGAAACTCGAATAATCGAAACCATGAAAGATATTGTGCATTACTTCTAGCTTATCTTTAAGCAGATTCAGGGTTTCTTCGTTATCAACAATTTTTCCTTGGTCGCGTTGGGTGTAAGTTTTTAGAGCATCGAGCAACCATTGTTTAAGACCGATATAATCAACGATTAATCCGCCTGTCTTGTCTTTATAAACACGATTAACCCGGGCGATAGCCTGCATTAAATTATGCGCCTTCATGGGCTTGTCGACGTACATCGTACCCAGGCATGGCACGTCAAAACCTGTCAGCCACATATCTCTAACGATTGCAATGGTAAATTTAGAATCCGGGTCTTTAAATTCCGTTTCACGCTCAGCCTTTTGGTTACTGCTTCCTATTGCGAGCGCCATATCCTCAGGGTCGTTATTGCTGGGGGTCATAATTATCTTTACATTTCCGCTAAGTTCCGGTCGCAGCTCTAAGATCTTCCGATACAGTGTATAACCAGCGTTTCGAGAATAAGCAACTATTATGGCTTTATTAGCTGTCATATTTTTACGAGTATCATAGTGCTCTAAGATGTCACGAGCAATCATCTCTAGGCGAGATGGATCTTCGATGATTTGAGAAATGTTCGTCATTGTAGCCTTGGAGCGCCGGATTTGCTCGTCATCTGCTAAATCTTCGCTTTCCAGAAGTTCATAATACTCGTCAATCTGTTTAAGGATTTGCGAGTTTAGGCCGACTTTTGCCATGCGACCCTCATAGTAGAGTGGCACCGTGGCACCATCTTCGATAGACTGAGTCATATCGTAGACATCGATTATTTCACCGAAAACACTGGTCGTAGAATGGTCTTTTGCTTCTACTGGAGTTCCTGTAAAACCAATATAGGTTGCGTTTGGAAATGCATCATGGAGGTATTTCGCCGTACCATACTTCTTTTTTGCGGTTAAAGTATCTTGATCTATTTTAATTGTGCCGCCAATCCCATAATGGCTGCGGTGTGCCTCATCAGCAATAACTAGAATATCCTTACGATTCGACAGAAAACCGGTTTCTTCCTCAAACTTTTGTAAAGTCGTAAAGATAATACCACCGGCTTGTTTATCCTCCAGTTTCTTAACGAGATCCTTGCGGCTTTCAATTCTGACTGGCTTTTGCCTCAGAAAATCTTGGCATTTTGCAAAAGTTTCGAACAGCTGATTATCGAGGTCATTACGATCGGTTACTACGATTACTGTCGGATTATTTAATTTTGTAATCATATTACCAGTATAGAATACCATTGAGAAGCTTTTGCCAGAACCCTGGGTGTGCCAAATGATGCCAGCGCGACCATCTGTGGTCGCGAGGGTGCGATCGATAGCCTTTTTGACACCATAGTATTGATGATAGGCGGGAAGTATCTTTGCATCGTCTTGGAATAGAATAAAGTTTTGAATGAGGTCTAGTAAAGTTCCCTTATTGAGCATTCCGCGAATCAATGGCTCATGAGTATTATGGTTGATTACCTGCTCAGCAATTCCAATTTTCTTCCATTCGTTGAACCGCTGATAATTACAAGTAATAGTTCCAGCCTTCGCCTTAGCGCCATCTGAAATAACTAGGAATTGATTATAGTAGAAAAGGCTAGGAATGTGAACATTCATATAGTTCTTAAGCTGCCGATAGGCATCTTTAAGATTAACATCCTCGCGTACCATACTCTTAAGTTCGATCACTACGAGAGGTAGCCCATTGATGAAAATGATGATATCTGGGCGCTTTTCACTATGCTCAACAATAGTGAATTGGTTAACCGCAAGAAAATCATTATTATCTGGATTATTAAAATCGATTATATATACGCTGGTATTGACCGTACCTTTTTCTGGATGATATTCCGAAACCGGCACGCCACTATGAAGAAAACGAGAGAATTCCTTGTTATTACGGATTACATTGTTATGACTAAGATTTTTAATCTGTCGGACTGCTTCCTGGACGGTAGATTCCTGTAGAGACGGATTAATTCGCTGCAGAGCGGAGAAAAGCCGATCTTCGAGAATCACATCGTGATAGTCGCGATCCATTTCTTCTCCAGCGGCATAGTCATATCCCTGCTCACGGAACATATCGATGGTCGCTAGCTCAAGGTCGTTCTCATTAAAATCCATATCTTGTTCTTTTCTATTAGTAGTATAAATAACTATTTATCTGACTAGATTTCTACCTTACTTAAGTCTATTTTACCATTTATAAGCTCTGGGAGCAAGGTATCGCGAAGAGCAGCTAGGCGCTCGTTTTCTTTATTATTCTCGCCAATCTTAGTAAAAATACCGCTTACTTCGGCAGAGTAATCTACCATTTCTTTTTCTAGGATGTCGCCAATAGACATTTCTGCTATGTGCTTTGGATAGATATGTGCTTGAGCAGATCCAGTTTGCGAATCGTAGATTTCTTTCTGTCGGCTTTTAAGCATAACATACCAAAAGTATACATATGGGGAGATCGTCTCATCTATAAATGATGAGTCCGAGGACCAAACAGGCAAGTTCCACATATTCACGAAGCCAGCGTTTGCGCCAGATGCGGAGATTGTCACAACTGGGCTTTTTGTATTAGCGGTATCGTGATAAGTCGCAGCTTCTAGTCCGCCCGCAACTACCGGCACAACTCCCGGCCTAGCATCTTTAGAAAGAAGCGCCTTGCCTCTTTTAGGTGTCATAAAGTCGCTAATTTTATGCGCTCCTCTTATTCTGCCGCCGAAGTTATTGTTAAAGATTGCAATGGCTATTTCCAACAAATTATCATTTGTACGAGTATTTTGACGAATTTTTAGGTCTAAAGGGGCAAGAATGGCAACGATTTTCTCCTGGTCTATAACTGACGGAAAATGCCAGTTTTCTGCCATCAGGGCTTCGGTTTGCACTCTTTGCCGCCCAGAGGTTCCGGTCATTAGTGAAATTGCCTTTTCTCTAAAAGTGTTAGAAGTGGCAATATAATATACAAACTCAGGAATGGTTTTTGATTCTTTCGCACGCATAACTATATATTCAGTTGACCCAAACCCGATCTCGCCATTTTTCAAGTTATCTACAAATATAGTTTTGCCATTTTCTAAACAGGGGGTTATTCGCGCTAGTAGGGTATCACCATTTCGAAATTTCATTCCGCCATTGTAAGTCGAGTATGGCGCTGCACTAATATACTTGTAGAATGGCTTAATGCTAGCCATATCAACTTCTGGTGCAGCTTGCCCCTTTTTAATGATCTCTTTTGGGTTAAATATAATGTAATCCGAAAGTTTACCCTCACTATAGCTCATACCCAATTGCTCCGAGATTTTTCTTGATTTCTTCTTCTAAGCGATGAGATTCCTCGAAATTCTGCTTTAGTTCTTCCGTGAGGGCTTTCATTTTTTCTTCAAAGGGAATACCATCATCTTCTTGCTCGGCGACACCAACATAGCGACCAGGTGTTAAGATATACTCGTTTGCTTCAATCTCATCAAGATTTGCTTTCTTGCAATATCCAGGGATATCTTCGTAATTCTCATCATTCTCGTAAGCATGGTATGTTCCGGAAATTTTTGCAATATCCTCACCAGTAAGCTCGCGAAGCTTTCGAGTAACCATCGTGCCGAGTTCTGTCGCATTAATAAATAAAGTGTAGCCTTTTTGCTTTTTGTTACGGTTAATAATCCAGACAGCGCAGGGCACGGTCACGGTATAGAAAAGGTTCGATGGCATCGACAGGATGCAATCTACTAAGTCCGCCTTAATAAGCTTCTTGCGAATCTCAGCCTCTTGACCGCCAGCAGAAAGCGAGCCATTAGCGAAGATAATCGCCGCTTTACCAGTTACGGATAGTTTAGAAACCATGTGTTCAATCCAACCATAATTTGCATTGCCTTTTGGAGGTATGCCATACTTCCAGCGCGGATCGTCGACCAATTTTTCCTGACCCCAGTCGCTAATGTTAAATGGCGGATTTGCTAAAATGAAGTCAGCCTTAAGATCTTTATGTAAGTCCTCATGGAAAGTGTCGGCAGCAAACTTGCCGAGGTTGCCATCGATAGAACGAATCGCAAGATTCATCTTGGCAAGCTTCCAGGTGGTTGGGTTAGCTTCTTGTCCGTAGATGGAGATATCGCGAGTATTACCCTGATGCCGTTGGATAAACTTGATGGACTGCACAAACATACCGCCAGAGCCACAGCACGGATCGTAAACACGGCCTTTATATGGCTCGATAATATTTACCATAGTCTGCACGAGACAGGCTGGAGTATAGAACTCTCCGCCTTTTTGCCCATCTTTCTCGGCGAACTGTCCAAGGAAGTATTCATAAATACGCCCCAGGGTATCTCTTTCGGCGGCTTCTTTATCGCCAATCTTGATATTCGTAAAGAGATCTACAATCTCTCCGATCCTAGCATTACGCATATCTGGACTATTGTAAATCTTAAAGAGTACACCTTTGAGAGTTGGGTTTTCTTTTTCTACAAGATTCATCGCTTTATCAAGGATTTCTCCGATATTATAATCCTTGGAGTGCTTGGAAATATATGACCAGCGTGCTTCTTCTGGGACGAAGAAGATATTTTCTGCGGTATATGAATCGCGCTCATCTTCTAAACCATAACCTTCAGCTTTGACCTCATTATATCTCTCCTCGAATGCATCAGAGGTATACTTAAGGAAGATTAAACCGAGCACTACATATTTGTAGTCTGTTACCGCTACATTGCCACGCATTTTATCTGCGGCAGCCCATAGAGTTTTTTCCAAATCTCTAATATTATTTGCCATATTGCAACCTCATATCATAATATTTCTACTATATATTATAGCGGGAATAACATGTTTTTTCAATGAGGCTGGCTAAGGCCAGCAGGCTACTGTCTGGTAACCATAATTACTATTTATCTTGTCGACAGCGCTAAATTGGCAGTTTTTGTTCATTCTTCATCTTTTACGAAATCAGGTCATCTATGACGATTGGCCACGAGTGTTAATCTTTAAATTATTAATAATTAAACAGTATCGTTTAGTACATCGTCCATATATTCTTTGAGCTCACAAGCAATCTTAGCATTATTGACTTTCTTACTATTCAAGATTTTGGGAATATCGTGAATCTTGCTATGAAAATACTCATACAAAGTTTCTAAATAAATTATACAACCGCTATCCAGTTTTGCTTTATCAAATTTATTTCTGTCTCGCCTAAGCTTTTCCATTGCTATTAGCGGCGAATCATACTTTATACCTGTAGATGCAGTATGAAAGCCGTTCCCGCAATGTGCAGTGTTGTTATGGCGATGCTTAGTTATTTCCGTGATTAGCTGGCTTTTATGTGGCGACAATTCAATACCAAAAGCCTGCTCGCATTGCCATAGAATATGTTCGTTTTTACTATTATTCTTGCCACTTGGTTTATCGTAAAAACGAAACAATGCATTAATGCCCATATCAAATACAGCATTTTTTAGAAATTCCCACGAATAGCCAACTTCGTGAGAATTTACATAATCTATAACCGTTTCGGTCCCCATGATATAATAAAAAGCGAAATACTCACGAGCAATCATATACGCCTCATCATATAATTGAAGCGCTGCGTACATTGTATTGCCATCTTGAGCTGGAAAACTTTCTGACAAAAGTTGCTTACTCAATATTACCTGTTTCTCTGATTCTAATTGAAATTTAATACCTAACATGTAATTTATCTGTAGCTAGATATCATATACCTTACTACTACCGTAATTCACCCGCTTCTCTTTGTTCATTCCGCCGCCAATATATCCAGCCATTATGATGTTTGCGGCATTTGCAACGTCTTCTCCGTAATCATTAATTTTAGCATCGTGAAGCAATGTTAGTATAACAGCGCCCAAGCGATTTTGTTCATTTAGGATGACTTCTTTTACCCTATTCTCACCAAGACGATCGATTGATTTAGCAAATAGATTTTCAACCTGTTTTTCATGGCAACATTTGTACCTAATATAATCTATGAAATCAAAGGCTTCAAATAGCGGGCATTCTTCTAGCACATCACTAAAATCTAAGCCAAAATCCATAGCAAAGCCAATAGATTCTCCGGCACATTTAGCACTAAACACATTTGACTGGTTTAGGTTGCTAAACTCATCTCCATAGTAATATATATTTAGTAAAAACAGCCCAGACATGGCCAGAATAAGCATTCTTACACTCGCTTTATTAATGTTTTTAAGTCGGTCATGCTTCACGGCATTATATGCTGAATAAAAATCGTTTTTATCTCCGCTCTTATAACTAAGCGGTTTAAAGAATACTGCAAATTCTTGACTGAAATACATATTAGTAGAGATAAGCTCCACGCACTTATCTGATAATTTCCATAACTCTTCTAGCTCCGTGATACATTTTTTCATTGATTCTGGTTCTTTTTCTTTGTGTCTGCGATATATGCTTTTCGCTATAGATTCATACTCAGTCATACACCTCACGATTAGGTTCGCTATATTAAACGAATAAGTTTTGGCCTGATAATCATCAAAATATATGTCATCGGATAAGTTCAGCAGCTCATTCTCAAGCTTCAGATACGCTCTCCAGTAGTAAAGGCTGTTCTCATGCTTCATTCTTATATTATAACATATAATTATGGTATTTGGAGATACTCTGCCAAAGACAATTAGTATGGATATGACAAAACGCCAAAACGGCACTTTTCGCTTATTCTTTTTTCTTCTTACTCACTAAATTACGGTTTTGTGCTATTATAAGCATAGACCATCATCCTCCGAACTACCACTTTGAAATTCGGTTATAGCTTCGCGAAGTTGGGTCAATCACAATGTACTCAGGGTCTTAAATGACCTATTTTTTTATTCGGTCAGAGCTAGTTATAACCCTCTCGATTTCTGGAGAAATTTTTTTGAACCATTTTTAAGTTTTACCCTTGAATTTCCCTACATCTTCCGCTATAATACCAATTATAATCTCGTGATTATTAACAATATAAATTAGAGTAGAAAGTGAATAGTTAAGACCTCACGAACGGGAAGTTGTCGCGAGGGCAAGGCTTGGCCGCTGATTCATTTTTGCATTCCGCTAATTGAATTCCAAGAAGTTATCACTAATAAGGCTTTGACGATAGCCGGTCTTATCGGTCGATACGCTGCTTGCTTTTCTACTGGCGGATAATCTCATCTGCCAGAAAGGAGCATTATGAGCAGAAATAAAAAGATTATCCTAGCCGCGACATTCTTAGCATTATTAGTAGTGCTGTCGCGATTTTTGTCGGTGAAGACGCCGATTATGAAAATAAGTTTCGCCTTCGTGCCGACGATGTTATGCGCGACTTATCTAGGATGGAAGTGGTCGGTATTAGTGAATGTTTTGGGTGATCTGATTGGTGCGTTGTTATTTCCGACGGGCCCATTTTTCTTGGGATATACCATCTCAACGGCCGTAGCGGGGCTGATTTATGGTTTATTCTTGTATCAGGCCAAACCACGAAAAAAATCGGCGCAATGGAAATTTGCCTTGCAGGTGACGCTAGCAGTCATTTTGGTGGCGGTAATTGTGAATATGGGATTAAATACGCTCTGGACTAGTATTACAGTTGGCAAAGCCTTCTGGCCATTATTCTTCACGCGGATTACGAAACAGTTAATTATGATTCCAGTACATATCGTGGTCTTTTTGATGATTGAAAAAGTATTGCAAATTCCCGCGCACAAATACTTGTATGATGACAACGATGAGGACGACAATGATCAAAGTAACGAACTTGCAGTACAAGTATAAACATCAACGCGAAGCCACGTTGCAGGATATTTCCTTCACTATCAAACCCGGTGAGATTATTGTAGTAGTGGGCAAAAATGGCGCCGGCAAGTCGACCTTAGGAAAGTTGTTATCCGGAATTATCAAACCTAGAAAAGGTGAAGTTTTGATCGATAATCTAGACATCAGTGTTCGGAAAAATCGCCAGAAAATTTTTGAGAAAGCCGGAATTGTCTTCCAAAATCCAGAAACGCAAATTATTTTTGGCGATATTCGGGATGAAATATCATTTACGCAAAGTGATGCAAAAGAAGTTGAAGCGGCGCTCCAGCTGGTGGGATTAGGCGATCAGGTGCAGACAAGTTTGTGGGACTTATCCTTGGGACAGAAACAACGAGTGGTGCTGGCAGAGATTTTGGCACGCAAACCTAAATATATTATCTTGGATGAACCAACTACAATGATTAACAGTGCCGACAAGATGAAAATCCATACAATCATCCGTACCTTAGCAGCGCAGGGAATTGGCATCTTACTCATTACTAACTCAGCGGAAGAGTTACTTCTCGGCCAACGAATTTTAGTATTGGCAAATGGAAAAGTTATCTCAGAAATTAAAGCTCAAGAGTTACTAGAAAAAGCTGAAATCTTGGAAGCCAATGGTGTAGCCTTACCGCAGTTATTACAGCTAGCGCGCGAACTACAAAAAGTCGACCTCACGCTAAACCCTAAACAATGGACCCCGCAAGCAGTAGTCGCAGAAATTCAAAAAGTATGTTTGTAGAATTGCTCATTTTTCTAATTGGCGTGACGGCAATATTTTTCTTGCCGAATGAATGGTGGGTTATTGCGGTGAGCGGAATCATAATTATAGTATATAGTTTAGCACGAAAAACCAATTACAGAAAATTAATATCAAGTCTGGGTAATATTTTACCATTCGTTCTATTAACTTTTGGTTTCAACTGGTGGCTAGGTGACTTACGCGAAGCAAGTTTTGTGGCGTTAAAACTCCTGCTCGTCTGCAGCGCCACTATCATATATACGCAGACGATTCGAATCTTAGATTTTACCAAAGAAATTAGCAAAACTTTTCGGTCGCCAAAAGTCGCCGAGTTAACAATGATGATTTGTATTGCCTTCTCAATGATAGTAATTTTGAAGCGAGATCTTACGGAAACTAAAATAGCCGTGGAGGCAAAAGGTCTCAAGTTGAATCTCCGCACTGCCCGGTTTATTATCATAGGTTTACTAACGCGATCATTGCGTCGTGTCGAACAGTTGGACGAAGCCTTGCGTGCGAAAGGAGTTTGGAATGATAATTAAGGCAAATTTATGCACTTTATTTTTATAAATTCTAAAGAATTCTTTAGAAAATTAAAGATTTTTTCCCGCATTTGCAATATATGTGATAAAATATCTCTATAAGTCAGGGTGTGGCGCAGTTGGTAGCGCGCGCGGTTCGGGACTGCGAGGTCGTGAGTTCAAGTCTCATCACCCTGACCATTATTTCGTATTTATTATAGTTTTACAATCTATTCGGGTAATCAATAAGGAGGATTCCGTGCCACAAGCCGCCAAGAAAAAATCACAAAAAAGTAGCAACGCCGCGCGTTGGATGGTGTTCCTATTATTAATGTTCGTTGCCGTCTGGCTATTCGCCACCTCACTCGCGACCGGAAACCACGTCGAAGAAGTTCCGCTTTCTGATGTTATCGCTCGCGCCAATGACGAAAATGGTAATATTAAAAAGATTACCGTCGAAGGCAGCAATATCAAGGTTACCCTCAAAAATGAAGATCACTACACTCAGACTTCCCGCAAAGACCCTTCTGGTACTCTTTATGAGCAGGGTTTGATTGATCATTGTTCCGAACTTAGCGGCAATGAATTAACCGAGTGTCGCGCCAAATATCCAGAAATCGAATATAAAGAAGTTTCTGGCTTCTGGGATATTGCGCTTGATATTTTAATCATTGGTATCCCAGTGATTATTGTAATTATTTTCTTTAGTTCGATGATGAAGCAGGCTCAGTCGATGAACAATCAGTCAATGGGTTTCGGTAAGGCCAAGGCCAAACTTTACGGTCCCGACAAGAAAAAAGTTCTCTTCGCTGATGTTGCTGGCAATGATGCCGCTAAACAAGATCTAGAAGAGATTGTTGATTTTCTCAAGGAACCTAAGAAGTATGAAAAACTCGGGGCCAAAATTCCACGCGGTGTTTTGCTTGCTGGTGACCCTGGTACCGGTAAGACTTTGATGGCTCGCGCCGTCGCCGGTGAGGCTGGCGTACCATTCTTCAGTATCTCCGGTTCTGAATTTGCCGAAATGTTCGTCGGTGTTGGCGCTTCCCGTGTGCGCGACCTCTTTGCTAAGGCTAAGAAAAACGCCCCATCCATTATCTTTATTGATGAGATTGACGCCGTCGCTCACAAGCGTGACGCTCGCGGTGGTGCTGGCCGTGAAGATGAGCAGACGCTAAACCAAATTCTTGTCGAAATGGACGGCTTTGATAATGACTCTGGCGTTATCGTTATTGCTGCGACCAACCGCGTTGATATGCTTGACAAGGCGCTCTTGCGTCCTGGTCGTTTCGATCGCCATATCAATGTTACTCTACCTGAGCGTAAAGACCGCCTTGATATTCTCAAAGTTCATTTCAAGAATAAACCTTCCCAAAAGGACGTCGACCTCGACGCTCTCGCTGCCAAGACTGCCGGTAGCTCTGGAGCTGATTTGGCTAATATTGCCAACGAAGCCGCCATTACTGCTGCTCGCGAAGGCCACGAAGAAATTACCAATGCCGACCTTACCGAAGCGTTTGAGCGCGTCGCCATCGGCCCCGAGCGCAAGAGCAAAGTTATGAACGAGCACGAACGCCAAGTTACCGCCTATCACGAGGCTGGCCATGCTATCGTCGGTCACGTTTTGCCCGATTCTGACCCTGTACACAAAGTTACCATTATCCCGCGCGGTCGCACTGGTGGTGTCACCTGGTTCCTTCCGCCTGAAGATCGCAGTTACAAGAGTGTTTATGAATTGAAAGATATTCTCGCCCGTGCTATGGGTGGACGAATGGCTGAGAAACTCATCTTCGGCGAAGATGCTATTACTACTGGCGCTTCTTCCGACCTCAAGAATGTCGCCGAGTTAAGCAAAGAAATGATCGTCGAAGAAGGTATGGGTACTAAGACTCGTCACCTCGTCTTCCCCGACCAAAGTACTGGTTATTATACTATCACTACCAGCAAGCCATATTCTGAGAAGACCGCCGAGATGATTGACCAAGAGATAAAGGCGCTTTCCGATGAGGCTGCCAAACGTGCCGAAGATATTCTTCGCACTAATAAACCTGTCCTCGATCGCCTTGCCAACGCTCTCCTCGAGCACGAAACTCTCGAAGAAGCTGACCTTGCTCCGCTTCTCAAGGATGCTAAGCTCCCCACCACTGCCAAACTCCATAACTAACCATCAAAACTAAAGTGACTTATAGAAATATGGGTCACTTTTTGTATTTTTGCCCAGAAATCAAATACTCCTCTAATTTCCAGTTTCGATTTGCTAGGATATAGTAAAGAACCTGAGCAAACGAGGCAACGAAAGTACTTCTAGTTCGGAGGAACTATGATATAATAGATATATGAAGGATAAAAAAGGCTTTACTTTAATCGAGTTAATGATTGTCGGCGCTTTTGCTGCGCTGCTAGTTGTATTATTTTTCATCCAGAAAGCCAATGTTGATGCGATGGACCGTGACGACAGTCGCAAGATCGCCATCAACGCCATGTACTATGCACTTGAGGAATATTATTATCCGAAATTCGGTTATTATCCTGCCGAGATTTCCGAAGAAGTCTTGCCGGTAATTGATCCGCAACTTTTTACTGATCCATTTGGTTTTAACATTGGCGATGATGTCAGTACTTACAGTTATGACGCCGCGAACTGTGACGCCGAGAATCATTGTAAAGAGTACATCCTCCGCGCCCAGCTCGAGAAAGAAGATACTTATATCAAAAAAGGCAAGCGCTAGCCTATGATTGATTTTACTCCCGACCAACCTGTCGCCGTCAATCTCAACGCCGTCGAGGTTGCTCTCAGTCAGATTCGCAATCACACGATGAGCGGCTGGTTGACCCTGCCAGATGAATTTAATCCCGAAGAGTTAGAAAAGATTAAAACTTCCGCTCGTCAGATTCAGTCAAACTCTGATTACCTCGTCTGCATTGGTATCGGCGGGTCTTATCTTGGCCACAAAGCCATTATCGAAGCACTCGGGAACAAAAGTCATACCAAAGTTCTTTTCGCCGGCAATAACCTCAGCTCGCATTCTCTGGAAAAAATCCTCACAGAAATCGGCGAACATCCCTTCTCGATCAATGTCATTTCTAAATCTGGCTCCACTCTCGAGCCAGCCCTGGCTTTTCGCTTTTTCAAAGAGATTCTACTCAAACGTTATGGTCGCGAGGGTGCCGCTCAGCGCATTTACGCTACCACCGACGCAGATCAAGGCATCCTCCACGGCGAGGCCGTCCAGGAGGGCTATACCCGCTTCGTCATTCCGGACAATATCGGTGGCCGCTATTCTGTTCTGACCGCAGTCGGACTGTTGCCGCTCGCTGTGGCTGGGCTAGATATTGATGCCTTGCTCTCCGGCGCTAAAGCCGAGAAGCAGAGTTATGCTACCGCCTATAATCTTGGTAACATTCCCGCCGTCCAGTATGCTTCTCAGCGTGCTGACTTTCTCCATCAGAAATATACCGCCGAAGTCTTGGCTACTTTTGAGCCGGAATTGCATTATCTTGAAGAATGGTGGAAACAACTTTTTGGCGAATCCGAAGGCAAACAACACCAGGGAATTTTCCCAGCCGCGGTAGTCTATAGTACAGACTTGCATTCACTCGGTCAGTATCTCCAAGATGGTCGCCGCGATATTTATGAGACTTTTCTCACCATTGCACAGCATACTGGCGCCGACTTTGCTGTGCCCGCTCTCCCCGGCGCTGACGTTGACGGACTTAAATATCTCGAGAACAAAATGCTAAGTAGTATTAATAATGTCGCCCTGGACGCCACTATTGAGGCTCATCGCGCCGGAGGCATTCCTGTTTCCAAAATTACCCTCCCCGCACTAGACGAAACTTCTCTCGGAGCATTGATTTATTTCTTCGAATATTCTTGCGCCCTCTCCGCGATGCTTTCCGGCGTCGATCCTTTCGATCAGCCTGGCGTCGAAGCCTATAAGCAAAATATGTTCGCTCAGCTAAAACAATTATAAAACTCGTGAATTCGCGCAACTTCTCCAGCAGATGCTCTCAAAAAGCATAAACTATTTGCCTTTGCCAAACTTTTAGCGTATAATATTCTTATGAACAAACAGCGCGTCGTTATTGCTCTCGGTGGCAACGCCCTCCAACAAAACGGAGAAGTCACTGCCGAAGCCCAAAAATCCGTTGCCACCAAGATTGGCAAGACTATCGCCAAACTTTCGCAAAAATACGAAGTCATCATTGCTCACGGCAACGGTCCTCAAGTTGGCAATATCTTGATCCACGAAGAATCCGCTGCCACTCCCGCCGCTCCAGCCATGCCGCTCGAGACTGCCGTTGCGATGAGTCAAGGGCAGATCGGCTATTGGCTTTCTCAGGCTATCGACAATGCCTTTCTCAAAGAAAAACGCCGCAAAAAAGTCGCCACCATCGTCACTCAGGTTGTAGTTGACCGTAATGACCCCGCGTTCAAGCATCCGAGCAAACCTATCGGCCAATTCTACACTGCCAAGGAGGCTCTCAAACTTGC
Organism: uncultured Candidatus Saccharibacteria bacterium; assembly: GCA_964585155.1. Taxonomy (GTDB): domain Bacteria; phylum Patescibacteriota; class Saccharimonadia; order Saccharimonadales; family Saccharimonadaceae; genus Nanosyncoccus. Next base: position 717 of record CAZPCQ010000024.1, on the reverse strand, counting down.
CAAGACCAAAGGCTGGGAAATGCGCGAAGACGCTGGTCGCGGCTATCGTCGAGTGGTTCCTTCGCCCAAGCCGATTGATATCGTCGAGAAAAAGTCTATCACCACTCTTGTCGAATCCGGCGCCATTGTCATCGCGGTTGGCGGCGGCGGTATTCCCGTCGTCCGCACCAAGATCCTCAAAACACTAAAAGGTGTCGACGCTGTCATCGACAAAGATCTTGCTGCCGAGAAACTCGCTGAATTCGTCAATGCAGATATCTTCGTTTCCGTTACTGCAGTCCCGAATGCCTATATCAACTACGGCCAGCCCGACCAGATTTCTCTCGGCCTCTTGAGTGTCAAAGAAGTCGAAAAATACATTGCCGAGGGGCATTTTGGCGCCGGCTCGATGCTACCTAAGATGGAAGCCATCGCTATGTTTGCCAAAAAACATCGTCTCGGTATCATCGCCAGCCCCGACAATCTCGAGCGCGCCCTTGACCGTCGCGCCGGTACTATCGTTCAATAATCCCGCGTTAGAATTACGTTGGCAGTATAATTTTGTTTGGGTCTTAGTATCGCAAATACTAACAGTGCTGTCAACATTCGCAAAATGTCGGACAGAGGTGGAGACTTTCCTAATGCCAACAACGGTGTTAGCATTGTAACCGAACGGTATTTTTCCTTCGTTGATACCGTGTCAATGAAGAAAAATCCGTAACAGGGGTGAGATTTTAG
>CAZPCQ010000023.1:0-17748 GCA_964585155.1 uncultured Candidatus Saccharibacteria bacterium | reverse complement strand
ACTGTATTATTGTCTTCATTCTCGGAATAGACGTCGAGGGTGATTAGGCTGGGGATGGTGACAGAGATGTTTGGACTATTGATGATAGCCGGAGGAGTATAATTCGCGTCGCGCACGACGCAACGCACCGACAGCTCGTAGTACCGATTGCCGGTGTTGGCGGGATTGAAATAGCCACCGGTAACGAAGTACAGGCCGTACGCGTAGTTGCTATTGCTGGACGTAGCCGACCAAAAATAGCCGAAGGTGCCAACAGGGCTGAGCGAACCGTCAATAAAACCGCCGTACTGGAAGTAGTAAGGATCGCCTACTGCAGCCGTATTGCTGCTCATACCGACTGCTTGAAGGCTTTGGAAGGAGCCTTTGACAGTGTTCGCAGAATTCCCACTTAACGGCAACTTCCATCCTTTCGGGCAAATGCTGCCAGTAGTTGGCGTATTATTAGCGGTTACATTATGTCCAGTCCCAGCTGTCGCTGCTTCAAAGGAATACAGATTACCGAGTGAAGTATGTGTAGTGCCGTGAGTTTTATCTCGTTCATACCAGTTGATGTTTTGAGTTGGGTTACCATTACTAGTCGTCCATCCAGACTGTGATGAAGCCACACCTGCACCACCTGTCCATTCAGTTTGAGTATTTTTGTCTAGTGCCGTACCTTTATATAGATTATCTCCATCATTTGCTAGTTTTATTGCTGGACCATTCGGACCAAGGTCAAGGTCAAGATCTTGCGTCATCCAACAAGTTTTTGCTGCACCAGTACCTAATACTGTTACCCAGTAGATCTTTCCATCACGACCATCTGCCAGTTGACCGGTAGTTTCGTTTGGTAAACTTTGGCAATAACTGAGGCTAATTTCTTGCATATAGGTTTTATAACCTTGTTCTTCTGTTCCAAATTTTGTTGTAATTTCTCCTTGTATTTCTGGAAGGGTTACTGGGTCGGTGGTGGAAATCGGTGCGGCTTGAGAGTATTCTGGAATGAAAGTTAGATATTGATATAAGAAAAATCCACTTAAACTTATGGGGATAAGTAAAAGTGGGAGTTTGAATTTGGTTTTGATTTTGAGCATCGTGCCTCCTTGGGGTTATGTTTCTCCACCGTTCGGAAGCGCTACATTGTCAAACAAAAATGGCACCGCGAACGGTGGGAAAAGACTATACATAACAAATGCTACATAATGCTTTTTTGGCCGCTCGTGGTGCCATTTCCAAACATTATCAACATTTGTTATATGCGATTTAATGAATTTTATATAGTCTTTTCCCACTTTAATTATAGCATAGATTTTTAGAAAAAGTGAGAAAAAGTTTTGATTGACTTTTGGGGATTTTTAAGATAAGATAAGAGTATCGTGAGAGGTGATAAAAATAAATGAACTATATTGGCTCGAAGTATTCGTTGCTGGATTTTCTGCATGAAACGATTCGTGAAGTAACGGGATATGCTGAGGGTGAGGAGTTTGTTTTTGCAGACCTTTTTGCGGGAACTGGCGTAGTTGGCGCTTCTTATCGAAAACAAGGCTGCAAAGTAATTGCGAATGATATTCAATATTACAGTTACGTACTGAATAAGCATCTAATTGAAAACACGACCTCGGATGAACGGTTAGTGGATAGGTTGAATTGCATAGATGGTGTGGATGGCTTTGTATTTCAGAATTATTGCGAGGGGTCGGGAAGTGGACGAAAGTATTTTACAGATGAGAATGGGCGGCGTTGTGATGCGATTAGAATGATGCTGGAAGAATTATTTGCGAAGCGAGAAATTGATGAGCAGACTTATTATCAATATTTGGCGAGTTTAATCAATTCGATAGATAAATATGCCAATACGGCGTCGGTGTATGGTGCGTTTTTGAAGTCTTTCAAAAAATCGGCACAAAAAGATTTGCGTTTAGAGCTAATGCCGGTAGTCGACGGTAAAAAAGGTGAAGTTTATAACGAAGATGTCAATGCGATAATTAAAAGGATTACTGGTGATGTGTTGTATTTGGATCCGCCTTACAATGCGCGCCAGTATTGTACGAATTATCATGTATTGGAAACGATTGCATTGTATGATAATCCGGTTTTGCGTGGTAAAACAGGATTGCGTGATTATGCGACGCAAAAAAGTAAGTTTTGTTCAAAACGCACGGTGAAGGAAGTGTTTTCGGCGTTGCTTTGTGATGCAAGATTTAAATATATTTTTTTGAGTTATAACAATGAAGGCTTGATGAGTGTGGAGGAAATCGCAGAGATAATGTCGAAATACGGAGAATACAAATGTTTTACGAAAGAATATAGAAGATTTAAAGCGGATGTGGAAGAAAAACGAAATATTAAAGTGATGAGTACGAGAGAGTATTTGCATTGCTTGATAAAGAGGTGAGGTATGGGGTGTTATAATGATATTGATATGAAAAAATGGCGGGAGTATGATGAAGTAAATACGGACTCTTTGTGGATAATTGGAAAACGGGATAATTCTGGAGCGCATTCAGGAAAATATCATGGGAATTTTGTACCGCAAATTCCGCATCAATTATTGAGCCGGTATACTAAAAAAGGTGATTGGGTGTTGGATCCGTTTATGGGGAGCGGAACGACTTTAATTGAAGCTCAGCGGATGGGGAGAAATTCGATAGGTATTGAGTTGCAGTCTAATGTTGCAATGGAAGCGAAACAACGAATAGATTTGGAGCGACGCGAGGATTGCAAGGCGCAGATTTTCGTTGGTAATAGCAGTAAAATTGGAATGGAGAAAATATTGAATTTATGTGGTCTTAAGAGCGTTCAGTTTATAATCTTTCATCCGCCATATTGGGATATTATTAAATTTTCTGATAATGAAAGTGATTTGTCGAATAGCGGTACTTTGCAAGATTTTTTGGATAAGTTTGGCGAAGTGATTGATAATACTGTTCAGTGTTTGGAAAAAGGTAGATATCTTGCAGTAGTAATAGCGGATAAGTATATGAATAGTCAAGTGCTGCCATTGGGGTTTGAATGCATGAATCTTTTTCTAAAGAGAGGATTGATGCTGAAGGCAATATTAGTAAAGAATTTCGGAGATACTAAGGGTAAGGAAAATCAGCAAGGCATTTGGCGATATCGAGCATTGGCAAGCGATTTTTATATTTTTAAGCATGAGTATGTTTTTGTTTTTAAAAAGCTAAATTAAGCCTTGGTCTAGAAGTTTGCTGATGCCCTTCATATTAAATCGAAATTTAAAACAGTCGCGGTTGCGATGAACTTGGAATTCGCCGATCGTAATGCCGTCGTATTTTAGAGTGCTGGATTCGTTCCACTTTTCGAGGGGGCGAGTGAAACTGAATTTGGTTTTGTCCCAATGAGGTTGGTTGGTTTGTTTGTCGAAAATACGGTAGTTTTGTAGTGGATCGAGATATTTTTCGAGATTGAAAAATAGTAGTAAATAATCACACTCAAAGGTATTTTGCCAGTAAGTATTAAGCAGTTGATAGGTATGATCTAGAACTAGATTCTTGAAGGCGAATGCGCGGCTTTCATAATTGTCGGGAAGATTATGTTCTGTGAGAAAAGTGCGAATATTGAAATCAGGAATAATGTGATGAGTTTCAAGATAGTTGAAGAAGGTTTGCTGTGAAGGCTGGCCGATGTTTTGCGGAGCGACTTTGCCGATATTGTGCTGATTGGTCTTGACGGAGAGGGTTTGATCACTTTCTAAAATAAAATCGACAGGATTTTGCCCCTCGGCGATGTGCTGTATAGGATGAGGAAGATTATTCTGTTGGAAAATTTTTGGAATAGCCTGACTAGATAGTAGGAAATTAAGAATGTCTTGGTCTGCACGCTGGGCATAGGCTGGATTGATGGGTACATCAAAAGTGTTGCAGATTGCAACTTCGGCGGCAATGCCGTCGGCTTCGTTATTTATCGACATCGTGGGGAGACCTTTCGATAAAAAGTTGATATGCGGGTATCTTGAGTGCATTAGCGACTTTTTGAATGTTTTCTAGTGAGATGCTGCGCCGGAATCTTTCAATATCACTAATGTAGGTGCGATGTAGGCCGCTACGCTCGGCTAATTTTTCTTGAGAAAGGTTGAGCTGATTGCGATAGTGACGTACGTTGGTTCCGAAAACTTGGACTATATCCATGGGGCTCCTTTATAATGTAAATAGTATACCTTAGTGCATGCTATTATTCTACAGACAATAAGTGGAGTAAGTAAAAAAGTCCTCTCGAGTGAGAGGACTTTTGGAAGATGTAATGATTACTTGATGAAGTCGAGGGATTTGATGATGAAATCGGCGACTGGCTGCCAAGTTTCGCGTTCCATGTCGCGGACGTTGAAAGAAATTACATTCATTTTGTCGTCCAGTGAGAAGAAGGCCATATAATAATAGTGCTTGCCATCGGGAGAATCGGCGACATACTGCAGCGTACCGACATTGTGATTCCCTTGTTTGACGAGTTTGCTATTCAGGATTTTGACGCCACTAGTGCTAAGACCGGTTTCCATGGTTTTGAGGTAGGTGTCGATTTGGTCGTTGTCGAGTTTGGTGTCGGTAAGATTGATGGTGATGTTGACGTTGTTGTCGGCATCAGAATAGACGATACTGGGGGCGTTGCTGGTGTATTTTTGTTTGATTTCGGACTCGGTGAGGGCGTGGTAGGATTTTGGAATTTTGAGCTGGAATTTGTAATCGTTGAAGCCAAGATATTGAGTTTCGATCTTTTGGCCATTGTTGGTCTCGACGGTCATATTGGTTTGGCCGTTTTGATTGAGGTTGCTCACGAGCGCGACGATGCCGATAATGACTAAGGCGACGCCAGCGATACAACCAGCAATAATCGCAATGGTGCGACCGAGACCAGTAGGCTTTCCGGCAGTAGCGGTAGATTTTTTGCTGGAAGAAGTTTTAGCGGTGGTAGGTTTGGTAACTTTTTTGGTGGTTTTGGTTTTGGCTGCCGTAGGTTTGGCGGACTTTTTTGTCGTAGCGCTGGAAGGTTTGGACGCTAGTTTCGCAGTTTTCTTGGTTGACACAAGATTCTCCTTTTATAATACTTATTATCTTTATTATATGATAAAATATTATTTTTGTATAGAAAAAACTTATGCTAAAAATTATTTTTGAAACCAAAAATTTGATAAAAAGTTTTTGAAAATAAGTTTTATAGAATTATCGAAAATAAAAAATGGAAAAGGAATTTTATTTTTTCTAGGCGAATAAGAACAAAGTTGGTCTAAAGACAATTTGCAGTTTGGTATGTATGTTAGAAAATAATGTTTTGAGGCGCGGCTACCTCGTTCAAAATTTTCCTCGCCTGGCCCTTCATCATCCAAAATGTCATACGCTGGTAAACGTCAGGAATATACATTTTGGATGATGAAAGGTAAAAGGTTCACGGCTTCGGAAAACCTTGAACGATGCCGCGCTGGAAAAACTTATTGTAGTGACATATATTTTTTCTTTAGACCAACTTGATATTGAGGTTATTCGCTAGAGGGATGGCGTGAGGTGGTAGGCCTCTGCTCCAGAGACCTCTTGTCTATTTTTGAATTTGGTTTAGTGGTCGGCGACGCTTTTGATGTCTTGCAAAGTGAAGCGATATTTTTGAGTGAAGCCGTATTTGCATTTGTCGCTGGGGATTTCTGCGAGGAAAAGAGATTTCGGGCGAACCCAAAGCGGTGAGTCGCCATAAAGTCCGCGGTAAATGACTAACTCTTCGTCGGTTTCGCTATGATGGGCGACGTCTTCGACGGTGTAATAATCACCTTTGTAATGGCGGTAGATACCGTGAATAACTAACTTTTCCATTATTTCTCCTTGTACATTTTGAGCATATCTTTGAACGTCATGCGACTGCCGTAGTTGAGAATGGCATTGCTATAGATCTTGATCGCGAAGTGTGCGACGATGATGCAAAAAGCGATTAAGATGGCGATGGAAAGGAAAATGTCCCAGCCGCTGGCAATCCCCATCATTACGCGCAGTGGCATACAGAAGGGCGAAGAAATCGGTAAGAGTGAGGCGAAAATATTAAGATCGCTAGTGGGGTTGAGTAAAGTGAAATAGGCGAGATAGAAGCCGAACATAGTGATGAGGACGACGGGCGTATTGGCGGTTTGGATCTCTTCGGGTTTGGAAACGGTAGAGCCAGTGAGAGCGTAAAGCAAGGCATAGCTAAAGTAGCCGAGAATAAAGTAAACAACTGTAATGATGGCTAGGAACGGTGTAAAGTTGGAAAGATCGAAAAGTTGCGAGATGATGACGGGATCGAGGAAGGCCTTGGCGGAGAAAATGGCAGTGAGGACGAAAAGTAACATTTGTAAAAGTCCAACTAAGCCAATGCCGATGGTCTTGCCGAGGATGATAGTGCGGGGGCTGGTGGAAGTGACGAGAGTTTCGACGATTTTGGAAGTTTTTTCGATAGTAATGGAACTGGAAACTTGGAAGGCGCAGAAGTAAATCGCAAAGAATAAGATGACGGAAAGAATCATCATAGCGCCGATGTTGCCGCCGATTTCTTGATCTTCGACTTGTTTGACGGTGAATTCGAATTGTGGAGAAATTTGGGCGAGTTGGGCGGGGCTGAGGTGCAATTTTTGGATCTGCAGGTTGGTGTAAAGGCTGCTGAGAGTGTCAATAAGTTGAGTGGGTGGAGTGGTGATGGTGGCGGCGTTGTTGACGATATATTCGAGGTTAATTTGATTGTCGGCTTGGGAAATCATAATGGCAGAGCTAATGTCGCCTTGTTCGAGTTTGGTTTTGATCTCGTCAAAAGTGGCGGGAGTAATGTCGAACTTGGTGTCGGGAATGCCGGCGTTGTTGAGAGTGGGCAAAGTGTCTTCGTAAAGGTTGTTTGGATCGGAGATAAGGACGGTGTCAGATAAATCACCACCAGAAATGCTATTTAAGATATTTGGTAAATTACAACCGAGCACGATGAGGACTAAGATAATAATAGTAGAAATGCGGAAAGATTTGCGACTAATCATATCGCGCATTGTGAATTTGGTGACGGTCCAGATGTCGCGGAAATTATTCGACTTCATGTTGAGCTCCTACTTTCTCGATAAAGATATCATTTAGGGTTGGTTTCATAATTTCAAACTTATTGACTTTGATTTTGGCTTTGACTAAATCTTGCAAAAGTTGTTCAGCGGCTTTTTCGCTGGTGATTTTGAGAGTGTATTGGAAATTTTTCTCGTTTTCAACTTTTAAGTCAGCGGATTTGATAAAGTCGGTAATGTCTTGCTCGGTGTCGATCTGGACACGATTGGCGGGATAGGAGGCCTTGATGTCTTTGAGATTCCCTTGCAGGACGGTTTTGCCTTTGTCGAGGATAAGAATGTCTTTGCAGAATTCTTCGATGGTGGCCATTTGGTGGGCGGACATAATAACGAATTTACCATCGCGGACTAAGTCAATAATAATATTTTTGAGAATTTCGGTATTGACGGGATCGAGACCGCTAAAAGGTTCGTCGAGGACAACAAGATCGGGGTCGTGAATAATAGCAGTCATAAACTGGATTTTTTGTTGATTGCCTTTAGATAACTTCTCGGCGGGCATTTCCAGGTATTCTTCAACTTTGAGACGCTTAGCCCATTTGCGAATGGCGGTTTCGGCGGCGTCACGTTTCATGCCCTTGAGCTCAGCGAAATATAAAAGTTGTTCGAGAATTTTGACTTTGGGATAGACGCCGCGCTCTTCGGGAAGATAGCCAAAATTGACATCTTTGCGAGTGACGGGATGGTCGTTCCAGGTAATTTCACCGCTATCTTTGTTGATAATTCCAAGAAGCATACGGATAGTAGTGGTCTTGCCGGCGCCGTTAGTGCCGAGTAACCCGTATACGCCGGGTTTTTCTAGGCTGAAAGAAATCTTGTCGACAACTAGTTTGCCAGCAAAGGATTTTGAAACTTCTTTCAAAACTAATCCAGACATAAGAGTTCCTTTATTAATTATAATTTATATTATAGCACTTATTGGTAAAAATTTTTATAAAACAATTTTCCAGCTAAATACATCTTCCCCCGATGCTTGCTTTAACCACTTTTCTTTTGAAAAGAAAAGTGGTTAGAAAAGAAACCCGGGGGTTCCGATTCCCCCGGACCCCTAAAACGGCCAGGAAGGGCTCCGCCCCCTGGACCCCCGCCGGGGTGGAGTCAGGAAATTAGGTAAAAGATTTTGCCGGTTTTAATACTTAAGTGTGCTGATTTTTTGTGAAAGAGATTAAGTAAGAAATCTATGAGTTTTTACTAATCTACATCTACGCCTCTCGCGAGAAGTTTGGCGTTGATGAAATAAGTTGCAATGTTGAGGCCGCAGTAGATGATGCCGAAGCCAACGATAAGTTTGTTGAATTGGGTTATTTCTCCGAGAGTGCCATTGAAAATGAAATCGTGAATATAATTATCGCATAGGCTCCAAAGCAGAACTAAGGCGGCTAATATGATGATTCCGGCGCAGTAAGTGATGAGGCCCCAGATGACGGTGTGAAGGGCGCGATTATTGTTGCTACGGTGACCGATGAGGATGCCGGTGAAGCCACATTGGACAATATAAGTTATTTGGAAGAAGGCGGCGATAAGCATAGTAATGTAAAACCTAAGTGCGCTGGGGTCATTTAGGTTCCAGTCGTGGATAAGGTCATTGAAGGGGGTCATAATAAGGAAGGCGATGAGGAAAGTCAGACCGCTAACGAGGACGACGATGAGGCTGGTGAGGAATTTGGCAGACCAAAGCGTGAATCGTGAAATGGGTAGAGTGTGGGTGAGATAGGATTCGTCTTTGTAGAAATTTTGATGGAAGCGAGCCCAGGTGCGCATACTGGCGTTGATGAACATACCGAAACTAAAACCATAGGCACAGCCTTGCGCGAATTCGTGAATGAAAATTACGACGAAAGAATTAGTCTCGAAGTCGGTGACGCGTGCAAGAACGGCGGTGAATAAAACAATGAGGTAGAAAATGAAAAGTTGTTTGTAAATGTATTTGAGATCATATTTAATAAGTTTGCCTAGCATAATTCCCTTTCTAAAAAGTTAAAAGGCGTGAGTTTGATTGCGAAAAGTTTGACGGAAGATTTCGTCGATGGAAGCGTGACGAGTTTCGCGGAGATGGTCGGCGTCGTCCTGGAGGATGATTTTGCCATCGCTAATGAAAATAACTTGGTCGAGGATGCGCTCGATGTCGGCGATGAGGTGAGTGGAAATGAGGACGCTGGCGTTTTCGCCGAAATTGGTAAGAATCGTATCGAGAACGTAATCGCGGGTGGCGGGATCAACGCCGCCGAGCGGTTCGTCGAGAATATAAAGATCCGCGTCGCGGCTCATCACGAGAATGAGTTGTAATTTTTCTTGCATACCTTTGCTCATTTTGGAAATTTTCATATCGCGATCGAGTTTGAGATCTTGAATGAGAGTCTCGGCTTTGACTTGGTCGAAGTTGTCGTAAAACTCAGTGAAGAACTTGATGGCGTCACGGACGTACATAGTTTTGTCGAGATAAGTGCGCTCGGGTAGGTAGGCAATGCGTTTCTTCGATTCGACGCTAATGGGTTGACCTTCGAATAAAATTTCGCCGGAAGTGGGGATGAGTAAATCGTTGATGAGTTTAATTAGAGTGGATTTGCCGGCACCGTTTTGGCCGAGTAAGCCAACGATCTTGCGACGCGGAATGGTGAGATTGATGTCGGTGAGGACTTGGCGCTTACCAAAACTTTTGCTAAGGTTTTGGCATTGTAAAATAGTTTTCACTAAGAGTTTTCTCCTTTCTGAATGAATAAATTTTTGGTTTTTATTGGTGAAGGTTGAATTGATTTTGACTAAGTTGAAGTTCCTTTCTGAGCGAGATAACTAATAATTTCTAAATCGCTAAAACCGAGTTCGCGCATTTCGTTGAAATATTTTTCGGTTTTGAGGCTGGCGTATTTTTCACGGAATTTGTAGATGAGACGTTGGTCTTCGGTGATGTATTTGCCATTGGTGCGCTCGGTGTGAATAAGCCGCAAATCTTCGAGCTCGGCGAGGGCGCGTTGCATAGTATTGGGATTGACCTGAGCTTGCATTGCAAGATCACGCACGGATGGAAGTTTTTCGCCAGGCGGAATTTTGCCGGAAACCACGTAAAGTTGAAGTTGTTCGACCAGTTGAATATAAATCGGTCGCTGATTGTCAAATTTGAATTCCATAATGGTATATTGTGATGGTGTATTATTGTATTAAGTACTTAGTACAATGATACGGCAAGGATTCTTGTTTGTCAACGGCTTTTGTTTTTATTGACTATTTCTTCATTAGAGGCTCCAGTGCTTACTCACCGTACCATTTAGTACGGCTCGTTTTGCGCTTCGCTTCTTCCTCGAACTAGCCTAATAAAAAACAAAAGGTTCGAGTTAGCTGGTGAGGTATTAAATAATTACCGGAAAATATTAAATATTATTTCTGGAAAAGTTATGTAGAAGCGTGAAAAAGTTAATTTACAAAAATTTTTCAAGTAAAATTAGTGTGGAAATTGGGTAAAAATAGGCGAAAAATTAAATAAAAAATTTTTATCATCCGAAAAATGGACGATTTTGGGTGGGTTTTGATTATTTTTGGATAAGAATTGAATAAAAATGATATAATAAGAATAAGTAAAAGTTAGGCGAATTATGAAAACGAAATCTCATACCAAACACGATAAAAAGGCTTTTGCGGTGCTTGCAATCGCGATTATTTTATTGATTAGTATAATTGCAGTGGTGGCAGTGATGTTGGTGCTGAGCAATAAAGGTGATGAGAAAAAAGATAATCCGAATGAAATAGTGGTGAATGATACGACTTTGGAAGATCCGTTGATGACAAAGATTCGTAAGGCGAAATATTATTTGGCGAAGAATGAGATGCGTTATAAGTGGATGGTGCGGAATTTGGGAGAGAATGATTATGCGATGATCGAAGATGAAATGGGCGAAGACGTGGTGACATTTGTGGTGCGATGGATGAATACGGGTGCTGATCAACAGCCATATATGGATGTGGAACCGGCGGATCTTGAGAAAGATTATTTAGTATTGGTGAATAAGAAAAATGGTTTGGGTGAATATGAACCGGAAGATTTAGTGACGCTGAGCGACGAGTATAGTTCGGGAACGACGCCGCAGCTGAGGAAAGTAGCAGCGGAAGCGTTTATGCAAATGGCAGACGCGGCACGAGCGGATGGAATTGAGCTGAAGAATGTGTCGGGCTACCGGAGTTATGCGGTGCAGGATGGTTTATATAAAATGTATGTGGCGCGGGATGGTGAGACGCAGGCGGATACGTATTCTTCACGCGCGGGATACTCGGAGCATCAGGCGGGACTGGCGACGGATATAAATTGGGTGGATACGGATTTTGAGACGACGCCGGCTTTTGCGTGGCTACAAGAGCACGCGGCGGAGTATGGATTTATCTTGCGGTATCCAAAAGGTATGGGATACGTGACGGGGTTTGACTATGAACCGTGGCATTATCGCTATGTAGGGCCGGAAGTGGCGAAGCAGGTGAAAGATGAAGGTATTACTTATGATGAATACTATGCGTATTATATAGATAAATAAAAAAGTAAAAGGAGTGGGCATGAATGAATTTTGGTGGATATTAATAATCGAAACGATCGCGGTGGCGACGATTGGATCGTTGCTGCATTTTGCGTATGAATGGAGTGGGAAAAATAAAATCGTAGGGATGGTGGCGGCGGTAAATGAAAGTACCTGGGAGCATATTAAGCTGGCACTGTCGGGGATTTTCGCGTGTACGCTGGTGGACGTGTGGTTTTTGGGAAGTAATCCGAACTATTGGCTGGCGCGGAATTTGTCGTTTGCGGTGCCGGTGATTGTGATCCCGATAATTTTCTATACTTATACGGCGTTCACGGGAAAAGCGGTGTTGATGACGGATATTTTGTCGTTTGTGTTTGCGGCCTTTTTAAGCACGTTGGTCTTCGTGGTGATGCTGAATATACTGCCAGTGGATGAAGGTTGGGAGCTGATTAGTATGGCGATTAGCGTGGTGATTATCGCGGCGTATTTGTTACTAACGCGATTCCCGTTGAAGACAACTTTGTTTGAGGATCCAAATACGCATAAATATGGGTATGCGGCGTTTCGGCCGCTGTTTGGGAAAGATGGGGCGCTGGCGAAAAAGAAGAAAAATCAAAAAGTGAAGCGGAAATAAATGGCTGAATTATTATAGTTATAGGAAAAAGTCCCGGCGGTGAGGCTGGGACTTTTGGGGTTGGGCGATTTTTGCGAGGGGTGTTGTATAGATGTGGAGGTTTTGGTTAGATGTACGGACGGGAATCATAGATAGGCTCGGGTAAGTCCATTTCGGCTAACTGCTGCTTGAATCTGGCGATGAGTTTGCTTTGGGCGGGCTGGGAGAATAAACCACCGCAAACGTATTCGCCGTCGACGAAGTAAAAGCGACCGGGGCGGTATTTGCGATTGTACTTGATATTGCTAACTAAGTCTTGGTCGCGGATGTGATTGATGCGGAAGTCTCCATTTGGATAGAAGCCGACGGCGAGATGGAGTTTTTCGGACATATAAATCCTCCTTTTGTGTACGATCTGGATTTGATAGCGATGCGCAATAATTTCGCTAAAGTACTCCCCGCGATACTTCCATTATGGCATACTGTTTTATAAAAGTCAATGAATTTTTAACTATCCCAACCAAAACCTTCGCCAAAGTGGCCGTAGCGAGCAGTGGGTTCGTAAATCGGGCGGAGGAGGTCGAGATGCTGGATGATGCCGCGGGGAGTGAGGTCGTAACCTTCGATTTGCTCGGGTTTACCATCGATGATGACAGTGCGCTCGAGTGGCTCGGCGTAGCCGATAGCGTAGGCGAGGCGAACAAAGACTTCTCTCGCGTGGCGTTGATTGAGATAATCGACGGCGATGCGGCGGGCCATATAAGCGGCGGAGCGGTCGACTTTGCTGGGATCTTTGCCGGAAAAGGCGCCACCGCCGATCGGGATGCGAGGGCCGTAGTTGTCGACGATAAGTTTGCGACCGGTGAGACCGGTGTCGGCTTCAAAACCGCCTTGATTCCAGTCGCCGGCGGGGTTGAGATGGAGCTCGAGCTGGCCGGAAAGGTTTTCTTGTTCGATGAAGGCGCGAACTAATTCTTCCAGCTCGTCGCGAGAGGTATTTTGGAAACTAGCAACGATGGATTCGACGCTAGTTTTGTCGCCGTCGTCACGGAGAGTGAATTGAGTTTTGCCATCGTAAGGATGTTTGGCGAAAATGAATTGATTGAGCCGACGCGCGAGGACGACTTCGCGCGGAAGCAACTCGGGAGTTTCGCTGGTGGCGTAGCCGATCATAATTCCCTGGTCACCGGCACCACCTGTATCGACGCCCTGGGCGATTTCGGGACTTTGCCGGACGATGTTGGTAAAAACTTTTTCATTGTGACCGGTGATGCGATGGATGATTTCGGCGAAGCTGACATTCTTTGCGGTGGAAGTGACTTCCCCCATAATGAAAACTTGGCCGTGGCCGCCACAAGTCTCGATGGCGACGCGTGAAGTGGGGTCTTCGGCAAGATAAGCGTCGAGAATGGCGTCAGAAATTTGGTCGCAAAGTTTGTCGGGGTGTTTGGGTGAAACGCTTTCGGCGGTGCGGTAAGTTATCATAAAAATCCTCCTGTTTATACTTTTATTATAGCACAGATTATTATTTGGCGCGACCTTTACGCTCGCGAAACTTGAGAAAGAAATGTTTGCTATCTTTTATGCTTTTGGAATATGAATAAAAGTAATGATGTTATGATATAATGAAGATATGAAGATTGCGATTTTTACGGATTTGTATTTGCCGCCGGCGACTGGAGGGATTATTTCGTCGATCAAAGCGCAAAAAGCGGAACTGGAGCGGCAAGGGCACGAAGTAATCGTGTTTTGTCCGGGGCTGGAATCGCGAGATAAGACGGTAGTGACAGTGCCGACGCATAAGTGGCTGAAGATAAATGGCGCGATGATGGCGAAGCGGCCGAGCGTGGTGGAAGAATTTGTGCTGGAAAAGTTTCCGGATTTTGCGAGTTTTGATGTGGTACATGTGCAGTATGAGGCGAGTTGTAGCATTGCTGGAGTGAGATTGGCGAAGAAGTTCAATTTGCCATTAGTTCAGACGATGCATGGTCGGGAAGACATTGCGATTGCCACGAATGTGTCGCACCCGGTGAAATATATGGCAGCGAGTTTGTTAAACGGCGCGCATGGAATGTGTTTGAAACATACGGAAAAAGTGGAACGAGATATTTATCAAGCACCAACGGCGACACGAGCGAAGATGTGGACAATGATGGTGAATCACGCGAATCAGGCGGATGTGGTGACGGCGCCGTCGCGGCATTTTGCGGATAAGTTGCGTCACTATGGCGTGGAAAAACCGGTAATAGTAGTGTCGAATGGTGTGGCAAATGAGCTGGTGAAAGAAGCAGTGAAAGTACGGAAAATGCAGGATGGTGATACATTGAAAATGATTTGGAACTCGCGGGTGTCGAAAGAAAAACGGATGATGCCGTTTTTGCAGGCATTGATGCGGCTGGAGCGGCCGTATATATTATATGTTTATGGTGACGGGAATGAGCTGAAACGAGCGGAGAAGTTTGCGAAAGATAATCAGCTAAAAGTGAGGTTTTATGGTGTGGCGAAGCGGGAGAAGATTTTTGAGAAGATGCGCGATGCACATCTTAGTGTAGTAGTGTCGTATAATTTTGACGTGCAACCGATGACTTTGCTAGAAGCGGAGGCGATGGGGCTGCCGGTGATGATTTGTGATCCGGCGCTGCGGGAGGTAGTGTCGCGGGGTGGGTATCTAATGGCGGATAATCCGACGCCGAAGTGTCTAGCGGAAACTTTAAATAAAATGCCGGCGGGAAAAATTGAGCAGATGAGTATGGTAATGCTGGAGAATCGTGAAAATACTGCGCAGGAAAAACAGACAGAAAAGATGCTGACAGTGTATGAGAAGGCGATAAAGTTGCATAGCAAATAAAAAACGGCCGCCCGAAGGCGACCGTATGTAGGTAGGAATGATTAGGATGGGTCGGTGGCGCGATCAAACTTGTAGAGTAACAGGAGGAGTCCGGCAATAACGCCCGCAAAAACTGCAGTAAGCTTCACTCTGTAGCTCCAAGAAGTTGCCATAATCAGCAGGAAGACGCCGCCACCGATACTAACGAAGGCATAAAACAAACGACGAGTAAGGATGATGCCTTTGATGACGTAGAAGAAGGCAGATTCGTCTTGGTGGCGAAGGATGCGGATGATTATTTCTAGGAAAGCGCAGCAAATAATGGTGAATAAACCAAGGTTCATGGCGCACTCGGAAACGATGAAAGTGTGATTGAGAATGCGGAAGGTGATATTTTCGGGCTGAGAGAGGAGGTAGAACATGCAGCTGACGGCGATGAAGATGTCGGATAAATGCTCGATGCGTTTGACGGTCTTGGGTACTCGCCACCAGCGTTTCTTGCCGTCGTCGGGGTAAGGCCAGCGGCGGGCGCAGGGTCCGTCGAAGGCGTCGGCTAATTCCCCGATGACGAAAAACCAGATGGCAATGTCGGCTGGGACGGGATGGATAGTCATTCCTATTAAGATGAACGCCATAATGATTTCTATGACGGTCAATGCGTCGGCAAGATGATACTTTTTCATAAAAATCCCCCTTTGTATAAAGTATTGCCGATGGATATAATTATACTACTTGGGGTAGGGTTTGTCAATCAGGATAATTTGTGGTGATGTAATTTGAAAGAGTTGTGCTAAGTTTATTAAGCCTAGTTTTGAGATCTTGTGAACTGTGGAGGATACTAAGGATAATAGTTTTGTTGTCGTAGATTGTGTAGACTATAATGTATTTATGATGTTTGAAACGCATTGTGCGAATTTTTTGGAAATCTGAAGAAATGTCAGTGCGGGTCTTGAGCCCATCGGCGACGACCGCTAAATGTTGTTTTGTGTCCTTGTAATCTTCGAGAATGTTTTTGGCGGCTTGTGCGCTATTAAGAGTATTAAATACATAATCAATGATGTGGTCGAGGTCGGCGTTGGCTTCTTTGGTGATGATAATCTTATAAACCATATTTTTGGCGGAGATTTTTTAGGGCAACATCAGCATCAAGGTAGCGGCCGGCTTTGTAGTCGTCGATAGAGCGTTGCAATTTTTGTTGTAGCTGCTGATCAGTGAGGCGCGAGGAAGATTCCGTGCGTTGGCGGCGAAGTTTTTGAATAAGTCGTTCTATCTGAATCAAATCTGCATCGGGCAGAGTTTTGATGGTGGCTAGAGTGGATTCGAGAGTAGTCATACTCTTATTATAACACAGAGTGCGAAAAAGTGGTTGAATTTGTAGAAAGTGTGGTATAATGGTAATTGTCAAACTAGTGTAATTAGTTTTGGAGTAGAATCCATAACTGTTGCATACAATTTGTGCGAATATTGCAACCAGTCAAACCCGCATAATCGGTGAGAATCGGCGCCCTAGGTGCTAATGTCGATTATGTTCGGTTCGTCTGGATGTATGCGGATGTTACACTGGTTTGACACCAACCTAGGGTGTCGATTTTTGTTATGGAGTTGGCCCTTCTTACGAAGATGACACCTTGAGGCTAAAACTAACCAAAAGGAGGGCAGATGCGCCATAGAATAAAGAAAATACCAAACTTAAGTACGTTGTTATGTCACGATAGTGACAAACAGAAACTTCTTCATAGTGATAAAAGTACTTGCTTTGGACCAGTTGACGCGATTTCGCAGAAATCGCTACCAGCAACATCGTCGGTTCGGAAGAGAAAAGGACTTTTCTCTTCGCTCACGCTCCTCGTGCTGGGCAGGAGAAAGGTGTCCAACCTCCAAAGACCGGTATTATTTTCTCCCGAAAAGCGCGGTTTCCGGGAGAAAATGAAGTCTTATGTGGGTATAAGTCAGACTCATAACGCTTATTTCTACAAGAGTTTTGCTTATTCTGGTACTACTCCTCTAGTGCTGGCTTCATTGGCTTTACTTTTTCTAATAAGTTGTTTGGTGAATCCGGTGGGGAGAGTCGAGAAGACTTATGCGGAAACTATTAACTATCCGGCAGTGGAAGGAAAGAATGACATTGCTTCGATTTCTTTTACATTGAATGGTGGAGATATAGATGGTAGTGAAGTATCTACAGAAATAACCCCGGATGAAGTTAGTTATATTAGTAATACGCTAAAAGTAACTACAAATAATATCGGTAAGTTTGCTATAGTAATACAATCAGCCTCGGATAGTGGCAATTTAGTTAATAGTGAGAATGGAGCAACTATTGCACCTATTGCAAGCGCTACTACACCAAATAACTTTGCTAACAATACCTGGGGATATGCATTAAGTGATACTAATGATGCGGATTCAGCGTTAACCTATAATCCATTACCCGCATTCCAAGAAGAACCTACTGTACAATATACTAAGAGTGAACCAGATGATGGTAACTACAATCTCAAACTAGTCTTTGCTGCCAAAATCGGCTCTAACAAACCGGCTGGACACTACAAAACTACCGCCCTTGTCAGCGTGGTGGCGGAGGCGAAAGCATTGACGATGACCATGCAGGATTTCGCCACATCTGGAGCATGCAGTTCATTGAAAGAAAGCACAGCCACGGAAGATAATCAAATACAACTGATAGATTCAAGGGACGGAAAAACTTATTGGGTGACGAAGATGGGCGATGGTCAATGTTGGATGACCCAAAACCTTGATCTAG
>CAZPCQ010000022.1:14308-18204 GCA_964585155.1 uncultured Candidatus Saccharibacteria bacterium | reverse complement strand
TTCTACCACCTCCCCCGCTCCGGCGGCGAGAGAAACGAGGACGTTGGTGCGGTAATTGCCGGCGGTATGATCAATATTAGCAGCAAAAGCCAGCGTATGTGTACCGTCCAGGACATCCCCACTCAACGTGTTCATTGCCGGTGCCGATGTATCACCACTCGCTGAGATTCCCTTATAATTCAATTCCGCCAACTGCGCATCCGTAGTCAAACCAGACGCCCCAATCGCATACCCCCACTGATTCGTCGCGATTTCTGATCCCTTTGTACCAACCGTTATACTTAACGGTGCCACCGTCTGTGATGAATCGGCCGCATTCATCAAACTAGTCGAGCTGCCACTCGCCGCCTGCACATACAACTGCGCACCAGTCGTACTGTCAACACCGCTAGCCGCAACATCCATCTGCACCGATGCATAACCGACTTTACCAACCTCTACATTCGCACCGGCTGTCGTCGGATTATTTACAAACGACAAACTCAAAGTCATCGCACGCGATGTGGCCTCATCTGCCTGCGCTACCGGTTCGCCAGTCGATTCTTCCCCCTCTGCATATGCGCCATTCCCCACCACCGGACACAATGCAGCAATCAAGAGTAATCCAACAAAACCCGCACAAATACTCGGGCCTACGAAATTACTCCTCAATAATTTCCTTATCTTCATAGTTTTCCCTTATTGTTACTTATTTCTACATATTTAATTATAGACGAGCATGAGCGTAATGACAAGACTTTTTTCACAAATTTTTTATATTTACAGGGGTAAAAACCAACTTTTCCACAAAACCATAACTCCCGTTAAACCACAAAAAAATACCACCCAGCACCAAGTGCCAAGTGTATATACACAACAACAAACCATCCAATTATCATCAAAACTGGACCGAACAAAACCTACCCATTGGCTAATTGGGTCACAACTACAATGCTAATTAAAATTAACATTATACAAACATCAACCTTGCCAGATTCTACCATACCACGACCTGCTTCTTCACTTCAGTCCGCTTCACTTACAAATTCTACGATGCACCCGTGTTCCTCACCACGAATGTCCTCTCATCGTTGCTCGTTCCCGCACTGCGACGCATTTGCTTTCGCAAAAGTCCTCTCGCCGCCGTCAGGCACTCGCTCGAATTCGCTAAAATCTGTCTAAATTAATGTTCTACCTCCATTTTACCGTAAGCCGAATCCCGTGTCAACCCCAAAAATTATAAAAAAAGCCGTCCTACTCGAAGCATAATACTATACACTCACTTTGTGACCATAATGTCGTTCCACAAAAAAGGGCGGTGTCCAGAACATTCCAATTCCGGTCCTGCCCTTAATGAACTCATTATATATCATTTATTTCACAAAGTCAAGCACTTTTTTCGTCTTCAAAATTACTTTTATGCGTTTAATTCTTTTTGACATAGCAAAATATCTCTCAATTTCCGGCATATATTTCGCCTGATGAATTTTAATCCTTCTCAAATCTAAAACTATGTTTTCCGACTGATGAGAGGCCTTCTGAATAGTATTTTTAATCAGCCATTTCCCGCTACCTTTTGGACATTTAATCTCCCACATCAGCCCGCTCATCATTATATCCGGCGTTTTTTCACCACGTTTATTACTTTTGGGGATAAGAGTAACGTCAAACCCTAAAACCGTCAACAAGACCACCGTAGCCAATTCATGCGACTGCAAAACGATCCCATTAGCAATAATGACTCCTTGCCTCATCTAAAACGTCCGCTTCCTCTTCTCTCTCACAAAGAATTCCAGCACATCCCCCACATTCGCATTAATTTTCTTCTCCGTCTTCAGCGCCAAACCACCCACTTCCCCCTCAATCAACTCTTTCGCTTCAATACGCTCTTTCTGAACACTCTCTACCTCGGCTTCACCTAGCACCTCATTCCCCCGCTTCACTCGTGCGAGCGCTCCCGGCGTGACCTTTCCGGATTTCACCTTTCCACCAGCAATCAACTCCGTCTTCGTCACCCGGAACACCCCCATCACTTCCATCGCGCCAATTTCTGTTTCGATCACTTCCTCGCCCAGCAAATCTTCCATACTTTGTTTTGCATCGTCCAACAATTCATAAATCACCCGATAATTCCGAATTGCCACCCCATCGCGCGCGGCCAATTTCGCAATATTCGTCGGCACATTCACGTTAAAGCCATAGATCACCGTATTTTCATCCCCGGCCGCCATATAAACATCATTCTCCGTCAAATCCCCCACTCCCGTCGCCACGATATTTAGCGTCACTTCGCCTTTTGTATCAATCATCTTCAGCGAATCCACCACGCTCGTCACCGAGCCTAGCACATCACCCTTCACGATTACATTAAAGACTTTGGAATTATCCTCTGTCGTCATCATCCTCAGCAAATCCGTCGAAGTCACATTCGCGCTCGCGGCTTCGTTCGCCGCCTCTTGCGCATTGAGTAGTGCCATCTTGCGTGCGGTCTTTTCGTCCTTTTGCTCAGCAAACCGGTCACCAAAATTCGGCAATTCCTTAAATCCCGTCACCGTCACCGGCGTACTCGGCGTCGCCTTCCCCTTTGGCCGCCCTTGAAAGTCCAACATCGTCCGGATTTTCGCATAAGTATTCCCCGCCGTAATAAACTCCCCCACTTTCAGTTCCCCGCCCGTCACCAAGAGGTTCACCACCGAGCCTTTGCCCGTCTCCATATGCGACTCGATCACCAACCCTTCCGCCGGCACATCCACATCCGCTTTCAGCTCTTCCACATCCGCCACCAACAAAATATTCTCCAACAGTTTCTCCAAACCCTCACCCGTCTTCGCACTCACCGGAATCATAATAATATCACCACCCCATTCCTCCGGCTGCAACCCGTGCGCCGAAAGGTCCGCCATCGTCCGCGGCACATCCGCCCCCTCGCGGTCAATTTTGTTAATCGCCACGATAATCTTCGCGTTCGCCCCCTGCGCAAATTTAATCGCCTCCACCGTCTGCGGCTTCACCCCGTCATCCGCCGCCACCACGATCACCACGATATCTGTCAGCATCGCCCCGTGCTGCCGAATCGCCGCAAACGCCTCGTGTCCCGGCGTATCTAGAAAAGTAATCTTCCGCCCTTCATACTCCAGCTGATACGCCGAAATATGCTGCGTGATTCCGCCCGCCTCAGTCTCCACAGTTTTCTTCTTCAATAAATTGTCTAGTAGCGAGGTCTTCCCGTGATCCACGTGTCCCATCACCGCCACAATCGGCGGCCGCGGCTGTGCGTTCTCACTCAGTTCCTTCCGCTGCCGGTCGTGAATCTTCGTGGTCGTATTCTTCCGCTCCAGCCGCACATTATCAAAGCCCAGCTCACCAATCATAATCTCCGCCGTCTCAAAATCCAGCCGCTGATTAATCGTCGCTACAATCCCATTCTTAAACAATTCCCCAATCAGCGCCGTCACACTGAGGCCCAGTGCCTGCGCCAACTCATCCACCGTAATCGAGCCAGCAATCCGAATTACTTTTTCGGCCGGGTTCGCAGTATTGTCAAGATTTTCCGTGCTCATTTCTGGCTCCTTTCTCAAGAACTAATTTCTCTGAATTTTATCAATTTTAATTTATTTAACCAAGAGACACTCAGTTCCTTCTATTTTATCACATTTTTCGTTTTTTTGGCAAACTTTTTCCAAGTTTTTCCTCACGGTTAGACGTATTTTGTCAAAAACATGCTTAACCGTAGCACTGCTCCTGTAACTTCCCGAAAATTCCATACCAATTATATTATTTTTAAAAGGACCCCCGTAGGGGTCCTTTGCAGTAGGAGGTTTTACATTTATGACATATTTTTGCGGTCTCCGCAAGACGTCAAATTTCCTCGTCGATTTCACCCATACCGGGCTGCTGACCGCCAGTGGTGCCGCCGC
>CAZPCQ010000022.1:0-14208 GCA_964585155.1 uncultured Candidatus Saccharibacteria bacterium | reverse complement strand
CTTCAGTGGTGCCGCCGCCTTCAGTGGTGCCGCCGCCTTCAGTGGTGCCGCCGCCTTCAGTGGTGCCGCCGCCCTGGTTGCCCTGCTCCTCGGTGATCACAAAGTCTGTCAGATGCGGAGTTTCAAAAGCAACGTTGCCGTCGGCAACCGTAGCCTTATCCACAAACTCCAGCCGATTGTCGCTATTGATGAAGTAGACATCCACCTTGGTGCCGTCGCTCAGGCTGCTGCCGGATACGTCCACAGTAATCTGAATAGTGCCGTTTTCGCCCAGATCCACGGGCTGCTTGGTATCATCCACATACAGACTAACATCCACCACGACAGCATCCTTAATGTCAACCGTTTCGGTCGTAGTCTCACCCGTAGCCTCGTCTACGACGACTCTTTCCATCTCCAAAGAAGCCACCGGCGTCGTATCGTCATCATCACCGATAGGATTACCTTCTTCATCTTTGGGCGTAACAGTATCCATCGCCTTCAGGGTTTCTTCGCTGACACCAGCCACGGTCACCGTCACGGGCTTTTCCTCGGCACCCGCGCCATCGCCCTGCGCCTGCAGGATCGCATCCACGGGCAGCTGTACCGTTCCGGTATCGCTGTTCACGGTCACGACGATGGCCTTACCAGTCTTGTTGCCGTCTTCATCTTCCTTAGCTGCCTCGGCCGCCGCTGCTTTCTTCAACTCAGCCACAACCGCGGCAGACAACTTCACATCGGTCTGACCAGCGGGCGTCTTTCCGCCTTCACCGTCGTCAGTGCCGCCCTTGCCTTTCACATCGATCGTAACGCTCACGGTGTCGTTATCAGCATTAGCCGGATCAGCCAAAGCGTCATTAATGGCAGTCTCCACCGCAGAAGCGTTATTAACATCGGCCGTCACGCTACCGGTGCCATCATCAACAGTAATATCTTCGCTGGGAACTTCCACCGGAGCAGGCGCCGGAGTCGGAGTCGGCTCATCGCTGGGATCGGGATCAGGATCAGTGCTCGCGCTAGGACCGGGGTCGGGATTAGTGCTGGGACCAGTACCGGGATCACTAGTACCGGGATTCTGGGTACCCCCCCCCACTAGGGGCGCTCGGGGTCGCGGTGTCGCTGGGCAAATAGCCCACATCGTCGCCAGCGTCCACACCCTTCACAGCCTTTGTGCCAGTGTTATTGGTCTGAACGACACAGGTCATTGCCTTTGCCAGCGCAGTGTTGGCCTGCGTACCATACTTCGCCAGACTCGGGTTCGCCTCAATCAGATCGTTCAAGACGCTACTCTCCAGCGTCACGGCCAGATTCACCTTGGCGCCGTCTTTCTCTGCCCGCACTGTGATGGCCATCTTAGTCTGATCAGTATCCACCACAGTCAGAGCGTCGTCGGACGCCGCCGCCTTCACGATCCGCCAGCCAAACGACTGGGCCAGCTCTTCAGGCACGATGCGCACATTGTAGGTGTCACCGGCCTTCAGCTGCAGATCGTAGCAAGATAGCCGCAGCCGGCCCGCCGTGTCCACGATCGCCTGCGCCGTCGCCTCGTCCTCACTGACCGTCGCCGCCATAGCGGGCGTGATAGCCAGAGACATCAGCAGCGCCAGAGTCATCACCACAGCCAGCAGGGACTTGCGATTCCGCCTCTTCTTGGTCGGGCTCTTCTTCGGATTCATACGCGTTTTCCTCCTTTTAAGGTACAGTCCCGAGCGTCACCACCCGAGATATTTCGTTCTCTTACGAGAACAGCTGCATTTATATCTTGCGCGTCCTTGCGCTTGATATACATATATATATAAACGCAGAAAGGCACAATCAAGTATTACCATTTCCACGACCTCTTCATTATACCGCGCCCTCTTCTTTAAGTAAAGGGAAAATGTAAATATTACAACGTTTTCACCAAATTCTTATCTTCAAACCTAAGATTTTTACCTTATCAAAACTTCTCTCACCCGTTTCAAAAACTCCAAATCTCGCCCTTGCAACCGCGCCGCCTCCGCTTCATCCAGCAGCACACTCCGCGTAGCCTTGCGTCTTTCCATAATGTCATTATACCATACAAAAACTGTCCTCAACTTCAACAATCATAATAAATAAATAAGCCCCTCGCGGAACTTCTTCATTTATCATGGCTCCCGGGGCCGGGCTCAGGATTTATTTCATAAATCCTTCCAAATAGTCGTAGCGGCTGTAGAATGAGCAAGTTCCTTCTACGCCTACTGCCACTCCTATTTGCCGAACCATTCGTCTGACGACGAAGGTTCTCGCCGCCATATCAAAGTACCAGAGGAAAACAAAATTGCCCTAAAGGGCATTTCTTTTTCCTCTGGCTCCCGGGGCCGGGCTCGAACCGGCAACCTCGAAGTTAACAGCTTCTTGCTCCACCATTGAGCTACCCGGGATTACTAATTTACAGTATACACCACCCCATTCGAAAAGTCAACATTTTTCTACGCATTTTCGCTTTGTTTTACAATTAATACATCGCCTCTACGGAAGCGTACCGTCCTTACATAACCCGGCTGGGGTCGGGGTTGAATTATGGAACAAAGCCACACATTTTCGCGCCAATCATCACTTACATCACCGTCATTTTCCCCACCCCAAAAATCTCCTCCGCCGGCACTCCCCTATCCAGCAAATGTTGAATCACCGCCCCCGCTACTGCTGACAGCAAGATCTTCCCCGTCACCGACAAGCCAGTCATTTTCTCAATCTCCACCGCTTCCATCTTGCCCAGCGCATATTCCTTTCCCATTAGTTCCCCAAAATACTCACTCGCCGCCCAGTAAATTTCCCCTTTTACTTCCCCGACTTCGTATTCGATTCTCGTCATCTCAACTCCTTTTATCCTCAATCATCTGGAACTCCCCCGTTTCCACATATCGCTTATAACCATTCAAAATATTCCGACACCACGGCGTAATTTCCATCTTTAGCGCCGCATCCAGGCTAAACCACCCATTCTCCGGAATCTCTTCTTTGTCTGTTTGTTCGCCCTCCTGTTGCCATTTTTTCACCATAAAACACATCGTAAACGGCTGTGTATCCCCATCCCGATAATGAAAAATCCGCTCCTTCCCCGAAATCGCCCCAAATGGCACCAAATCCTCCTCTCGCGCCACAATTCCGCCTTCCTCAAGCAACTCACTCAAAGCCGCGCTACCCCAAGAATCTCCCTGTTCCACGTGTCCGCCAATACAACTCCAACCGTTCACATGTGGCGCATACACCAATTTCACCTCACCCCGCTCGTTTACCGGCAATACATCCACCGTCGGCGTCAAAATCAGCATATTTCCCGCCTTCTGCCGCAAATTCCACATATACGACCCTACGTAGCCCATCTTTTTCCTCCCATCTTGCCTCTATTATACCACGAACTTATATCTAAACTTAAAATTCCACCACAAATCTCTATTTTCCAGATAAGCATATTGACTTTTTACCTTTTGTGTGCTATAATGGTAGTATATACCTATCTCTTTAGGTCTGTTTGAGGTGTATTTATGAAAATAGAGGATTTTTTAACCCCTGATCGTATCTATATTACAGTAGCCGCCATCGCCACGTTGCTACTGCTTTTGGTGTCTATCCTCGTCGGCGTTACCACTCGCCGTCGCCAGCGCGACGCCATCGATCGCTTCAAATATCGCCCCCGCAAACATCTCATGGTTGGCACCGAAAAACAATGCTTCCAGATGCTCAACGACCTCTTTGGCGAAAAATTTTACATCATCCCAGACGTCAGTCTCAGTTCCCTCCTCAGTCACAAAGTCGGCACTCAAGACCGTTACGCCGCCTACCGTTTCATCGACAACAAAACCGTCGATTTCGTCCTCTGCAACAAGCGTTCCCTCCGCCCCGTCTGCGCTGTCAAACTCGAAGATGGCATCAAAAACGATACCAAAGACCCCGGCAGCGACCCTCACGATATGGAAAAATTCTTCAAAAGCGCCCACATCCCCTTCATCTACCTCGAAAAAACTCAACGCCTCACCGAAGAACGCCTCATCGAAGAGTTCTCCCGCGTCATCTACGAAACCAGCAAAATCCAACCCGCCCCCCGCGGCCGCCAGCGCAAGGCTGCTGCGTAATTCTCTTAAAAATAGGGGTATACAGATAGTACTTTTTCTGCTACTATAGAGCTAGAGCGGAGGCTAGACAGAAAGGACTAATTGGTCGATACTATCCAACCTTCATCGGTTGATCGATGGATTAGTACAATTTTAGGCAGTAGCATTCGAGAGAAACAAAAATACAAGCATAGAATAGGTATGATTTTACAGTATTTATTCCAGTACTTGTGTTTTTACTTCCGAGAATGCGCTCCGCCGCTTTTTGCGAAGCAAAAAGTACAATGTGGAATGAGGCTTATATGAGTATTAAACTAAAACTCAAACACCTTCAGGTGGAGCTAAAAATTACCTTCGGTAAACGAAAGTAATTCTTAGTAATCTAACTTATGGAACCATTTTAACGCACTATTAAACGTGTGTCAAGCCCTCCCGCTTCGCAAAAAGACCCCTCTCGGGGTCATTTTTGCTATATTCTTATTGCTATTTTGCAATCGTCAGACTAATCTTCCGACCATCCTTATCAACGTCCAGCACCTTAAACTTCTTCCGCTCATTCAATGTAAAGACTTTCTCCGGGTCGACATCGTTTCCGTTTCCGAGCTCCGAGACGTGCACCAACGCTTCCACCGCTGGAGAAATCTGGACAAACGCACCAAATGGCGTAATCCGCGTAATCGTGCCTTCCACTTCGTCGCCGCGCTTCAGACCATCGACTTCCGACAGCCACGGATCTTCCGTCAGCTGCTTAATCGAAAGTGACAAACGCTCCTTATCGATTGCGATGATTTTCGCTTCAATCGTCTCACCGACCTTCACGTAATCCGAAGGATTATTCACCCGTTCCCAAGAAATCTCAGAAATGTGAATCAAACCTTCTACGCCATCGACATTCACGAATGCACCGAAGTCCACCACGCCAGTCACCACACCCTTCACGACGTCACCAACGTGCAACTCAGCAAATCTCTCTGCCAAACCATCTTTCACAGCTTCCTTTTCGGAGAAAATTAACTTATTATCTTTGCGATTCGCATCCAAGATCCGCACTTTCATCGGCTTACCAACCAAAGAGTTCAAGCGTTGCAAGATTTCATCCTTGTCTGCCGAGCCTACCCGTGGATAGTGCTCCGCTGACAACTGTGATACCGGCAAGAACCCGCGAATACCCTCGTACTCCGCGAGAAGTCCACCACGGTTCGCATCAAACGGCGTAATTTCAATCACTTCCGCATTGTCAATCCGCGATTGGATTTCATCCCAACCTTTTTCCTTCGCTGCCTTGCGTAGCGACAAAAGTACGCTACCATCAGCCATTTCCGCCTCGATCACCGAAGCCGTGACCTCATCACCAACTTCCAGATTCCGCGCGAAAGACACTTCCCGGCGCGGCACCACACCGACCCCTCTCGCACCCAGATCAATTAAAATCTCGTGTTTACGAATCGACATCACCTTACCAGTGACCGTCTCCCCCAAAGCGATCGGCTCTGCACTTCCTTCTGCGCTCGCCAACAGCTCGTCCATTGTTAATTTGGCTTTTGCCATAATAATTATATTGTCCTTTCTTTAGGCTCGTTCAGGAAACCCGATTTTCCTCTTTATTAGCAAAATTCGCTTACCGGCATTAAATACAATTTACCGCAAAACTTCGTCAATCCGCACTTACTACAATTTTGCTACAATACCAACAAAATTCACTACAAAAACTTCGCTAATCCGTACTAAATACAATCTCTCTACCTAGCACTACTGCAAAAACTTCACTCATCGGCATTAAACTTCCGAAATCGAAACTCCTGAACGAGCCCAAAATCTCCTTTCATTATACCAAACTTTCCCACCCCTGTCTAGTCTAACTTTTAGAAATTTTTAATCTCCACCCTAGCATCTCCACCCCGGCAATTTTAATGTATTTCTCCACGCCCAGCGCTCAGCCTCTACCGCCGCCGATTCGAAATCGCACCGCCTACCACCATTACCCCCACAATTGCTACTGCTGCCGCCGCTACTCCGCCCCAAAGCCACGGATTCTCATACCACCGCTTCATTGCCACACTTTCGCCTTCATTGTCGCCATTCACGGTGTTATTGTTACCTGTATCTGGCGCTTTATACTGGAATAAATATTTTCCCTCCGTCGGATTCTTGATCGTCACTTTACCATCCATCGTCCGCTCAAATTCCACTTTCTCGGTCGTGCCATCTTCTTTTACTATATAAATCCCTTCTAGTGTCTTTCCGCTCGCCACCGGGAGTTTCACCAACTCCGGCATCTTTCCCTGCGCGTCCACGAAGCTCAATTCGTACAGTTCACTATTCGTGCCAAACTTCGCCATCAGGTTATTCGTCAAAGCCAACCGCTTCCGCTCTACTTTTGCCCCTTCCGGCAAACCTTCCGCCTCTACCGTCACGCTATCACCGCCCACCGTCGGCCGATCTTTTTCGTCCACGCCGCTATTATCTGCCACCACATTATCATTTCCCGACGTCGGTCGGTTCACTGGTCGATTTTGGCTACCCTGGTTATTCTGATTATTACCGTTATTGTCACCCGGCGTCCCGCCCGGTAGATCACTCGGCCATTCCGTGTCACTCGGCTTTTCTGTATCCGCATTTCCGGCATCATCCGGCTTCTCATCATCTGCATCTCCTGGATCATCCGGTTTATCCGGCACTACTGGCTCCTGCTTCTTTTGAATCCAGTCCACCTTTGCCACCACCGCACCCGTGTTCCCAGCCACATCACGGTATTCAAAAGTATACTCACCATTTTCCGTAAAGTAATATTCCGGCTCGCCATTCACCATTACAAACTCTTCGCCATACTCCAAGCCATTCTCATCGTACGCGCCATCCAAGAAAATCTCCTCATCGCCATCCAGCGCCATTAATACATTTTCAGTTTCCGCCTCTGGCCGCGGCACCGAGCGCAAAGTCGCCACTACTTCACCTTCCGTCGGCTCCGTCGTACTATACTGCACCTCTACCTTTGGCGCTGCCTTGTCAATCCAGTCCACTTGTACTGTATATTCGCCCTTATTACCCGCCGCATCTTCATATTCAAAGGTGAATCTGCCATTCCGCATAAAGAGATAAGTAAACGGATCTTTACTGTCCTCATCTTTGCTAATCGTATCGCCAGTTTCATCATCATCCTCGCCTTCATCCGGATCTGGCGCCACCGCATCATAATCACCGTCGTCTGGAATCTCTACTTGTAAGCCATTATTCAAAATCCGAATCAAACTATTATCCTGGAAAGTCAATTTTACGCTCACACTCCGGTTCGTCTTACCGTTTTCTTTACTACAATCCGCCGTTTGATTATCTCCGTCAAGGTTGTCATCCACGCAGATATATTCAACTTTCATCGGCAACGGTTTTTCCTTCATAATCCAGTCCACTTTGGCAATCGCCGTACCAATATTATCCTGATTTTCATCTCCTACTTTGCGAAATCTAAAGGTATACTCACCATTTTCGTTGAAAATATGTTGGAAACCGCCCTTCTCAGTCACATTTCCATTCTCATCAACTACTTCAATCTCATCCTCTGTCGTGTTCACCAGCCGCGCAATCACACTACCATTAGTCGGTTCAATCGTACTATAAGCCACACCTGCCGTTGGAGTTGGATTTTTGGTCCGATCCTCATAAAAATTCAACATCCTTGCCGCGATAAAATTACCGTGATTTGAAGTCTGTGTCGCTTTAATCGCTACATACTTCGCCGTCACCGCCTCGTGCACCACCACCTCTTCCTGCTGATGACTACCGTCCTCATTCACCACTGGATTTCCTTCATCATCCAATACATCCCGCATCTCTGTCCGTCGGAATTCAAAAGTTCGCGCATTCCAATTACTCGCCGTGGCATTATCACGATCCAGCCAAGGACCATCGCAGAGCACTTCCCCCGCCCCACTACAATCATTCGCTATCTTGCCAATCTGCATGAAGTTCGTTCGAATCGCCTCAAAACTCGACAAATCTGGTTCTTCCGCTGTCGTCACATAAATCTCACCCTGCAAAATTCGACCATTTCCGCCACCCGCCGGCACAAACCCCAACGCCGCTAATTCTACCGTATGATCAAATTTTATCACAATCCACTGCTCTTGATCACTTCCATTCCACGCTGAGTGCCACCGCGTATTAAAGTTTCCATCGATCGCATAAATCGCATTTCCGTACTGCCCGCCGCCCGTCGCTTGACTCGACATCGCCGCCACCGACAAGTGCGACACCGGAATATACCTACGCGTATCTGGATCCGTATCCGGCGTAAAATGATATTCACCCGATGCATCGCTCGGCACATACACACCCGTCGCGCCTACTCGCACCTGAATCGTAATATCACCAATTCTCAATGGCGATTCCACTGCATACGATATCCACTCGCCATAAGTCTTTTCTCCATCCCCATTAGTTTCTACCGTACGCCACTCCATCGTCGTATTCACGCCTACGACGCGATTTTCCTTATCGTTCGCATAAAGATTCGCTGGCAAAGTTGCTTTCTTGATATCGATCGTATAGATATTCCCCTCCCGCGGCACACCTTGAATATGTACTTTAATATCATCATTTTCGTTAACCTGCGCAATCTCATCATCCGTCAACTGAATTTTCTTCTCCGTCACCCAACCATCCTCCAGCCCTTTCCACGTCGTTCCACCATCCAGACTATATTCAAACGCTGCGCTACTACTTTCATACTTCGCACCCAACTTCAACACCCCCGCATCCTCTCCATCAAAGGAGAATACCGCCACTTCGTTATTTAATCTTCCTAGCAACGCATTTGCCATCGTTCGCGTCACCGCACCCTGACGGAAAATGCCCTCAATATTCGCATTCGTGTTATTTTCTACCATCCATTCCAGCTGCCGCCGCAATATCATCTCCGTCGACAAAGCATAACCCACTGTATTTTCGTTATCCGTCGGAATCTTCGTAATAATCGTTTGCAACAAATCGTGAAACGGTACTGCAAAACTCTTCATTCGTGAGTCTTCTAGTTTTCTCGCCAAATTATACCAATCCATTGCGCTCTTCGTTTCACCTTGATTGATATAGTTTTCCAAAAGCCCATACCAAGCATCAAAGTTAAAATCCTGCGCCTCTATTGCTTGATTATAAACTTCCTCTTGCCACACTAAATCATCACTATAAATCTTTGCCGTCTTCACCAAAATCTGCGATTTTTCATAATTTTCAAAATCATTAATTGCTGCTTGCGCCATCGTCAAATAACTCCCCGGATAGCCATAGCGGTTCTGCAGTAGAGCATACTCACCAGTCAATGCACCCCAGTTGTTCATCTGCCGTACTTGATGATAGGTATTAATATTCGTATATCCTGTATAACTCGTCGCCGACCAGCCCGACACATCATTCGTCAACGCCCACGCTGGAATCCCCGTCCCCAACTCATAATTCGCATAGGCCAAATGACCAGGCTGACCCAATGTCGTGCTTGGCACTCCGTATGAAGCCGTCATATTCTGACCAAAGTTAGAAATCTGCCAACACACGCCACCGTAATAATTAATCATCCACAAATGCGGCGCTTTTGCCTCAAAACCAATCAAATAATTCCCGCTAATCGACTTATCTCGGCCATTAGTATAGTTACTTCCCCGCAACTTATACAAATCTTCCCACGTTTTCCCCGACCGCGGATCTATGTAATTTGGGTCATAATTTTGGTCAAACCAATAATGATTTCCAATACTAATATACGGCACCGGCGGATAGGTATACAACCCCTTTCGCACCGTCGGCAGCCAATCCCGTAACCATTCCAACTCATCATCACCCAACTCTGTAAACATCACATAGCGCATCTCTTCTACTTCCAGCTGTTCAAATACTAGATTTTGCAACTTATTCGCCAAATACATTCGCTTGTACACCAAATACCGATCTAGCGGCCGCGATAAATTCGGACTTTCTGGATTTCCCGCCATTTCCCCTTGATCCCGAATCCAGAATCGCACCTGTTTTGAATGTGTCAAAGATAGCGCAATCATCATTTTCTTATACAAATCACCCCGCACCCCCGCCCCATTCGTCAGTGCCGTCCGATCTTCCAAATCCCCCTTGTATGCCGCATAAAGTTGCGCTAACACCGCCAAAGATTGTTCATAGCTCCCCGTCGGCGCTCCGCCCGTTGTATACATCCTCAACGCATCTACATCATTATACAGCCAATTCATCATCTCACGCTCTTCACTACCCTGTTGCACAAACTGCGACAAAGCCCATTTCGATGCGCTACTCACCAAATTCCGCCGCAAAACCGCAATTTCCGCATCCGCATTGCCATTTTTCACCTTCTCTACAAGCCCGTCATCCGCCTTCAAATCCGTATCCAAGTCCGCCAAATCCGCGAAAACGCCATTATCCTCAACATAATCTGCTTTTACCAATTTCAAATCACCGTAAACCGCGTGATCACTCGCATTCGATCCATTTGCATTCGCAAAGAACCGAATATAATTCACGCCCCTGATTGGAATTTTAATAAAAGTTGCATTATCACCCGACTGCGCTACTTCCGTGCAACTCGTCGCACCTTGCTCCGGCGTCAAAGCCTCGCCCCATTCCGCCGTCACCGTCGGATCAATCGTCTCCGCCGCACTCGTAAATACACAAAACCTCACGCTCCCAGCTGCTGCCGCCGTCGTATTGATACCTACATATGATGTCAAGTAATCATAATCATCATTATAGTCTCTCAAATCAAAATCTAGGTACGACGTCGCGTGCGCCCAATACCCCTTATTAAACGTCCGCGCCACACCATCCACCTTCAACGAAATCTTGGTACCATTATTGACCTGATCTTTCCGAATCACGTCCCACCCCGCCGACGAACTCGGCATATAATCAATATCCGACAGATACATAAACTTCCCATCTTGATCTGCCGTGCTAAAATCTACCCGGTTTTCCTCCGAAATGCTCCGCCGCGACGCCCCTGTCCGCCACGCAAACGGCGTTATCACCAAAAGTGCCGCCGCCACAATACAGCCAGCCGCTACCCCCAAGAGATACTTTTGCTTTTTCTGTTTTACCATAAACATAAACCCTGTTTCTATATTTCATATTATACCACGCCAAAAATCCAAAAATCAAGCCTAATTTTGCAGTTTCCTAGTTTACTTTTTCTCATTTTTATGCGAAAATACTTATGGTAACCCAGTTGCACTATTTTTGAGAATGAAAGGCTCAAGGTTGCATTGTTTTTGAGAATGAGAAGATTGAGACTGGACTGTTTTTGATATGTCAAAACCATTAAAGTTACTCAAATATAAAACAAGCCTCCTGGAGCAGAGACCTACTGCCCCACGCCTACCCTCTAGCGAATAATCTCAATATCAAGTTGGTCTAAAGAAAAAATATAATATCGCTACAATAAGTTTTACTTAGCGCGGCGTCGTTCAAGGTTTTCCGAAGCCGTGAACCTTTTACCTTTCATCATTCAAAATGTATATCCCTGACGCTTGCCAGTGGAATGACATTTTGGATGATGAAGGGCCAGGCGAGGAAAATTTTGAACGAGGTAGCCGCGCCCCAAAACATTATTTTTCTAACATACATACCAAACTGCAAATTTTCTTTAGACCAACTTTATCCTTATTCGCCTAGAAAAATAAACACTTTTCTAAATTTTTAGTTTCAAAAATTATTATAAAAACTTTTTATCAAAAATTCTCACACATCGGACATCGATACCTACCCTTTGCATCTTGATACCTCGTCGCCCCGCATTTCTTGCACCGCGCCCGGTGATGCAACCACTCCCGATAAGTATCCAACTCATCCTCCACGAAGTCTTCATCATAATAAATTTTGTATTTTTGCGCCAACTCTCGCGCCTTCTCCCAGGCCGCACACTCCATTTTCACCCGTTCCACATCCGTCCGGAAAGTCCGATGTCCGAGCAACCCATGCCCAATCTCGTGCAAAAGTTGCAAACAATAATAATTTTGTTCAGACTTTTCCGGCTCCGACGCTACCTGATCCGTCTTTTTATAATTATTTTGTTCAGTTTTTGTCGCCCACAGCAGAGAATCATCATCTTTTCCCACTAAATCCAGCAGAGAACCATTACTACTCTCTATATCCTCCGACAGAGAATTATCACCGTTTTCCGTCGAACTCAACAGAGAATCACTATATTTCACTATCGACGGCAGAGAATGCTTATTTTTGTGTTCAGCCGAATTCAATTTTTCTCTTTCCCCTTTCCCTAGTTCAAAAAATTGTTCAAACACTACTGTCCGCGGCGCTCGCCAACAAAACCGCTCGCCCGCCCGAAATCTCAGCTCCGGATAATCTTTTTGCACCCGAACTAAAAGTTCCTCATACCGCACCACAAATTTGTTCACCTCCAATTAAATCTATTATACACGCCGAGAAAATTTTTGCGAGCACAACCGCTATCCATCAGCCTATTTTTCACCCTTTTGCCAAAATCCCGAACACCCGCATTTCCAAAACCCGAACACACCCGCCATTTTACATCACAATTCCCTCCCACCCGTCAAAATTTTAGAGAAAACTCATAATATCAATCGGAATCTTTAGCGCAACCCAGCGAATCTCTTTTCAGGCAACTTTTTGAAGGCAACAAACCGCCTGTCAATGAACTAATTGTAGTCCACCACAACCTATTTTTCGGGGTCATCCGGAGTTACGACGAGGACAAGCGCGCGTTATTCCCCTTGGGACGAATCCGGCGAAGCCGGCCACCCGTGACGACGGGCTGGCGCGACGCGGGCGCCGAAAAATATGGTTGGATGGACTTCAGTAACATCAAAAAATAGCCAGGACATTTCTATCCTGACTATTCTTTTCTGGTTATTATCTGGTTATTATCTCTGCTACGAACCCTTCACGAAGAGTGCCTTAATACGAGGCAAAGATGAGTACCGCAAGCGAACCGTATTTGACATACGGAGAGCGCGGAACGGAATCTTTAAAAATCAAGGAAGTGAGAGTAAAGAAAATATATTTTCTTTACCGAAACGACGATGATTTTTCTAGCGATAGAACGAAGTAGTAAGGTGCTATTCGCGGAGGCTATTCTAAGCAGACTTCTTAGTCTTCGCAGGTCCACGACGGGAAATACGACCACCCTTTGCTCCTGCAATCCGCGCGAGCGCTGGGTTAGCGGCAAAACCACCAGTGTGACCATTTTGACCACCTTTGCGGCCAATCTGCGAATAAAACTCTTGACCGTACTTAGCACGATTAGTTTGCGCAGCTTTCAGACCGCCAGCTTTTGTTCCTGACATAATTGTCTCCTTCTGCCCACCATTTTCATTAATAATCTCCCACCCTAACTCGGATGTTACAACCATTGTATCATACCGCTTCCGTTTTGTCAATAGTTTTTATGCAAAAAAGTGTCATAATATCACATTTTTACAACATAATTCCCTCCCCACCTCAAGTGCACTTTTTTCACAATCTGTGGAAAATTCATCTTGACATTATTCATCTGGTGATATAAAATAGAGATAGTTTTGAGCAAAACCCACTGCGAGGTTGCTCAAAACGCCTTTCTTGTAAATATAGTTAGTTGCGGAGAAAACGTCAGAGATGGCGTTTTTTCTGTTTCTATGATGAGAATCATCTCACGACCATTTTTAGCTTTAAGGGCGGCGAACCGCCTCTAGAGCGGTCCCGCGGAAGAGGTGAGAGCGAAAGCCCTAAAAACAGTAAATCATAACAAATTTGAGTCCAGCAAGTCCATATTTTGCGCTCTACGGCCATTTTAAGGCCCTACAACACCATTCTGGACCCAAAGTAGTATACATAAGCGTCTTCAACACAAAACCGCCACCACGGCCTTCCTATCGCCTCATATGGGCTTCTATTTGACTGTTTTTTGACGTTGACCTTCCCTCTTACCGCCTTTTCACCCTCCCGCGCATCTCCGCCCAATTTCACCCATTTTCGCCCTATTCTCGCTTACTTTTCACCCGCATTTCTCCGAAAACCACCAAAATCCCCAAATTCAGGCTTGATTTTTACCGACGAGTGAGTTAAAATAGAAAAGTAATCTTTAATAACTGGGGATATAGCTCAGCTGGTTAGAGCGCGTCACTGATAATGACGAGGTCTGTGG
>CAZPCQ010000021.1:0-20011 GCA_964585155.1 uncultured Candidatus Saccharibacteria bacterium | reverse complement strand
ATTGGATAGAGCAGCTCCGTCCTAAGGAGAAGGTTGTGGGTTCGACTCCCGCCCGGGTCACCATTTTTTGCTACTATATCTATCTACGCGGGAGTTTCCTCGACCCGCGCCGTTGTCGCTAACGCGACCGGGCGCGTAACGACTCCCACTCGGGCCACCATTTCATTACCTCTCGAACCATTTTTATGCTATAATACACTTATGTATATCTCTGAACTCATCAACGATTTTGTCGAACATCTCGAGATCGAACGCGGCCGCTCCAAGAAAACCGCCGAGAATTACGAACGTTATTTATGGCGCTTTCTCGACATCGCTGGCGAAATCTCCGGCAAAGGCACCGAACTAAAGCCGAGAGACATCGACCAAGAACTCCTTCGTAAATACCGCCTCCGCCTCAACCGCGAAACCGACCGTCGTGGCGAAAATCTCGAGATCATCACCCAATCCTACCACCTCATCGCCCTCCGCGGCTTTCTCAAATACCTCGCCAAGCGCGGCATTGATTCCCTCGACCCCAGTCTCGTCGAACTCCCTCACGTCATCCGCAAACAAGTTACCTTCCTCCACTATGACGAAATCGAAGAACTCCTCGACCAAATCGACACCACCACCGAAACCGGTCTCCGCGATCGCGCTATTGTCGAACTTCTCTTTTCTGGCGGCCTCCGCGTCTCCGAGCTCGCCAAGCTCAACCGCGACTCCATCAATCTCGACCGTCGCGAGTTTATGATTCGTGGCAAAGGCAGCAAAGACCGCCCCATCTTCATCTCCGAAGCCGCCGCCGACCGCGTCCGCGACTATCTGAACGCCCGCACCGATTCTCTCGACCCTCTTTTCCTCAATAATAGCAAGAACCAACAGGCTGTCGACACCTCCGGCAATTTCCGCCGCCTCACCCCCCGCTCCATCGAGCGCATCGTCCAAAAATACGCCCGTATGGCCGGCATCACCAAACACGTCTCCCCCCACACCTTGCGCCACAGTTTCGCCACCGACTTACTAATGAACGGCGCCGACCTCCGCTCCGTCCAATCTATGCTCGGCCACGCCGACATCTCCACCACCCAAATCTACACCCACGTCACCGACCAGCATCTCAAAGAAGTCCACGACAAATATCACTCAGAAACAGAATAAGTAACAAGAGCCACCCAAAAGAATAACTAATCGTAACAATATTTTTTATTCTATTACATATGCCATATCTATATTATACTCCAAAAAACTTAATTAACAATAAGCAAATTACGCCAGCCGCCCCGCCCAACACAAGCACAGCCTTTTCCCTGCAGCTCACTATCAAGAGCCCCTTGCGAAGAATAATCTAGTACAATGAAAGCAGAGAAGCAGAACAAACCGTATCTCAAAAGCTGGCTCAAACCCTTCGCGAGAACAGCGCGAAACAAGGCGACGGAAACAGCGAAATGAGACGTACTAGGACGTACGTCGAATGGGCAACACATCCGTCAACGCAGTGTCACGCTAGTTATCGCAAAGGCTTCACATAGCGTTTAACAACAGAGGCAAGCAATTCCCCAACACTAATACTATCACGAACCCCGCCACCAAAAACGGCCCAAAGTGTACTTTCGTATTTTTCGTCTTAATCGCCCCCGGCAATGCAATAATATCTCCCAACAAGTTCGCCAGAAATATCGTCCACAGCGCCAACCACCAATCCGCCAACGCCAACGCCAATGCTAGCGCCAGTAACCAATCCCCCGCTCCCATCAGCCGTTCTTTTGACGCTTTATAAATCAAGAAGCACGTCCCGGAAAGTATCAACACTCCAATCCCCGCGCTAATTAGCCCCTCCACCAGATCTCCATTGTCACTCATCTGCACTACGCACATTTTTAGCACAAAAATCGCCATCCCAAAAATAATCGCCAATATCAACAACACCACTGGCAATTCCCCCCACCGCGCATCATACACCGCTAGCACCATCAACACTATCAGCATTATCAAAATCAACACAAAAATCCCCAGCTGCGCCGCCAAAAACGGCGGATTCCGCACCAGCACATTCCAATTATCTAGCATCGGAATCAAATACGCCCAGCTCAGCATCAAATACGCAATCGCCATACTAATCTCCGACAAGAAATCCCCTACTCCAATCTTCGCGTGACAATTCCGACACCTCCCCCGCAATACTAGCCACGAAACAATCGGAATGTTGTCGTACCACTTAATCCGCTTCTTGCAGTGCAAACACACCGACCACTGCCCCAGATCTTTCTTCTTCGTCACCTTGTATCGCCAGCGCCACGCCTGACAGCACGCAAACGAGCCAAACACCCCACCCAGAATAAACATCATCACCAAAATCAAAACTTCTAATACAATATCCATATGCTTATTTTACCACACATCCCGTCAAATTTCCACAAAAAAAGTAGCTCCACCTTTCAGTAGAACTACCTTTCGCTTTGCATTTCCGCTATTATTGGTTATTATCGTGACAGTAAATGCCGCTACCTTCCATCTTTGTCACCAAGGCATAATCACGTGAATTGTTTGCCGGAACGACATCCTCACCATCACACCGAGCCTTAATTACCATATAAATCTTATGCTCATTAAAATCCACATTCTGTACCGTAGAATTAACAGCACACCCACCACCTTCCGCACTGCCCCCACCGCATTCCATAGTTTCCAACTTATACGGCTCACCTTGCGGATCCAAGAACTTATTTTCAGTCGCATTTACCCCATTCATATAGGTCATAATCAACCGACAAGCATCACGATCCGCACCTTTTTCACTAGTGCATTTACCATCCGCACCATTTGGCTTACCATCAAAGTTACCACCAGCCGCCGGAATCCTACCATTATTATTCGTCTGGAAATTCGTCACTGCTGCCTGCAAATCTGCCATATCTTGACGCCGCTGTGTATCACGTTGCGAACGCTGCAACTGCGGCAAAGCAATAAAGACCATCATAAAGATCAAACCAGCAATCGCGAGCACCAACACCACCTCGATAATGGTAAAGCCGCCTAGCGACCGATCACTCATTGACGTTTTTTTGTTTTTTGCACTCCGCGTGCGTTTTGTTGCCATAATAACTTCCTTTCTTAATTTTGCAAAGCTCTAATTAACTACAATTATACCACAAGCATTTCCAAAATACTACACTTTTTCCAACTTTTTCTCATTTTTTATTCTACTCAGTAATTCACATTTTAAGCAGACTATACTAAATACCGGCTCGAACCCTTCGCGAAGAATAATCTAACACCGCAGAGCTGACTAGAACCCTTCGTTTTAGCAGCGTCAGACAAGGCGAAGGTGAGTAGCGAAGTGAGACGTACTAAGACGTACGTTGAACGAGCAACGCAACCTTCAACGCAGTATCACGCTAGCTAAAACGGAGGCCCCACCAATCATAGGAGAGAGGAGCTATGCTCCTATCTCTCCTATGATTGAGTAGATTGGAAATAGAATCGCTGCCACCATCCCCCCCGCCACAATCGCAAGCAACACCATCAATATCGGCTCAATAGCCGTCGAGATCGCATTCAATTTCTCATCCAATTCTTCTTCATACACTTGCGCCGCTTTACCCAACATCTCATCAATCCGCCCCGACTGCTCACCAGTTGCCGCCATCTGCGGAAGTAACGGCAAGATATTCTCTCGGCCTTTTAGCGACACGCTTAACGGTTTACCACTGCGCACCATCTCCGCCGCCTCATTGATCTGTGCTTCGATTACCACGTTATTGATCGAGTCGGAAGAAATCTTCATCGCATCGAGCATCGGCACCCCTGCAGAAAGCAGCATCTGCGCCGTCCGCGCAAACCGTGCATTATACAACCGCAAATACATATCCTTAAACAGTGGCACTTTTAGTTTTAGCTCCGCGAAAAACTTCTTCCCCACATCCGTCTTCCGGAATTGTAGCACAAACCATACTAGGAATCCAATTATAATCAAAATCAGCCACCATCGCGTAATGAAGAAATTAGAAATATTCACCATCACCTGCGTTAGCCCCGGCAAATCCTTCCCCAAGTCCCGATACAATCCCTCCACTTGTGGCACCACTTCGATCATCATAAATGCCACCACGAAAATAATCACAATCAACACAATCATCGGGTACATCAACGCCCCGCGAATCTTCGACATCATATTCGCATCTTTTTCCTG
The DNA here is from genome assembly GCA_964585155.1 of uncultured Candidatus Saccharibacteria bacterium. Taxonomy (GTDB): domain Bacteria; phylum Patescibacteriota; class Saccharimonadia; order Saccharimonadales; family Saccharimonadaceae; genus Nanosyncoccus. The sequence continues at coordinate 15,840 of CAZPCQ010000021.1, read as the reverse complement.
CTGTTCCGCCAAACGTCTCAGCGATACATCTAGCGTACCTGACGCTTCACCCGCCGCAATCAAAGACAAGTAAACATTGTTAAAGATATCCGGAAACTTCGCAAACGCATCGTGCAAAGTCTTCCCTGCCTCGATCTGCGCCGAAATCTCTTCAGAAATCATCTTCGTTGGCTTATCTTCTGCCTGCTCGCCAATCATATGTAAACTCGTCGCCAGTGGCAACCCCGCCCCCACTAACGTCGCCAACTGCCTCGTAAACACGATCCGCTGTTTCGTGTTCATCTTGTTAGCATTCTGCGCAAACAGCCCCGTATCCTCGGCCGTTACCTTTTGCGGTACATAACCCTGATCCACCAAAATCTTCCCGGCCGCCTGCTCACTTTCCGCCTGCACGGTACCAGAGACTACATTTCCTGTCTTTCGATCTTTTGCTTTATACCTAAACCTACGCATTATCCTTTTGCCAACCTTTCAAATTCTGGCCCATTCACTGCATATTCGTGCGCCACATCATAACTAATCGTCCCCGCTTTCACTAGTTTCGCCAGCTCTCGATCCATCGTCTGCATTCCCTGATCCACACTCGTCTGCATAATCATATCTAGCTGATGTGTCTTCCCCTCCCGAATCACCGCTCGCACCGCTGGGTTCACCACCAGGATCTCCGTCACACATACCCGCCCCCCATCAATCGCCGGAATCAGCCTTTGTGAACAAATTCCATTTAATACATTCGCCAACTGCGCCCGAATTTGCGGTTGCTGATGCGCTGGAAACACATCGATAATACGATCAATCGACTGCGCCGCCGAGTTCGTGTGCAAAGTCGCAAACACCAAGTGTCCCGTCTCCGCCGTCGTAATTGCCGCCTGAATCGTCTCCAAATCCCGCATCTCACCGATGAGTACTACATCTGGGTCTTCACGCAAAATACTTCTTAGCGCCGCCGCAAAACTAAATGTATCATAATGCACTTCTCGCTGCGCTACCACCGCGCGTTTCGAGTGATGCGTAAACTCCACTGGATCCTCAATCGTAATAATATGTACCGGCTTTTCTGAGTTAATTTTATCAATCAAAGCCGCCAAAGTCGTTGACTTACCTGAACCCGTCGGGCCCGTCACCAGCACCAATCCGTGCGGATGATCCGCAAAACTCTCTACGATCGCCGGCAAACCCAAATCTTCCAGACTCTTAATCTCATTCGGAATCAACCGGAACGCCGCCGCCATATTCCCCCGCTCGTGAAACGCATTCACACGGAACCGCCCCAGATCGCCAAACGCAAACGAGTAATCAAATTCTTTGTCCTTCATCAAAATCTTCTGCTGATCTTCATCCAAAGTCGCAAACACCAACTGTTGCACCGTCTTATCATCTAGCACCGGATAAGTCGTAATCGGTCTCAATACCCCATCTAAGCGCAAAATCGGCGGCAAGCCCACCTGAATATGCAAATCTGACGCATTCCGGTTCACACATTCTTCCAAAAGTGCTTCAATCGTTACATCCGTCGACAGCGGTGCCGTTTCTACCACTTCCACCGGCGCACTCGCCACTGTTGCAACATTACTCGCCGCCATGCCAGTCGCCACATTCCCAGTTGGCGCCGCCCCAGCCGCTGCCGCATTTCCTGTCGGCACCGCTGCATCGCCAGCCGCCGTTCCTGCATTGCCTGCAGTCACATTCTCTGGTTGCACTTTCGGCTCTGGAATCGTCACATTACTCAAATCTGGCGTCTTCGCCACCGCGTCCGCCATCGTCGCCGACGGCATCATTGGATCAGCGGGCGCAAAAGGTGATACCGGATTCGCGGCCGCTGTATCTGTTGTATTTGTTGTTGGTTGATTCGTCCCACTACTTTCCATAATTCCATTATAACACAAGTATTATAAATCCACCAAATTTTTATTTATTTTTCTAACTCAAACCCTTTACAAAACAATATATCACCACACGCATATTTTTCTTCAAAAATCGCCCAAAACTGCCCAAAATCCCCCATTTTCTCCAAAAATTATTCATCTAGTGATATATTCCATATTCATCACAAAATCTTACAGCCGCCTCGAACCCTCCGCTTCTCCTTCGAACCCTTCGCGAAGAATGGCCTAGTACGAGGAAGAAGTGAAGCGCGGAACGAGCCGTATTTGACATACGGTGAGTGAGCACTGGAACTTCTGACGAAGCAATGAGCCGTTATTCGCGGAGGCTACTTATTGCAAAATCACTAAGCCAGATCCGATGCCACCCGATTCACTTCCTCTATCGAAGTAATCCCCGACAACGCCTTCAGCATCCCATCTTGCCGCATTGTAATCGTCCCGTTCGCCCGCGCCACTTTCATAATCTCCGACGACGTCGAATGATTCACGATCATCTTCTGAATATCTTCATCCACATCAATCGCTTCATAAAGCCCCGCCCGCCCCGCATAGCCACCTGGCGAATTCTGATCATCAATTCCTTTCGCCATCGTATAGCCTTGTTCACTCAGCACCGGCAATCCAGCATAGCCAAGATCATCACTCACCACCGCCACATCCGCCTGCGACTTTGGCAAAAGATCTCCCACGATGCTATTGACTTCTTTCGTCTCCATCTCGCTCGTCTGGTAAGTCGTCCGCTTCTCCGCTACTCGCCGCACCAACCGCTGACCAATCACCGTGTTCAAAGTCGACGCCAAAAGGAATGGCTCAATTCCCATATCCAAAAGCCGCGGCAAAATACCCGCCGCCGAGTTCGTGTGTAAAGTCGAGAACACCAAGTGCCCCGTCAGAGCCGCCTGCACTGCCAAGTTTGCCGTTTCCGAGTCACGAATCTCCCCCACCATTACCACATCCGGGTCCTGACGTAGAATTGACCTTAGACCCGACGCAAAAGTCAGCCCCGCATCCGTATTCACCTGGATCTGGTTCACCCCATCCATCTTATACTCCACCGGGTCCTCTAACGTCACAATATTAATTTTTTCACTTTTAATCTTTTTGATCAAAGCATACAGCGTTGTACTTTTACCCGAACCTGTCGGCCCCGAAGTCAGAATCATCCCATTCGGCCGACTAATCCCGCGCAGTACCGTCCTCAGTGCTCGCCCCGTCATCCCCATTTTCTCAATTTCCATCGTCGTACCACTCTTGTCTAGCAGACGAATCACCACTTGTTCCCCCCACACCACCGGCGAAATCGCAATACGCAAATCTACTTCCCGATCCGCCACCATCACCGCAAACTGACCATCCTGCGGAATCCGGTGTTCATCAATTTTCAAGTTCGCCAAAATCTTAATCCTCGATACCAACGCCGGCTCAATCGCTTTCGGCAAGTCCATCACCTTCCGGAGCACCCCATCGATCCGACACCGGATAATTAGGCTATTTTCTAATGGTTCAATATGCACATCGCTTGCTTTCGACTTCACAGCAAATTCCAATATCGAAGTCAAGGCTTTCGAGATCGGCGAATCCTGCGTAATCGTCTTTACATTACTCGCCTGCGCCTGCGCCACCTCCGCATTCGTCGTTTTTACTGCCCGCGTCACGTTCGAGAAATCCCCACGGTACTGCCCCAGTACTGCCTGGATTCCACTTTCCGACGTCATCACTGCCCGCACCGGTTTTCCCGTCAAAGTCGCCAAATAGTCCACCGCCTGGATATTCCCCACATCCAGCATCGCCACCACCAGTTGCCCCTTCGTCTCACCCAGTGGCACTACCATCGATCGCTCCGCCACTTCCAGCGGTAGCAATGTCAGCACAGCCTGATCCATCTCCACTCGTCGCAAATCCACATATGGCACCCCCATTATAATTGCCGTCGCGTGTGCAATCATCTCATCACTTACCAAGTTCTGACTTTTTAGAGTTTCCAAAAGCGGCCGTTTCGTCTGCTCGACCTCCTTCTGCACTCGCGCCACATCTGCCGGATCTACCAGTCCATCCCCCGTCAGCAGCTCGATAACTCTTACTAGCCCATCCTTAGTTAATAAAGCCATTACGCACCTTCAGGATTATCTTGACCTTGGTCCGTATTCTCGCCTTGATTCTCATCCTCAGTCCCACCATTCCCACCATTTTCACTATTCTCATCATCCTTGTTTGCCGCATCTTCCTTCGCCTGTGCACAGATTTCCAGCTCTACATCGTCCAAAATGCCATTTTGATCAATATCTTCACAATCCCCCACATACACCTCAATCGTCGGGTTGATTGACATACTATTAAACATCTCTGGATTCGGCTGTACCAAATCCGCACTCACCGTCCGATTTACCGTCTTAAACTTCACCGACGCCTGGCTCGGATCCCCCATCAACGTCTGACACACGAAAAACGCCGCCAACGTCCCAATCCCCGCGATCAATATCAAAGTAAATATATCCGATTGTTTCATTTCTTACTACCTCCCGAAGACGCTCCCGCGCGCACCGTCTGTTCCGTCTCCAGACCCCAGGCTTCTTCCGCGTAATACGCATTCGCCCGCGCCGTTACATTTAATCCCGACGATATCCATTCCACCGTCATCGACGTAATATCAAAATTCCGAATCGATCGCGTAATGTTATCCAAAACTTTCAGCACTGTCACGTCATTTCCTCGGAATCCCAACGTCACCGGAATCGCTTCCACTCCCGTCAAAGTATCCAGCACAATAATGTCATCCCGCGGCGCCAAGGTTTCTGGTTCCACTTGCGATACAATGAAAATCTGGTTCAAACTCGCCATCAACGCTTCTGTATTCTTCCGCGCCGGTAACGCATCCGGAATCACCCGTAGTGCCGAACAAATCTTCGTCGCTTGCAACAGCTCCTGCCGCTCTTTTTCCTCCGTCGCAAGATTATACATCGCGTTAAAATCATACCGATTCCCATCAGCATCATAACAATTCTCATTTCGTTTTCGCGCCACCGACTCTAGATTCGCATTCTGCGCCATCGCTTCAAACACATTATACCGCAAACTATTCGGTACCTCACTTAGCTGTACCGCATTCGGGTCACAATTTTTCAATTCATCATCGCTTAATCGACCGTTTCTATCTTTGTCCGCACAAATCCCCACGCTCCGAATCGTCTGATCGTACGCCGCAATCGCTTTGTCCTTCTCCGTCAGCACATCCGCGTTAAACTGGATATATTGCAAAATCGAGCTCACCAACACCAAACAAGTCCCCAGCACCAACGACGCCCCCAACACCTCAATCATCGTCAGTTGCTGTGCTTTAGAAATCTTTTGTCGTTTTGTCGCTGCAGGTTTATCCGCCATTTTTATCTTTCTCCCCTATTATTTGTGCTGCTCATACATTCCGTATCATCCGGTGCACAATCTTTCGCTTCTTGCGCAAACATATTTCCAATCTGGATATACGAATCCGTCACATTCTGCCCCATCGGCCCAATCGCAATCATATGCTTATTCTTGTACATAAAGTAATCTTCCGCCAAAGTCACCGTTCCGCTGAACTTCAACACCAAGTTATTACTCTCATCTCGTGCGTTCGAAGATTCCGTCACCGTCAATCCTTCCGGCGCCAACATACAATCATTCGTCGAAGTCCACCGAATATCCGATCCCGTTCCCGTTGTCGTTCCACGGTAACTAATACAACTACTCACAAAATGTTCCACATTCGTAATCGTACCGTCCGTCAACATCTTCCCTGCTTTGTACCACGCATTAAACTGTGGTGTCCGCCAAATTTTCACTCTCAGTGGAATTACTTTATTCTCTTCTTCAGTCTCACCACCATTCTCCGTATCACCGCTCTCAGTGCCCCCATTCTCTGCATCACCATTTTCACCATTCTCCGTCTCATCTCCAGCATTCTCAGTATTCTCATCATTCCCGCTATTCTCATTATCTTCGTTTTCCGTCTTTCCACCATCATCTTCTTTCCCCTCCATCAATTCCAGTTTACAATTCGCACCGCTTTCGTCACACACCGTTTCATAAATCGGCTCTTCACCCTTATATCCAGCCTCCACTTCTGCATTCATGCTATAATACAGTTCCGCCCCCTCCATCTCTGTACCACCGCGCTGTGACCCCTGGCAACCATCGATCGTCAAATCCCACCATGCATAGTAATTATCACCTACTTTATATGCATTCCCCTGCGCATCCGCTTCGCTAATACAATAGGTCGGAATCGTATTCCCTTCCACATCGACATATTCACCATAATCATACTTCGTCATCTCCACCCCCTTCTTAAACGACTCCAGCACGCGATAGTCAATCAACGGCTCCGCTTTCGCATCCGCCTGTCCATCCATCCTCAAAAGATTCGTCGACAAGTTCAAGTTCAACTCCGACAGCTGCACAATATCCGCCCCCTGCGGCATCATCACACCCAGCGCCGCAAACACCCGCGCCGCCACCGTTTTCTGATCTACGATCTCCTCAATACTCGTCAACTGATTCTGAATCGTCAACAAATTATTCAACTCTCCGTATTCATTCAACTTCGCTGACATCGCCTCCAGTTTGCTATCCTTCCCCGCTAGCGCAATATCTTGACCACTTTTAATTCCAAACAAAATCACCACTGCCCCCACCGCTACGCTCGACACTACGATGCAAAGAAACAGTACCAAATTTCGCACCTTCTGCGCCTTAATCATCTGCATCTTCACTTCCGGCACCAAATTGATTTCGTAATTCGTATTCACTGCCGTCGTGATCAGACTTCCCCCCGGACCTTTCGCCGTCGTCGGTTGCTTCCCCGTCAACTTCGCCAACGCCTCCTGCGCTTTCGTGCTCAGCTGTTGCAAATCCGTCTTCAACTTTTCTACAAAATCATTCATCGGTCATTCCCCCTTTCTGCGAGGCCAATCGCCACCGCAAACTCGCTCGCCACCGGCTGCAACACCTGCTGCTGCTCTGGCGAAACCCGTACCATCTGCCACGGATTTCCCTGCGTGGTCGACACTCCCGTCTTCGCCTCGATATATTCCGCGATAAACGGAATCATCCCCGCAAAGCCCGACAGTACAATCCCACCCACTTCTACATTCATATATTCCGACTTAAAGAATCTCATCGACTTCGCCAACTCCGACGCAAATCCTTCCAACGTCGAATCCAACGCCTTAAACACTTGCCCCTCCACCTTATCCTGCGCCAAACCAAACTTCAAAATAAACTGCCGCGACTGATCTTCCTTCACCGATAGCGACGACGACACCGTACTCACCAGCAGCGAGAACCCACCCGGAATCGACCGTACCAACCTTGGCACGCCTTTATACATAATCACGAGATCCGTCGACCGCTCACCGAGATCAATAATCATTCGCGCATCCTGCACTCCCACCGGTGTCAACGCCCGCGCCATCGCCAGCGATTCCGGCTCCTGCGCGATCACATTCAAACCATAAGATTCAATCATTTCCATCCGCGCTTCCGCGTAATCCACCGCCGACGAAGAAATCAGTACCTCTGCTTTCGTCGCATCGTGCGGACATACTCCTAGCGACACATAATCCACCGTTGCCTCTTCCACTGCCATCGGAATATATTTATCCAGCTGATATTTCACCATATTCAGCAGCTCATTTTCCGGCATATTTTCCACTCGCACGATCGCCGTAAAAGTCTTCGACGCCGGCATCCCCACCGCCACATTCTTTGTCGTAATCCCTGCTTGCTTCATCGCCCCCAAAATCGTCTCACCTAGCCGCCGCTGCCCCGCCGCCGAGCCATCTTCCAAAGTCCGTTTATCTACCGGTACGTACGCAAACTTCTGCAACACCCAGCCGTGCTGCGCATTCCCAGCCAACTGTACCAACCGAATCGCCGTTGTCCCAATATCTAATGCGAAGAAATCGCCCACGCCATGAATTAAACTCATATTACTATTATAAGCACAACCTTTCCAAAAATCAATATTTTTCTTATGCTATTTTCTCAACTTTTCCAACTACGCAAAGGAGAGCAACTTCCGCCACTCTCCTTCACTTTTTTCATATTTTTATTCCAACTTATTCCTACGTTACAAGTTCAACTCGCATTCCTCTCTGTAAATTCTGCTAAACTTCTCCTTAATTACCGTACTACACACCGCACTGATAATCCGCCATATGTACCAATCAAATAATGCGCTGCCGTAATTTTATTAGCCGTAAAATACATAGAGTACGCACTTAAAAAGCCTTCGTTATATATAGTTGACGACCAACATCCACCGCTAGGACTATCCAAAGAAATTTCACCATTATAAAGACTGCCACTATAGACATAATAGTACGGAAAAGCCACTAACACACTTCCATTCGGAAGCCCATCAACAAGCTCGGTAAATGATTTCTTATCAGAGCTATTCGTAGCTGGCAGTCGCCACCCCTTTGGGCATATGCTACTAGATACATTTGAGTTATTTGCCGCTGTTTTACTAACAGATCCAGCCGCCGCCGCATTAAAAGAGTAGTAATTACCTTGAGCATCATGCCCCTTATTATTGCTTTCCGAAGTAGCCTTAGAACAATCCCCATACGGACAATATTTATCGCCCGGATCATAATACCCCAAAACAGCCTCATCTTCATCATACCAAAATTCAGATGTAATTTTCGGTTCCCAATTAGTTGACACATCCGAATCCAACGGGGTTAATGTTCCACTGTTCAAATTCAAATCCAAATTCTGCGTCATCCAACAATTACCATCCTTAAGTTTAGCGACCCAATAGACCTTATCATCTCGAGAATCAATTAACTGTTTACCAATTTCGTCTCCACCAGCGCAAGCCTCCGGGGACATTTGCTGCATATACACTAAATCAGACCAATTACTTACCGGAGCCGTCGGATCAACTACTTCCTCCGCCCCCGCCGCCACACTTAGCGTAATATCCGACTTATAATGATCCGCACTCACCCCGCCCAAATTCGCCGCAAACGCTAACGTATAAGTCTGGTCAACCGTCGTGTTCGTCGCACTCCCCGTATCCGCCGCAGTATTCACACTCGTCTGAATCGGTCTATAAATCAAAGTCTCCGGATTAGCCTTACTTGTCTTCGCCACCGCATAGCCCCACCCCGCCTGGTTTTTCATATCCGTATATGTCGTGTCCGACACAATACTCCCCACCGTATTTCCTGTCGCCTCACCTACCAAATTACTACTACTAGACTGTACATATACATCATACTTATCAACATTGCTTGCTTTCACATTAAAATCCACGGCTATATATCCCACATTATTTCCGCCGTCCACCTGTTCCTGAATACTCTTATTGTCCCCCGTAATCGTCATATTACCGCTATTCGCCGTGTCCGCCAAACTCAGCGATATCGCCGGATCACCACTATACGCTTCTATCCCCTCATCAGCAAACACTTCTATCGACCGAACAGGGAACATCATCATCCCAAATATAAAAAGTAAAGCCAATGAAGCCAGCACTAGAGGAACAGTACTAGAATAAGCAAAACTCTTGTAGAAATAAGCGTTATGGGCCTGACTTATACCTACATAAGACATCATTTTCTCCCGGAAACCGCGCTTTTCGGGAGAAAATAATACTGGTCTTTGGAGGTTGGACACCTTTCTCCCAGAAAGGGGTCCAAAGCGTAGCGCAGTATAAGTACTTTTATCACTATGAAGAAGTTTAGTATTAAGTTTATTACGTCGCAAGAAAAAGTTACAATCCTTTCTTTGCGACAAAGTTTTCTTTATTCTTTGCCTCATTGGCCCTCCTTTATTGTTTTTTGTTGAGCCAACCTTCGTAAAAATAGCAAAAACTGGCCCTCTACCTTGAGCGCCATTCTTATAAGTCCTCACATATAAAAATGGCACCGCGCAGGTGTTGAGACCAGTCCCAAATCAGCAAACATTTTGTGTTCGTAGATTCTTCGGCACGGTGCCATCTTTACCTACGATCACAAAATACGCAAAAGCACAAACGCAATTTGCCGATTATTAGACTGTCTCAACAACCCTATTATACCACACTTTCCGCCCACGCAACCAAAAATCCTTGACCAGCCCTATCACACAGCCCGCCACACGTCTTACTAAGTGTCCGTGGCTTCGTCACTCTCCGCCTGCATCACTCAGCGCTTCGTCGGTCGCGTCGTCACTAATGATCACCCTCTATTCTTAAACTCTTTCTTTTTGAGTGGTCTTAAAAAGTTTTTCTTAATATCTTTATCGTCACCTAATACATAGCGTTCTGACTGTGATAATGTGTGAGTATTGAGTTTGATTTCCGTAAGCGTAGCGGTACAAACCAGATCTGCGACTTGGAGCATTTTATAATCTTTCTGTGCTGCTTTCTTAAACTCGGCGTTCTCAAATAAGGCCGAAAATACGGCGACAATTACCCGCACTACGCCATCTTGGCCATTATCGTAATAAATCTTCACCTTATCGAACGAGGTAAAATAGGGATAATGCGCTCGAATAAACTCCGAAAGTTGGCGTGATAATTTTTGGACTAATTCTTTGTCGCTAGTAATATGCTTCTTTTCTACTACGAAAGAAGTATGTTTGAACTCTACCTTATCGACAAATGCGAGCATTTTCTTCAAAATGCGACGACGCTCTGTTGTATCAAGGTTCTTATATTCTGCTTCTCGGCGAATAAGTGGTCCGATGTGAACGAAATTACGCGTCAGTTGAGTTTCCGCCAATACGCGGTCGAGATTTTTTACTTGCGCCGAGATATCATTTTTCTGTTCGTGGATCACCATACTGATAATGTAAAACGGCGCTTTTGGATCATATTCGCCGAAATCGCCACTCTCGTCAATAAATATACTTAATTCTTTTGCCATCCTGTCGAGTTCCATTACTGCCTTAACTACCAAAAAAGCGGGGTCCTGCCCCGCTATGAGGTGGACCAAGACCTTCCGGTCAGCCCAATACTTTCATTATAGCACATCCATCTAATAATGTAAAGAATTTTTACACTCTTTTTCATGCTCCTCGATTCTCACCTCGCGTAATCTACCTCGCCCCAATCAACCAATAGAACCTCTCCCGATTCCCGCTCACCTTCCCCACTGTCTCATTATCTCTTTTCTTCACCACCACGAGCCCATTCTGCTTCAGCCACTGCTCAAACCTCTGTATAATCTCCCGCCGCATCCGCTCATTTTTCACCTTCCCATTCACCAGCTGATCTGGATAGGCTTCAAACTGCGGCTTCAGCATTACCAGATAATCCGTCTTTCTATTTACAATATTTTTCTTCACATATGCCAACACTTTCGTCAGACTCACAAACGACACATCCGCCAGTGCCACATCAATATTATCCGGAATTTCCACTTTCCCATCACTGCCTTTTCGCGTCACCTCAAAAATATCCGTCTTCTCCATCAGTACGATTCGCGCATCATACCGCAGTGGCTTCGCCATCTGGTTCGTCCCCTTCTCCACCGCATAGACTTTTTTCGCCCCACTTTTCAGTGCAAATTCCGTAAATCCCCCCGTCGACGACCCAATATCCAGCACTGTCTTCCCCCGGAAATCAAACCCAAACGCCCGCACCGCCTCGGCCAATTTTAGTCCCGCCCTACCTACCATTCGTTTCTCCATTATCTATATTATACCATAATTCACTCAAAAATGTGCTATAATTATTATATGACACACGAAAAAGCCTGTGGCGCCGTCATTATCCACGATGGTCACGCCCTTCTGATTTATCAAAACAACGGTTTTTGGGGCTTCCCCAAAGGCCACGTCGAACCCGGCGAATCCGAAACCGACACCGCTCTCCGCGAAGTCAAAGAAGAAACTAATCTCGACATTATCATTGACCCCGCCATCCGCCACAGTTTTTCTTACTACATCAAAAATCTCGACATCGACAAAGAAGTCGTTCTCTTCCTCGCCCAGCTCCAAAACCCAGCCGATTTTAATAAGTTCACCAAACAAGATTCCGAGATTTCCCAAATCCGCTGGGTCCCTCTAAGCGAAGTCGAGTCCGCCCTCACCTTCCCCGAATGGCGAGCCGCCTGGCGTCACTTCTACAATCTCTTATCCCCGCAAAAGAAGTCCTTGCAACAGGAGCATGTACTCCATGCAAGGACTTCGTAAATCAATTACACTAATCTAAGTGTTCCAAAACAACTCATCTTTCCGTTTAAATCCCTCTACCAAAAAAGGTTTAACTAGAGCTGCCTCGAACCCTTCGCCAAGAGCATCTTAATACGAGGCGAAGACGAGCACCGCAAGCGAACCGTATTATACATACGGAGAGCGCGGAGCGAAATCTTCAACGAAGTAGTAAGGCGCTATTCGCGAAGGCACCCCTCGCAAGAAATATCCTATTTCTTGCGTTCCCGATAAGCATAAGTCTCGGTATCCACCGACACCACATCCCCCGTCTTAATAAACGCCGGCACCTTGATCACCACGCCAGTTTCCAACGTTGCATCCTTTTGTACCGAAGACGTCGTATCCCCTTTCACTGCCGTTTCCGTATAAGTCACTTCCAGCCAAATATTTTTCGGCAAAGTTAAGTTAATCGGCGTACCGTTGTAGAATTGGATCTCCATCTCATCGCCATCACGCATAAAATCTTTCGCATCCCCCACCATATCCGCCGCCAGCTCATACTGCTCGAACGATTCTGGATCCATAAAATAAAATTTATCATCATCCTTATATAGGTATTGAACTTTGCGTGTTTCCACTTCCGCCGGCTCAATTTTTTCCTGACCCTTAAAAGTCTTCGGCAAAAGTGCGCCCGTGATCAGGTTTTTCACCTTCACATTCACGATCGACCCGCCCCGCCCCATCACTTTTTGCGAGTATTCAATAACTTTATAAGGCTGACCATCAAGCGTGATCAAAACATTTTTCTTTAAATCGGTTGGACCATACATAAAATCCCCTTTTCACTTTTAATTTAATAACCTGTAACAAAAACTGACTCGAACCCTTCGTTTAGAATGCCCTAGTACGAGGCAACTCTGAGTAGCGGAGCGAACGGTATTAGACATACCGAGAGCAAGCAACGCAGGGGATAACGAAGTAATAGGGCGTTATAAACGAAGGCTCATCTGGGGTAGCGGCGTAAAACGCCACTACCCCAGTATCATTACCGTTCGGCCACAAATGGTAACAATGCCAAATGACGAGCGCGCTTGATCGCCACCGCAAGCTGCCTCTGCTGCTTCGCCGTCAACCCCGTCTTCGCCATCGGTTCAATCCGTCCATAAACATCGATGTAACGCTGCAGAGTCTTTACATCACGATAGTCGAAATACAAATTTGGGTTAGTTTTTAATTTCCGCATTTTTTAATCTCCTTTCCCACCTCTTAAAATGGAATATCATCCAAGTTTATTGCTTCATCGTCCGGCAAATCTTCCGGTACGAATTCATCAGCAGCCTTCTTCGTCGCGCCCCCAGACTTCGCGCCAGTACTACGGCTTCCACCGTAACTACCACCGTTTCCGCCACCGCCACCACCGAGGAAGGCAAAATCTTCCACGATGATTTCCGTCCGTGAACGCTTTTGGCCAGAATTTTTATCATCCCAGCTACGCTGCTCGATTCGTCCAGTCACGAGTAGGCTCGAGCCTTTCTTCGTGTACTGCGCGATCGTCTCCCCCGCGCGCCCCCACGCCACGCACTCCAGATAGGATACCTGCTCTTGCTGATTCCCATCCGAGCCACGGAAAGTCCGGTTTACCGCGATCGAAAAATTAGCCACCTGTGCTCCACTTGGTGTCGCACGTACCTCCGGGTCACGAGTTAAGTTCCCAGCGACAAACGCTTTCGCAAACCCTCTCATTTATTCCTCACTTTCGTTATTGTCAGCGTCTTCACCATGTGGTTTGCGTGCCGCTTGTTTGGCTTCATATTTCAGTTTGCGCTCGTCCACCGACACCAACAGATAACGTAGTACCTCGTCCGTGATGTTCAAAACGCTCTCCAGCTTCTTCGGCGCATCCGCCGGCAATTCAACTTCGTAGTAATAATACACCGCGAAATCCTGCCCCTTGATGCTATAAGCCAAATGCTTCTTGCCATCATTCTCTTCTTTAGTAATTTTCCCACCATTTTTTTCGATCAAATCTTTGATCTTGGCCGTCGCTGGCTCCAGATTCATCTCTAAATCTGGATGAAACAGCAACGAAAGTTCGTAATTTTTCATGAATTACAACTCCCTTGGATTAAACGAGCACGGCTCCGAGAAAATCTACACACCTGCTCGCTGAGCTAATATACCTTATCAATATACCACACTTCCCCTTATTTTACAACCCTATTCTTCCCCGTTTTCCGTGCTATAATATAACTATCGTTACTCAACGCGCACATTCTCAGGAGGTGTTATCTATGTCCCTCTATCGTGACCCCAGTCGCATCCATCCCGCACTCCAGAGGTTCCCCTGGACTGTCAGCGAAATCCTTTGCGACACCGACACCCGTCAACCTCGATATTATTCCCTTATCTTCAAAGAAACCTATATCCGCACCGACGGCTCACTTAGAGAAGTCATCTTCCCCTATACCCAACATCCATCACGATTCCATTTCATCATCCATCTCCCCTACGATAGCCTCCCTCAACCAGTTCCAGAGTTCCCCTACTGCGCCGACATCCCTTGGCAAACCATCCCCATCCACCAGCTCCCGTCTCATATCCAATCTATCCATCTCTACAGTCCCCAATTAGAATTTTCCCCAACAATCGACGTTCTCCCCTGCCGCATCGACCCCGACGACCCCAACCAACTCTACGCCATTGACGACCGCTCATCCGCCCCCTACCTGTTCATTCGCAGCACCTGGAAAACTCCTAAAGGCATCAAAAGCAGCTATTACTACGAACGCCGCCACAAGCACTGCAACTCCGAATTCATCTCCAGCCTCAAAAAATCGCTCCACGCCGTCGTCTTTTGTCACATCGTCAACAAAAAACTTCCCCAAGGCGTCGACTACTGGCTCCTCCCCACCAAATCCCCGGCCTAACGACCGGGGATATTTTTATTTCTAATTTATCGACTTTTCATTCCAACTTGTTCCTACATTACAAGTTCAACTACAATTTCTCTCTGTAAATAGCGCCAATTACCTCCTTAATTACCGCGCCACACACCGCATGTTCCGGCCAACCATTCGAGCATTGTTGTTCTCAGTCGCCATTCCAGTTAACGCTTTCATTCCCAAAGTTAGTGTGTATGCACTCTTGCCATCCCTGTAGCCAGTAGCTGACCAAAGATTACCATACGAACCAGCACCAATCAACCCCGCAGCTATAACATCGCCAGCAGGAATTAGATATAATGGGCTTTTTCTTGCGAGCGTTGCGCTGCCACTATTATCACTAAATCGATCAACTAACCCTTGCGCCTCTATAAGCGCACTAAATGAACCGTTCTGCATGCTGTTACCAATAGGTAATTTCCAACCTTTAGGACAAATACTCTCTTCTGCCTCACCATTCTGCACCGAAATCCCCGACCCTGCCGTTAAGGCATTCCAAGAATAATAGTTTCCCACCAAATAATGGGCATCGTAGGTATCCCCTTCAATTATACTAGCACTACCTTCGATTATATTACTAGCCACCATAACATTCGGATCTATTAAAGTAAATCTACCATCCTCAGTACAACTTGCAAAACTAGGCACTGTTACACCTATTCCACCGCACGCTACCCAGTTAGGATTCAATTTTGAATACAAATACAATCCTGGATCCCAAGATTGTATTGCGTTAAATGAACCATCAGTCCATTTATTACCCCCATTGACAATATCACCAGTCGTCGTCGCTACTGGTTTATAAGTCGACTCATTGTTCCAATCCGATTTTATATCGGTATCACTAGCCTTTAGCCCCTCTTTTGGTATATCTAAGTCGAGGTTCT
>CAZPCQ010000020.1:0-21326 GCA_964585155.1 uncultured Candidatus Saccharibacteria bacterium | reverse complement strand
AACCATGGTAAGGATGAGGTCCCGGGTTCAAATCCCGGTCGCGGCTCCATAGTAATACCACTAGGTTATACCTAGTGGTATTACTATGATAATTTTGTCCACTATTTTATAAAAACTTTTTCAAACCTTCAGAAACAGATTTTCCCGCAAAAAGTATTTTTGTGATATAATAAAAGTATTATGTCAAAAGTTTATATCTGCACTGCTATCCCATATGTCAACGGTAACCCGCACATCGGTCACGCGATGGATTATCTGATTGCGGATACTTTTGCACGCTATCGACGACTGATGGGTGACAAAGTGAAATTCCAGGTTGGTACAGATGAACACGGCAACAAAGTCTTCAGTACTGCTGAGAAAAATGACATTCCAGTCGAAGAGTATGTCCAGCAGAATTCCGATAAGTTCCGCAAATTTATCGAGCAAATGAATATTACTTATACGGATTTTGTTCGCACTACCGACCCGCAGCATATCGAATCTTGCCGCGCCGTTTGGGAAAAACTTACGCCGCATATTTATAGTGCAGAATATGATGGTTGGTATTGTGAAGGCTGCGAGCGTTTCGTGACTGAGAATGAATACAAAGAAAATCACGGCTGCTGTCCTGACCATCAGAAGCCTTACCAACGTCTTTCTGAGAAAAATTATTATTTGCGCTTGAGCGATTTCAAAGATCAGATTCGTGCTGCTATCGAGTCCGACGAGATGAAGATTACGCCCGAGTTTCGCAAACAAGAAGTTTTGAAGTTACTTGAGAACGCTCCTGATATTTCCATTTCTCGTCCACGCAAACAACTTTCTTGGGGTGTGCCGGTACCGGGCGACGACAGTCAGGTGATGTATGTCTGGATTGATGCTTTGTCAAATTATATCAGCGTACTTGGTTATCCTGATGGTCCCGAGTTGAAGGAATTCTGGCCCGCTACGGCGCAGTTTATCGGCAAAGACATTTTGCGCTTCCACGCGATTACTTGGCCAGCAATTTTGCTTGGTCTCGGTTTGCCTTTACCAAAAAATATCGTTACTCACGGTTATATTCTTGCCGACGGTCAGAAAATGAGCAAAAGTATTGGCAATGTGGTTGATCCGATCGAAGTTTTAAGCCGCAAAGGCTTGCCGGCTTTCCGTTATTATTTCTTGCGCCACGTCGATAGTTTTGCTGATTCTGATTTTACCGATGAGAAGTATGAGAATGCTTACAATAATGAACTTGCCAACGACCTTGGCAATCTCGTTCAGCGCCTCGCTACACTATGTCACAAAAATCAAATCCTCAGCATAGAAGATGATCCGAGCAAATTTGACTCTGAATTTTGTCAACTTATGGATAAATTTGAATTTTCTAGGGCCTTTGATTATGCCTGGAATAAAGTTCAGGCTATCAATAAGCGTATTGACGAAGAAAAACCTTGGGAGCTCGCCAAGACCAACTCAGAGAAAGCCAAAACAGTTTTGCGAAGTTTAGTCTTAGATTTATTAGATGCGACTTATCATTTCCAAATTTTCCTTCCCGAAACTTCTATCCAGATTATGGATATTTTCACCGCTGAAACTATCACTCCGCCTGCCACCCCGCTCTTCCCTAAGGGCTGATGAAGTGCGATATGATTTTTTCAAAGAAATAATAGATAACTTTAGTCAATTCCTAGTGAATTATTTCCAATATCTTTTTCCAAACATCACATCATAATTCAATAATTCATAATCTTTTAACGCCTCCGTCTGTTCCAACATTCTTCCCTCAAGATAAACATTCGTCAAAATTGGCGTCTGCTCACATACTTCATCCAAAATATAAAACATGGCTGGTTTTTTTAGATTTAGAACGTTGTACATTGTATTTTGCAAACAATTTGGCGTTGTCGTTGGCAAATCTATTCCGCGCACACTATCATAGTATAACCCTTCCTCCTCCGCTAGCTCTGCCACTTCTCTTACTGTGTACGGACTTTCGATTTCAAAATTCGCGTAGATAAAATACGGCGTCAAGTGTGCTGTATCTACGTCGGCTTTTTGCTCTGAATGAATATATTCGTCTAGCATTCCCATCGCGTGATCACCAAACCATAACACTACCGTCCGCTCATTAAGATCATCCAGTTCTTCCAAAAACTCACCCAGATATTGATCGGCATAATACAAACTCTGATAACTCGCTTCGATCGCCCAGTCATTCTCCATCGGCTCCAACAACTTAAAATCCAGCTCGGGATAATTTGCTTGATTATACGGCCCGTGATTTTGCATCGTCACTGCGCCAATCACTTGTGGCTGGTCATTATCTTCCAGCAACTTTATTATTTCTCGATAAATCGATCGGTCGTTAATCACTCCCGCTTCATTTTCTTTTTCCGTAAAAGTCATTTTTTTCTCATCCAGGAATTCATCGTATTCCATATTCGCGTAAGCCAAATTTCGCTTATACATCGAACCGTCGTAGGAATGCACAGCCGTCGTTGCAAAATCAAACTCTTTTCCAGTTTGCGCCACGCTCGGAAAATTACTAACTTTTGATACGACATTCACATATGGACAGAGTCTCGCCCAGTAATTCGTTAATCCCGTCATTACTTCAAACTCCACATTTGCCGTGCTTCCACCATACTCCGGTGAATACATATAACCGCTTGGATAATTCCGGAATATCTTGTGCAAGTTTGGTGTTACATCACCGCCGGTATGCGGATAATATTTTGTCAGTAGCGCTGGATCATAAAAAGTTTCTGCTAAAATCACTACCACATTATCTACCTCATCTTGCCAGTCCACGCGCTCAGTATCTGCCGCGGCTAGAGTTTCATACTTTTCCGCAATCTTCAGCATCGTTTCTTCGTTATAGTTTTCCGGCGGCTGCGTTACTTGATTCCCAAGATTATACATAAAACCTAGGATAAAACCATTTTTTTCGTAATTTTCCGTCTGATTCCACGACACGAATTCTAGATCTCGCATCCAGTCCAAATCTCGCCGCTGTAACACCGGCCGCACGATACTCGCCATCACTGCCAGTGTCATCATCGTAAAAGTTATGCGCGGCACCAGCGCCATTTTATCCCACCACGGTAATCTCTTTGTATTTCTCCCCACGATTCTCCGCACGAAATATTCCACCAGGATTGACCCCACCAGTATAAAGACAATTCCAAAAATCAACCCTATCAACTTATCCATTTCCACGAACGACGTCAACTCGCCTGCATTTTCCGCAAGCTGGATTTCCTCCGGCAGGAACGGCTCCGCGCGCAGCTGATACTTTTGGATTTGTACAAAACTAATAATACTCAGAACAATAAACACTATTCCCGTACTGAGGAACGGCCGCCAAGTTATCGCCGCTAATACCGTCATCATCCCCAGGATCACTAGATAATTATAAGTCGCGAGGTCCGGTTTTTCCCGAATAAACTCCAGTGCCTTTTCCGCATCGCACATATTCGTTCGCCAGATCATAAACCACGTCAAGAAAATCGCCATTACTATCAAAAATAGCAACGCCAAAGTCACTCTCAATACTGCTGGCATTGGATGTTTGCCGTGTTGGAACTTTTTCTTTTTCGTCACGTTTTCTTCGGTAGCCACTTTCTTAGTCTCACTCGGCTGAGGCTCTTTCGCTACTTCTGGTTTAACTTTTTGGTTTTTAACCATAAAACTATTATAGCACAACTTCTCCAAAAGTTATATTTCCAACTCGAAAAATATCTCAAAACTTGTCATTTTAGCATTCCGCTAACTCAACTTTTCATCAAAAATGACTTAGATTTATCTTTTCGCAAATCATCCCAAAACTAATCCAATTTCTCAAAATCCAATGTCGCAAATATTTCTGCCAGCCCTATCCTATATTCTACAAAAAGTGCCACCTTTCTCATAGTGGCACTTTTCGCAAAACTTCTAATTTAAAGTTTTATTTACCGGCCACGCCTGCACAGACGCAGTCGTCTTTGGTATCACTGCTATTACCAGCCAAGCGCGTTACGAAATCTGACAAGTAGAATCCGAGGATTCCGCCAATGATCGGCACTACGATGTAAGCCGCTGCCGCCAAGCCCGCGATCTGCACTAGTTCACCAAAGTTGTCCGCTGCGGTTGGCAAGATTTGGTACATCAATGCTGCTACCGGGTTGAAGATGAAATTATTTTGCACACCAAAGTAACTTTGGGAAATCACAATTCCGAAAATCACCGCCAAAGTAATCCCACTTGTTACCGTGAGGGCAAAAGTCAATGGGCTCTTGCGTGAAAACTTCAGCGCCCGCGCGAAGCAGAACGCAATCACGATCGCGCCCAAGAGCTCGATCAAAGCCGTCGCCCAGAAGGTCTCGCCCGTAATCTCGGTCATCATCGGTAAAGTCGTGGTCGTACCGCTACCGAGTCGGAAAGCATTGATAATAATCAACCCAATCCACGCTCCGAGTAACTGCGCCAGCATATATAATATTCCACGAATCGCTGACATCCGACGGCTCGCCATCATTCCCGCGGTTACGAGTGGATTTAAGTTTGCGCCAGAAAGTCCAACGATGACTACGTAAACGCCAACCAACGCAAAGATAAGATAAAGTGGCTGTACTCCTAATGTCAAAAGTAGCATTACAATCAGCATCGTTCCGATCATTTCACCGGCCAGTGCGCCCCAAATTTTCGGAGTCTTAAAAATAGTTAAAATATTTTCATTTTCGTCAAACTTGCGTGCAAAAAAGCCTTTAAATAACTTCTGCTTGCCCTCAACTTTAACGGTTTTCTTCTCGGCAACGGTTTCCTTGGTCTCTTTGACGGTTTTTTCTTCCTTCACTTCCTTGGTCTCTTTGACTTGCTTTGTCTCTTTGAGATCTTTTTTCGGTTCGGGCTGGGAATTGTCTTTCTTTCCCGGTTTCTTTGGCTTCTGATTGGCCATTTCTAACCTCCTTAATTTCTGATATTTTCTCAATTATAGCACAAGTATGGTACAATTAAAAGGTGTAAAGTTAAATAGAAAAGGAAAAATATGGGAATAATGATGACCAAAGACCAAGAACGCAACTCGGAATTGAATGATCGTATCACGGCTGACCTCCGTGCGCGAGCGCAAAGTTCAAGCCGGCAGGACCCCGACTACGTTGATGATTCCGCCTACATCAAAGATACTAAAAAGACGGGTAAATTTACTTGGGCTTGGATCGTTCTCATTGTCCTAGCAATTATTTCCATCATTTGTATTATTTTTATTTAAGGAAACTAAAATATGAATCTCCGAACTTCACGCTACTAACCTAAAAATTACTTTAGAAAGTAGAATGTACAGAGCAGGGATTCAGGTAAACTAAAAACCTATCAAAATCTTACCTTTTTGATAACTTATAAAAATCCTAAAATTCCCACTTTTCCGCCCCAAAGTTCTCTCAAGTAGTAATTTTGTGCTATAATAATAAATATGTCAGAGTTAGAGAAGTTAAAATCCGAATTAAAAAATATCAATGCAGAATATGCAAAGATTAAAACCCTTCCTCCCGAGCAACGTGGAGAGTTTGGTCGTGAAATGAATGCTAAGAAACAAAAAATCTTAGCTAAGATTACGGCGGCTGAAGAAGCCTTAGAAAGTGAAAATGTCGAGCCGCTCGATGTCTCCGCTCCTTGTGCACCAAACCAACCGATTCCACGCGTTCCTCTCGGCAGCAAGCATCCCCTGATGGTCGAGCTTGAGCGAGTGGCGCAGATTTATGCTGATATGGGTTTTAACGTGATGGAGCCGCAACAGCTCGATGATGAGTTCCATATGTTTGACAGCCTCAACTTCTCCAAAGGTCATCCCGCGCGCGACGGCTATGATACTTTTCGCACCTCGGAAGGTTTTATCCCGCCTGCACACACTTCCACTATGCAACATCGCGCTCTGAAAAAATACAAAAAAGATCTCGAGAATGGCGGTCAGATCGCTGTCGTCGTGCCTGGCCGTGTCTTTCGTAATGAAGATGCTGACGCCACTCACGAACATACTTTTTACCAATGTGAAGGTGTCTTCGTCTCCAAGACGGCCACAATGGGTCAACTTTTCGGAGTTTTGCGTCGTTTTTTCGAGCTCTACTATGGTCAAAAGTTAAACATCAAAACTCAACCCGGCTACTTCCCGTTTACTGAGCCTTCGGCGGAGTTCTTGATCGAAAAACCTGCCAGCCTCGGCGGCAAAGGCGGCGACTGGCTCGAGATGCTGGGCTGTGGGATGATTCATCCTAACGTCCTCAAGATGGCTGACATCGACCCCGAAGTTTATCACGGTTTTGCTTGGGGTGGCGGCATCGACCGGCTAGTGATGCTGAAGTACGGTCTGAACGATGTGCGTTATTTCGAATCCGGTAAACTAGACTTTTTGGAGGAGTTCTAAATGTTAATTTCATTAAACGAAATCAAAAAATATGTCCAAATTCCCGACGGCATTACCAATCAAGAATTAATTAACCTCATCGGTTCGCGCTTGGTCGAAGTTGAGACAGTGACTGATCTCACACCACGCTACGAGGGAATCTACGTTGCGAAAGTCGTCAAGGCTACACCTATTGAAGGCACTCATCTTAATCTCTGCGAAATTGACGCCGGTACGCGCAATCAAGAATTCAATCAGTTGGAAAACGGTTTAGTCCAAGTTGTCTGTGGTGCACCAAATGTTCATGCTGGTATGCTTGCAGTCTGGATCACTCCCGGCAGCATTATCCCAGAGACTTACGGTAATGAGAATTTTAAACTTTCCGTCCGCAAGTTACAAGGTTACGAATCCAATGGCATGTTGGCTGGCGCCGACGAACTTGGTTTTGATACGGAACATAAAACTATCGCCGAAATCGATCCCAAGATCGCTCGCGCCGGCGATAAGTTATCTGACGTGTTTGATTTGAATGATTTAATTATCGAAGTTGAGAACAAATCCCTCACTCATCGCCCAGATTGCTTCGGTCTAATTGGTTTTGCGCGCGAAGTCGCTGGTATTCTTGGCGTCAAGTTCCAAGAAATCGAATGGTCCGAACTCGCTCCAGCCAGTGAACTTCCGCTCGAAATTAAAATTGAGGACAAAGATCTTTGTCCGCGTTATAGTTGTGCGGTTTTTGATTTGCCTCAGCATGAAAAAAGTAAATATCTCACCGCCGATCAAATATTTCTCGCCAAAGCTGGTATGCGCAGCATCGATCCAATGGTCGACCTCACCAATATTTTAATGCTCCGTACTGGTCAGCCTTTGCATGCTTTTGACTACGATAAGTTAATTGCAGTTGGCGGTGATCAAAAAGCCAAAATTATCGTCCGCAGCGCCAAAGAAAATGAAGAAATTCAACTTCTTGATGGCAAAGTTATTCAATGTATTCCTGAAGATATTTTAATTACTAGTAACAATGTCCCTGTGGCTCTTGCTGGCGCGATGGGTGGTAAAAATACCGAAATCGATGTTTCGACCCGCCGCGCAGTACTCGAAAGTGCGACTTTCTCACTTTATCACCTCCGCAAAACTCAAATGGCACACGGTATTTTCTCCGAAGCCATTACTCGCTTCACCAAAGGCCAGCCTGCTGCGATGACTTTGCCCGTTCTCGCGACTGCCGTGAAAGATTTGCAAGTTACGCCGCTCGTTGTCAAGGACGAATGGGTGGCTGAGCACGACGAAACCGTCATTACGCTCAATACTCACGAAGTTAATCAGCTTCTTGGCGGCGATTATTCTACTGAGTTAATCACCGAAACTCTCGAAAACGTTGGTTTCAAAGTTGTTTCCAAAGAGTTCAAAGCCGGCAAAATTCTTAACATTGAGTTACAAACTGCTAAAATTTCTTCCATGATTATTACCGTTCCCGCGTGGCGCACTGATATTCATATCAAAGAAGATATCATCGAAGAAGTTGGCCGTTTACTCGGCTACGACAATCTTCCGCTCGCTTTACCAGAAGGGAAGTTTGAGGGCACTGAAATTGCGCCGCTCTTCACGCTCAAAAGTAAGCTACGCAATCTTCTCTCCAGTGAACTTGTGATGCACGAAGTTTTGACTTATTCGTTCATTAGTAAAAGTCTACTCGAGAAAGTTGGTCAGTCCGTCGATGAAAGTTACGAAATCGTTAATTCTATTTCTCCTGAGTTGCAATGTTTCCGTCAACAAATTGTCCCGAGTCTGCTCGACAAAGTTCGTGAAAACCTTAAATCCGGTCACAAGAATTTCACGATTTATGAAATGAATCAAGTCACCGCGCGTAGCAATGGTCTTGATCAAGACAAAGTCCCGGTAATGGAAGAACATCTTGGCATTGTCTGTCTCGGCGATTTTTACGAGCTCAAAGCCAAAATCTTCGCCGCTCTCGAACACGGCCTCAAGATTGATATTGAATATCAACAAATCTCACCAAATTCCGCAATCGCCAAAAAGTATCCTTACCTCGAGCCAGTTCGTTCCGTCGAGTTGACTGTTGGCGGTGTGCATATTGGTGCTTTTGGTGAAGTCAAAGCAGCAGTTCGGCGTCGATTTAAGCTGGAAGATCAAATGATTGCTGCGGCGGAGTTGGACCTAAGTCAAATTGTAGAATTAGAACCATCTATCGCCGTCAAAGTCGAACTTTCCAAATTCCCATCCGTTGAGCGCGATATCACTTTCAAAGTTGCCGCCGATTTGCCATTTGGCCGCGTAGACAAAGTTTTGCACGAATATTTTGCCGATCAAAATTTGATTTACACGATCGAGCCGGTTTCGATTTATCAAGCCGAGTCCGATAGCAAAAATCTTTCTTTCCATCTCGAATTCGCCAGCCCTGAGCATACTTTAGACGCTGCACAAATTTCCGCTATTATGGACGGCCTTACTACTACCGCAACTAAAATTGGCGCCCACGCCATCTAAAAGGAGAATTACTTATGGACGAAAAATCTCTCAAAACTAGCGCTTGGCAACGTGTTATTATTATTCTCGTCGCCATCTTATTGCTTGGCTCCACGATTTTGACTTATATGTTCATCGTGATGAGTGGCAATAGTGCCAACAATGCCGCTCAGCAAAATAATATCGCCGAGTTGCAATCAAAATATACTGCTAAAGCCAATGAATTGGAAGAATTAGCCAAGCCTTTCTCGGATAAGTATTTCAAGATAATGGAAGATTATAAGAATAGCCAAGTCAAAAGTTACAACGCCGCTACTGTCAATAACGAAATTCTCAAAACTACCGATCTCAAGACTGGCGATGGTAAAGAACTCGCCGAAGGTGATACCGATTATATGGCCTACTATATCGGTTGGTGTGCCGATGGCAGCATCTTCGACTCGTCTTTCTCGTATGCGGAGGATGATACAGATAAAGAGACTCCTACTGGTCTCAATGCGCCATTGGTGGCTTCAACTGGTCTCATTGAGGGCTGGACCCAAGGCGTCATCGGCATGAAACTCGGTGGCGTGCGTCAGTTGGCCATCTCTAGTGACTTGGCCTACGGTGAAACTACCGAAGGGAATCACAAATGTGGTCAGTCCAATTCTCCGCTCAAGTTTATTGTTTTGGCTCTACCGACCGACGAAGCCATCAAGACTGCTAGTGATGAGCTAAACGAGGCCTACATTGAATATTATAGCGCTCTGCTAAGTGGTAGTTACTAATATGCTTGATCTCGCAATCATCGGTAGTGGCCCCGCCGCACTTTCTGCCGCGATTTACGCTGCGCGGGCCGCTCTTACGGTTAAAGTTTTTGAACGCAAAAGTTACGGTGGGATTCTTGCGGAAATCCCCTTGATTGAAAATTATCCTGGCTTCCTCGGTTCTGGTACTGAACTCGCCGAGAAAATGCGTACCCAAGCCACTCAGTTTGGTGCTCAGTTTAGTTATGGTGAATGTTCAACGCTGAAAAAGTTATCCGATGGCTTCGAACTGATCATTGACGATGAAAAAGTTCTCGCGAAAACTGTGCTTATCGCCACTGGCTCCAAACCCAAAGAACTAAGGTTTACTTTGGATATTCCTGTTTCTTACTGCGCACTTTGCGACGGCGCCTTAACTAAAGGAAAGAACGTCGTCGTCGTTGGTGGTGCTAATTCCGCCGTGCAAGAGGCACTCTATCTTTCCAACATTGCCAAGCAAGTTACGATTATCACGCATTCCCAGCTTAAATCTGATCCGATTTTGTCCCAGCAATTAGCCAAACATCAAAACATTCAGCTTCGAGAAAATCTTGAACCTACTGCCGATTTGTTAAATCAATATGATTATTGTTTTGTCTATATTGGCAAGCAGCCCGCTACTGATTTCTTGCAAAGTTTTGATATTCTCGATCAAGACGGCTATATTACTTGTATTAATAATTCTCATCAAACTAAACTGGATGGGCTCTTCGCCGCCGGCGATATTCGTGCGCACAGCATTAAACAAGTGGTGACGGCCGCTGCCGATGGTGCTGCCGCCGCCATTGAAATCACTCAGGAGTATTTTCGCTGATGGCTTTCGACTATAAAAAAGAATACAAAGAATTTTATTTACCAAAGGATGTTCCTAGCCTCGTCGAACTTCCGCCGATTAACTATCTCGCCGTTCGTGGCAGCGGTGATCCTAATATCGAAAATGGTGAATATAAAAAGTCAATCGGACTTTTGTACGCTATTGCTTTTACGATCAAGATGAGCAAGAAAGGCAATCATCATATCGATGGTTACTTTGATTATGTTGTACCGCCGCTCGAAGGTTTTTGGTGGCAACCTGATCAAAAAGATTCTATCGACTATTCTCGGAAAGATGATTTTCAATTTATTTCCGTTTTGCGTTTGCCAGACTTTGTCACCAAGACTGATTTCGACTGGGCGATTTCTGAGGCCACACGCAAGAAACAACAAGATTTTTCTGCCGTCGAGTTTTGGACTTATACCGAAGGTCTGTGCGCACAAGTGATGCACTTCGGGAGTTATGATGACGAGCCCGCCACGATCGAAAAGTTACATCAATTCATTCTTGATCAAGGTTATACTTTAGATATTCAAAACCCACGTTACCATCACGAAATTTATCTGAGTGATCCGCGCCGTTGTAAAGTGGAAAATCTCAAAACCGTCATCCGTCATCCCATTAAAAAACTTCAGTAATCCGTGTATAAAAGTGGCACTGATATACGGCTAGGTTTTTGATAAATAAGATTTATGACACCGAACAACAAGCCGACGAGGGGAACGAAATAACCATGCCATAAATCATCTACCAAACTCCCCTGACTTACTGCCTACTTTTTAGTTTCTTAAATAATTCAAATATTGTCAGTGGTAACGCAAACGCTACGAGTATCGTCAATCCCAGCGCCCAAAGCGGCACGCTTACTACGTTGACAATCGTCTTCAGTGGTCCAAACAATGCTAAGATCTGCAAAAATACCGCTACACCTAGTGCTATCCAGAAACTTTTATGCGGCACTTTTATGCGCTGCCAAGCCGACTCATAAGTTCCACGCGTCGACAATGCGTTTGCCCACTGCATCGCAACTAGTGCCGTGAACGCTAGCGTATTTGCCTGGGCGTGGTCATTTAGTGTCCAGTTTGCAATGTAGTAAGTTACTATCGTCACGATCGCCATCGTCAACGCTACAATGACCATTCGCCCCACCATTTTTAGCGGTAAAATCGGCGCATTCTTTGACTCTGGTTTTTGCTGCAAAACTTTTTTCTCCGGCGGCTCCAATCCGATCGGTACTACCATTAGTGAATCCGTCACTAAATTAATCCACAAGATTTGAATTGGTGTCAAAAGTTGACTTCCAGAAATCAATAGTGCTCCTAGCATCGTCAAGACTTCTCCCGCATTCGTCGCTAATAAGTATCCTAACATTCGTCGAATATTCGCCAGCACCGTACGACTTTCTTTAATCGCTTCTGTGATATTCTTAAAGTTATTATCCAGCAGCACAATATCACCCGCATCCTGCACGATCGACGGACTATCGCCCATCGCAATTCCTACATGCGCTCCGACCAGGGCCGGCACATCATTCACTCCATCTCCCGTCATCGCGCAAATCTCCGTTGCCTTAATCGCCGACAATACTCGATATTTATCTTCTGGTGTCACCCGCGCAAAAATCGTCGTCGTCTTCACCAGATCTGCTAAGTCATCATCATTAATATTACTTAAGTTTGAGCAATCCAATACTTGTGAGAAGTCTTCCGCCAGTCCAGCTTCACGTCCGATCGCAAATGCCGTCCCTGCGTGGTCGCCAGTTACCATTTTTGTCTTCACGCCCATCCTTGCCGCCTGCTTAATCGCCGCCGGCACCGCTTTTCTTAGCGTATCTGCCACGCCAATAAAGCCATCAAATCTCAGCTCTACGTCTTTACCTAGTCGATATAACTCATTAATTTCATTCTTAATATGTCCGCTTGCTACCGCCACTACTTTGTATCCGCGATTTGCCAGCTCGCCCAACTTATCCATTGCGTCCGAGAAATCTTTATTGCTTAACTTCGCTCGGTTCAAAATTGTCTCCGGCGCGCCTTTGAGCTTCAATATATACCCACCTTTACCATCTACAAATAAGTTTCCTGACATTTTCAGACTTTGGTCAAAAGCATACGACTTTACTGCCTCGGTTGAACAAGTGGCATAATTATTCTTTCGCAAAAAGTCTGTGATACAAATATCCAGCGGATCAATCGCCAGACTCTTCTGCCCGTCATCCATCGTCGTCGATTCACCTAGTGCTGCGCAGGCTAGACTTTCTCGGAATTCTTTAGCCGACAGCTTAGGCGACCATAACTCCCGTAGCTCTAACTTATTTTCCGTCAAAGTTCCGGTTTTATCGCTCGCGATAGTCGTCACGATGCCGATTGATTCAATCGCCCGCAGCTCTCGGATCAAGGCCTGCTTCTTTGCCATTCTTGCCGCACAAAGCGCTAAAATAATCGAAATCGCAATCGGCAAACCTTCTGGCACTGCTGACACTGCCATCGCTAATGTAAATTCCAGCGCATCCAAGATCGGAATCCCGTCTACAATCTGAATCACTAAGACGATAATCGCCAAAATAATCACCACTACTGCGATCTGCGCCACTAGGCGGTTCATCTTATGCTGAATTGGACTTTCTTCGCCCAGTGACGACGCCAGGGAGGCAATCCGCCCATATTCCGTACTGTTTCCAATTGCCGTTACCACGATTTTTCCCGTACCCGTCACCACAAACGAACCAGAAAACACCATATTTCGTTGCTCATAAACTTTTTTCGTTCCCGTGATCGCTTTTGCATCTTTCGCGATCGAATCCGATTCGCCAGTTAGCATCGATTCATTTGTCAATAACCCTGACTCACTCACGATCCGCCCATCCGCCGGCACACGGTCCCCTTCAGCAAGTATTACAATATCCCCCGGCACTAATTCTGTCGCCTCAATCGCTTGCTCCACGCCGTCCCGCAAAACTTTTACCGAATGAAAAGTGCTGCGCTTTAGACTTTTCAGAATCCGCTCCGTCGAAAACTGCTGCACATAATAAATAATCGCATCCACCGCAATAATCACAAAGATCGTAATCGCTTCCAGCCAATTTCGTTGCAACATTGATAGAATCATCGCCACTATCAAGATCGCCATAAATACATCTAGGAACGGCGCCAAAATCTTCTTCCAAAGCGGCGTTTCGGCAACTTTAAACGTATTCTTGCCAATTCTCGCTTGTCGTTCGCGCACCGCCTTCGTACTCAAACCAGTCGTGGCGTTCGTATGAAACTCCGCCAGTACCTCCTTAGTTGTCTGGTTGTAATAATCAGTCATAATATTAGTATAGCGGTGAAATCTCACTTTGTCCAGCGTTAAAACAAAAAAATAGCTCACACGAGCCAATAAAACCTCGCGAGCATTACGATTTACGTTCCGTAAATCGTAATGCGCTCGCACAGTAAAATATCACAACTCAAAATACGAACACTATAACCAGTGTTAAACTCAAAAACAAATTAGATATCTAAACTTGGTGCCCGGAACTGGACTCGAACCAGCAAGCTTCGCAGCATATGCTCCTAAGGCATACGTGTCTACCAATTTCACCACCCGGGCTTCTACTATATATAGTATCATATTTTTCAAAAAAGTGGGCAAAAAAGTTAGCAGCATAACGTAAAAACTCTAAGAAAACTTTTTCAAAGCGGTTTTCCACAATTTTTATAGAGGGGCTAATCAGTTACAAATTAGTCAAAAATACAACGCTAATGTTGTTGACACGCTATATGTAGTGTCATAAAATACTTATAAGACACTAAATATGGTGTCACCCAATATCAAATTAGTTACAAAAATCATATAGAAAACAAAACATTAAAGGAGGTATATTTTTTATGTTCAAAAAAATTGTTAAGCGCGATGGCAAAATCGTCAATTTCAATCCCGACAAAATCACCGACGCGATTGCCAAGGCTGGTTTAGCGACCGAGGAGTTCAAATACGACCGCGCGAAACAACTTTCTGACAAAGTCGTCCGCCGCGCCGAGGAAACCATCAAGCAGCGCACTCCAAATGTTGAGCAGATTCAGGACATCGTCGAGCAAGTTTTGATGGAATCTGCCTTCAAGCGCACCGCTAAGCAGTACATTACCTTCCGCCAAGAGCGCAACCGCACGCGCGAAGCCAAAAGCAATTTGATGAACATTTACCGCACTATCGCGATCGCTGATGCCTCCGAAGATTCCGATGTCAAGCGCAGTAATGCTAACGTCGACGGCGATTCTGCCATGGGCAAGATGCTTCAGTTCGGCGCTGAAGGCTCCAAGATTTTTGCCAAGACCGTCTTGATGAAACCCGAATTCGCCGCCGCTCACGATAATGGCGACATTCATATTCACGATATGGACTTTTACGCTACCGGTACGCTCACTTGCTGCCAGACTGACCCGCTTCAACTTTTCAAAGACGGTGGTTTTAATACTGGTCACGGTCATCTGCGTGAGCCCAACTCCATCGGTACCGCGGCCGCTCTTGCTGCCATCATCCTCCAGGCTAACCAAAACGAGCAACACGGTGGTCAATCCATCCCGAACTTCGATTACGCTATGGCTCCTGGTGTCAACAAAAGTTACCGCAAGGCTCTCAAGACCAACCTTGCCAAATACAATGATTTCACCGGCGAAAACCTTGAGATCGAGATTCCCGAAGATGCTGAATATGGCGTCAACCCCGAGAAACTCCAAGAGCTCGGCATTCCCGAAGCCG
Source organism: uncultured Candidatus Saccharibacteria bacterium (assembly GCA_964585155.1). Lineage (GTDB taxonomy): Bacteria > Patescibacteriota > Saccharimonadia > Saccharimonadales > Saccharimonadaceae > Nanosyncoccus. The sequence goes on along the minus strand of CAZPCQ010000020.1, from coordinate 6,157 downwards.
TCATCAAAGATTCTAATCAAGATGTCGAAAAACAAACTTTCCAGGCTATGGAAGGCTTCATCCACAACCTCAATACGATGCACTCTCGCGCCGGCGCTCAAGTACCATTCACTAGCATTAACTTCGGTACCGATACTACTCCAGCTGGTCGCTTAGTTTCCAAATGCTTGCTTGACGCTACTGAGGCTGGTCTTGGTCATGGCGAGACTCCGATTTTCCCGATTTCTATATTCAAAGTCAAAGAGGGTCTCAATTACAACCCTGGCGATCCCAACTACGATCTCTTCAAGCGCTCTATGGAAGTTTCCGCCAAGCGTCTCTTCCCGAACTTCGTCTTCATCGACGCCCCGTTCAACCTAGAAGGTTACGTTCCTGGCGATTATCGCACCGAAGTCGCTACCATGGGCTGCCGCACTCGCGTCCGCAGTAGTATTTTCCCCGAATCCAACAATATCACCACCGGCCGCGGCAACTGTAGTTTCACTACGGTGAACCTAGTCCGTCTTGGTATCAAACACGGTATCTGTCTCGGTGAGCGCAAAGAAGCCGACTGGTCTGGTTTTTACAAAGAACTCGACGAAAAAATGGACCTCATTGCCGACGAGCTACTTGAGCGCTTTGAATTCCAAGCCAACGAGCACGTCCGCAACTTCCCATTCTTGATGGGACAAGGGAACTGGTTTGGTAGTGAAAAACTTGGGCCAAATGACACTCTGCGCGACGTCATCAAGCACGGTACGCTTAGTATCGGTTTCATCGGCCTCGGCGAAACTCTCGTCGCGATGACCGGCAAGCACCACGGTGAGGATGAAGATTCACGTGAACTCGGCCTTGATATTATTACTCACATGCGCGAACGCTGCGACGCCTATGCGAAGAAATATAAGCAAAACTTCTCCTTGCTCGCCACTCCGGCCGAAGGCATCGCTGGTCGCTTCACGCTGATCGACCGCCGCGAATACGGTAAGATCGACGGCGTCACTGACCGTGACTTCTACACCAACTCCTTCCACGTCCCGGTCTATTACCCAATTTCCGCTTTCGAGAAAATCGAAATCGAAGCACCTTATCACGCTCTCTGTAACGCCGGTCACATTACCTACATCGAGCTCGACGGCGATCCTACGCAAAACATCGAAGCCTTCGAAGCCGTCATTCGCAAGATGAAAGAATCCGGTATCGGCTACGGCTCCGTCAACCACCCAGTTGACCGTGACCCTGTCTGTGGTTTCTCCGGTATTATCGCTGGTGATCGCTGCCCAGCCTGTGGTCGTATTGAGAGCGAAAGCACCGTTCCGTTTGAGCGCTTGCGCCGTATCACCGGCTATCTCGTCGGTAGCCTCGAGCGCTGGAACGATGGCAAAAAGGCTGAGGAAGCCGCCCGCGTCAAGCATAGTGTCGGCAGCCCGAATAGTCGCAAAGAAAAGACCAAGACTTGCTCTTGTGAGGCCGATAATGCCAACACTTGCAGTGTCGAAGGCGATATGTGCGCCTGTGAAGACAAGTGCGACTGCAGTAATGAACCTGGTCAGAATCTCAGCAATATGAATGGCGTCTATAGCGTCGAAGAAAAGAACGCTCGCGAAGCCGCCAAACTGGCTCAAGACAAAATGACTGGAAAAATGTAGTATATCATATATAATATATAGTATACAAAAGGGTTGGCGAGGTACACTGAGGCCTCGCCAGCCGTATCGGAGGAAATATTATGCAAATTCGCCTATCTGGACCACTCGAGCACGACAATATCGTCAATGGCTACGGTCTGCGCGCCGTACTCTGGACCCAAGGCTGCCCCAACCGCTGCATCGGCTGCCAAAATCCCGAGACTTGGGACTTCAACGGCGGCATGCTGGTCGACATCGAAGAAGTCAAAGAGCGTCTGCGCAGCTTTCCTGGCCAGACTGGCATTACCTTTTGCGGTGGCGAGCCGTTCGTCCAACCTGAAGCCTGCAAGGCTATCGCTGACTGGTGTCGCGCCGAGTTGGGCTGGAATGTTTGGTCGTTTTCTGGCTTTACTTACGAGCAGATTATGGAAATGGGCGGCGCCCAGGTCGATTTTCTCAAAAGTCTCGATGCTCTTATCGATGGCCCCTTCGTCCTTGCTGAGCGCGACCTCACTCTCAAATTCCGCGGTTCCCGCAATCAGCGCCTTCTCCACCTCAAATATGGTACCGGCGAAATTACCAAGATCGAATAACCCTATCTCTCCATTATAGCACACTTTTGCGGAAAAGTCAATAGAAAAACGCTAAAATCCCGCCCAACCTTAAAATAACCTTAAAATTCTCCCAAATCAAGTCCCGAAATAAATTATCATCTCTGTAAATTCATCACTGTGGGGAGACAATCATCATAACCTCAATAAGAAAGGAATCCTCAATGCATAATCTATCCCTCATCGCCTGTATTAGCCGCGATAATGGCCTTGGCCAAAACGGCGAATTGTTGTGGCATATTCCCGAAGATATGCAGTTTTTCCGCCAGACCACTCTGCATTCCACTGTTGTGATGGGGCGCAAAACTTACGAATCTATCGGCCGCCCTTTGCCGCAGCGGGAAAATATTGTTTTGTCGAGAAGCGATGTTGATGGTGTTAAAACTTTTCATAACGAAGCAGAGCTAACCAAATATCTCGAATCCACTGATAACCAAAAGTTCATCATCGGCGGCGCCACATTATATAATATGTTTATCAGCCAGGCCGAAAAAATCTACCTCACCGAAGTCGATGCTGTACAGCCAGCCGATACCTTTTTCCCGACTTTTGACAAATCTCAGTTTACCCGCAAAGTCCTCCAGACTGGCGAGCAGAATCAAATCAAATACGAAATCGTTGAATACACTAGGAAATAACTATGGTTTACCTCGATGGCGCCGCTACTAGCCCGCTGCTTCCCGTCGTAAGGGAAAAGTTAAAACAACTGATTGATCTCGATTTTGGCAATGCCTCCGCTTTGCATTCTCCTGGCCAGCGCGCCAAGCAGGTTATTGAATCAGCAAGAGCCGATGTTGCTCGGCTCATCAATGCCGCGCCCGAAGAAATCATCTTCACTTCCGGCGGTAGTGAATCAAATAATACCGTGATTAATACTTTTGCTGGCCAAAAGATCGCCGTGAGCAGTATCGAGCATCCCTCCGTCCTTGAGTCGGCCAAGGCTCGCGCTGGGGAACTTTCACTCATTCCGGTTGATCAGTGGGGCAGAGTTAATGTAAAAGATTTACCGACGAATGTCGATTTAGTTTCCGTAATGACAGCTAATAACGAACTCGGTACTCTCCAGCCGATCCGGGAGATTGCGGAAGTTGCTCATAGTCATCAGGCTTATTTCCATACCGACGTTACTCAGGCTCTCGGCAAGATTCATATCGATGTCAAAGATCTCGGTGTCGATTATCTTACTGCCAGCGCGCACAAGATTGGCGGTCCGCTTGGTGTTGGTCTTATTTATGTTAAAACTGGCTCACCCTTGACGCCACTAATCTTCGGTGGTCATCAAGAACATAAACTCCGCGCCGGCACTAGTAATGTTCTTGCCATTGCTGGCTTCGGTGAAGCGGCTAAATGGTGCTGGGGTCACTGGAGTTGTCGTCAGTACGCCGAAAAAGTCAAGCCCCTGCGCGATGAGCTAAGGAAACGTATTCTGCAAGAAGTTCCTTATAGCAGTGCCAACAGTCCCGAGCAAGGTTGTCTGCCGAATATTCTTAATATGAGTTTCCAAGCCGCCGAAGGGGAATCAATTCAGTTGTATTTAGATGCAGAAGGTATCGCGGTTAGTACCGGCTCCGCCTGTGCCGCCGGCGACCTTGAGCCTAGTTACGTCATTATGGCCACCAAGCATAATGCCGAAGTCGCTCACAGTAGCATTCGATTTTCGCTGGGGCTGAATACTACCAAGCATGATATTGAAGCGGTAATGCAAGTTTTGCCCGGAATCATTCGGCGCCTGCAGGGAATTAGCACGATTAAAGTAGGAGAAAACTAAATGGAACAACCTTGGGTCTATTCCGACATTGTCAAAGAACACTTTTTGAACCCGCGCAACTTCTTGATGGGCGATGAGTCGAAATATCCGCACGACGCCGAGGGGGTCGTTGGCAACCCGATTTGTGGCGACCAAATGAAGATGTTCATCCAAGTCCAAGACGGAAAAATCACCGACGTCAAATGGAAAACTTACGGTTGCGCCAGCGCTATTGCCTCGACTTCTGCTCTGTCCGAGCTCGTCAAAGGTAAAACTCTCGCTGCCGCTCTCAAAGTTGGTCCCGAAGAAATTACCGATTATCTTGGCGGCTTGCCTCAGCATAAGTTTCACTGCTCCGTCCTCGGCCACGAGGCTCTCGCTGCCGCCATCAAAAGTTATCAAGAGAACCACCAAAATTAATCCGTTTATCGGATATATTATGTTAAGTTAGTAGAAGTAAAAGAGTGGTTATATAGTAAACCTGTCGTAAGCCTGCAATTTTCATTCCATACTTCGAATATTGGTGGTAATCGCGTAATAACCCTTCGCGGGCTTGCAAATCATATTTCACGCTCACTAAAAAGTCCTACCATTACGATAGGACTTTTTATTTTATTGACTGGCGCATTAAACCACCATTAAGTTATTTTTGTTATAGAGTTCCGGCAACCCTCAACGTCAGATTTTGTCCGAACTCCTATTATTATTTTATCACGCTCGTGCTTAGCGTCAATATTGATTTTCAGAATTTTTATGACAAAGTTAAAATCGTTTTTCCACATTCTCACCTCTGTCAAATTCCAAGAACCGAACACCCGCCTATTGACAATCGTAAATTTAAGTTATAAAATTATTCTAGACCCTGCACATTAAGTTTTAGAAAGGATGACGATATGTCGGATAAGGTTACACACGAAGAACGTCCCAGAGTGTACTGGTCGAGTTATTGGTCGTACGACGGATGGTGTTCTGAACCAATCCCGTCCTTACGCAACAGCGGCCTGCTCGCACGGCTCGAATCGGTCAACGCTACCATTGAGCCAAAAGATGGTCTAGCCAAGATTACGCTTCCGAACGGCAAGACCTTCGAGTTTGGCGGCCGATACTGCTTCGAGGCGATCGACGATGTCACGGATTACCTCAATTCTCATCACATCAACGAGATCTACGCCAGCCCGCCCCGTCCCGATATTTCCTCCGACGATTAATTTTCAGAAAGTTAGGTGATTTTTTGCAATGTCTGCTTCTCCTTCCACTCCCCAAGCCGCTTCTACTCAGCCTGTTCGCAAAATCGTCCCCCGGATCACTTCCGCGACCTCCGCCGAGACCATCAGCGCTTACAGAAAATCCTTTTCCAGAGACAACGACGTCGCCGAGGACGAACTCTATCGTCACGGCATCCCTTATCGCCTGGAACGAGTGAATGGCCGCCTGGTACTTGAGCCTTCCTCTATCCGTGTTACTTTTCCAGATAATCAACAGCGGCTTGGTGGTTTCGAGATCGACCGTTGCCTCTATGTCACCACGATAAAGTTGATTAGCCAAGCGTTGGAATATCTCTGCTGTAACAAATTGGACTGGCGCGCCTTTCCTAAGCGGATATCTTTTGCTTCCATCGATGCCGACGGCTTCATTCTGACCAGTCTCTTCACCGACGACCACGGCGAGCTTGTCCGCCAGCAGTACTTCTGCCTCAGAGCCCACAGTTGCGCCGGCTAAACTTTCTAAACCAAATCTCCCCCAGCCACCTCGGCTGGGGGAATTTTGTTGCATAATAAGACACAAAACCCGCAGAAAGTCTAGTCTTGCCAAAAATAGCCATATCCGGTACAATAAATAAAAGCATATCAACTTTAGAAGGTCTAATTAAAGTTAAAAGGTTATAATGATGTCAAAGATAAATAATGTCAAAAAACACCGCATTGCAAAGATTGCTAATCTCGTCGCGATTGGCGGGTTGTGCCTGCAGCCGCTAGTTTTCGCCGCTAATCACGCCGCCGCCACGGAAATCTCCACGCCGGTGACAAAGTGGAGCGAATTAAAGTATATGCAAGATATGACACCAGAAGCATGCGCTAGCGCTACTGGGGCATATCCAAGTAAACAATTAATAGATGATCGTGATAAGAAAACGTACTGGGTGACGAAGATGGGCGATGGTCAATGTTGGATGACCCAAAACCTTGATCTAG
>CAZPCQ010000019.1:0-21744 GCA_964585155.1 uncultured Candidatus Saccharibacteria bacterium | reverse complement strand
ACTAATATAATTGAATGTGCTGTTATATATTCTCCCACCCCGCAGGAAGTATAAAGGTGCGCCAGCAATATTGGTAGTCACACCATCGACAGTGCCGGTAACACTACTCTCGTAAGGGTTACCCCATTGGTCGCGCTGGTTCCAGTTACCCCAACCGTAGGCTTCGAGTAAGTTGACAAAACTCTTGTTGCGCTTGATGGGAATGTTATTACTCGGATCGAGTGCACCTTCGCCACTACCAACGAAGTTAGTCCTACCGCTACGAGGTAATTGCCAACCTTTGGGGCAGATGCTACCAAAACTCCACAAAAAAAGAAGCCCCAGCGGAAAGCACCTTCTGCGCCGTGTGAGGCGTCTATTACCCTATCATATTAAATTAACGACATCACGTCTACAGTCATCTGTCAAAAATCTCAGTCCATTTTACTTCCCTAGTCATTCCATTTATCGCAGCACTGACTCTGAATTATGGACATAAAACCTATTTTACAACATCCACCTTTAGTTCCAATATTACAAAATATTTCTCACAAATTATCTATCCAAGAAAACCCGAACATTCCCTACCAAAAATACCATAATTGTGAATGGAATCAACCCCAATTCTCCAGGTTACATCATACCCTGCTCAAAAAGCCAGTGTGTTCCAGTATGACACGCGTGAAAAACCTTGTGTTTATGTTAAAAAATTACTTTAACACAAAAACAAAGCCTTCACAACTTTCCTCCCAAACGTTTCAGCCTAAATCACGTTCCCTACCAGCCATTCCACCTTCCTCAGCTTTCGCGCCCCAAGACTTTCACCAATGGTTACTCTGTCATCTTTACCTATTCTATCTGTCTCGCAATTCCGAATGTGCTTGAACGGTATTACTACCATTCATTCTCGCCTCCACATTCCATAATCTCATCATACCAAAATCCCCATTTTTTACAATACCTTTTTCCCAACCTCCACCATTTTTCCACCGCCAACGGGGAACTACATAACCAAAATTGAACGAGAGTCGCAAAAATATCACAGCCAAAGTAACTATTCCTTCACTAAGACCGACTAAAAAGAAACGCAAGTCGAAGTCTATACCATAATATGAATCAGATTTATTCTAATTTGCGAGTCGGTCGTGGGAAGGGATAGTTGATTTGGTGATATGCAAGTTTTTTGCGACCCTTCGCTTCGATTTTACTGGCTCAGACCGCCCAAAACACACTTCGCCAAAAAATCCCCTCCCATTTTTTCACCTCCAACAGGGAATCACACCTCCTCCATCTCATTTTTGCGAACGACCTTAACAATACACCAAGCGCGACCCGGTGAACCTTTTCATCCAAGATTATTCCATTTATGGCTAAGCCAGGTCAAAACCAAACAAACAACATACTGAAGCAGAAACCTGTTCCTCTCCGCCATCCCTCTAGCGAATAATCTTGATTAAGTTGGCTAAAGAAAAATCAAAGACTATCTGCGTCAAATAAGTAGATAAAGCCCAACTCTTAATAGACCTTTCTGAGGGGATTTCGGAGGTTACGACCGAGAAGGAGCGCCGGAGACCCGTGACGACGGGCTCGACGGACGCGGCCCCGTCCAGCCGTAGGAGTCCGAACTAAGAAAATGCTCGCATTTTCTTATGAGGCGACGCCCGGATGGTAGCGACCTTGTCGCGTTGGAAAGTGTCTATGGAAGTTGAATTCACAGGATCTTCAATTCGCCTATAAAAATAAATACCTTTCTAAATTTTTAGTTTCAAAAATATTATTATAAAAACTTTTTATCAATTTTTTGCAAAAATCCCCCAGCTCTCCGCCAGGGAATCTCCGCTTCTCAGAGCCCAAAACTCTCAAAATCTCTATTCTATTACACTGAGTTCTCTCTTTAATCGTTCAATCAACTCACTCTTCTCTTTGATTCCATTCTGCGTTTCTCGCACCAGATGCACCGGCGCCTTATCCACATAGTTCGGATTCATCATCCGCGCGTTCAAAGCATCCAGCTCTCGTCCCACCGCCAAGATCCTTTCCTCTAGGGAATCACGATATGACTTCACGATCTCTGGCGACACATCTAGATACACCTCGTGATTTGCCAGTGCCAGGCGCAATCCTCTCGGCTGCCCCTCGCAACTAATCACACTCTTCACCCCCGCAAGTTTCGCCACCAAAAGCTGATTGTCATCCACGATCGCATCATCGCCATACAAAAGCGTTAGATTTTTGCCGTTTACCGCCCCAGAGAGGTCCGTCAGCACCCTTCTCGTCTCCGACACGACATCCATCAGGCTTTGGAAATTCTCCGCGCTTATCGGGTCAAATTTGAGGCGTGACGGCCATTTCTCGGTCACCAGCAGTCCATTCGTCCAGCTAAGGCTCTGCCAGATCGCCTCCGTCACAAACGGCGCAAACGGATGCAACATCTTCAAAATCATCTCTAGCGTCACCTTCAGTAGCGGCACATTCTTATAGATCTTCTGGCTTTCAATGAACCACCCCGCATATTCGTCCCAAACCGTCGTCGTCAGCGTCTCCACCGCCTCCGAGAAGCGATACGCCGCAAAGTCATCCTCAATCTCTTCCTTACACTTCGTTAGCTCCCGACAAATCCAGTCCTCCCCCACATTATCCGTCGAATAGGGAAGTTCGCGCCCCGCCATCACCGCGCCTTCATTCACGATCTCCGCATTCATCTCCGCTTCCGCCATCTGCATCGCTTCCAGGCTTCCACTTTGACTTTCGTCCACCATCCCCTGAATGAATCTTGCCAAATTCCATAGTTTATTACAGAAATTCCGCCCCGCCACCACCGAATTTTCCGAAAACGCCTGATTCATCCCCGCACTTCTACCTCTGAGAATTCCCAGCCGGAACGCATCCGACCCATACTTCGTCACTAATTCCAACGGGTTAATCACGTTACCTTTCGATTTCGACATTTTCTTCCCGTGTTCGTCAAGCACTAGACCATGTAAATACACTTCTCGGAAAGGAACTTCACCGCTCACGTACACACCCATCATAATCATCCGCGCCACCCACGCAAACAAGATATCCGCCCCTGTTTCCATCACATTCAACGGATAATACGGGTTTTCTTTACCTTCCACCCAGTCAGTGCACACCAACGGCCAATGCGACGAAGAAAACCACGTATCGAAAGTATCCTCATCTCGCACATACGTCACCCCACCGACCTCTATTTTCGACAAATTCGTCCGCGTATCAAAAATCCAATCCGGATAGTTCTCATCCAAACCTGACCGCCTAGAATGGTCCTTATTCAAGGAAGAAGGAGAAGCGAAACGAGCCGTATTTGACATACGGTGAGTGTCAGCCGTAGGAGTCGAGCCTAAAGAAAGCCCGCTTTCTTTAGTGAGACGACGCCCGGATGGTAGCGACTTGTCGCGTTGTAACGCATCCGATGACGATGAAGAAGCCGAAGAGGACGCAGGCGCACCGGTACCACCCCTATGTTCCGCTTTGCGGAACATAGGTATAGGAATACCCCACGGGATTTGACGACTAATATTCCAATCTTTCAGATTCTCCAGATAATTAATCAACACCTTCTTCTTATTCACCGGATCAAACTTAATCTCATTATTTTCCAGATGTTTAATCGCCTCTTTCGCCAGTCGCTCCACATCGATGAACCACTGCTCCTTCAACATCGGTTCAATCACCGCGCCACACTTATAGCAATGGGGAACTTTCGTCACATAATCTTCATCAATCTTCACGATCATCCCCATCTCATCCATCGCTTTCACGACTGCTTCGCGTGCCTCTTTCACCGGCATCCCCGCAAATCTCCCCGCCACTTCCGTCATTCGACCATCTTCGCCAATCACCTGTACCACGCGCAAATTATGCCTCTGCCCCACTTCCCAGTCGTTAAAATCGTGCGCCGGCGTAATCTTCACCACCCCCGTACCAAATTCCATATCCACCATCTCATCCGCGATCACTTCCACCTGAAACGGCCCATTCACCCCTTCTACCGTAATCGTCTTACCAACCCACTCTTTATAACGTTCATCATTCGGATTCACCGCCACCGCTGTATCACCAAATTTCGTCTCCGGCCGCGTCGTCGCCAACGTAAATGGTCCATATTTAATATAATATAGTGGCGTCTTCTCTTCCTTGTAATCCACCTCAATATCCGCAAACGCTGTCCGGTGGTGTGGACAATAGTTCACCAGTTTCTCCCCCCGATACACCATTCCGTCATTCCACATCTTCTCGAAAGTTTTGTAAACTCTAGACACCACATTTTCATCCAAAGTAAAAGTCAAATCCGGCCACGCGCAACTCGCCCCCAGCGCTCGCACCTGCAGCTCCATATTCCCCCGCTGCTCTTCTACGAACTTCCACACCCGCGCATAGAGTTCATCTCGAGAATATTCAAACCGCGTATGCCCTTCCTTTTCCAGCGCTCGCTCATACACCACCCAGGTCTCAAACCCCGCGTGGTCCGCCCCTGGTATATACCAAGTCGACTTCCCCCGCAACCGATAATACCGCGCCAGGGAATCTTCAATCGCGATCGTCAACCCATGCCCAATATGCAAATTCCCATTCGCATTCGGCGGCGGCATCACTACCGAATAACAGTTCTCCGTATCATTTTCATCACTATTATAGACCGGCTCTTTTGGTTGGAACGCGCCAGTCTTCTCCCACAAAGCATAAATATCCGGCTCGAACTCTCCCGGTTCGTAACTCTTTGTAAACCTCATACCTCCATTATACCACACATCCGCCCACAGGGAATACCCCAAAATCCCCACTTTTCTCCCAATTTCCCCAAAATCCACCCCTCCATCTCCCTTTCCAAAACCACCAAATCATTTTTTAATATATGTTATGATAAATCTATCGAAAACATTTCCTCCACCCTACAAATTCCACGGTCTTATCCCGTAAATATGAGGAATTTAGTTCGCCTATCACGAGACCCTGTATAAAAAGTTCTAAAATCTAAAATAAATCATAAACAGTTTCTTCCAGGAAACCGCGCTTTTCCGGAAGAAACTATACTGGTCTTTTGACGTTGGGAACTTTTCTCCCAGAAAAGTGCCCAAAGCGAAGCGGCTTCATAAGTCAGCACAATAGTTTGTGGAACTTTTGCGGTTGACTTTAGTCAAAGATCTTAGGACTTTCTATCAGGCGGCGAGTGATTCAGCGAAGCTAAATTCCCCATATTTATGAAGCAAAAGGTGCTAACGGAAATATCTGTGAAAACCAAATTCCATCCCATTTTCTCGCAAATTCTCTAAATAGCCATAAATGCTATTGACTTTTTCACAAATCTGTGCTACAATAGAATCATAGGATAGCCCTTTCGTTACTCTAAGCACCATTTTTTGTACTAACAATACATTTATAAAGGAGTGTTCTTATGGAATCCGTCTTCATCGGCCACGCCCACAACCACATTACCATCGACCTCACCCTGTTCTGTTACCCCTATGGTACGCCTAAAGCAGCTGTCAATGACTGTCCCGGCTTTATTACTACTGCTGAAGTCGACGATCATACCGACCGCGAAGCCGCCCAGTATCTCAAAGCTTTCCTCGAGCGCGCCACGATCATCGACCGACCCCAAGACATCGACGATCGAGCGGCCAGCAATATCCTGAAACACGTCCTTCTTGCCGACCTGCCCGGCAGCACCTACCAGCTCCGTACCGTTTACTGCGATGACCAAGGTCTCACCTTCGATATTGGCAAAGTCTCCTCCAGCACTACTATCTGCGCTCGCCTCCGTCACGACTGCCTTATGCCAGGCCACCACCGTATCGCCCTCCACCTCCGTACCGCCACTGAAGTCGTCGATCTCAAGCTCGAAAACTTCGAAAATCGAGCCCCGCTCCTCACTATCGCCCACCACACCCCTACTTATAGTAACCAATACCGTGCGGTCAGCAATGGCCAAGTCTGGTACCTGGCCACCAAGATTCAAGAAATGTAACGTTAGCCCCACCCCCCGGCCCCGCGCCGGGGGTTCCCTTTTTTCAAATCTATGGTATTATAGTAGACAACAACCTCACTTGTACCTTTCAGTAGAAAACCGCAGAAAAGACCTTACCAAAATTACCTAACTTCATCCCTGCAAATCTTCCACCAGCCTTATCCACCTCCACATACAAATCACCGTACCCGCCAATCACAAAAGTTACTCAATCCCACCCGCCACTCACCAAACTTATTCACCATCCGTAAAATTTTTATTCAGAAAGGAAGTCATCCTATGTTCGAGTTCCACCGCACTCCCCAAAACGGTAACGACTACGTCGAATTTTCCTTCGACGCTCTCGTTGTCGCCCACGATCGCGATTCCCGCACCCGCCTCGAAGCCACCATTCGTGACCTCTACGATCACCGCAAATTTCCCCTCAAGTGCGCCCAAGCCTTCGCTCGTTTTTTCAACCCGCTCACCCAGCCCCAAGATTTCTCCCTCAAACAATGCCACGATGCTCTCGCCCACGCCCTAATCCAATCCACCGACTGGCACCCCACCAAAGTCGAATGCAGTCACGCCAAAATCTATCTCAGCATCATCAATCATACTACCGATCAATTTATCAAATTTTTTGCCTCCGGCTCCAACTTCGTTCCACGCAGCAACTCTCATTTTACCCTCACCTTCCGCCACCTCGATTCCATCAATCGCACACTTTTCCTCAACTTCCAAGACGGCCTCCTCAATGTTCAACGTTCCAGCAATCTCAGCCCCACCTACGACTATCAGCTCGCCCCTGTTATCGGCCCCAATGGCCCCGCCTGGCTGCTCCGTTCTGCAAATTTCATCATCTAGGCCCCGCCCCCGGCCCCGTGTCGGGGGTCCCTTTTTCCAAAACTCACCTCGTCTAATCTTAAAACTATTTCATTCATTTCCAAAACTCACTCCATATGATCTCAAACCCATTTCCTCCACTTTTCATTCCAACTTGTTCATTTTGTACAAGTTCAATCACATTTCTCCTCTATTATTTTCCACCAAGTTCAGCTTTATTAACCCAAAACTCCGCCAAATTCCATCCCACATAATCACTAAATTCTCCAAAAAATTCCATATTTTCTTCACTCACGTCATCCACCCTTGCCTCTCTATTGACCAATCCGCCAAACTATGCTAAAATAAACTAGTAACGTAGCCGATTCTACATCGGCCTGTTTGTTGCCGCTCAAGTTCACATTAAGGGGGAATGAATCAAATGAGCGATATTAAATTAACATTGTCAAATACCGACCCACCTTGTCAAACTCAAGGTCCACCCACGTCAGGGAGCCCTACCGATCCACCCAGCCAATCGCAAGCAGCAAATCGACCAGCAGGGAATCAAACCCCGACCGAAGACCAGCCCATCAAAAGCCAGTCTCCGCTAGGGAACGATGCCCCGCCCACACTCACCCTCACTCCCGACCCGTCCACCGGCAAAATCGACCCATCCGCCATCTTCGCCCAAGCCTCCCAAGATTTTCAGCAAGCCGAGATTTTCACCGCCGAAGACCACCAACAGATGACTCAAATCGCCTCCCAGATCAATCTTGGCAGCGATCGAGCCATCGTTCGCTACGGTGCCGATCTTCAAAAGAAAATCTCCCACCTTACCGAAAGCGACTTGATTCTGGCTCAGCGCGATCTCAACCCTATCAGCACCCTCTTTCAAGCCATGCAACGTGCCATCACGAATTTCGATCAGGCCTCTACCGAGCGCGGCCTCAGCGGACTTTTCCGCCGTTCTCATCGACCTGCCGTCCTCCAAGATTGTTATATCGACACTCTCGCCGAGCTTCAGCGCATCCAAAAAGAACTTGACGGACAGCGTCTCACCCTCTCTGTTACCATCCGCCATCTCGAGAAAAATGTCTACCCTCAGCTCCTCCAGTCCTACAAGCAACTCGCTATCTATATTCGTGCCGGCCACAATTTCCTCGATACCTCCTCGCCTCCTGCCTCTGATTCTGCTCCTTTCCGTCTTTCAGCCGGTGGGCTTCCTCAGAAATCCGACTTTCTAAGCCCCGAGCAACGTCGCAACCTCCAGCAAAACTACCGCACCGGCCTTTATCTTTTCGAGAAGCGCCTCAGCGATCTCGACCTCACCAAGACCATCTGTTTCCAATCCGCCCTCCAGGCCCTGCTTCTCACCTACACTTATCAGCAGCTCGTCATCCAGATTCAGAGCCACCTCACCAATTCCGTCGCTATTTGGCAGCAAAGCGTCGCTACGGCTTTCACCGTCAAAGATTACCAGGCGGTCGTCCAGTCCAGCAACGCCCAGCTCCTCTCCGCTATCGGCTCCGGCCTCGATCTGCAAGAAATCGGATCCCGCAGCCGGTCCCTCGCGGCCACCTATTAACAAACAAGTTAGTTCGTTCTTTAACAAGAGGTGAAAATTATGAACAAATCCCCTCAGTCTAGCAAATCTCAATCCAACAGTCCTCCATTCAATTTCAGACCCGTCATTATCGGTCTCGTCATTGTCGCCCTTGGCCTCAACCTTCTCTTGCTTACCAACTTTCCCCTGAAGGATTGGCTCGTCATCGGCTTTGGCATCCGCACTTTCAGTCTCATTGGCACTATCGCGAACGGCATTATGGTCGTCGGCGCCATCGTCGTTGTTGTCGGCCTAATCCTCCTTCTCCGCGCCAGCCTCCATCGTCGCCGCGAGCAGCGTCAAGCCGCTCAGGTTGCTCCCGAGCCCGTCGCCGATACCGACAGCCCTCCCGCCATCCGTCAACGCCTTGAGCATCTCAAGACTATCTATCCCAAACTTGCCTCCTATATTAATAGCCTCATCGCGCAGATGGACCGTATGGATGACATTCAAGCCCGTTTGCATCTCCTTATTACGGAGAACCGCGCCAGTTATCTGCAAAAAACCGAAGGCGTCCTTGATGGCGTTGAGCGCAATCTCTGTGCCAACCTTCGCGAGTTCATCAATCTCTGCATCGCCGCCGGCTATGCCATTAGCACCACTATTATAGACGACATTTACGCCAAGAACGAAAGCATGCTTGACAAAGCCGCTATGCTCACCCGCGTCTCCGCCGACTATATCAACAACTACCGGCAAGACAAAAATTCTTCCCACGACGAAGTCGACCATTGGCTCGCTCTTCTCCAGGAAGAATCGTCCTCCGCTCAGTTCCAGTCCACCACCGCACCCCAGTCCCAAACCAGCCAATTCTAACCCATCAGTCCCATCCCCAGCAACCAGCTAAACAATCTTGAGCCAGTCAATTCCATCAATTCATTCTACTTATCAAGGAGGATCCCAAGATGAAAAACCTGCATCGTTTCGCTGCCCTTATCCTTGCTCTGCTCTTCTGTCTCAGTGCCTGCGGCTCTCCCGGCTACGACGACACTTCCAGCAAGACCTATACCTACGACGAAGCCGTCGCCGAGCTCGAGTCCAAGATTAAGAAGGTCGACCAGACCACCATCGAACCTCAGCCCGACCTCAATATGGACACTTCCGACCTCAAGACCCTGGCCAGCATCGACACTTTCGAGAAAACCGTCGAAGGTCACGGTGACCTCGATATTGAGATTGCCGTTCCGTCCGAGTTGTCTGGCGACGCCCCCGACGATCTTATCAACATCGTCGCCCGCGATTTCAACAACCAGCATCTCCAGGTCAATGGCAAGACTATCAGCGTCAGTGTCCGCCGTATTTCCTCTGGTGAAACCATCACCTATATGGTCGAAGCCAATTACCGTCCCATCCTTTATCTCCCCTCGTCCTATTCGCCCGGCCTGATGTTGGAATCCGCTGGTTTCGGCGTCATCAAGTTGGCCGACCGCATCGCTGGCAATACCGCCGGCATCCTCATGAAGCGCGAAGTTTACGACACCTTCACCGCCAAATATGGCGAAGTCTCCGTCAACAACATCATCGAGGCCGCCCTTGCCCGCGATATCGTCTTTGGTTATACCAATCCCTACACCAGCAACACTGGCCTCGATATGCTCGCGCTGATGCTTTACAGTTTCGACCCCAGCAACCCCCTGTCCGACACCGCCACGCAAAAACTCATCGAGTACCAGCAAATCGCTCCCACCGCTGCCTATACCACCGGCATCCTTCGCAATCAGGCCGCCAAGAACATCATCGACGCAATGATTATGGAAGAGCAGGCGTTTGTCAATGTCGCCGAGCTGAAGAGCAACTACGTCTTCACTCCTGCTGGCATCCGGCACGATCATCCGGCTTATACCTTTGATTACGCCACCGCCGAGGAGCAAGAAGTTGCCCGTCTGTTCGTCGAATATTGTCTCACCCCCGAGGTCCAACGGCTCGCCAGCCAGAAAGGTTTCAACCTTCACGACGAGTACGTCAGTCAGGATCCTGGCCTCGATGGCGCCGGCTATTTTGCCGTCCAGCGTGTCTGGAAGACCAACAAAACCGGCGGTCGTCCGGTCGTTGCCGTCTTTATTGCTGACACCTCCGGCTCTATGCAGACCAACGGTGCCCTCACCGCACTCAAAGATTCCTTACTCTCCGCTTCTCAATATATCAGCAGCGACAATTACGTCGGCCTCGTCTCGTATTGCGATCGCGTCTTTGTGAATCTCAAGATCGAGCGCTTCGACGACAAGCAACGCTCCCTCTTCACCGGTGCTGTCAACCATATGATTGCCGACGGCGGCACCGCCACTTACGATGCCGTACTCGTTGGCCTGGATATGCTCCGCGAAGCCTCCGAGGAAATCCCCAACGCCCAAATGATGCTCTTCGTCCTCTCTGATGGCGACTCCAAGCACGGCGCCTACCGCCTGGACAATATTACCGATATCGTCACCGGGATGCGCATTCCTATTTATACCATCGGGTACAATCTGGAAGGCACCGGTGAACACGCCCGGCAGCAGCTCCGTGAGCTCAGCGAAATCAATGAGGCCACCCTCATCGACACCGACTCCGAAGGCATCATCAATCAGTTACGCAACCTTTTCAACGTCAATCTGTAACTGACGCCTACGAAATCGCTCATCGCCCGCAAGGCCACGCCTCACCCGCATAGTCACTTTAGTTCAATTTTCACCCGCAAAAAGCCCCCGACCTCGGGGGCTTTTTCTACTCAACTACACGCCCATTCTCAAGTCTAATTATTTGAGTGGCATATCTTTCCATCATAGCGTCGTGACTCGCCACAATCATCGTCACACCCATATCTAGTTGGATTTTCTTCAACATTTCAACAACATTTTTAGCATTCTCTGGATCAAGGTTGTTAGTTGGCTCATCCGCCAAAATAATTTCCGGCTTCATAAACATTGCCCGCGCTACACACGCCCTCTCCGCCTGCCCACTAGAAATCCCAGACGGCAGACTATCCACCACTCCACTAATCCCCAAATCTTCCGTCAATTCCCCAACCCTCTCCTCGCGCTCCTTTTTCGACATGCCTACAAACATCCCCATTAAACTAATATTATCAAGAACCGTCAGCTGCGGCTGTAAATAAAATCCTTGAAATACAAAACCAACTTTATGCAGATAAAAATCCGCCCTGGCTTTACCCCTCAACTTATCTACATCCTGCCCATCAATAATCACTTTACCATCTGTAACAGACTCTATACCACCAATAATGCTCAACAAAGTAGACTTGCCCGAACCACTAACCCCTCGAAGCACTGTAAAACTACCAGTCGGTATACTTAAGTTTATATCAAACAACACCGGTTTTCTACCATAACTTTTATTTACAGAATTAAGTTGAATTGTCATTTATATCATTACTCCACTATTTTATATTCTCAAACCATCTTCCTCTTCCTACTCTTCTCCACGAAAACAACATAGCAAAAGGTGTTGCTAGAAAAATCATCCCTATCAACAACAAAATCTCCCATTTACACCCCAATAACATTACAAATTCCAGCGGCGTCCCAAAACTCAATGCATATACTTCCATTAATGTACTAGTATAAACCGCATTAATAATCAAACAACCCAATACGCTTACCAATAACACAAAAACACTTGTCAATACACACAAAATCACCATACGCAAACCCTGAATTATTCGTATCTGACTCGATCTTGCTCCCGTCATATGATATAACACGGCTATCTTGTTACTACTCTTCACTATTCGCACTAAAGTTATAATATTCACGATTACAGCCAACGTTCCAAAAATCGCCACCACATATTTAAATGTTTTTTCCGTCGATCCATATGACCATTTTGGATCCAGCTCAAAACCAAACGGTGATACCATCGTATATCCACAAACATCATAGCTCTGGCCACTTCCAAATTCATAGCACTTCGCCTCTTGATCAATATAATAATTATATGCCAAATCAGCGGTATCAAAAACCACCCAAATACGATGCCCCTTGCTTTGTATAGTCTCATCATCCACTACTAATAGTTTTCTACTATTACCAACGGTAGTACGCCCAATAAAAATATTCAAAAAGTCACTACCACTATCCATTACAAAATTTGTCCTAACATTAGATGGCAAAAAACCAACCACAAAATATTTTTCACCATTCGGGCTAACGATCGTCTTACCTAACACTTGTTCACGCACTAACCGAATCGCATCCACCGTTATTTCCGAACTATAATCAAACATCCCCTTATCCGCATCAAAAGTTGGCGCACCTTCATCAGCTATCCCCGTCCACATCATCGCCATCTTTGTTGGAATTAAAACTGGTATAGCCTCTTCCGAATTATCGCTTAAGTCTACCTCTACAGCCTGACGTACAATATACTCCGGCAAAACATCCAATTCTCCATCTCCTGTCTCAATCACACCAGTTTGCTCTATTATTTCTCCGCCGTATTTCCTTAAATCATCTTTCAACAATTCTATTTCATTTTCACATCCTTCTCTACATCTATCCGTATTTATCTCTGCATAAACCAAAACTCTACGCCCAGTAGGTTGATTTATTTTTTCTATACCGAGGTTTTCAGCACCCCAAACTAAAAAACCTACCGTCATTACAAAAACAAATATCGACCCCATAATCAAGATGATTTTAAGCGTCTGCAACTTCTGCCGCCAAAGACCCGCACCAGCCAATTTTACATAATCCCGTATTCTCATCTACCCTTCTTTCAATTTCCGTGCAATTTGTTTTACTGAAAACTTTCTTCCTACAAATAGCAACGTTACTGGCGCAATCACTATTACTGCCACCACAACCAATATCACTACTATATTAAAACCCACAAGGCTCACCGACGGAGTATATTTTAACTTATAAAATTCCCGCAGTGTTACCGTCAAAGCTTGCACATTAAAAATAATCATCACCCCTACAAACAAAAACGCTAATATCAAACATATTGCTAGAGCCATTACGCTCAAACTCAAAAGGTACACACCATAAATCAAATATATATCAGTTGTCCTTGCCCCCATCGACCGATAGAGCGCTATTGTCGCAACATCCTCATCAGCAATATGCGTAAAAGTCAACGTCATAATCCAAACAGCAAAAACTACAAAGATTACTCCCAAAACCAATAAAATCATTTGATAAAAAGTAAACGCCGCTGTTACACTAATAGTATTATTAAATAAATCTTTTACTATATATTTATAATTCGCCGAAAGACTATATCCATATTTTACACCATCTACTGGTAAATTCGCATAATATCTTGCCGCATCCATCACATTATCAAACTTCACTACCATCAACATAGGCGGTTCTGGGTCAAAATCCAGATTTTGCTTTTCTCGCCAAACTTCATTTTCCCGAGCCCTATACTCCAAAAACTCGTTGGAGCCATTATCCACAACAAACACTTCCCGCGGGCTGGGGCTTATTTGATCTAAAACCAACGCAAACAAAGCATTCTCGACATTTAGACGACCAAGAGCCGTACTAGGGTATGTTCCTACTATCTGGAAACTTACATCAAGTTCACCGCTCTCATCCTGCGCGTCTACAACCGCAACCTTCGCAAGATTATCATTCCGTTCACTAATAAAATCCTCAACTGCCGATTGGCTAATGCTATCGTATCTCCACTCTCGTTGACTACTAACAT
Organism: uncultured Candidatus Saccharibacteria bacterium; assembly: GCA_964585155.1. Classification (GTDB taxonomy): domain Bacteria; phylum Patescibacteriota; class Saccharimonadia; order Saccharimonadales; family Saccharimonadaceae; genus Nanosyncoccus. Next base: position 7,711 of record CAZPCQ010000019.1, on the reverse strand, counting down.
CACTAACTTTACCAATGATCTCGCCTCGATATTGCCTGACTCGTTCGCTAACAATCGCATCTGCATTCTCCGGCAAACCACCCATAACGATTTTACCATAGTCTTCATTATAATAATAATCCTGCACAATCCCTGTTGTAATATACGCCGCTCCACCAGTATTATCAACCGAAGCGCTAAGTACTGAATTCTCAAGCCCTTGATACATCATACTTATAGCAAGAATCACACCAAAAAACGCTACTATCATTAACACAACCAAGCAGCTGCGATTTTTATGTCCAACAATACTCGCCCAACTAAGTCTTAATACATCTACACACCTTAATGACAAATTAACAAACCTCCAATCATCACCTTTATTATAGCACATGCTCAACATTCTATAAAATACCCTCAGCGTAGCTGAGGGTATATGCCCAAAAGTGGAGATTAGTAACTAGTATCTATCGCGGCACGATATAAAACTACACAGGGGCGTTCAGCGATCCCGCGTAAAGTTAGTACGTGATCGTTACATGGTACCAATGATCCTGGACGCCCAAGAATCTCGGCACAATCTGCATCTTCACCTCAGTCGTGTCGGTGGGACAATACACCGTAGTAGTGCCGCCGACATTGTTGCTGCTGCCGATCCAAAGACCATTGCGGTAAAAGTCCACGTTCACCTTATGCAGAAACGAGTTGAAGTCGTGAACGTCAATCCTGATGCCAAGACCAGAGAGTCTCCCGCTAGCAATCGTCACCCAATTCGGGCCGATCGTATGGGTGTAGTCCAGCAACGGCATAATTCCACCGCTACCACCGCTGGCGCTATCAGCAGGTTCGGTCATAACCGCCACCGGCCGCTCAGCGGCAGGTCCTGCGGCAAACGCCGGAATAGTCACAGACATGCACATAACGACAGCAAGTACCGTCGCCAAAATAATGCGGATTTTCTTCATAAAACCACCTTAGACCTTTCTTTAAAGAACTTGCCACGTCATCCCCACATTTAAACACAAATACAATTTGTGCACCCATCCAATAAAAACACAAGTAAAAAATCGAAAAATCTTACAAAAACTTTTCCTACCAAAATCATTTCAAAAAACAAACCTCGAAATAACCATATCAGCACCCAAAAGCACCCTCAACGTTTTTCAAAAATTATCTAGTATTCCAAAAAAGCCCCCGACCTCGGGGGCTTTTTCCTTACCAAAATTTCTCAAAGTACTATTACTTTTTTCTCCAAATAATCATTATAAAAACTATTTTATCAAAATTTTTAATTTCAAAAAATAATAAAATAACCATTGACATTTTCCCTCATCCGTGCTAGTATAGAGATAGGTATTTATATAAGTTGCAGCAAAACAAAAACTAACACAAACAGGAGTTTTTAATGAACGAAGCTGCAAATTTCCCCACTCCGGAAAACGCTCAAGACGCATCCTCCCAACCTACCGGCTGGGAAAATATGGATGTCCAAAATCAAAATAATCAAGAAGTCGCTCCGGCCGCTGATGCTAGCGCTGAAGTTCCAGCTGCCAATCCTGGCGCTGAAACCCCAGCCGAGCCTGAGTTACCCGCTGGCCCTGCCACTACTGAGCCCGAACTGCCAGCCGGACCGACTACCATTGTCGAACAATCTATCTTAGACACACCCACTGGCGAAGTTGACACTACCAGCATAACTGCCGAGCATCATTCCGCCACTCAGCCAATGGGTGTTGAAACCAACCCCCAGCCGATGAACGCCGAAGCTGCCCCAGCCACCGAACCACTCACACCCGTTGAACCACCTAAACCTATGGAAGTCACCCCTACCGATATTGACAGTTTTCTTACCGCCGCCGAGACTCCCGCTGGTACCGCAGTAGCCGCCTCCGAGACCATCACTGGCGCCGAAACCACTCCAGACACCACCATCGTCACCGAACAATCCGAAGTTGACGCTCAAGCCACTCGCGATACCGCTATGGAAACTGGCGCCGCTGACGTTACCGCCAAAGTTCCTGCTGCCGAGTCCACCGAAGCTGCCCCAGAAACCACTCCAGCCACTCCTGAGACTCCAGCCGCCGCCCCAGCAACCGTTCCCGAAACTGAAACTCCAGCCGCTGAACCTACCCCTCAAGCCGCCCCTGCTGAGACCCCTGCCGCCCCAGAAACCACTCCCGAACCCCCTGCTACCACTGCCTAATTCCTAATTCTTTCTGCCAAAAGAGCCACCCCGCGTGGCTCTTTTTTCTCAGAACTTATTTCTTCTATGCCTCTTAGTCGCCCAAACAATCACCCCACCAACCCCCACAAGTGCCATACCAACCGCTAAAGATTTTTCCCAGACCAATCGCGCTTCTATTTCATCTGACCCCATACATTCACCCGTAATTTCCGGTATCGGCACACCATACTTCTCGTTATAAGACGCGTGTGATTCGTTATACCGACAGTGCTCAAGAATCCGACAGTCCACAACAACGCAAAGGACCAAATACCCCAGCATCGCCACATACGCACTCGCCAGCACGATCTTCCAAAATAATTTCATCTATACCGCCAACTTCTTCCGCACCTCTTCCATCTCTTCCGGGCTCATTTTTACCGTCTTCCCCGGCTCTCCGCCAAATGGAATCAAATGCACATGCGCGTGCGGCACATCCACCCCAATCACCTTGATTAGCGTCCGCTTACCCAAGACATCCTCCATATGCCGCGCTAGTTTCTTTACTGTCGCCATCACCGCCGCATAATCCTCATTGTCAAGATCATATACCCGGTCCACCTCCGCCTTCGGTATCACCAACGTATGCCCCGGCGCCTCCGGCTCGATATCTAGGAACGCCATCGTCCGCTCATCTTCATAAATTTTATAGCAGGGAATCTCCCCATTAACAATCTTCGTAAACACACTACTCATACCCTCATTATACCACGTTAATACACGAAAACATTGAAAGCAAAACAAGCCCCCTGAAGCAGAGGCCTGTTGCCTCACGCCATCCCTCTAGCGAATTAGTTTTGATATTATGTTCGGCGCGACCCGATGAACCTTCTCCGGCGCGGCGTCGTTCAAGGTTTTCCGAAGCCGTGAACATAAATCACCTTTCATCATTCAAAATGTATATCCCTGACGCGAAGCCAGTGGAATGAAATGACAAGATTTCGAGAGAAAAGAAAACTCACTATATAATGCGTATAGAACTAGTTACTATATATGTATGGACTTTCTTTTCCGAGAAATCGCAGTCATTTCTGGATTCGCTTGCGAAGACAGACATTTTTGGATGATGAAGGGCCAGGCGAGGAAAATTTTGAACGAGGTAGCCGCGCCAGTAAACTGTTAAGCATAAAAGTCGCGCCTTCGCATATGTATAATTTAATTCGCCTAGAAAAATAAAATTCCTTTTCCATTTTTTATTTTCAATATTTTATAAAACTTATTTTCCAAAAACTTTTTATCAAATTTTTAAAAAATTAATCTTTTTTCGGCCTACTCACCGCGATTACCGCAGCATAGATTTTCTTCGCCCCCGCCTCCCGCAAGATTTTCTCCGCCGCCTCCATCGTCGCCCCTGTCGTCCACACATCATCCAGTAGCAAATACACCTTCTCCGGATCCACCTTACCTTTTATCCCATACGCCTTCTGCGCCTGCGTCTTCCGCTCCGCCACCTTCGCCCCCACCTGCACCGTATCCACCTCCCGCGTCAAAATCCTCTCACACTTCCACCCCCGCTTCTTCGCCAACTTCCGTGCCAGCGTCAACGTATGGTCAAACCCCCTCTCCCGTATATGCTTCCCGATCGTCGGCAAGGGAACTACCACCACCTCCCGCTCCACCCCGACCTTACCATCTTCACTAGTCACCACTTCGCGCTTCACCCTCGCCTTCCTCGCCTCATTCGTCGCCACTCTCTTAGCTCCACTTCCATCGTCTTCATCCATTGTTCCTAACTCCGGCAAAATCAAATCATATAGTCCCACCAGCTCTTCTCCCATCGCCCGCACACTCTGGTATTTATACTCCTCGACCAGTTTCTCCAGCGCCCCCTCTCGCCAGCCAAACGCGAATATCCCGCTAAAACCCGTCTCACACTCCGGACACTTTCCACCCCACTTCCCATCCTTCCAAAATTCCTCCCCGCACTCACATCTCTCCTCCGCAGTCCGCCTATCAGCCTCTTCCACAGCCACCCCATCATCTCTATTCAAAGCACCCTCTCCTATGGCTCGAGTCACCTTCTCGTCCTCCAAACTCTCACTTTTCCGTCCATTTTCTGCATAATTATTCACTTTTTCGTCCAAATCCTGCCCACTTTCCGCCCGGTCGACATTTTTTGCTTTTTTCGCAAACGTTTTTTTACAGATAGGACAAATCGGCGCATATTGTTCCAGCATGTATTTTTTACAACATTTGCACAAAACCCTCCCCAAATGCCCACAACCCCTACAAGAGTGCGGACAAAGTAGGTCCAAAAGCCCACATTTTGTTGTATTTTTTACAACGAAACCCATAATTACTATTGATTTTATCACGAAAAGCCTTTATAATAAAGCATAACAATATAACGGAGGTAATTCAAGCATGGCTCGTAGTAATGATGCCGACATGCTGATGGAAGACGAATTAGCAGCTGCCTTTTTCAATGAGACGGATAATGCTCCGCTCGCTGAACCAAGCCCGAAGGCTGCGATGAGCGTTGAAGAACCATCAGAACCGGGGGTAAATGATGGGTGGGATGATACTGACGAATTTCCTGGACAGCTCGCCGTGGATGTCTACGAAACCGCCGACAAACTCGTGGTCAAAGCCCGTACCGCAGGTATTTCTAAGTCTGACTTAAATGTTACCGTTGCGGACAATATTCTTACGATCTCAGGTGTTTTGAGTGGTGGGGAAGATGAGAATACTACTGCGTGGCACATTCAGGAATGTTACTGGGGTGAATTCTCCCGTACTATCGTCTTACCAGTCCAGGTAAAAGAAGACGAAGATTCCGTCCGCGCCGACCTCAAAGATGGCGTTCTCACGATCACCTTCGAGAAGGAAAAGTTAGACACCGTCAAACGCATTGCGATCCAATAATTCGCCATAAGTTTATTGTTACTCACACACTGATAAGCGCTCTTTTCCGAGAGCGTTTTTCAGCTCTCCGATCCATCTCACAAAGCCAAGACCCCTTTCTCTCACTCATTTTTCACGAAAACCACTTGCTTTTGCCAAAACTATGCTATAATAGAATTGTTTAACGGACACAATTTGGTTGATTCACAAAATCGCCTGTTTCTCATCGATGATAATCTACAGCACCGTAAGTGCTTACCGCATCGATGAGATACGGGTCCGTTAAACAGCAACTGCGGTGCTGTTTTTATTTGTGATGGCCCTCAAATATACAGCATACGCACTGCTGTATATTTTTAATACCCAAAAGGAGGGCAGATGCGCCATAGAATAAAGAAAATACCAAACTTAAGTACATTATTTCGTCATTTTGGTGGCGAGCATAAACTTCTTCATAGTGATAAAAGTACTTATACTTGTTTCTACAAAAGTAAGTTAGTTGGTAATAATAAAGGAATACATAAAAGTTATCCTGGTTTATGGTTTCAAACAATTCCTCTAGGTTTATTTGCATTTGCCTTCCTTTTGGTATTAGGAATATTAGTTTTTCCTAGTCAAAACGCTGAGGTTTATGCTGCAGATAATCAAGATGTAGAAGTTTCCTCCGGTGATACCGAGAATCTTTCATCTACTTGCGATGAAGAGAATGCAACGATTGCGTTAAATATGTCTGGAGATATGTCTTTAGGCAAGGAAGTAGACAACGATATTAAAGCCGGCCAAGTCAGTTATCTACAAAAGGATTTTTCCATTACAGGGTGCCAAAAAGCTGAATACAAAATCTACGTACAGGCTAATTCTAGTCAGTTACAAAATCAACAAGCACCGGATGCATTGTTTGGGGTAGGTGAGAATGTAGCCCCTAATAAGTTTGCAAATAACACCTGGGGATATGCCATTGATAGACAATCAGTGCATAATGCTGATTTAAAGTATAACACTATGCCAGAAGTATCAGCAACGAAAAAAGCCAGCTACTCTGATAACGTGCTTCCTAACGCTACCGACAATCTTAAAATTGTATTTGCAGCAAAATTCGATTCAAGCAAAGCGGCCGGACATTACAGCACGGATGTTTTAATGTCGGTCGTTTCAACGCCAGCACAAACCACAAACCTATACAGCATAACCTACGATGCGAATGGTGGCACCGGTTCACCCGATAAACAAGAGGTAAACTTGACGGATGAGACGTTTAACTATACCTTCACTATTCCAAAAGATGTCATACCAACGCGTGCTGGATACTCCTTCCGAGGATGGGGTACATATTATTCTAATACCACCGCATCATATGTCCCAGGACAGGAGATTCGATTAAGTGCTACTAAACCAGACCGACAGCTATATGCCATTTGGGTGCCTGTCGTGAATGAGTTCAACGTGATTACCGATATGCAACAAATGACGAACGAGCTCTGTACGCGGACTACGACTCCATCCATATGGGATACCGTCGATGTCGTTCCTACGGCACAACTCACCGATATTCGTGACGGCAAGAAATATTGGATCGCCAAATTAGCTGATGGAAACTGCTGGATGACCCAAAACTTAGATTATGACATTAAGGCTACGGGAATTAGTGGAGTAGAACTTGAACAAACGGACTTAACTACAGCGTGGATACCATCTTCCAGTTATCCTCCGGTAGCCACAGAAACCACACTCACCAAGTGGAAATTCGGATCCGGCTATGTTGTCGCCTCTTATGACCCAGGACTAAAGTATTGTAGTAATAATACTACAGATCAGTGCAATCTAACTACGAGTGCTAACGGTGGCCACGATGCAATAGGCAATTACTATTCTTGGAACGCAGCGGTAGCGGGAACTGCTAGCGCAACTACCACTAGTAGCACTGGCAGTATATGCCCAAAAGGCTGGCAATTACCAAAAGCCGACTTCCGCGCTACCGATAGCAAGACATTTAGGTATCTAACTAATAGTTACGGTATCACTAGCGGCACAAGTAACGGTAAAGACGATTCTGTACTATTGGCCGCTCCATTATATTTTATCCGGAGCGGAGAGATATTTAATAGTGAAGAATCTATATTTCAGTATAACCAGGGGTACCAAGGGTATTATCTCTCCTCTATACGCAGCACGATCTTTGATAATGGCATCCTCTCCAGCTCCTATGGGCTTTCATTTGGTAGACCGAACCACGATTCGGAAAATATAATAATCTACCCGGATACCATGATAAATACCTATTATGGCAACTCCATCCGCTGCGTCGCCCGCTAAGTCCTATATCCAATGATCTACGTAAAAGGTGTGCCCTAACAGCACACCTTTTACTAGTTAAAAATCCCCCTCCAGCATTCGATCTTAAAACAAATTAGTATTTCGCGAACATAACCAATCTATAATAAACAAAAAGAAAGGGAACGTTGACACATTATCGCCGGCAAACTACCTATCTCTAAGCTCTTTCTTCCTTAGCGGTTTAATCAGGTTCTTCTGTATATCGCGGTCACTGCCAAGCACGCGTCGTTCTGACTTTGATAAAGTCTTGTTTTTCATTTTTAGCTCGGTAAGTTTTGCGGTACAAACCAGGTCGGCGACTTGAAGCATTTTATAATCTTTCTGTGCCGC
>CAZPCQ010000018.1:0-22189 GCA_964585155.1 uncultured Candidatus Saccharibacteria bacterium | reverse complement strand
ACTAATCGATGCGCCAAGGACCTCCACAAACTAAAGAATGATCTAACACTATGATCCCCACAATCACTACCACCTATCTTATTCTTGTAGAAATAAGCATCATAGGTCTTACCTACACACCCATAAGACTTCATTTTCTCCCGGAAACCGCGCTTTTCGGGAGAAAATAATACTGGTCTTTGACGGTTGGACAACTTTCTCCCAGAAAGTGGTCCAAAGCGTAGCGCAGTATAAGTACTCTTGTCACTATGAAGAAGTTGGTTATGGTTACCATAGTTGTTATGATTTATGATTGGCCTTTTCTTTATTCTGTGGCTCATTTGCCCTCCTTTTAGGTATTAAAAATTTGCAGCACCCACGGCACTGCTTCCGTCAAGGAGGGCCACTCCGCAAACAAAAACAGCACCGTAGTATGCTGCTTGAAACATCACGTCGAAAGACCCAATGTAAGCACTTGCGGTGCTGTAGATTGTGGATCTTCCGCCATTATATATCATAAAAATGACGTGATTTAAATTGTTTCAAGCATTTCTATTATAGCAAACATTTTCCGCTTACGCAAGCCTAGATTTTTCCGCAAAATATGTTACCGTTGCACTCATTCCTCCCCAAAGTGTGTAAATTCCGCACAACATTCCTCCCGAAAATGTGTAAAATTCCCATTGTTTTCCCTCAAAAAATGTGATAGAATAGAGGTAGAGAAAGGAATAATCATTATGAAACGCGCACTGCTCGATCAGTTAGTCCAATGGAAACTTAGCAAAGACCGCCGCCCGCTCTTGTTGGAGGGCGCGCGTCAAGTGGGGAAGACCTATCTTTTGCGAGATGTTTTTGGCGCGGAATATTACGAGAATGTCGTCTATCTCAATATGCAAAATCCTCTACCAGAGGTAGTCGAGGCTTTCGAGGATTCGATCAGTCCTAAGCGTCTGCTTCCGCGTCTCGAGCTATTGTTGCATACTGATATTAAGCCTGGAAAAACCTTGATTATTTTCGATGAGATTCAAGAGGTTCCGCGCGCTCTCGAGAGCCTAAAATACTTCTACGAGGAGACTCCCGAGTATCACGTTGCCGTGGCTGGCAGTTTGCTTGGTATTTTCTTACATCAGGGAACTTCTTTTCCGGTAGGGAAGGTCGATCTTCTTCGCCTTGAGCCAATGAGCTTTACCGAGTTTCTCTGGGCAAAGGGTGAGACGAAACTGGTCAATCATCTCCTAGCTGACCCGTCTGATAGGTTATTCCGCTCAGTTCTACTAGACGCTTTCCGTGAATACCTCTTCGTTGGCGGTATGCCCGAGGTCGTAAAAAGTTGGATTGAGTCGCAAGATATTGCTCGCGTTGATGAGATTCAGCAGCGCATCCTTCTCAGTTACCGCAGTGACTTTAGCAAATATCCCAATGAAGCGACTGCCATTCGCATCCGTCAAGTTTTTGATAGCCTTCCGGCTCAGTTTGCCAAGAATAACGAGAAGTTCGTCTACGGCGTCATCAAAGACGGAGCTCGCGCTCGTGAGTATGAGCTTGCTATCGAATGGTTGGTCGATGCCGGTATTGTCCGTCGAGTTTACCGAGTTGAGCGCGGCGATAAACTCCCCCTCAAAGCCTATATCGACCGCAACGCTTTCAAACTTTATTTTCTCGATATCGGACTCTTTCGCCAGTTGGCTGAAATTTCCTCTAGCGTAGTCGTGCAGAAAGATGCCATTTTTAATGAGTTTAATGGTTTGATGGCCGAGCAGTATGTCTTACAGGAATTAGCCAGCCAGCAACTCTATTACTGGACCAACGAATCTTCCGCCGAAGTCGATTTCGTCTGGCAAAATTCGGACCGTATCATTCCGATCGAGGTTAAATCCGGCGAAAATGTAAAAGCCAAAAGTCTCCGCATTTATCGTGAAAAATATCAGCCGCAACTCTCGCTTCGCCTTTCACTAAAAAATCTAGAGTATACCGATGGACTGCTCAACATCCCGCTATTCGAAAGTTTTCTCATTAAAGATTTAGCCACTAGAGATGACCTACCCATCTTGCTCCCGCGAATTCCTTCAGAAAATGTGTAAATTTCGCACATCATTCCTCCCGAAAATGTGTAAAATTCCCATTGTTTTCCCTCAAAAAATGTGATGGCCTCTGTAAAATAGTCATTTTCAATCATAGAATATTGTTTGCTTTTTGCCTACAGTCGCCAGGCTAATTTTTCCGGTACACCGTCACCCTCGCCCTCGCATAGGTATGGCTCGAAGAGATTCTCAATCCTTCCAGCTCCACTTCTCCGCTTTCTTCCGGCGACGACAGTACGAGCACGCCACCCTTTTTCAGTAAATCTCCCAATCCTGCCAGCATTTCCGGCCGGAACTTATCGTATGGCGGGTCTGCCAGGATTACGTCAAAATATCGTCGATAGTCTGGATTTTGCGCGATCTGCTCCACTTTTCCCGCCATTACAGTCGCTGGCAAGTTGCTCTGCGCTGCCACCTCCGCGTCCGCCTTCATCTTTACGTATCCCAGATCCAACATTTCCAAATTTTCCGTAATTGTCCGCGTTGCCTTTCCGCTGGCCTCTGCGAAGACTACTTCTTTCGCCTCGCGACTCAGCGCCTCGATCCCCAGTGCCCCTGACCCCGCGAACGCATCCAAAACTTTCGCCCCCTCCACATTCACCATATTGAAGAGTGCTAGTTTCTCTCGCGCCCCCATCGGATGTGTCCCGGTTGCATTCGGCGATTTCAAGATTCGCCCCCGATATTTTCCCGAAATTACCCGCAGATCATTACTCATAAAACACCTTCCCTCAATAATATTAAATCACCCAGTCTCCGCATTCCGCCCACAATCATTCCTATCCTCACTTCACTTTCTTCAGTCGATACGCCTCTTGCGCCGCCGAGTACCACCCCAGCGCGATTGCCCGTACGATTTCCGGCAGCAAGACCTCTTTTGTTTCTACTGCGAGCTCCGTTGTCCAGCCATCAGCTAGGAATCGGTCATAGATTTTTAGTTTCTGCACTTTGGCTAGGCTTTCCCGAAAAACTTCCTCAAAATCCTTTCTGTTCAAAGCGTTTGGCTCAAATTTTACCGCCAAAGTCCGCGCCGGTAGCGCCGCCGCGATCATTAGTACGCCATATTCGTAAGCGATGTGCTTCGACATGTGTCCGCCCGCGCCCCAGTATAGCCAATTATTCCGCATCGTTTCTAGCATATTCCGCCCGTGCATCACGCCCTTGATTGGCTGGCCGAACACGCGCATCAGCTCCTTGTCTGTCATCAGCTCATCTTTCACATTTGACAGCGGAAAATGGTGTGCCGGCGTCAAGCCGTCCGTCACCATATGCGCCATCCACGCCGCCTCAAAGGCCGCTCGGACTTCGTTTTTATCTAGCAGCGCCTTGACTAGGTTCCAGCGATGATCGTTAATCATTGTAATTACCGAGCGCGTATCCAGCGATTCGTGTCCCTGCTCGCCGCTCGGCGTCGCCAGCTCCTCGCCAGTCTCTTTATCGAGCACCAGCATATGCGACGGCTCATCCACCCCCGGACTTTTGCGTTTCAAGCCATCCGGCCCTCGCGTCCCCTCGAAATGAATAATCTCTTTGCTACTCGGAAAATATTTCCCCTGCAAAACACTGCGCGTCAAAACCTTCCGCGCCGCCTGATCTAAACGCTGATGTGTTCCTACGATTTTGCCGGAGAACTTTGAATTTTTTACTAAAGCGATTGTTGAAAACATTAGTTTAACGTCGTTAATTGTTGGTATTTCTTGATGCGTGATGCCAACTCCTTATATTGTACCACATCCTCCGGGTGTTTGGCAAATTCCGCCGCGTGTCGACTTGCTGCCGCGATTAGTTTTGTATCGGACAAGTTTGCTACCTGCAGGTTTAATTCGCCGTGCTGCATCGCTCCGTAGATTTCTCCCGGGCCACGCAGTTTTAAATCCACTTCCGCCAAATGAAAGCCGTCCGTCGACTTTTCCATTTCGCGTAGCCGCCGCGAAGGCCGATCTTCTCCGGTCGTCAGCAGGAAACAGCTCGCCGGTTGGTCGCCACGCCCCACCCGTCCTCGCAACTGGTGTAGCTGCGCTAGGCCATAGTTTTCCGCATCCTGAATGATAATCATATTCGCATTTGGCACATTCACGCCCACTTCCACTACTGTCGTCGAGACTAAGATTTGGATTTCATTTCTTGCAAATTGCTCCATAATCTGGTCTTTCTCATCAGGTTTCATCTTTCCGTGCAAGAGCCCGACTTTTGCCTCAGGGAACAGCGCTGTCAATTTTTTGGCTTGTCGCTTTACTGGCGTCGCTGTGTTAGAATTATTTTCTTCAATCACTTGACAAATCCAATAAATCTGCTGCCCCTTCGCCAAAAGTTCCCGCATTCTCGGATAAAGATCATCTTTCTGCTCAATTTCGTTCAAAATCCGGGTATCGATCGGCTGTCTCCCCGGCGGCAATTCATTCAAAATCGACACATCGAGGTCGCCAAACACCGTCAGCTGCAGTGAGCGGGGAATCGGCGTCGCCGTCATTGAAAGCAGGTGCGGCGCCTTGTCGTCCGGTGATTTTAATAGCAACTTTTGCCGCTGCCCTACGCCGAACCGGTGTTGCTCGTCGATAATACAAAACACCAGCGACTTAAAATTCGTATCGTCCGTCAGCAGCGCGTGTGTACCAATCACTAAATCGATCTCGCCGTTCAGGATTTCCGCCTTCAACTTTTTCTTACCCTTCGTCGCCCCCGTTAATAGTGCCGTTCGTGGCATTTTTAGCGTCGGGTTCTTCGCCTGAATTTGACTAAAAAGTTTCCCCAAGCTCTCGTAATGTTGTGTCGCCAAAATTGCCGTTGGTGCTAGCAAAGCCACTTGATGCCCGTTGTATGCGGCTTGCGCTGCCGCCAGTGCCGCCACGATTGTCTTCCCCGAGCCCACGTCGCCCTGCAGAAGTCGATTCATCGGCACCGTCTTTTCTAGACCTTGCAAAATGTCCCAAGTCGCCCGCCGCTGCGCTCCCGTCAGTTTGAACGGCAAACTCTGCACGATCACTTGCGTCACCTTCGCCTCAAACGGCAGGGAAATTGATTTTAAGCGTTGATTCTGTTGTTTATTCAGTTTTGCCGCTAGGATTAACTCAAATAATTCCTCGTAAGCCAAATACTTTCGTCCCTCTTCCGCATCTTTCGGTGAATCCGGAAAATGTGAAAGAAACAACGCATCTGCCCGCGCTCCTGGTTTTACAAACTCCGGACATCCTGTCGTAAAAGGCAATAAGTCTGGTATTCTTGCAAAGTCCGCCCTCAGCCCACCGATAATTTTCTGAAAAGTTGACGGCTTGATCGTATTTTTCGCCGAATACACCGGCTGAAATCTCGCCATCTCGCCATCCTTCTCTACGTCCTGCACTAACGTCGCCGACGGCGAAGTCAAAACATACCGCCCGTTTTTCAGCTCATACTTTCCCGTAAAAAAGTATTCACGCTTCGGATCAAATTGCTTCGCCCGGTACGGCTGATTAAACCACACCGTCCGGATCGCTCCCGTATCGTCGCGAATCACGCCCTCCGTAATCGTCAACCGCCGCCGGCTCGTCCGGATAACTCTCAGATCACTAATTCGTCCCCGCACCACAATATTGCCCGGCTTCAGCTCATCGATCGTCACTGTAGTCTGATAATTTTCATACACCCGTGGCAAACAATACAGCAAATCCCCCACCGTTTTCAAATTCACCCCGCGCAAAAGTTCCGCCGTCTTCGGTCCGACGCCCTTCACATCCTCCACTGGTGCTGACATATCCATAACGCCATTATATCACAAAATTCCTCCTTGCCGAAAACTTAAATCTACTTTATAATTATATATGTTATGAAAAATCAAACCTCTACCGAGCCGAAAACTACCGGCCGCACCATGCACTACTATTGGCGCGAAATTGTCAAGTATAAGTGGTATGCGCTAGGCTGCCTTTTGACTACGCCGGCAGTAGTTTTTATTCGAGCGATCTTGGCGCCGCTAATTTTTGCTGATTTGATTGACAAAATTTCTCAAGGATTGCCTTTTGAGCAACTTCTTGCTACTACTCTGGGTGAAGTCATTATCTTTTTAGTGCTATTCACTTTTAATAAGTTAGTTTTGGAGGAACTGCGTCTGTATTGGTGCTGGCGGATGGAACTTTTAGCAATGTATGACCTCTCCGAGCTTTGTTTCGATACTATCTCTGAGCAGTCGATGCAATTCCACAGTGACCGTTTCTCTGGATCGTTAGTATCGCAGACCAACCGTTTCGTGGGCAGTTTTGAGCGGCTTTTCGATGTCTTCCTCTGGGAATTATACCCCAGCACGCTATATATTGTTATGGTGATCGTCGTGCTGGCGCCACAAGTGCCGTGGTTTGCGGTTGGCCTCGTCATCTTTGTAGCCTTGTATGTCTTGATCGCTGGACTTTCCTTCAAGCGGATTGGTCATCTCAACGAAGCCGAAGCCGAGGCTAGCAACAAACAGACTGGCCAGCTCGCTGACTCCATTTCCAATATTATCTCCGTCAAATCTTATGCCAAAGAGCCCTATGAGAAACGTCGCTACACCGGTTTTGCCGAAAAGACACTGGACGCTGGCGCCGATCTGATGCGCGCCACAATTAGCCGGGATATTAAGTTTAGTAGTATTCAGATTTGTATCACTGCACTAATTCTTTTCTTCCTGCTTATTGGTCAGTCCTGGCTTGGTATTTCCGTCGCTACACTGATTTTGATTGTTAATTATACTCAAACCGTTCAAGGCGAGCTCTGGAGCGTGACTAGTATTTTTAAGAATATCAATCGCGTTTTTGGCGATGCTCACGAGATGACTTTGATTCTCGATCTCGTTGATGATGTCGTTGACACTCCCGACGCAACAGAGTTAATTCTCAAAGAGCCGCGGGTCGACTTTAAAGGCATCACCTTCCAGCACGCTGATGCCAAGGCTCCGATTTTTGAGCATTTTAGTCTTAGCATTCATCCTGGCGAGCGGGTCGGCCTGGTCGGCGTTTCCGGCTCCGGCAAGACTACTCTGACTAAATTACTTTTGCGCTTTGCCGACGTGAATGATGGAGCGATCCTGGCTTCCGATCAGGATATTCGGAAAGTTACCCAGTCTTCATTACGAGAAAATATCGCTTACGTCCCCCAGGAAACTGCTCTCTTCCATCGCAGCATTGCCGAGAATATCGCCTATGGCAAGCCTGACGCCACGCCCGAAGAAATCCAGCGCGCCGCTCGTTTGGCCAATGCTCACGATTTTATTATGGACCTGCCTGAAGGCTATGATACCCTGGTTGGCGAGCGGGGAATTAAACTTTCCGGCGGTCAGCGTCAGCGCATCGCCATCGCTCGCGCCATTCTCAAGGATGCGCCGATTCTCGTCCTCGACGAAGCCACTTCTGCCCTCGATTCCGAATCTGAGGCACTGATTCAGGACGCTCTGAATAAACTGATGGCTGGCCGCACTAGTATCGTTATTGCGCACCGTCTTTCTACCGTGGCTAATCTCGACCGCATCGTCGTCCTCGAAGATGGCAAGATTGTCGAGCAAGGCAAACATCACGATCTCCTTGAGAAGCCCGACGGTGTTTATCATCACCTCTGGAGCCGTCAATCTGGCGTCTTTATGGAAGAATAGTTTATGTTATCAAACTAATATTTGTTCGGTTTTAATAATTGACCAGGTTCAATTCCTCGGGGCTCTGCCCCGTAGGAATTAGCGCAGAATGCAGAGCATTCTGCTAGAGCATAGGTTTACCTATGCTCGCCTGAACAAGGCGAGACATACCTCGCTTGTTCGTCTGACGAACAAGCAAACCGTCATAAGACGGTTTGGGACTCTGCCCCGGGATGTTGATTATCAGAAATGCTAACAGTACTGTCAACATTTACAAAATACCAAACAGAGATGAAAAATTCCTCAATGCTAACACTGCTGTCAGCATTGCAACCGAACAATATTTTCCTTCGTTGACACCGAATCAACGAAGGAATTTCCGTAACAGAGGTCAGATTTTGGCCTTCGTTGACAGCGTGTCAACCAAGCCATTTTTTCACACCCGAACAAAGCCATTAGTTAAGTATCGCCTAAATCAGCGCAGAATCATCTAAAACACCTCTAATCTAATATCCCAAAACAAATTCATCTACACTCTTACAAACCTCAGCGTAAACTTCGTCGTCTTTTCTGACTCTACGCTTAGTTTCCATCCTTCGCGGTCCGCCACCGTCTTCGCAATCGCGAGACCCAGCCCCACGCCTTCCGCACTCTTATTCGTCTGGTAAAACCGGTCAAAAATCCGCGGCAGATTTTCCTTTGCGATCGTCGCGCCATCGTTTTCGATTATAAATTGCCGGCTAGTCAGCGTCACTATGATCTTCTTATCGCAATATTTAATCGCGTTATCCACTAGTATTGTCACTACTTGCCGAAAATCATTCTTCACCAATTTTACTTTTGCCGTCTTTAGCTGGGTTTTTAGTTCAAAGTTAATCTTTTCCGCTTCCATCCGTGGCCGAAACGGTGCAATAATCTCTTCCGTAAACTCTTTCAAGTTTACGCTTTCCGCCTTCTTCGTCGCCGAAATCGAACTTTCCGCCCGTGCTAGCGCCAGCAGGTCTTGGTTTAGCGTATTCATATATTCCACTTCCTGCGCCACATTGTCAATCCATTGGTTACCCTGAATATCTGCCACTTCGAGGTTCGCCATAATTGCCGCAATCGGCGTCTTCATCTCGTGACTTGCATTTGCCACAAAAGTTCGCTGTGCATCGTAAGCTTCCTTGATTGGTCGAATCGCCGTCTCCGCCAAGATATAAGAAATAATCGCCACCGCCACCTCCACGCAAATCCCTGCCACGAACAGTGACATCAGTAGCGAATTCAAAAAGTGTTTTTGCTCTGCCTGAATTTGTTGGTACATCCGGCTAATCACTACCTGCGTGCTGCCGTATTGAAAAGTATAATCCGCTGAGTTTGCCTGTCGCGATCGCACATCCGCCCGCGCCACAATATAAATCGATGAAAAAGCCAACACTAGCACTACTGTCGTGATCGCCAAGTTGATCGCAATTAACCGATTCCGTAAACTCCGAAACATTCTCTATTTTTTCTTCTCGACCAACTTATATCCCAAGTTTCGCACCGTCTTAATCTCCGCCTTCGACCGCAGCTGCTCCAACTTTTTTCGCAGATAACTCATATACACTTCGACGTAATTATCCGACGAATTTGCCTCGCTCCCCCACGCCCGGGTCAATAGTTGTTCCTTATGCTGGATTTTGCCTGGGTTACGAATCAGAAGTTCAAACAAATCTGCTTCTTTTCCCGTCAAAACCAAGCCGTTCAGCGTCCGATTTTGCAAATCATACTCTAGGTCGGCGAATTTAATCATATTTTCCATTTGCAGTGGTGGGCGCCGGGTAATCGCTTTAATCCGCGCAATCAATTCCGCCGTCTTAAATGGTTTTGCCAGATAATCATCCGCTCCCGTCTCTAGCGCGTGCACCTTATCTTCCACTTCCGACAGCGCCGACAACATAATAATCGGCGTCGTGATTCCGTGTTTGCGTACCGCTTGCAAGATTTCCACCCCCGACACGTGCGGCAGCATAATGTCTAATACCAAACAATCATAACCGCCTCTCAGTGCCATTTCCAGGCCTTCTTCACCGTCTGCCACCCAGTCCACTGCAATCTGCTCTTTTTTCAGCAAATATTCCACCGCCGAGGCCAATCTCTCCTCATCTTCAACATACAATATTCTCATATCTTAGATTATACCTCAGTTAATTAAAATAAAACTTAATTTTTCGCAAGTAGTACGAGCGATACTACCGTTCTTAGTCAAAATTGAACTAGTTCGAGGCGACGGGAGTAGCGAACCGAGACGTACTTAGTGGCACGGCGAGGGAGCAACGCATCCGTCAACGACGAAATAGCCAATTTTGACAAGAACTATAACTACGCCTTACTGACTATCCCAGCGTTTCACCGCGTCGGCGATAACTTTCTTCGCCTCATCCAGCCCAGCAAATTCTTTCACTACGGTACTACCCGGCTTCTTCAAGTCCTTGTAGTGATTAAAGTGGAATTCCAGTTGTTTAATCAGTTGTTTTGGTAAATCTTCCAAAGTCTGGTAGCAATTTCCGCTATTCCGATCATCCGCCGGCACTGCGATAATTTTATCATCCACTTCGCCATCATCGACGAACTTCATCACACCGAGCACCCGCGCTTTCATAAATGTTCCGGTCGTCAGTTGCAGCGGACTCACTAGTAAAACATCCAGCTCGTCGCCATCTTCATCTAAAGTCTGCGGGATAAAGCCATAATTCGTCGGCTTCGCAAACAAATCCGGCTCAATCCGGTCAATCTCAAACGCCCCACCCGGAATATTCCGTCGGAACTCGATTTTTTGCGTGCTGCCCATCGGAATCTCGATTACGACGTTAATCTCGCCGTTCTCATAATCCCCCGGGGTCAAAATTTTATTAAAATCTGCCATAATTAACTCCTTTATACTATATATTATTATATCACGCTAATCTCGCTGTGTCACATTTCTTAATTAAAATTGAGCTAGTTCTAGGAGATAGGAGTAACGGAGCGAACGGTATTTGTTATACCGAGAGCGAGTAACGCACCTATCGACAACGAAATAGCCAATCTTAATAAGAACTACAACCCCGGAACTATAATTCCGCAATCTTCACTCGTACCTGCTCAGTCGTATCTCGGTCACGCACCGTCACATCATCATTCTCCAGACTATCAAAATCCACCACCACACATTTTGGCGTCCCGATTTCATCTTGCTTCTTGTAGCGTTTCCCGATATTACCCGAATCATCCCAAGTCACAAAAGTATATTCCTGCTTCAACTTTTCGTAAACTTCTTTCGCTTTTGCCACTAGTTCTGGCTTATTCTTGAGTAGTGGGCTGACACAGTATTTATATGGCGCCAAATTCTCCGGCAACCTCAATACGATCCGGTCTCCATCCTGCCAATACGCCGCAGTCAAGACCGCCAAGAACAGCCGCTCCACCCCGATTGACGGCTCCACCACGTGCGGCACGAATACTTCACCAGTATTTTTATCGCGATATTCCATACTCTTGCCCGCCGCTTTTTGGATGTTCATCAGGTCAAAATCCGTCCGGTAAGCAATCCCCATCAATTCCTCTTTTCCGTTTGGATAATCAAACTCAATATCAATCGTCCGTTTCGAATAATGTGCCCGATCTTCCGCCGGTACTTCGTAATCGTGAATCAGCGCCTCTGGCAAGCCCATCATCTCCTCTAGAAACGCATGATAATTCGCTAAAATCTTCTCAAAATTTTCCTCCCATTCATCCGGCTTCACGAAGTACTCAAGCTCCATTTGCGAACATTCCCGGTCTCTCAAAATGAAATCTCTTGGTGAAATCTCATTTCGGAACGATTTCCCGATCTGCGCGATTCCAAACGGCATATCTGGATAAATCGTATCTACCACATTTTTGAAGTTCGTAAAAATTCCTTGCGCCGTCTCTGGTCGCAGATACGCGATACTCTTGTCGTCGCTCACCGGCCCCACGTGCGTAGTAAACATCATATTGAACTTCTTAATTTCGCCCCAGTTCTGCTTCCCGCAAGTTGGACATTTCGGATTCGTCTTCAAAAACTCGTCCGTTGTGATACTTTCGGTCGCCCCCTCCACTAGTTTGTCCGCGCGGAACCGCCCGTGACATTCTTTACATTCAATCAGTGGATCATTAAAAGTATCCACGTGCCCCGACGCTTGCCAGGTTTTCGGATTCATCAAAATCGCCGCGTCCACCCCATACATATCATCGCGCTGATCTACCCAAAAGTTCCACCAGTTTTGCTCAATATTTCTTTTTAGCATCACGCCCAGCGGCCCAAAGTCCCAAGTCCCGGCCATCCCGCCGTACGCGTCTGACCCCGGAAAAATAAACCCCCGCCGTTTGCATAAACTTACAATATCTTCCAATTTACCCATAATAAATCCATTATACCACACATTTCTTCGCTGTCGCGAAAATCAGAATTGACTTTTCCGCCCTTTTGCGCTAAAATAGATACGTTACGCACGGTTAATATTAGTAATCGTTTCTGGGGCTTCTACCCAGGAGAAGGAAAATTATGGCAGGAAAACAAGTAATTGGGAATCTCAAACTTCGTATCCCTGGTGGCAAGGCTACCGCAGGTCCTCCGGTCGGTTCTACGCTCGGTCAGTGGGGTCTGAATATGATGGATTTCATCAATCCATTCAACGAAGCCACCAAAGAGTTTATGGGCAAGAATGTCATCGTCCACATCAAAGTTTACGATGATCGGACTTTTGACTGGGTCTGTCTCGGTCAGCCTGTTGACGATTTGATCCGCGAAAAGATCAAGATCGAAAAAGGTAGCGGCAAGCCAAACCTCGAGAAGGTTGGTAAGATCTCCCGCGCCGATCTCGAAGACATCGCCAAGGTCAAGATGGGCCAGTTAAACGCCATCGACCTCGACGGCGCCGTAAAAGTTATCGCTGGTACCGCTCGCTCGATGGGCGTAGTCGTCGAAGACTAACGGCATAAAATACTGAAAAAGGCCGCCTCATTTCGGGGCGACCTTTTTGTGAAAGGAAAAGGACAATGGATTTAATAATTGACCAGATCTAACTCCTCGGGGCTCTGCCCCGGATGTTTATTAATAGCCTATAAAAAACCGGCCGCCCTATCCAGAGCGACCGTTTTTTGTAGAAGTGAAATTATTTTTTCCGGCGTTTCCGGATGTCCTTTGTCCAAATGTAGACGAATGCTATAAAACATCCGATCACTCCAAGCGCTACCCCCAGCCCGAAATAATATCCGATTTCCAGTATCACTGGTATAGATGCAATCATTAGGCCGTATAACGCAGCTGACCCCGCGTTAAGTCTTAATAGTAACGCCAAAACCGTCCCAATGACTATCGCTGATACTAGCCACTGTGCTGCAATTAGTAGAACTATCGCCAGGATTTCGCTCATCAACTCATTCCTCCGCTCAGATAGAGGCATAGTTCCATAAAACACATTCCACCCAGAATCCAGAGAGCCTCAGTTTGGCCGTAGACGATTAGTACTGCCAACGCCGTCGGCAGTGTGACTGCCGCGATGCTGGCCGGAAAAGCGTATTTCGACACCATTCCGCAGGCCTCAGTCAGGAATGACGATAGTCCCCACAGCGCGAAAAACCACGCCACGAAGATAATGAAGCCGGTCATAATCGGATTTTCCAACATCTTTACCCCTCCTCGATATCTACGGTAAAAATGGCATGAGCATGGTAGCTGCTGCTAATAGTATGCAGGAGACGACGCCACAGGTTTTGCCGTCCAGGTCTTCACCAAAGAGTGCTGCCACTACTTTAGCGGTGCCGGCCAAAACCGCCCAGATCACTACTATTGCCATCAATACGCCCAGAGCCTGCAATAACTTTTCCATCTTACTTCCTCCTCTTCGGCCCCCGCACCGCCTGATAGAGCAGCGCGAAGTACAGCACAAGTACAATAATTATACTACTCATACTAGACTAGGCTTCAACGCTGTGTCTGCTTTTGCTGGCGTTGCGTCTGTCTTTGCGCTTTCCGAAATTCTGCAAACGTCGGCGCTTTGCCGCCCCGCTCCGCGATGACCTTGCGAATGTATTCAAGATATTCCATCCGACTCATTTTTTCTACCCCTCTCAGAATTTTAGTCTTTTGGTTTCCTCGCGATCAATATTAAAAATTGACCCAAGAGATGTAATGGAAACGTGATTAAGATGACTGTGGTCATTAAGTCTCCGTCCGTTAGCCACAACTTATCGACCAGTAGCATTATGGATGCCGATATGGTGTATCCAACCTCGAAGATGATGACCTTGTCCTTCTGCTTTGATACTAATCTGTAGATCAGCATCGCTGCTACAAACAGCGCTAGCCAGATCACGACGAACCAGCAATTTCTAATCGTCGTCGGACTCATTTTTTCACTTCCTTTCTGTAAAAGTACGGACTTGTCGTCAAATTCCACCCCCTATCCTCCCATTATAGCACACTTTATTAAAAAAGTCAATAGAAAACCACAAGTTCTATCAACTTTTTGCCAAAATCTCAAGAAAATCTCTAATTTTATCACTTTTCCCCGGAAAATCCAGTCTTGAATCTCACCGAAGTTAGTGCTATCATAAAAATAACATAAAAGTGGGTAATTTTTATGGCACGAAGATATATTCTAAGATACGATCTCTGGATTAGTTTGGCGATTGCCTTTGTCGTCAGTCTGGGCGTGGAGGCTTTGGTCAAGAATATCCGCACCAGTCAGTACGAGCAGCACAAGTCCGAGCATATCGTTAGCGACGGCGAGATCGGTGGCGCCGCCGGGGAAAACGTTGTGCGCGCCAAAAATATCGATGACCTCTTAGCCAATGATACTTTCACAGTGATTTCTCCGGGTATTGAATATCGCAATCGTGGCGGTGGCTACTATGGCGGAATGTATTTTGACGCCTTGACTTTGCCTTCGGGTGAGATTGTCGCCGCTCGGATCAATTCCGTCAATGTCAAGAAGACTGACGGTAGCGATTCTCCTTTTGGCGGCGAGTCGATTCTCCCGGTTGGCCGTATTGTTTGGGAAAATCTCGAGAGCAATCCGACTTTTATCCAACAGATTGAATATACTAATCCGCTCAGCCGGCACGACTTTTACGTCGATATGGTTGGCAATGCCGCCATTCAGAGTGAAGAATCATTCATTGACGGTCCCGCTTTAGCGCTTCAGCTCTTGACTGTTATCGTGGTTTTCGCGGGGGTACATTATCTTGGTTCCAAACTCGGTCTTTTCCCGGCCTTCTATGTTCGCAAGAAGTCGGAGGCGGAGAAAAAATCCGATTGGGAGTAAAACTAAAGGAGAGGAAATGAAAGAAAAGATTCAAAAAATTAACATTTTATACTTGCTTGGTTACATTTTTGTGCCACTGATCGTTTGTATTATCGGTTATTTGCTCTGCTACTTCCGCTTTAACGACGGCGGCACCGGCGCAGTTATTACCACGATGGTCCCGACTTTGCTTGCTTTCGTTTGGTGGGTCTTTGGTGGCGCCTTCATCTTCAAGCGCAATACCGAAGCCTTCCAAAAACAATTCGTCGCCGAAGGCTACAAGCGCAATCAGACTTTCTATGGTCGCGGCAAGACCGTCATTCTCGACATCGACAAAGGTGTAGTTGGTCTGGTCTTTTTCTGGAATCCCTTCAACGCCTACATCGTCCCTGCTTCTCGCGTGCAAAAAGCCTGGGTTGATGACGGCAAGATGGGCGGCGGCATTATGGAAGGTAGCAGCCGGGTCAGCTTTTTGATGCTGATTGACGATATCAAGATTCGCGTCGATACCTTCACTTCCAACCAGCGCTTCCGTATGGATGATAAACACATTCTGACTGGTATTTCCAAGGCCGATATGATGGTCAAAAGTATCGAAGAAGCCAAAGCCAACTCTAAGAAATAATCAGCTATGGGATTTTTCGACAAAGTTAAAGCCAAGTTCAAAGACGACTGGTGTGAAAATTGCATCAAGCCGATGAACTTAAAGAAAAAGCAACTTTTTATGTTGCCCAGTATGACCGTCGGCCACTATGTTTCGCACGACGATCCTAATTATTACTTGCAAAATATGGTCAAGGTTAATAAAAAGGCCGACATTCCCAGCGGTCTCTATGCCTGCGGCACTTATGTCTATCATTGTGACGGCTGTGGCCGCGATGTCGCGAAAATTGTCGTCTTCCTTCCTGTCCGCGACCAAGAGCAGATCGAAGAGGCCTTCCTCTACGAAGACCCGGATTTGCTGAAACTTATTCTCGAGAGCTAATCTCGACTTAGCGAACAGGGCTAACAAAATCCCCTCCAAACCGGAGGGGATTCTCAGAAGAAGTTGAGGCTGTTTTATGCTGCTACTCCGCTAGCGACGTCAGATGAATCATCCTTAGTAGCTGCGCCATCAATCGACGCAGGCAAATCGGCCGCCGCCGTTGTGTCACTCGCAGCGTCCAAAGAGCGGTCGCCCTCCGACGCGTCGTCGGTCGCCAGTCTATCTTGCCAGCGCGGGTCGGTCAGATTTGTCGGCAAGCCGGCTGCGATTACTGCCTTATTCCAGCTGCCAAATCTTTTCTTGTAGTCACCTAGTCGCAGGCCCGGCCGATGTGAACGCCTGCCAAACTCCGCGCAGGATGGCGTATGGCCAAGTTGCCTCGCCATTTTGCGCAGATATCGCAGCATCTGCCCGTCGGAAAATTCCAACCCCAGTAGCCACGCCAGTCGCGCCACCTTGCACGCGTTCACCCAGCTACCAAACTCCTTCTTGTAATAGTGAACCGAAGGCATCGTCTGGTCCGCTTTAATATCCGCCATTGTTGGTATCCGCCCTAGTCTTAAGGCCAGGCGCTGCAACCGTCGGATTAGCACCCTTCTCGGCAGGGCGGTCGCCCAGCCATTTCGAATGCGCGGCTTAAATCCCGACGCAGTGATTAGATCGTTCCATAGTGGATAATGCGCTTCATAGCATGTTAAACTGTACTTAAGTAACCCACCCTGACATGCTTCGTTTCGTGTCGGAATCCTCCCGTAAATTTCGTGGAACTCCTGAATCGATTTAATCAGGTCGTCATCTGTCGGATGAATTACTGGCAAATTCGCCGCCCTGAACGCACTATCGTAATCCGGAAAACAAATCAAAATACGCAACTTCAGCTGTTTATGTCTATACAATGCTGGACGTTTACCGGTTTGCTGGTAAATCTCCTGCAATTGTAATATAACGGCTTGCTGCTCTTGAGTTAGTGGTGTCGCTAATGGCAGCATTGTAAGCCAACTCCCTTCAAGATTAAAATGTACACCCCTCATTTACCACTATAGCACACATTACGCAAAAAGTCAATATTTCGTCGCCAAAAATAAGCATTTTCGTCCCTTTTAGCGCAAAAACCTTCATTTTCTCTGTAAATTTTTGCTAAAATCCTTGCCAAAACTCCAACTTTTTGCTATAATCTACCTAATATTAACAATGTGGGAGAAGAATATTTCCTTCGCTAGCACCACAGAAAGGAACCCTATGGCAGAAGATAACTCTGCAGAGATCAAAGATACCGCTCCAGTCGTCGAAGAGGAGCAGTTTGCCAAATCTGGCAAGAAATCCAAGAAGCATATTGAAGAAGTCAAGGCCGAGGAAGAGCGCCAGGCGCGTAAGGCTGAGGCGAAGGCTCTTGAAGAAGCCGGCGAAAAGCCCAAGGGCGCTGCGCCAATCGTTCGCCCTCGTATCGAGCGCCGTGGCAAGAAATATCAGGAAAAGGCTAAGTTGGTCGAAAAAGGCAAGACTTACACTCTCGCCGATGCACTGAAACTCGCTTCTGAGACCAACCCGAGCAAATTTGACGCTACCGTCGAGGCTCACGTCCGTCTTGGTGTCGATCCGCGCCAGGCCGATCAAAACATCCGTGCTACCGTCGTCTTGCCGCACGGGAATGGCAAGACCGTTCGTGTCGCGGTTTTCGCCCCACTCGATGAAGCAAAGAAGGCCGCTGCTGCTGGTGCTGACATCGCTGAAGACGAAGAGTTCTTGAAGCGTCTCGAAAAAGGTGAAATCGACTTCGACGTCCTCATTTCTACCCCACAATATATGCCTAAACTCGGTAAATTCGCCCGCTTGCTTGGTCCAAAAGGCTTGATGCCAAATCCTAAGGCCGGCACCGTTACCGTCGACCTCGAGAAGGCTGTTAAAGAGTCCAAGGCTGGTAAGGTCGAATATCGCGTCGACAAGCAGGCCATCATTCACATCGGCCTCGGCAAGACCAGTTTTGACGCGGAAAAGTTGCTCGAGAACGCCAATACTTTCTTTGATTCGCTCAAGAGTCATCGCCCTGCTTCGCTCAAGGGCAGTTATGTGAAGTCGATTTTCATTACCACTTCTCAGGGTCCTTCGATCGAAGTCGAGAATCTTTACAACTAATTTTCTCAAAAATTCAGCAAAATCCGTCAGCTCTGGCGGATTTTTGCGTACTGATTTTTAAAGCCGTGGAATTCTTGATTCAAGTCTCATTTTTTCAAAAACTCAGTTTTTTCCGATTTAGAACCCGCTATTTTACCGTTTAAGCCTATTTTCCGCCACTCTGACGCGTTTTCTCCGCAAACCTTGCTACTACCAAGGTTCGTGTCTAGACCAACCTTCTCGGGCTTCTCCGCGGCTTGTTTTTCGCGCAGGAAGAGCCTTTCTGGACTTTACCGCCCAAAAGTGCTATAATTATACTGTAACTTACACCGCACCTTTACAGGAGGGAATTACGTACATTCCGATCATTCCGTTAACCTTGTTGCCTCAGAAAGGAGAGAACTTTATGAGATCTACTCGTAAAAAGTCTGCCCACAAGAAATCTCGCCGCCATCACGCCACTTCTCAGCGCAAATACTTTCCGCCTACTCCCATCCGTCCGCCCGACCCCAACCCCGAAGCCACCGGATTCGTCGCTCTATTTGCCTGCACCTATGCTGCTTGGGTGATGCTCGTCTGGATGTGGGCCATCGAAGCCGTCTCTATGCTTTCCCCGTCGCTCCAGCCCTATGGTCTCCCGCTCTCCGTTATCTTTGCATTAGTTGCCGCTTTTCCGGCCGCTGCATTGACTCTGTGCGTGCTGGCGGCGGTCGGTCTCACTGGCGTCGGCCTTCTTGCGTTTTTACTCGGAGTGGGCGACTTCATCGAGCAGCTTTTCTGCAAATCATAATTCCCCAAACTCAAAGCGTCCTCTCCGGAGGGCGCTTTTTGGTATCTAAAAAATAGCGGAAGCGAGAAGATAGAAATCCGCGCCACTGTGCTTCGCGCTGGGCGGATAACGCACCTAGACTCACGAAATTATTTCGCTTCGCTCATTAGGATTCGTTATGCGCCCGGTCGCAAAGCGACAACGGTGCGCATTATAAGAATCCTAGATTTTGTTACACAAAATCCCATTTTCGTTCGTCCAGAACGAAATTAACTCGCTTCCACTATCAACCTCTACGCAAAAGCAAACGCTTTTGCTCAGAGGTTGGCGGAAGCGAGAGGATTCGAACCTCCGAGACATTACTGCCCACACGATTTCGAGTCGTGCGCCTTCAACCACTCGGCCACGCTTCCGCATCTATTATATCACACTTTTCACAATTTCTAGCAAAAGTCGCTAAATTTCATCTTACAGTTCTTGCCATCTCGCTACTTTTGCCCTATAATAAGTTTATGTATATCCCGAAAAAACTTATCACCGTCATCCTGAAGATCCTCATCGGCCTCATCAGTATGGTTCTGCTCGGTGTCATTTTTAGCGAATATGGTCCGTACACGATTCGGATTTTTCCGGCTTGGGTTTTACTAATTGCGGCTATTTATTTTCCGGTTAGCGCCATTGTTCTTGCGCTCAGCCCCAGGCAGTTCAACGGTAAAATCATCTGTCCTATGCTCGAAGGCCTGCTCTTGTTGAACTTTTTCTTGATGAGCTTTGTAGCACTTGCTTCAAATAGCTTCCACTTTTACCTTCCCACGTTGCCCAGCTGGACAGTTTGGCTGACTTGTCTAGTCTTGCCGCTTTTGATTCTTGCCGATTGGCTACTTTTTGTAAAAAAAGGCGCCTGGCGCCCCATCTCGCCGCTCTATTGGCTGGCTCTGCCGGTTTGTTATGCCGCAACCATGATTTTCCTCACCCAAATTCTACCCGATGACAGCGAATTACGTTTTCCGCTGGAGATTTTTAACTTCTTGGAGAATGGTCTGCTGCCAATGTTTGGCTGGATTTTTGTAATTCTAGTTTTATCTCTAGTCGCTGGATATCTATTATATCTTATTGATTATACAATGAGCGGCAAACTCGCCCAGAAGATTCTCCTGCCACACTTGCAGGTCGTCGAAATTGATGAGAATGGTAATGAGATTATTATCGACCAGACTCAGTCTGCCTCCGCAAAGCCAGCGCAACCTGAAGTTGCGGCGGCCAGTGAGCCAGAAAACTCCCCGCAACCTCAAGTTGCGTCATCTAAAACCATTAAAACTCCCCCGCAACCTGAAGTTGCGCCTACCAAAACTCCCAGAACCTCAAAAAGTTCCAAAAATTCCCAAAACTTCACCCAGTCTAAAACCAGACCATCCTCAAAATCAAAATCCAAAACTCAAGACACTCCCCAGCCCGAAATCATCAAAGTCGAAGTTACTAAGGTTGATAGTTCTTCCAATCCTAAGAACGCTCAAAATCTTCACTCGCATAACCTCCATAGCTCCGACTCTAAAACCTCTCGCCGTTCCAAAACTTCCAAATCTCCCAAATCAAAATCTTCTCAAACTTAAAAATCTCCACACATACTCTAGGTTCAAAATTTCCCAAAAATAAAAGTTCCGCACGCAGCTCAAGTTCAAGTTTTTCCAAAATAAAAATGGCTCCCCATATGTCGGGGAGCCAAATTTGGAGATAACGAAGTCTGTATGGTTACGCAGTTGTCATACTCAACGGTCTCGCCCGCACGAGCAGACAGTGCATTCGATGTCGCCCAGATGACCGGCGCACTCACCTCTGCTTCAGCCTTTCCTTAAACAGTCGGATCGCCAACAATTTCACGATCTCGATCGCTTCCTCAGGATAGCCGTAGGTGAAGTAATGCACTTCCTTCCCGCGCAGTAGCGCCTGTGCCTTTTCTGTCACGATCCACGGTGTTATCGGCGTCACGATGATC
This sequence comes from uncultured Candidatus Saccharibacteria bacterium, assembly GCA_964585155.1. Lineage (GTDB taxonomy): Bacteria > Patescibacteriota > Saccharimonadia > Saccharimonadales > Saccharimonadaceae > Nanosyncoccus. The sequence continues at coordinate 1,421 of CAZPCQ010000018.1, read as the reverse complement.
GGTCCCGGGAACTCCGCCGCATTGTACGGACTGTCGTCGATCAAGATTACATCGTTCTCATCAAACGGCTTCCGCACCGTGGTCTTGTCGTTCACTAGGCCATAGTGTTGCTCCAGCTCATCCAGTCGCGGAATCTGCGTGCGTAAAGAAGTTACTTTGTTATCACGCCCTTCCGCCGAGAATGTATTAGAGTTGACCTTCGACCGCACACCGTAGTTGATCAGATCCGGAATCCGTGTCAGGCCCGCTCCCCACGGAATATTCAGAAAATTCTTTGGGTTAGCGTAGCACGCGTTCAGCGCCTGCTTTTCCTGCGCCGTCAACAGCGGATTCTCATTAACATGGAAGTCTACCAGTTTCTCGAACGGAACCTTGCAGGTTTCCGCCACACGCTCATTCTGCTTCCACATAATGTCATCCACATCCCAGACTGCGTCAATTATGAAATCTGGTATCAGCATTACGCTCACGTCCTTTCTCAGAAATCATCGTGTGTTCAAACTAACTCTGTACCGTCGCTAACTTTCGCGGTTAGCTGTGCTCCAGGATATACTTGGTTCCGTCGTACACGAACTGTGTAATTGCGTAGAAGTCTTCCAACACGCGCACCCGCTTTCCTGTCATGATCTGCAGAGAATCCGGATGCGTCGTCCACGCCGGCTTCCGCGGCATCACCGCGCAGAGTGCGTCGCTCATCGCCACATTATTCGGACTATCTTCGCCCAGGAAAGTAATGTGCTGCTGTAGATTCTTCCGTTTCGCTTCGGCGTAAGTCACCAAGTTCATCTGGATGTTCTCACGCTTCAGTCCTGGCACCGCCGCCAGCAGCTGTTCTGTCTTCAGTTCGGAAATTTCTTCCGAAAATGAATTGCTGTTGATTTTCACGTGCACCCGCGAGCTAAGTTGGCATGGTAACAAAATCTGCTCCACGCCCGGGAAGAACTTGATGTTGCGGAAATTATCCGCCACGCCGAACTCACGGATTAGATACTGCTGCCGTTCCGGAGTCAACTTGTAGTTGTCCGTGATCCGGAAAGTAAACTCCGCGTCCTCCGGACTAAATCCACCCCTGCGCGCCAGCGAATCCACCAGCGGCCACATCAGGTCATCCACGTCGTAAACTATCAGGATCTCCCGATCATCCCGTGTCAAGAACTCTCGCAGCACTGCCTGGAAAATCGGCAAATCCGCCCAACGGTTCCGTGGCGACTGCTCTACTAACGTCGTCATTCATATCTACCTCCTTTTAATGTGCCGAAGCAACCATTGCTCAAATCTGAGCCTGTTTTACCTCCTGAGTGATACCTCTATACTACCACAAATTTTCCCAAATTCCAAGAGAATAAGTTTATTTTACAACAGTTATCTGTAGGATTAACAAACATATTAGAATTTATAGGCGAAGTGTCTTATTACCTATA
>CAZPCQ010000017.1:0-23887 GCA_964585155.1 uncultured Candidatus Saccharibacteria bacterium | reverse complement strand
CGTTCGTAATCGCAGCGGTCAAAGTAGTTTTACCGTGGTCAACGTGGCCCATCGTACCGACGTTGATGTGTGGCTTGGAACGGTCAAAATTTGCCATTCTTTCTCCTTTTAATTTATTATAATGTCAGAGCACTAATATCAACCAGCTCCAACTCTACTTATATATAATATATGATTTTTCCCTAAAAGTAAAGAGGTTTTGGGAAGAATTTTGAGAAAAATTGGATTTTTGTGAGCATCGGAAGAGGTTGCGGAGAACAAGCAGAAAAGTTGATAAATACTGAATAGAGCGGGAGCTGGAAGTGGCGGGAAAAACCACGCATAGTGATGAATCATTAATTATCAAATCGATGGGTTTGGGCTATAAGGTAAAAAGAAAACCCCGACCGGTGAGGGTCGGGGCGAGGAGAAGCGATTGTCGTTACTGCCAGAGGTCGTCGAGGGAGCGGCAGATGCCGAGATAATTGGTCTTGTTCTGAGGAGCATCCAAATAGTCAGAGGTCCAAGCAAGATAATGCTGAGTGATTTTCTCATAGTAGTGAGCGAAAGCCAGCCGTCCCAGGAGCAAGGCTGCCGGGCGGGTGCGACCACCAAACCCGGGAGAATTACGTTCAGGCATTATTACGGCGACATCCACGCGACCAGCGTAGTTCTCGCTAGGATCTTCGTGGTTACGGCCGAAGTAGTGCTGCTCGCTCTTAACCTCGATCAGGAACTTCGTCAGGTCCAAATTGCTTTGCTGAGTCTTGGGATCAGTGGAGCGCACTTCGACAAGCCAGCTGTATTCTCCGGAACCAGGGGCATACTCGCCGAGGCGAAGGATGAACGGCTCGTCGATATAGGCGGAGTACTCAGTAAAGAGTGCCTCGGCCCAGTCCTCGATAAACCCTTCGTCGATTTCGTTGCAGGGATGAACGACATAGTGCAGGCTATAGCAGCCATCTTGGAGAAAAGTAGCCATTCCTCATCTTCCTTTCCGAATCAATCAGTAGTAAGAGCACGGACAATGCGCAACACCCAGTCGACATTGGCGCGGGTAAGGCGGCGGCAGAGGGGCGGGTCGTTTTCTTGGAAGACAACCGTGTACTCGTGCCCAGCAATTTCCAGCTCGATACCGGCCTTTTGAAAATTGGCGCGCTCCTCGTGCAGCTCTTGGGCGAGCTCAGAACGCTCGATCATGTCTTCGAGCGTGGCCAGGTCGGTGGGAGTCGGATAAAACCCAGTCGTAAAACCTGGATTAGTAGAGACTTGCCTCTTGATAGAACCGCTGAGCGTCCAGTTAAGGTCCTTCCAGCCGAGAACGGCCATCCGGTCTTTCAACCGATCGAACCCCCGCAGGAAAACAACAGCGTCGCGAAGGCGGATAAGGTCAGCCAGTTCATTGGGGCCGAGGCGGTCGCTGCTAATATTGAAGGCCAGCTCTTTGCGCCAGGGGCCCACAGGGCTCTTGATGTGGATATACTCCGGCTGGTCGGCGATTTCGACGCCAAGGTTGACGAGGTCATCCAACACCTCTTGCAGCTGGCAGCGAAGACCTTCCACGTCATTGGTGCTCTCGGCGTCGACGTCAAACTCGATGCCTTTAAGACTCTTGAACATTTGATGAATCCCCCTTTTTTGATTGACAAAAACTTCTCAACAGATTAGAAAAGAGCGAGAAGTATTTGCTTCTATACTTCCATTGTAGCACAGATTTGGTATTTTGTCAATAGTAAAACCATAAGTCTTATCATATTTAAACAATGAGATGGGTTGTTAAACAATTTTAAGCCTGTTCTGTCAAATTTTTATTGACTTTTTTGGAGAAGTGTGCTATAATGGTAAATGAGGGTTGTACTTTAGGAGAATTCTTAGAAAGGATTTGATTATTAGTGACGGTATTCAAAATCACAGCAGCGCAAATCATAGGCCCTATCCTAAAAAAGGCCGAACGCGAGCAAACTTGTAAATTACGACTTGTAGATATCGAAAAAGATCCGCGGTGCCCATCGGTGCATTTGATCCGTAAGGTCTATCCAGACCCGCAGGACGCGATCCGTGCGGCAGGGCTATATCCGTCAAACCCGAATGATGCAGACCTGGTACGAAGTTTGTGGAAGTTTTATCAGGAGGAGAACCGGCTTCCGCAATTTAAAGATGCACGGGATGGCCTGTTGCTATATAACGTAGATACTTACAAGGCGCACCTAAGCGTCAGTCATCAGTGGCATGACGTACTGGTTACTTCTGGGCTGGTTGAAGACAAAGATGCAACGCATTGGCGGAATGAAATAATCGCGGAAGCGTTGGTACAGGAAATGATTTGTCTTTACGGCGCTGATGAGTATTTGCCAACACAAGCTGAGCATGATAGAACTAAGCCATTGCATAATTCTCACTACATCGTGCGATACGTCGGTGGATGGGAACAGCTATCTGAACGAACCGGACTACCGCTCAAACCCTTGAGCCTGCGATCAGTGCACAGTAATCAGACTGCGCACGCTCGCCCAGCCGCTCCTTGAATCGGGGCGGCTTTTTACTGAGTCGATCAGCCCGTTGCGATAGGCGACGCGGGGCCTTGCTAGAAGTTTCAACTGATGCGGTAGTGGGCAAGGATTTGATAACGCGGGAGGACGTCCTCCTCGTAGGTGAACTGGAATGGACTATAGTGATGGATAAGAAAGGGGATGCCGTCGCGATTACGCTTATCAGAAACGAGGCCGATGTGATCAGGGAAAATGACAATGTCGCCGCCTTGCCATTCGTAAATATCGTAAAGGCTAGTGCTGAGAGGCTGGGCGTGGCGGTCGAAGTAGGCCTGGAGGTTCTTGACACGACGAAAATCGATGTTGCGGTCGGGCATATCAACGTCGTAAGCCTCGGGATGCTCGCGAATGTCTCGATCGACTAGTTCCATTAGATCGTAGCCGGCGCCACGGAGAGCCTGAGCGATAACATCGGTGCAGACGCCGTAGCCGTCGTCGGGGTAGCCGGTGGCGTAATATTTGCTCTGATACTGAGGATTAGCCGAGAGATATTCCCTGGCGCTGAGGAGAATGTCGGTCTGATCGTCGATACCATCACCGTCGCGGTCGACTTGGCTACGGTAGTCAGGGATAAGGAAGTCAGCGTTAGTGTACTGTCGATGCGGAATAACATTAAGACTATAGAGAACGCCAGCGATAATGATGACAAGAATAGTGGCAGCGATGGTGGGGAAAGGCTTTTTCATTAGACTTATTATAACACAGAATCTGACTAAAAAGTCAGGTCTATATGAATCTCTAGATTTCGCGCCGCTGACCTGAGATATTATTTTAGAGATTCAGGGGTGCGTTTTTTGACATTTTAGGAAAAGTGTGCTAATATACAGGTATGGGATTGTTCTTGATATCTATCTGAGGCAATTTCCTGATGCTTAAAAATTTGCTAGAAAGGAGTGATAACTTTGGTAGTCACGGGCAAAAAAGGCAACTATCGGATTGACCACAAACTGGGGAGCGATGAGTCATTAAACTACTATGCCTGCCAAGATGAGGCGGGCGAGTGGAGGATTTTGACGATCGCGGCCACGGTGGAGCAAAATGCGGTAGTTGACCGGATCGAGTACTTGCTGGGGAGGCTGGCGGAATTCTCTGAGCTATACGAAGAGGAGTATGCCAAGCAGAACGGCCCCGACCAGCGCGTCCACTACGATTGGCTGTTTCCGCAAGTGGTCGAAAAGTTCACCATACCGGAGCAGGGTAACCGCATGGTAAATATTCTGACTTTTCCGGACGTGGACCTACACCAAACCTTTGCATTGACGCAAATCCTACAGAACCAGCAACGCACTGACTTGAGAACGAACGTTTGGATCGTGGGGCGGATGCTGAAATTGCTCATTTTCCTGCACGAGAACAACGTTATGACGCCAGTCAACCTGAGCAGTTTCCTACTGGAGCCGAAAAATCATCGTTTACTGAGGCTGGAGTGGTCCAATATTATAATTGGCGACGCTCCGACATCAACACAACAGAGCTATGCAATCAAGCAAACGGCAGAGTGCGCCTTGCAACTCCTGGGGGCGGAGAGGCAAGAGGAAGGCTGGTGCTACCCCTATCCGCTGGAAGGCGACGAGAGTAGATATATTATGCTCTTACGGTCGTTGTATGCGGGTAGTTATCAAGATGCTCATCAAGCCCACACGGCTTTTTACGATACCGTGGAGGACTTGTGGGGTAGAAAATACCATCCATTTACAGTGTATGCTCGAAAAAATTAAGGAGGTAGCGAATTATGGGAGGTCCTAGGTTTTCCAGATCGGATTTTGAGGAGAGTAAAATCACCTTCGGTATCACAAGCGATACCGGCGTGACCGAGGAAGCCGAACGCCAAGCACGGGTAACCGGCAAGCTGAGGTCTTCGGTAGATCCATCGCAAGATGTGGTGCGGCGGTCGCTGATGCGATTCGACCCTACCGCGGATGGTAACTGGATTGTAACGGTGGGCGTGCCAATGCCCGTAGAGTCTGAAGTGGACACGACCAGCAGTATGGGTGACAACGTGGATATCGCGATGCGTAATCTGCCTGACACCTATGAGCTGACAGCAGAAATGCTGCCGGGTTATGACCCACAGTTGGCAATGGGGATCTTTGACGATGAGGTTGATCGATTTATTTTCCAGCGTTCACAGTTCGAAATGACGGCCAAGAGAATCGTCGGCGCCCTAAAAGATATGGTGCCGGGACGATGGGGTGGAGATGTAGCGGAAGATCCACAGTATGGTCTGTTCGCGGCGGCATATCTAACCGACGCCTACATCAACCGGATTGGCCTGAAGGGATACCATTTCTGTATCTCGGACGCCCCGGCGCACGATCGGTTCTCGATGAAGAATCTGGTGCGAGTATTTGGCGCAGATGTGCTGGAGCGGGCCAATGAGAACATCAAGCAACATTACGGTGAGAACAAGCGCATCACGGCCGCAATGATTCCCGGGCTGACAATCAAAGCTGTGGTCCAGGATTTGCTGAAACTCTCGCACGCCTTTTTCATCCAAGTGGAGAATCGCAGCACGGTGCGCAATTTCTGGAAGGATATCTATGGACGTGACCGCGTTATCACGATTGAGACAACCGACTATCTGCCGCAAGTGCAGGCAGCGGTCATCGGCCTGACCGAGGGAACGCTGATGTTAAGTGATACCGGCTCCTGGCTGAGACAACACGGCGTGCCGGATCATATGATACAAAATCTGGTCGATCAATTGGCCAAAATTCCGCTGGGTGCACAGGCAAACTTGCGAGCCCAACTGGAGCATCCCCTGCCGAAAGCGGGCGATATTTTCGCCCAGAAAACCGACCTTTGGCCGATAAGTAAGGATCAGTCTGACACGGCGCAAGACGGCGGGATTGATTGGTTGTGATTAGTAAAATCTATCTCGTAACTGATCTCGGACCCGGCGACGGCGGAAAAGGTGGCATCGTGCACAAATTAGCCAATACTTTTCACGCGAGCGTGGTACTGAAGTTTGGCGGAGGGCAAGGCTCACACGGGGTCGTCAGCGACGGCGGCGAAGAGTTTGCATTCTCACACTGGGGATGTGGGACACTCGAAGCCATCCCGACGATGATTACGCCAAAGTTCACGGTGATTCCCCACGCTATCCTCAATGAAGGGGCGATGTTACGGCGGCTGGGGATTGATAATCCCTATATCCTACTAAGCGTCGACCCGCGGGCGCTCTGTGCAACGCCATTTCACGGACTGGCCTCACAGCTGTATGAATTGGCTCGCAAAGACAAACCGCGCGGGACCGTGGGAACTGGCGCCGGCGAGGCTTATCGTCTAGAGCAAAAGTTCAATGGACGACTGAGTCTGAGAATGAGCGACCTAAAACATCCAGCTTTTGTACGGGAGAGACTACATGACACAATCGAGTATTATCAACATCAGTTTGAGAAACTAGCGATTGAACGCGACTTCTTGCCCGAAGACCAAGAGCAAGCAGCAGAATTGTTGGATTTATTGGCCGACCCCGAATATCCTGAGTGGACGATTAGCCAATATCGCGAGCTGGTGGCGACCGGCCTGAAAGTTATCACGCTAGAAGAGGCTCTGCGAGACTATGACGGAATCGCAGTAGCGGAATGCTCACACGGAGTACTAACTGACGCGGAATGTGGATTTAAGCCACACGTCAGCGCGATTCGGACATTACCGTTGTTTGCGATTGATACGCTAACTGGGGCCGGATTCACTGGAAAAATCGTACGACTCGGGATCACACGAGCCTATGCCATCCGACACGGAGCCGGACCATTGCCAACGGCGGACGATGAGTTGCGCCAGAGACTTTTGCCGCACAGCCATAAAGATACCAACCGCTGGCAAGGCGAAGTACGTGTCGGTGCGGTAGACTTTAATCTATTGCGTTATGCAGTCTCGGCGTGCGGTGGAGCCGCTAACTTTGATGGCTTATGCGTAACTTGCGCAGATCAAGTCTTGGCTGATGGAATCTGGCAGTATTGCGACAGTTACGATTCGAGTGGTAAAGCAATTTGCCCGGTCGGCGAAGAACTGCGTGAGATGGTAATGACAAATGAGGTCGTGCCGAACATCACGACGATCGACTGTCACGAGTACACGCAGCAGAACTTAATCGAGAAGTTGCGCGAAGTGTTTGGTCAGCAGCTGGGAATTCCAGTGCGAATGGTAGCACTGGGCCGAGGCGATCGAGACAAAGTCCTATTGTAATTTCCTTTCTAGTTGAAGAATTTTTCGCACCTTACATGTAAGGTATGGGTAGGAGTCTACGACTCCTACCCATTTTTTATGAGTTGTCAAGACTTTTTTGTTTGAATCCTTAAGCCTTACGCTGACAACCTAAGATATTACTTTGGAAAGTGGAGTTTTAGAGATTCAAGTTTTGAGTTATTACTCAACATCCCCAGGGCAGGGCCCCGAGAAATTAAACTTAGTCAATTATTAAAATATTGAAGGTTTTATTCTAGGGATAGTCAGGAGTTTGCACAGGGTTAAGCTGGGGGATAAAAATGGAATTTGCATAAATCTTGGTAGCGATAATCCGATAGCCGGTTTCGTAAAAGGAACTTTGACCATCCATAGCGGTGTATTTTTTGTACTCAGGGTTCGTATCAGGATGAAGTCGCGGATAACCTTTGTGAAGCAGGCGATATTCTAATAAATCTTGCTCAAGACGCTCCGTCACCCATTGACGCTGGCGAGGATCTTGTTCAGTAAAATACAAGGGCGGGAGTTCACGTTGAAGTTGTTTAATTCCCTCGGGGCGACCAGCCCAAGCCATATTAAAAACTTCGTGAGGATAATTTGGTAAATCCCGTTTAATCTCGTCTACCAAAACGGTATGGACGTCATCAAACTCAGCTAACGGAACTTTAGTAGGAGCAAACAAATCTAAATCCGAAGATGTACGATTGTAACCTTTGAGACGCGAACCGCCCATCCAGATGACATTGTAGGTCTGAGTAGGATCTAGATTTGCGGCAATACTTTCGGCTTTTTCTAGCTCAGGAGCTAACTTTTCTAAATGACGACTAAGCGGGGCGCTCAAATCGACATCATCAAGTGGCTCAGTGGGACGCCTTAAGCCGCGGTTTTTTTCGGCAAGCCAAGTTTGACGAGCCAAACTGATATATTTCGGTGGCGCAGCGGGCGGTTGCTCGGGCAAGGTGGACTGAATTTGATCGAGAGTAGTTTTAGTTGTGGCGGAGAGTAAGTTTAGATCTGACATTAATTCAGTAGTTTCCAAAACGTTACGCACTAAAAGTTCATCTTCATCCTGAGCGAGCATTACAACATCGCTCTCCTCGAGCATACCGTTCCGAACGAGCCAAGGAATCAAATGGGCAGCCTTGATCACGCGTTCCGGATCGCTGGAGCGCGCGTCAACTTCTAAAACATCACCATCAACAAAATTTGCCCGAACATCTCGCATTCGGAGTAAATCGCTCAAAGCGGAGAGATAACTTCTACGGAAACGTTGAGCTTCGTCACCCTGCTCGTCGGCAGTGGGAAGGCTTTCGAAGGGTAGAAAGAGAGCAATGCGCTCCTGCTCGGGATTATTCAAAAGGTCGCAAGCCGCCTCATAGAAACGATTTTTCTCTGCCATGGTAGCCTCGCCGCGCTCAAGATCATCAAGATAAGTGGTAATCTTTTGAGCGTTCTCGACATGACGCTCAATCTGCGGGCGGAGTTGATCGGCGTATTCTGGCCAGATTTCGCTCGTCTGATCAGCATCACGCAAGACATCCACCAATGGAACGCAAAACTCGGACGGTCGGCGGTCTTGTTCAGGTGCAGAATCTTGAGAAAGTCGTTCCATAAAGGTTTGGTTCCTTGTTTTACTGTTTTTTGATATTTACTAAGCTCAGTTAAGCGAACTAAAAAATCATTTCTTTTTCTTCCCGGCAGTATCACCTTTAATAGCTCCAGAGGAGAAATCTGCGTCACCGTCAAGAAAAAGCAATTTCATTGTTTTTTCTTTCCTTGCTCCTTGATTTCGGCAATCTGGTCGCGGAGGAAGGCGGCCTGCTCGAAGTCGAGATTGGCGGCGGCAAGTTGCATCTGGGACTGGAGTTCCTTGATCAGGCTGGGGATTTCTTCAGGCGGAATACGCTTGAGGTCGAGTTTGGTGGCCTCTTCTTTTTGCGGAATGATAGCACGGAGGCCGGCGCCGATTTCTTTCTTCACTGAACGCGGGACAATGCCATTTTCTTGGTTATATGCTTGCTGGATTTCACGGCGGCGCATAGTTTCGTCGATGGCTTTGTGCATACTTTCGGTAATATTATCGGCATACATAATGACATGCCCCTCGACGTGACGCGCGGCACGACCGATTGTCTGGATAAGGGCGGACTCGGAGCGAAGAAAACCTTCTTTGTCCGCATCAAGGATAGCCACTAAAGAAACTTCGGGCAAATCAAGACCTTCGCGCAAAAGATTAATCCCCACGAGGACATCATAAACTCCGGCGCGCAAATCACGCAAAATATCGCCGCGCTCAAGGGTATCAATATCAGAATGAATATAAGCAACCTTAATATCGCGTTCCTTGAGATAATCAGTCAAGTCCTCAGCCATCCGCTTGGTCAAGGTAGTGACGAGAGTACGCTGGCCTTTGTCTATGCGTTTGTCAATCTCATCCATTAAATCCTCAATCTGACCCTCGCTGGGGCGAACTTCGATCTCGGGATCGAGTAGACCGGTGGGGCGGATGACTTGCTGAGCGGGTTCAGGAGAATGTTCAAGTTCGTAAGGGCCCGGAGTGGCGGAAACATAAACCGCGTGCTTGATATGGCTCTGGAATTCGGTAAAAATCAGCGGGCGATTATCCATGGCGCTGGGCAAGCGAAAACCATACTCGACTAGGGTTTCTTTGCGAGCATGGTCACCATTATACATACCGCGAACTTGCGGCAAAGTCATATGGCTCTCATCCACCAACAGCAAAAAGTCTTCCGGAAAAAAGTCGAGTAAAGTAGCGGGCGGCTCACCGGCTTTACGGCCGTCGAGATGGCGGGAATAATTCTCAATACCTTTAACGAAGCCGGTTTCGCGCAACATCTCAATGTCGTATTTCGTACGTTGGCTGAGACGCTGAGCTTCGAGATATTTTTCGTGCTTTTCAAAATACTTCATGCGCTGCTCGAATTCAACTTCGATGCCAGCAATAGCGCGTTCAAGCTGGTCGCGCGGAGTGGCATAGTGAGTATTCGGGAAGATATGGATGCGGTCAGGCTTCTCCCTTGTCTCACCGGTGAGCGGATCAATAATTCGGACACTTTCCAGCGTATCAAAACCAAATTCAAAACGGTAGGCTAATTCCCCACTGGCCGGAAAGAGATCAACCGTGTCGCCCATTACCCGAAAATTGCCGCGCTCAAAAGCAAGATCATTGCGGTGATATTGCATGGCGACGAGGTAAATCAGGAAATTTTGCTGACTGAGCGAATCGTCGGCTTGCGTCCCAACGTTAATCAGTGGCGCGGCTGGCATATCCATCGGAGAGGCTTGAGACAAAATCGTAGAAAGCGTATCTTGGCCGATGACAGTCCAGCGACCATTTTGTTTCATTAGTGGTAAAGACATCTCGGTATAATGGTCAGGCGAGCCGATACCGTAAATACAAGAAACTGAAGCGACGACGATAGTGTCAGGGCGAGTAAGTAAGGCAACAGTGGCGGCATGACGCAGACGGTCAATTTCTTCATTGATAGCGGAATCTTTTTCGATGTAAGTATCGGTGCTGGCAATGTAGGCTTCGGGCTGATAATAGTCGAAGTAGCTGACGAAATAATGGACTTCGTTTTTCGGAAAGAAATCACGGAATTCGGAATAAAGTTGCGCGGCGAGGGTTTTATTATGTGCGAGAATTAAAGTGGGACGCTGGTAATGCTGGATGAGATTAGCCATCGTAAAAGTCTTACCGGAGCCAGTCACGCCAAGCAAAGTCTGCTCGCGGACGCCCGCATCCAACCCAGCAGAAAGTTGAGCGATAGCGCTAGGCTGGTCACCGGTGGGCTGATATTTGGAAACAAGTTCAAATTTGGGCATATAGTTACATTATACAACTTTTATCGGTTTTTACTAGTTTTATTTAGCACTTTGCTAAGCGAAAGCGACTTGTACTTGCCATTTCGGCGAAGTTGTGGTAAATATTAATTATAGAGTCTCGACACTTTACGTCGCGTACTTTTTATATATATTATATAAGTTAGGTAACCAATTATCGACAGAATCTACGGGGAGGGTAATTTTATGAAAGCCAGAAGTTTCTTTTTGCAAGTTATCGGCTCGATTTGCATTATTGTCCTGTTGACCTTTTTCCTGATGAATAACATTCACGTCACCGCTGAAGATTCGGTGATCGACCGCTCCGCTACTTATGCTACCGTTATCGTCGACGATAGTAATAGTCACTACAACAGCCATCAAACCGTCGCCGTTGCCGAAGCCAATGACGTAACCACCGACCAAAATTATGTCCTGAATCAGTCTGGTGGTGGCTATATTACCACTAGCAGCGGACGTCGCATTTACTGTGCCAATAGCGGTAATACTATCCAGGATGTCATCAACAATCTTCGTTACTCCGATTACGAAATCGTCTGCGGGTTCGACGCCAATGGGAATAAGATGTTCGACTACACCAGTTATCAGCACAATTTAGCCTATACCACCAACGCGCAGCGTTCGGAATTCTACAATAACGGCGGTACCATTGTTGCCCACAATCATCCTAGTGGTAGTTCTTTCTCGGGTCAAGATTTGTACGCCGAAGCCATTTACGATACTCCTTGCGCAATGGTAATTAGTAAAGATTACGTTTACATCGCCGAGCCAACTAATGTCGCTTGGGATGATGCCACCGCTATTCACGATTACTGGCAGGCTTCGTTTAATTATCATATCAACTACCTTTCCGACTACGTCTATAGTCATCCCTACAACCGCCAGGCCATTCTTAATTCCCCTGACACACCTGACGATGGTTCCGTACAGTGGTTTTGCCAACATGAGATCAAAACTTGTCTGCAAAATAATTCCGAAGTGATCGTTCGTGCGGGGATTTGGGCTAGCCATCGCGCGATGTTGGATTTGGCGGGACATTTTAATATCGAATACTATCGGTACCCGATTGATGAGTTTGATCCCGCAGTGGTCGTGTCGCCGACGCCGGTGTCTAAATTTTTCGCAACTGAGATTGTTTATCTCGATTGATAGCTTTTATCGTCTCGTCATAATTTTGCGAGATTGATTATAAATAGATTCTAATTCTAAGTTAGTGAAGTTTTTAATTCATATCTAACTTATTTATATATCAAGGCGCGCCGGAAACGGTGCGCCTTTTAGACTAATTTGGCGCCGCAACTACAGGTTGCGGAAGTTAATTGTAACTTAATTATAGATTATGAAAACTTTTCATCGCGGATTGCGAAAGTTTTAATTTTACAAGTTGCGGAAGTTTTGTTAGTCTAACTAAGTTATTTTAACAAGTTAAGGAATTCTGTTTCGTCAATTACTGGAATATTTAACTTGGCGGCTTTTTCAGTTTTACTTTTGCCAGGTTTTGCGCCGGCGATGAGAGCGGTAGTAGTCTTAGTAACGCCGCTAGTGATAGTAGCACCGAGATTGCGAAGGCGGTCTTCGGCGGTTTCGCGGTCCATACTATCGAGCGAGCCGGTGACAACATAACTTTTTCCGACCAACGGCAGACCGGTGAGTGAAACTTTTTCTGGCTCGACACCGAGATCTTTTAGCTCCTGAAGCATCTTGAGGTTATCTTCATCGGCAAAATAGGCCAGAATCGACTCGGCGACAACTTTACCGATGTCAGGAAGCTGAAGCAAATCTTCCTCGGTGGCATTTTCTAATTTCTCGATGCTACCAAAACTGCGAGCCAGAGTAGTGGCGGTTTGGGTGCCGACGTGGCGGATGCCGAGAGCGGTAATAAATTTATTTAGTTGCGGTTGCTTGCTATCAGTGATGGCTTGGACAAGATTACGAGCGGAAATTTCAGCAAAACGCTCGAGCTGAGCGACTTTTTCCGCCTTCAGACGATAGAGATCGGGAATACTTTTGACTAAGCCGGAGTCGACCAAAGCGACGATGTTTTTCTCGCCAAGGCCGTCAATATTTAGAGCGGGCTTAGAAGCGTAATATTCGAGCGAGCGCTTGAGGATGAGATCAGAATTTTCCCCCTTGACGCGATAGACAACTTCACCGTCGGGACGCTCGAACTCAAGCTCGGGGTATTGATGTTTAAGGGCGTCGACATAATTAAACGGCCGCGTTCCCTTCGGGCGCAGAGTGGTTAAGACTTCTTTCACCTGGGGAATAATATCGCCGGCTTTGAAAATAATCACCGTGTCACCAATGCGAACGTCGAGACGCCGAATCTCATCGGCATTATGCAAACTGGCGTGCTTGACGGTACTGCCGGCTAGTTGGACGGGGTCAAAAATTGCTACTGGAGTCGCTGCGCCAGTACGACCGATGGAAATAACAATATCCTTAACCACCGTGGTAGCCTCTTCGGCGGGAAACTTAAAAGCGACGGCGCCGCGCGGAGTTTTACCGACGATGCCGAGTTTCTGATAAACTTGGCGATCGTTAATTTTAATCACCATACCGTCAGTATTAAAAGGTAAAGTCTGGCGATAAGTTTCGAGATGTTTGATTTCTTTAAAAACATCTTCAATATTTGTAAAAACTTTGTCTTCTCCACTAGTACGAAAACCGAGTTCACGGAGTTTAGCATAGGCTGCGCTATGTTTGGGAAGATTGGGAGTGACGAGATCGTAAGCCATAAACTTGAGGTTGCGGCTGGCGGCAATGCGAGGATCAAGCTGACGTATACTACCAGCGGCGAGGTTGCGTGGGTTGGCAAAAGGTTTGTCACCGGATTTTTTCTGCTTAGCGTTTAGTTCTTCGAAATCTTTTTTGAAAATCACAATTTCCCCACGCGCTTCGACGTGACCTTTTTCCGGAATACTCAGGGGAACGTTCTCAATCGTGCGGACGTTCATAGTGACGTCTTCGCCGACCAAACCATCACCGCGAGTGACAGCACGTACGAGTAAACCGTCCTCGTAATGCAAAGCGCAGGCGAGGCCGTCCATTTTAATATCTGTAAAAAACTCATTAATTTTACCAACTAGTTTTTCATTACTAATTAGCCATTCGCGGACTTCGTCTTCGGAAAATACATCCGCCAACGAAATCATCCGCTCAGCGTGAGTAACTTTTTCGAACTTATCTAACGGCTTGCCAGCGACGCGTTGAGTGGGAGAATCGGGCGTAATCAACTCAGGATACTGCTTTTCTAGCTCAGACAATTCGTGTTTGAGTGAATCCGCGGCCGCTTCGGACATAGTCGATTCATCCAAAACATGATAATGATAGCGGTAATCGTTGATTAACTCGCGTAGTTTAATAATCCGCTCGGCGGCTGCTGACTTATTCATCTTTCCTCCACAAAAACTATTCTTATTATAACACAAGAAATTAAAAATTTAGAGCTTTTTATTTCTCTTGATAATCCAGCAACCAGCGATAGTAACGGTAAAGATAAATCGTAGCGTAGATAAAGATAAAGCAAGTGACGAGTAAGAGGAAGAATGGTACGATCGGTAAGCCAGCCAGGAACTCCCAAGCGCTTTTGAGCCAGAGGTCGATTAAGATAATCGGCGTCATAATAATGATATAGACAAAAACTATCACTAATAGTAGGTAGATAACACGCAGGATAAATTTGGTGCGGCGACCATTCATTAAATCAGAAGCGCTGGAGAGAGCCTGTACGGGATAGACGCCGGGCGCAGTGACAGCAACTAGTGCCAAAAGTGAGCTGGAAAGTAAATAGGTAGAAATTAAAATCATTAGTGCCGCAAAGATAAAATAAAGCAGTGCGTAGAATGGCGTCGAGAGGAAGCCAGTAGTAATAGCAGCGGAATAGGTGATAATCACCAGCATTACGGGAATGGCTTGGATGAAAATCACGCAAAAGACCAGTAGTGTAGAAATTAGTGGTGAAAGGGCGTTATAGAGAGCGTCGCGGAGTTTGGGCCGACCGCCAGCCATAAAATGCCGCATTAGATAAATCGTAGTTAGCCACATAGTCAGGAATAGAAAAAGCATAAACACCATCTGAGTCTCGTTCATGCCAGTATTGAGGCCACCAGTAGTGATGGTGGAAAGCAAAAGTAATCCTGCCTTGGCAAAATTACCAATCTTGCCATTAGCAATCTCGGCGTTGGTTTCGTCAACCGCTTCCTGGAATTGTAGATACAAATCCTCATTCATCAAACCAACCAAAATAATATATGCTACCGTCATTAACAAAACGAACGGCAAAAAGATTTTCCAATGTTTTGCGATAATCTGAAAAGTTGTAACAGCATGTTCGAGTAAGCCAGGAGTGTTCGTCTGACGCTGATAATCTTCGTAGTAAGAACGGTGAAAACTTTTGTGTGGATTGTAACGCGCTTGACGCCAAGTATGCCACTGGGTTTTGAGTTTTTGCCAGCGAAGTTTGACACTGCGCAAAAACTTGGACTTGGGAAGTTGTTTAGAAGTTTTATTTTTTGACGTCGCCGATTCTTGATCGAGATTAACTTTTTGTGATTTGCCAACATTAGTCTCGGCAATCCTTTGCTTAGCGGATTTTTTAGAAACTGTTTTTGCCATGCTCGAGCCTCTCAATGCGTTTTTCAATCGGCGGGTGAGTACTGAAAAGATTATTAATAGAACTTTTCTTGAGCGGATTATTGATGAAGAGGGCCTCGGTAGCGGGATTTTGGTGACGCATCGGCTGAGCGTGAGTATCAAGTTTTTTGAGGGCAGAAATCATCCCTTCGGGATAACGTGTAATATGAGCGGCAGAAGCATCAGCTAGATATTCTCGCTCACGTGAGACTGCCAGCTGAGCTAGTGAGGCTACGATCGGTGCCAAGATTGCAACTAAAACCATAATAATCGCACCAACCGGGCTGTTATCCTCGTCGTTACTGCGATTAGTGTACCAAATCATTCGTACGCCGAGGTCAGTAATATATCCAACAATACAAACCAAACCAAAAGTAATCATCGAGACGCGGATATCGTAATTTTTGACATGCGACATCTCGTGTGCCATCACGGCAGCAAGTTCTTTGTTGTCCATAATATCAAGCAAGCCAGTAGTTGCGGCGACGATGGCATGTTTCGGGTCGCGACCAGTAGCAAAAGCGTTGGGTGCAGGGTCGTCGATAATATAAACTTTGGGCATAGGCAAGCCGGTGGCGATAGATAAGTTCTCGACGGTATTATAAAGCCGGGGGTTGTCTTTTTTCTTGATTTCTTTGGCGCCAGTCATCATCACGGCGAGCTGGGCGGACAAAAAATATTGCACGACCGCATAGATGATAGCGACGACGAGAATCCAAATCGCTACCCATTGGTCGTGTACGAGATAAGCAATGAGCCAGCCAACCGCCGCAATAAAGGCTACGAAAAATAACATTATTAAAACAGTATTACGTTTATTAGCGGCGATTTGCTTGTACATAATTATTTAGAATCAGTTTCCGTCTGAGGCGATTGGTGAATTGTAATTTCTTCCATTCGCTCAGCCGCACGCTCGAGGTTGGCGTAACCAGTTGGGGTCGTATACCCATTGACGTGATGCTTACCAAAGGTATAATTAACATCATATTTGTTATGCGTCGGACCTAGTTTGAATTCCAGCCAACCGTAGAGTCGCTTCGACTTCTTCATAAACTCCTTTAATTAGAATTTAACTTCAGGTGCTTTCTCAATCACAGCCTTTTCACTGTCTGGGACTTCAAAATACTCGCGAGTCTTGAAATGACCAACCATATTATTGATGAGATTGGACGGGAACATTTTAATCTTAGTATTCAATTCCTTGGCGCCAGCATTATAGAAGCGGCGAGCAGCCTGAATTTTGTCCTCGACATCTTGCAACTGCAGCTGGAGTTGCTGGAAGTTAGTATTGGCCTTGAGCTCCGGATATGCCTCAGCGATGGCGAAGATTTTCGACAACGCACCTTCGAGACTGCGCTCAGCCTCAGCGGTGTCCTTGACGCCTTTGGCACTCATTACGGCCGAACGCGCCTTAGTGACGTCTTCAAAAGCACTTTTTTCGTGCGCGGCGTAACCTTTGACGGTCTCGACGACATTTGGAATTAAGTCTGCGCGATATTTTAATTGTACGGTAATGTCAGACCAGGCCTCATTAACCCGCTCGTCCAACCGCACTAAACTGTTATAAGTCCCCCAGATTACCGCAATCAGGATAACGACGACTGCAGCGATGATGATTAAAACTATCCAACCAGCACCCATATTATACTCCTTTACTATGAATCTAAAGTTAGGAAAATGTTCTTTTACTTAAGATTCTTATTATATCATTATACACGATAGATAAGGTTTTGTCTACTAATTAAATCCAGCCCAACGAGCGTAAGACGGTTTCGATGACGCCAAAGCCAGCCAATAGACAGACAATGACGATATAAATAATCAAATAGCAAAATTGTGAACGAGCGAAGTTGCGCAAGTTATAGTTTTTCGCCATCACCGCGAAACTAATACAAAGAATCCAGCCCACTACCGGTATCATAAACAAAAGTTCGTAGCCAAAATATCCCCACATCCCAATAGGTTCATAATCTTCGGGAATAATAACTTCGCGCGTAGTAGTGCGAGTAACGGTAGTACGCTCGGGAGCGGACTTAGGTTTGGTTTTAGTTTTGGCAGTTTTCGCAGTTGTTTTGGCCATTGTAACTCCTTTTTGTGAGTTTTAAGTTGTTTAAATTAATATAAGTATAAGCGTTTTCGCAAAAATTGTCAATAAAAAGTGTTTACGATGAGCGGATTCGTGTTATAATCAGAGTATCAAAGAGAGGTAAAATATGACAGAAGATGCAAAGCATGCAGCAGATAAATCTGCTGAGCAAAAGAGTGGGCAGGAACAGGAGCAAATGAATAAACCGGAGGAAAGAGAGGAGCAAAACCCGGACACAACAAACGAAGACAAAACTGAAAATACCAAAAATAAATCTGCAGAGGTGATTGACGAATCGGAAAGTGATGATTTTGATAATGTCGAGACTGAGGAAAAAGGCGAGACGGAAGAGAAAAAAGTAGAAAACGCTGAAGAAAAAGTTGAAATGGACGCAGAAAAGTCAAACAACACGGATGGCTCCGCGGATTCAGAGCAGGAAGAATCGGATGAAGCATTGGGCGAGAAAAAAACTAATGCCGGGATGGATGCGGAAAAGTCTGATGAGAAGAAATCTGAGCCAAAAGTAATTAGTTCAGAAACGACAGTATTATCAGAAGATCCAAAGATTACACTGACCGTAGAACAGACTGAAGGCGAGGAGACGGAAGACAATAATCGCAGTGATATTGAAATCGAAATTGGTTTAGACAAACAAAAGAATGAGAATTTCCAACAATCAGTGCGCGAGCAGATTGAGAATTGTAAGTTTGAAATCATCTCGTCGATTCAAGACAGCGTACACAGTGAACTACGCGGCTCGGATAAAGAATTACGACGAATCGACCGAAGGCGACGCGTAGGTTTTATCTTGCGGGATATTATTATCCTAATTCTGGCGGCAATGCTAGGGTATGCGATTTATTGTTTGTACGATGCGCAATATTTTGACTTTATGAAACCAGAGTGCGCGCACGAAAATACTTGCTCTGAGCAGAGTAATGACAACAAGAATAATGATGTGGCGCAAGTGCCAGAAATTGTGAAGGATTTGGATTGGTACAAGAATAATTACGGTTATTTATTTGACGCGCTGCAACTAAAACTGAACGCGGACGAAGTCGGAGCGTATTATCTCTACAGTGGAGATTATCGTTTGAATGAAATTCAGCCGAGCTATTTGCTGGGAATGGCGTACAATGTACTAAACTCGAGCGTAACTTATGATTCGAGCATCGGTATCGCGATCCCGGCGACGGATATGCGAACGGCGTTCGAGAATTTGTTTGGGACGGCGGAACATTTTGCCAAACAAAATTTCACAAATGGTTGCGTAGATTTTACTTACGACAAGTCCAGTGATAGTTTTATTACGCCAGCAGTACAATGTGTTAGCAATGCGAACCGCGAAATCGTCGAGCAAATCGATGAGATCTACGAGGAAGGCAATGCAATGTATTTCCTGACGACGGCAGCGATTTATGATAAGTCGGAAAATGCGTTTTACAACTTTGATAACTTATTCAAATCGGTGGCGCAAAATGTCGATAAAGATGATTTAGGTCGCTATCAGGCTTCGCTGAATCATTATCAATACCGGTTCAAAAAAGTTGACAATAAGTTTTACTTTAGTGATATTGTGAAGCTGAAATAAGTTGATTAGTATCAGCTGGCTGTAGTCGACGCGGTGATGCTTGCCGGAAGTTTGGTGCGAGTTTTAGAATTTGGTGAGGTTGTCAGGATTAGTGAGCATTTGCTCAATCAGAGTACTTATTTTTGATTCCTGTTCTTGTTCGGCTTCATTGGTAGATAACTCCGCTTGAGAGCGAGTGTAATAATAGTAGTATCCATCTTTTTGCCCTACCGTTTGAGCCGACGTTATTGGCCGGTTTAATTCGCCGAGATGACGAAATAGACAGCCGAATCCTGCGGAGTTTTGTAAAATCATAAAAGTTTCTGGAGTATAGTTCATTTCATCCAATATGCCAGAGACGCACAAAGTTTCTATTTGTTCTCCACTAAAAGTATATTTGGGATCGTCGGCATAGATGGTGTTTTCAAACCTGTAGGAAACATTTTTGAGACCCTTGGGAATTTTGATTTTCATTCCCCATTCACCAATATAAATATAATCCGCGGAAGCGATATAATTCTCAGACGGCTTAGTTTCGTTTTGATTATCATTTTTGTTGTCAGTTTTATTGTCATCTTTATCGTCAGAAGTGTCGGGCTTGACAGGAGGGCGGAGATTAGGATTGTTACTCTGGCTGACGTCGAGGCCGAGCTGAGCAGCGTATTTAGTAACAAGTTGGGTTTTTTCGTCGAGTTCCTGGGACATTGTGGCCATTTGTGACTGAATATAAGCCACGCGAATACTCTGGACGATGGCGATAATAACGGCGAGCAGTGTCACGATACCCGCGGCGGCCAAAATCCAAATATGCTTTTTCGATAAAGTACCTTTAGTAAGTTTAGAGATCTGATCAACCGTCTTCTTAGCCTCGGCAATGAGATCAGGCTGAGTCGGTTGGGGGATAGGATTATTGGATGCTGGCGGAGTTTGCGAGCCGGGATTGACGGGTTGCGTGGGTTGAGGGCTGGGTTGAATCGGCTGCGCTGGTTGCGTCATTTGCGGAGGAGTACTTTCGGCCGACTGAGGAGCGAACTGAGTTGGCTGCGGTGGAGCATTTTCTGCCGACCGAGACGGAAGTGGTTCCGACCCAGGTTGAGGTGGAGTAGTGGGGTTGGTAGGATTATTTGGTTGCATTGTTTGTTTCGTTTCTTAATTATAACTATTATGTTTATTATAGCATAAAAACCAAAAATAAGTAGAAAATGACTGCCCCTGATGAGATTTAGGACACTTTTCGACCTCGGTAATATATTTTATACGATGCGTAAAGTCGCCTCCCCAGATCGAGGAGGCGAAAGGTGGCAAAAAGTTAGTAGATGCGTGTAGCGGGACAAACTTCGCGAAAAGACTGGAGTTATTTACTTTTTATGCGGGCGAAGAACAGTTTCGGGAGAGTTGCGCACGTTCTCGCGGCCAAGGCGACGCCCCGGACGCGTGACGTTGCCAGAGAGGCAGCGCTCGTACTCTTCATCAACTTCCGGTACGACTGGGCGCGGGCGACGCTTAGGTTCTTTACCAGTCCCCCACGGTACAGCGGATGGATTTCCCCAAGACATTCAACATTTCCTCCTTTTAGTCAGAATTTGATGCGAACAGGATAGGGCTTGCCACTTTACAAAAGAGCTCCCCCTTAGAATCATTATATAGCATAGTGGTGAGGGTTGGCAAGTGGGCTTCGATACCCGGTGCGGGGCTTGCGCGCACCAACTCAAGACGCGGCCACCTTGCTAATCTTGCTCTGACGAGCAAAGGATTAGAATACCTCCGGTTACCTGCAGGGGTCGACCATACAACTTCTGAGGGCGCGGTCGCCTCGTCCAAAAGGTCAATACGCGCCCCCCTTGCGCTCACCTTTCCGTCTTGTATCCTACTTCCGAAGGCTTGCGCTCACGCCTGGTATGTTTACGCCCACCCAACCGTATTTTCCAACGCGACAGGTCGCTACCAGCTGGGTGTCGCCTCATAAGAAGATGCGAGCATTTTCTTAGTTAGGACTCCTACGGCTGGACGGGCCGCGTCGCCGACGCCTGTCGTCACAGGGTCGACGCGCTCGTCCTCCTCGTAAGTCCGGATTCCCTCGGAAAACAGGTTGGGCTGGGCTTTATACTATTCTAGTTTTGAGAAGCGGTGACGAGGATAGAAGTGGAATAAGTACCAGATGGGAGGTCGGGAGAGACTTGGATACCGATGGTGAAGTTGGTGAGTTGGTTAGAGGCGCCTTGAGTTGATGTATAAAAGGGGGTGGGAGTTAGGTAATCAGTGAGACCGGTATAATTAGTTTGTTTACAATTAGTAGAATCTGATGGATTAGTACATTTAATTCCCCACCATTTACTATCATTGGTAGTTATAATTGGGGATGTAGTGGAGAGAGCAGGGATAGAAGAGTTGGTATTATCGCTTCTTAAGTCAGTATGACCATTTTCTGTAGTACTTAATGATAAGTTATATGTAGAATTAGAAGATACTTTCGCTATGAAGTTTCCTTCTCCTGTGTTATTGCTATCCATTGCTATATTTACTGTATTATTATCTTCGTCTTCGGAATAGACGTCGAGGGTTATGATACTTGGAACTGTAACCGAAATATTTGGATCATTAATGCCAGTATTACCACCCGCAGATGGGTCAACCGGTGTAATATCCGAAGTGTCTTTGGCGACGCAGCGGACGGAGAATCCTTCCGCCGTATAACCACCGTCTCCTACGCCCGCATAATCATAACCGAAACCTAAATTATAAGCATAACTATCTCGTGGCGTAGAAGCCCAATAGTTTCCAAAACTATCTACATAACTAAGACCATCACTATTATATATACCACCAATTAAAAAACTAAGTGGTGCACTTCTGAGAGTTATAGACCCGGCTACACTATTACTAACACTGTACGTAGTTAATAATGTATTATATTGTTCTTTAGTTGGTAATTGCCAACCAGTAAAGTCACAAACCTTCTTTGCATTCTCCCAATTATAGTATCCGCCATAGGTATTATCATGATGTATTCTCAGTCCACCGTCATAATCCATATTTTCTGTCATCCAACAACCAGCGCTACCTTTGAGCTTAGTTATCGTATAAGATTTTGAAGTATCGCGGTTATCTATGAGTTTCTTGGATTGCTCTTCACCGGCATCTGCACACGCTTGTGGTGTTATTTGTTGCATATACTGTAGATCATCCCATTTGGCTAGAGGAGTTGTGGGGGTTATCGTAACAGGCGTGTCAGTAGAAATTGGTGCAGCATTAGAATATTCGGGGATGAAAATTAGGTATTGATATAAAAAGATTCCACTGACACTTACGGCGAAAAGTATGAGCGGAATTTTGCACTTCTTAAGTTTGGTATTATTTATTTTGAGCATTGTGTAGCCTCCTTTTGGTTGATGAAAAACGCTGGAGCTGCTCGGAAAACCAAAAACAGCGTCCTAAACGTTTCTCTACACGGCTCAAATCCAAAGGAAAAGCCGACGTCTAAGACGCTGTGCCTTGGTTGGATTTGATTTGTAAGGCCCGAAGGCCTGTAGAGAATACTTTTATTATATACCGCGAAGTGACAGATGTCAACAAAAAATAGACCCGTACGGAATCCATTTCTCATTTTCCGTACGTAAGTATGGTGCGGGTTAAGAGACTCTAACTCTCGACCTCTTCCTTGGCAAGGAAGCGCTCTAACAACTGAGCTAAACCCGCAGGTTCACTTCCTTACAATACGGAATGTATTTTACTTTTTTATTGTATCAAACATTCTGACAACCGTCAAGGGTTTTATTGCAAGATTCGCAACAGCCAGGAGACCCTCTTATTCCGAACAGGCCGGAGAGATTTATTATTCCGAAATAATCTTCCCGAATCTGAGGTTTTGCGATATAATCGCCTTATGGAAAAGTCAGAAAAACAGTCTGGGAAGCCGTCGGTGCCGGATTTTGAGCGGATGCTATATCAAATTTGTGAAGAAAATGGGATTAAGTTGCAGTTTTTGTCACGAAATTGGATCAAACGGCTGGAAAAGTCGGGAAAAGTGTGCTATGTGGTAGGATATAAGTTCGATCTGAATTCGCAAGCGACGAGTTTACTAGCGGACGATAAATTTGCAACCTACGAGGCGTTGAAATTTGCGGAAATACCGGTGATTCGGCACGAGATTTTGTATGATTTTGACGACCATTCGGAATATGCAGTGGGGCGAAATTCGTTGGCGTGTGTAGCAGAATGTCTGCAGAAGTGGGGTGGACGGATGATATTAAAAGCCAATAACGGGACTTGTGGACAGCAGGTCTTTGAGATTACGAACCTAAATCAGCTAGTGACGGCGCTGCCGCAGGTGTTCCGACAAAGTTATTCGGCGAGTATGTGCCCGTTTTATGAAATCAAAAATGAATATCGAATCATATTGCTAGATGGTGCGGAAAAATTGTCTTATATGAAAGTGAAGACGGCTGGAGAGTGGTTTAATTTAGAGCGAGGCGCGCGGGCCGAGATGATACCGGAAGAGAAACATCCGCGGATTTTAGAATTGGCACAGCGAGCGGCGAAGGCGATTAATCTACGGTTTGGCAGCGTAGATATAATTGAGACAGTGGATGGAGAATTTTTGATACTCGAAATTAACAGTGGCGTGATGACGCGGGACTTCCTCGTGCAACATCCGGAACAAATTGAGGTGGCAAAACAGATGTATACAGAGGCGGTGAGGAAGATGTTTGAGGAATAAAAAATCCAGCCTTTGCAGCTGGTATTTCGGGACTAATTGTTACCTACTGCGCAGATCATTACTGCAATGTTTTCACGGATGCTGTTGGATTCTTGCGGAGTTTTTGAAGGTTTTCATGGAGGCACCGACCGGAATTGAACCGGTGTACGCGGTTTTGCAGACCGCTGCGTAACCACTCCGCCACAGTGCCATACTTACATTTTAGCACAAAATGACTTTTACTACTAGATGTTTTAGGTATTTGGCTCATTTAAACAATTTAGAACAACCGCATAATTTAAGGTAGTTATTTACAT
>CAZPCQ010000016.1:0-23897 GCA_964585155.1 uncultured Candidatus Saccharibacteria bacterium | reverse complement strand
GTTGTTCTTTTATTTGTTACTATTTTTCTTTCTGGATTAGTTAATTAAACCAAGAGTAATTTTACGCTAGACTTTTTAGTTGAGTTGTGTTATACTTGTGGGGAGAGGAGTGGTTTTATGAAAAAACTCTAGTTCTTTAATAAGATAGTTTAGAAAAGAGGTGAATGGTATATTGCAGACGAGGAATTCGCGAGGCGACTCGGAGTTGCAGGCCAGGCGTAATGAGATTTATCAAGAACGTTGGTTTGCGCTGCAGCCGGATCGGTCTGTGCGAGAGACTCCGTACACGGGTGTACTTGACGCAATGATGGAACCTGACACTAGGTTGAATCGGTTTGCGGGACAAGGCGAATCGGAAGAAGAGCGTATCGCTCGTCAGACTGGTGAAGCGACAGAAAAGTTTGCTCAGTGGTTGCATAAAATGCATGGTGCTGAGTCGGCTGAGCCGTACGGCGACAAGAAGACTGAAATGGCCGGACAAATCTTGCAGGGCGTGAAGGCACATTACCAGATTGTCAGCGAAGTGATGCGAGGGGAGTCGGTGCAGTATTATTTGTGCCGGCGACTGGATGCGACGGAAGGAGAACGAGAGTTTTGTTTCTGCGCGATTGCAGATACGAAGACTGATGAGTCGTTGGTGAATGCCTGGAAGGCTCTGACAGCGGCGAAGGACGTTGCGAACGATGTGAATAAGTCGTATGATGAAGAGAGCAGCTTCTTCCGGTTTTATGCAAAGATGGATCGGGAAGAGTTACGCAAGATGTGGCGGCGCGGTCGTGCAATGGAAGTGTCTGATGACACTAGGTGGACCGATGAGAATCCGGGAGTGAACTATCTGGAGTTGTTTCCGATAGTGGTGGAACGCTTAACTTGGCAAGACCAATGGAGCGAGAAACTGAACCGGTCGGTAATGATTCTAGAAACGGTGCCGGATCCGGAAGGTCTGATGACGCTGGAACAGATTGTGCAGCGCGGCTATCGTGTGGACTTAAAGACGAGCGCCTGGATTATGAGCAAATTGCTCAAGTTGGTACTATTTTATCGCTATCATCGGCTAAGGCTGGGCGGATTCTTGATTGGCCCGGTGACGCACGACCTAGTCTATTTGGACTGGTCGCAGAGCTGGGCTAGTGAGAACGCAGAGGTTGCTACGATGTGGCAAAACGTGCGGGAAGCGGCGTACATCACGCTGACTTTACTGGATGCACGGAAGGATCGGTCGGGTGAGGCAGTGAAATATATTTATCCGTATGAGGCGACTCATAAGGAGCAGGAGTATGTGAAGTTGCTGAGTCTGATGGCGACGTTGAACGATGAATTTCGTTATCAGGTTCGTTTAACTTACGATGTGCATCGGATTTTTTATGAAGCTGTGGAAGAGGCTTGGGGAAAAGAATCTCGGCCGGAAGGGTTGAGGTTCTATCCGTTCAAGACTCTGCCACGAGAGAAGCCTAAAGATGGCTAACCAGAGTGATCTGGAGACCATAACATTAATTAACAGGGGGTAAAATGTAATGGAAGAAAATACCAATCTGACTGTGGTATACGATCTGCTGAAGAAGTACGGCCTGCCGGAGATTACTGATGAAATTAAGGACAAGCTGGGAGAGCTGGGCGTGGACTGCGTCGATGATCTGGCGGCCCTGAATGCAGAGCAGCTGAAAGGGCTGGGCCTGAAGCCGGCGAAGGTGAACCGCCTGCTGGACGAGGCGCGGAAGCTGAGCGAGGGTGAGAAGCCGGAGACGGCGATGGCGCCGTCTGGTCCTGTGATGGGCGGTGGGGCGATGACTCCGATGGCTGCGGCTGTGGCGCCGGGGATGGTGGCACTGCCGCAAGTGCCGGATACGGAGACGATGCTGCGCGGCCTGAAGATCAGTGGTAAGCTGGCTCCGGGCGTGAACCCGTCAGTTTGCATTGCTTTGGTGCAGGCGGCGGTCGCGACCCCGCTGGACCTGATGTCGATACCGAAGCGGCTGCTGAATAGGCTGGAGAAGAAAGCCAATGAGCTGGACGTTCCGGTGGGGGAGGTTTTCTTCGACATCGTGGCGGAGATTAATAAGAGCAAGTACAGTGAGATACTGCCGCTGGTAACTGGCGGAAGGAGTCCGGGCATCACGGCTTCTTGGCGTAAGAACCTGGCCAATCGCGTGGAGAAAATTCTGCAGCCGGCGCTGCTGCGCAGCATCGAGGTGTCGCGGGATTTTTTGGCGCGGTTGATGCAGATGTCTGGCGTGATGATGGGCGCGGGCTTTGTGGGCAGTATGCAGTATGACGTCAAAATGCAGGCGATGCTGCAGGCGCTGAATCAAGTGCCGGATACTGGTGAGATTCACGAGCTGGCGGACTATCTGCGCGACGCCTTCAATAAGACCTGTGCTGGCACTGGCTTGGTGACGGCGACCAAGGTTGCGACGGAGTATATTAGGGTGAAGGAGATTCTGGATATCCCGGAGCTCTATACGCAGTGCGGCGTGGCCAATCGTGACGAGCTGGTGCGTGAGATGAACCTGCAGGTGCCGGGCGCGTTGGTACGGGCCGAGGAGAATCTGACGGCGTTTGTGTATGCGATGATCGAGCTGGACGAGGTTTCGGCCGATGTCGAGCCGGCCTATGTGGTGCAGATGTGCAATCTGGCGACACGGATCGACACGGGCGTGCTGTTCCGGCCGCTGGATTCGATCGCTCCTACTGGCAAGGCTGCGCCCGCAGCGGATGCTGGCGTGATCGAGGTTGAAGGCGAAATGATTGATGGGGCCGAGTCGGCGCGCCCGGCAATGAATGCGCCCCGCGATGGTAAGGCTTTCACCTCGGTGACGGGTGCCCAGTTGCTGTCGGGTAGCCTCTAAACTATCTTTTATGCAAAGGGCGTTCCTACGGGAGCGCCCTTTTTAACGGATGATTATTTCGACAGGTGTTGAGATAATGAAAAATATAAGGTTTGATAAGGGCTGAACCTCTTGGAGATTATTTCAACAGGTGTTGAGATAATGAAAAATATAAGGTTTGATAAGGGCTGAACCTCTTGGGGATTATCTCAACGAGTGTTGATGTAATGATTTTATGAGATGTTGACAAATGTTGAGACTAGACTAGATCAGAATTGAGATAGTAATAATACTCCAAAAGTTCGCGCGAATAGTTTTTGATCAGAGCGAGATTGGGATGCTTGGGGTCGTCACTGTGGGGCGGGACGATCAGCATTCGGGTAATACCGATCTGTTCAACGAAAGCGGGATTGTGGCTAACCATAATGATGGTGCCGGAGTAGTCGTGCAAGTTTTCACCGATGATTTTTTGAGTTTCGGGGTCAAAATGGTTGGTTGGCTCATCGAGAATGACGAGGTTGGCGCGTTTTAGTAGAGTCTTGCAGAGCGCGACGCGAGCCTTTTCGCCGGGAGAGAGGACGGCGACTTTTTTATAAATATCATCGCCATAGAAGAGGAAGTTGGAAAGAATACCGCGTAGCTCGGTTTCGGTAAAATCATAACTGGTGACATTTTCGAGGATGGTGCGACGCTCGTCGAGAGTCTCGAGTTCTTGGGCGTAGTAGGCAACGGTGGTGTTTTGGCTGAGAATGATATTGCCAGAGTCGGGCGTGAGTCCGCCGACGATGAGTTTAAGCAAAGTGGATTTACCAACGCCGTTTTCGCCGACAATGAGAAACTTCTCGCCGCGAGTGAGCGAAAAAGATAGATTTTGATAAAGCACAGGTCCATCGGGATAGTGGAAACTGAGATTTTGGACTTCTAGGGGAGTTTTGCCACTTTGTTTAGCGGGAGTGATAGTGATGGCGACGCGGGCGTAATCTTGTTCGCGAGTTTCGAGCTCGGCTAACTTTTTGGCGAGGACTTTTTCGCGCTGATGACCCATACCGATGAGGGCGGTGTTGCTGCGCTTGGTGGCGCGGGCACGGGCGACGAATTCGCTGAGACGTTTGATTTCGCGTTCCTGCTCGGTGATGCGAGCGTCTTCGGCGGCTTTTTCTTCGGCGTATTGACGTTTGAAAGCAGTGTAATTCCCTTTGTAAACTTTCATTTTGTGAGTGACTTTGTTGACGAAAAGGGTTTTGTTGGTAATAGTGTTGAGAAAGTCAATATCATGGGAAATCACGAGGACGGTGCCTTGATAGTTGCGAAGAAAATTGGCAACGAAACGCTTAGTCTCGACGTCGAGATGGTTGGTCGGCTCATCCAGCAAAAGTAAACCGGCGTTTTCAAAAAGTACGCGGGCGAAGGCGACTTTGGACTTTTGGCCACCAGAAAGTTCGTTCATTTTGTGATCCATCAGTTCAGATAGGTTCATTTTGTCGAGGATTTTTAATAACTCGTAATCAAAATTGGCAATATCGTAAGAATCGATAAGACCTTGTAAGTTATTAATACGGTCGAGGATGGTTTGACTATCGGGATACTTGGCGAGTTTTTCGTATTCAGCGTTAAGTTGATTTTGTAAATCGTCGACGGGGCGGCCGGCGGCGACGTATTCCCAGACGGTAATGTTGGATTGTTCGGATGGAATAATGATTTCTTGTGGTAAATAACCTAAACGTAAACTAGGTAATTCGATTTCGCCATCGTCGAGTTGCTGCTCGCCGAGAATAATCCGAAATAAAGTAGTTTTACCAGCGCCGTTGACGCCGACGATACCGACTTTATCTTTTGGTTCCAATGAAAAACTACAGTCATCGTAGACAACTTTCGTACCGTACGCAAGAGAGAGGTTGGTTGCTTTCATTTTATAATTATAACATAAAATCTTTTAAACAGAAAAAGTTTTTAGGCGCGGCTACCTTGCTAATTTTGCTCTGACGAGCAAAGGATTAAAAGACCTTCGGGTACCTGCAAGGGCGAGCTGTTTCTTTGCTAGCATTTGAGGACTTTCGCTTCCACCTTTTTCGCGGGACCGCTGCAGTGGCTGGCGCCAC
This sequence comes from uncultured Candidatus Saccharibacteria bacterium, assembly GCA_964585155.1. Lineage (GTDB taxonomy): Bacteria > Patescibacteriota > Saccharimonadia > Saccharimonadales > Saccharimonadaceae > Nanosyncoccus. The sequence goes on along the minus strand of CAZPCQ010000016.1, from coordinate 18,973 downwards.
ATGCTGCCTGCGTCACGACGCGGTAGGGGTCGCTATCAGCGCTTCGTCGGTTCGGGAGAAAATGCGAGCATTTTCTCCGCTCACGCTCCTTGCGCTGGGCAAGAAAGAAAAAGTTAGAATGTTACGTAGAAGAATAACTATATTGCAAAAGACTTTTTCTTTCTATTCGCTATCCTTGACAGCTCGGACTCGGGCCAGCCAGGTATATAACTTCGGATGAAAAGGTTCACCGGGTCGCACGTAGGTGATTTATCTACTGTTTTTTAATAAGATTACTTATTTTTAGTAAAATCGCGAATTTCTTGGATATGATCGTTGCGGATGAAAGTGGTGGGAATGACGCGGGCGCGGGCGATGGATTGGCTAAGTGAAGTTATTTCGGAATCTTGTAAAAGTCGAGGACTTTTGATTTGAGAGATAGTCGTGATAATTTGTGGGCTGGTGCAGATGCGGCAGTTTTCGGGTATGGCGGAGATAGTTTTGAGAGTGGAATTATTGCCGAAAACAATGATAGAATAAACTGAAACTTGTGTGGGAATGAGGTCTTGTAAAGCGCGGATGTGGGTGGAGTTTTGTAGAATAGGATTATAAAATTGATGTTTTTCGCGACCAAGATTAAGAGTCTGGGTCCAATAGCGCTGCCTACCATTACCATAAATCCAGCCGCTATAATCTTTGGATTCGAAGATGAAGATTCCCTGCTGATTGATAGCGAGGCAGTCAATTTGGACTAAGTCGGTACCGCGATGTAGTGATGGAAAATAAATATCAGCGAAAATATGTTGTGGCGAGAATAACTTTTGCAGGCGAAAGATGAGGCGAGTTTCCGCGGGAGTGAGTTGGACTGGATAAGGTGAGGTGACTTTGGTCCCGCGGATTTTATAAATCTGAGATGTGTCCATCAACGATTATTTGCGCTTGGTGGATTTTTTCGTGGCGGTTTTTGCTGAGCGGGTTTTAGCGTTGGAAGTTTTGACAGCCTTAGTCGTTTTGGCATTCTTAGCCATTTTGGCAGATTTGCTGGGCTTGGTAGTACTGAGATTGCGTGGCATTTTCTTGGGAACGCTAACGCGAGCGACAGTGCTAAGGCTCATGTAGTGACGTAGGGAGAAATAAGCAGCGAAAGAGCCGGCAAAAATGAGTAACATAGTGAGGACGAAGCCTTGAGAAAGAATCATTTCAGCAAAGTATTGTTCGAAAATCGGTGCGATAAAGTCGCTAATGACGCCGGTATTAGGCACATAAGCAACTTCACCTAATGGCGGCAGATAAGTAAGATCATCATCGCCAGGAAGAATTGGGACGGATGGGATGAGGTTGTCGTTTTCTTCGGGAACATTGGGTGTAATGGGCGTATCTGGCGTTTCGGGGTCGGTGGGGCGGATGGGTGGATTTGGTTGGTCGGGTTGGTCAGGAACGATAGGCGTATTGTTGGCAGTGTAAGTTACGGTGAAAGTGCGGTCGTTATCGCCCATTGTACCAGAAACTTCGGCGATGTCTTTGTGGTAGCCTGTGATGTCAGGAGAGATAATGGAAAATATCTCACCATAGCCGTATTGATTAACGTAATCTTCGTGAGCGGTGTCGCCATTTGCGTAAATGTAATGAACGGTGACAGTATGTTTGATTGGGGTGTAGCGAACGGTGCGCTCGACATCTTCGTCCGGAACGGTTAATTCAATGAATTCGTCGCTGTAGGTGTAATGCTCGAGCTCTTCGGATGGAATGTGAATTTTTTCGCCTTCTTCGTGTAGTCCGACATAATCATCGAAGGCTTTGCTGCCGTCGTCTTTGACATAATGAATGGTAACTTTATGTTTGATGGGGTCGGGGTCTTCTTTGGGTGTGCGAGTGTAGGTGACGGTGATGGTGACGTCTTTTTTGCCAATGGTGCCTTCGACAATTTTGTAATCGGGCGTGAATCCTTCAAGCGTAGGTGTGGTGACGCTATAATCATCGCCTTCTTTGAGTGTGGCATGATAATCTTCTGGTGCTTTGGTATCATCGGGCTCAGTGTCGCCAAAATCGATGACATATTGGATTTTGAGATCGTAAGTGTTGTCTTCTTCGGCAGTCTTTCCAGTATAGGTGAGTGTGTTGTGGTCGTAAGTAACGCCAGAAACACCATTAAGCTCGGTATAGTAGGCGGTAGTATTGGTGATAGTGCCAGAGTATTCTGAAGTTTCGGCGACGAAACGGAAATAAAGTGTATCGCCGGCTTGACCAGAAGGAGTCATAGTAAGTGGTGTAGCGAGGGTGAATCCGTCGAGTGAATTCATTGGCGCGGAGATTTCGATGGGTTGCCAGCTAGTATCATCGTTTGGCGTGGTAGTGTATTGAAGTGTCTTAACGCTAAGTGGAATGTAGCCACTGTTGGTGACTTCTTGAGAGTCAGCATTAGTATATTTGTCACTAATATAACTCGATAAACGGTTAAGGGTGAGGGGATTTTTTGGGTCGCGGTTCTTAACGTAGGTGTCGTATTGGATGAGGTTGCTGTTTTTGTCTTCGACTTTTCCAACGATGGTACCAGTAACGTCGCTATCTGCAGAAATCGGCCAGTTCATATTAGTAATGGTAATAGTAGTGTTAGACTCGGTAGTGCTGCGCTCAGCGTAGAAGAAATCGAGGTTGACAATGTCTCCAGGTTTGAAACCGGTATTAATGGTATAATTGGCGGTTTTGCGTTGGCATTTGCTTTCGAGTTGTGAATTGTAGATGCTGTTGCCAATTTTTAATGGGTTGGGCAGAGTTTGACGACAGGCTTGGTCGACGTTAACATTATTAACTGTGGACTGAACGTTGCCGTTTTTGTCAATCTTGAAGAAGCCGGCGGTTTCTGCGTGTAAGCCGCCGAGGTCGAGGACTAATTGACCATTAAGAAAAACCCAGACGTCATCATCGCCGAGAAAATGAAACTCCTCGGTGCCGTCAGCGGAGATTTTCATTGGAATTTGAAGGTGAGCGGTAAAGTGGAAGTTGTGACCGCTGGAGGTGGCGTGGTCGTCTTTGGAAAAGTCGACATCGTCAATGGGAAAAATGCCGTGGCTACCATACGTGTAAGAATTTTTAGTTCCTTTAACTTTGTTGAAGGTGATTTCGCGGTCGATTTGTTTGGAAATTTGTTTGCCGTTAGCGTCATAAGCTTCGTGGAACCAACGGTAAAAGTTGTCGGTAGTTTGGACGGGATCGTTGCCGATAACGTTGGCGGTGAAGACATCGTGGTAGGCGGCATAGGCGTCTTTGTTGTTAGTGTAGGTAGGAACTGGTAAGCCATCGGTACCGAGGCGACTTTTGACGACGTTAGGAATAATACCTTTGGCGTAAAGTTGGCACTCGGACCATTCAAATTGGCGGTTGGGATCATCACAAGATTCTTGGCGTTGATCCCAATAAGTAATCGGCACGGTAATCGTCTCGGGGCTACCAAGTGAGGCTACCTGCCAGCTGGAGGGGATACCGTTTTGATTTTCGACATTTTCGAGCGACATAGCGCGAGCGAGCGAAGAAACGCCGATGACAGCTAAAATTAAGAAAGAAGCACAAGCGATGACGCGAGAAATACGGGCGATGCGGTGTTTCATCATTTTGGTTTTAAGTTTTTCTCTAGGCATAATTTAACAACCTTTTATAATATATTTAATCCTTATGTATAATTATAGCGCAATGAACGATGACGGTCAAGGTTAAAATGTACTAAAAATGTATTTGTGTAGGATATTGAAATAGGAGATGGGGTATGCTATAATGATGAGGTCAAGGTCAACTGTTTTTATGATACTAAAAGAAGGGAGTTATGACCGTGAAGAACCTTAAGACTTATGGCAATGGTAGTGAGCGCCTGGAAGAGCTAATGAACGAGTGGCTACACCGTCGTCCGAGCAACTGGGAGGCTTACGATAAGTACCTGACGCTGTTCGATGAGTGTCAACAGCGTGGCAAGAAGACGCCGGAGCAGACCTTGAAGAAGGTTTACAATGCGTTCGCGCGGACGTTCGAGAAGATTGCGGACGAAGAGCAGCGGCTGATTTTCCGGGAGAAGTTCGAGCAGACTTGGCCGATGATGCGCGACCACATTCGGAAGAATCCGGCCATCGCACAGTATTATCTGGAGCAGGTGGTGGATTCGCCGTCGTTCTATGATGCGATGCGGCGCATCCTGGATCCAGGGGCTTCGGGCGCTTCGGTGTTGGAGGCGGCCTTTGGCGTGACCTGGGATATTGCTGGTAACTATGGGCCGCTGGAGCTGGACGATCCGTCGACGCTGTTTGACGTCTATACGTCGATCATGAATGAGCCGCGGTGGCGGTCGTATCCGGTGGAGAGTAAGTTGCGTGAGCTGGCGGGGCGCGGTGAGAAGGCGCGAGTGTTCGCGGGGGGCTTTGGCCTGGGGCCGGAGTGTCGGCACTTCGGGATTTCGCTGAAGGATCTGCGGGCATTGGAGATCGTGGCGGTGGATCGGGAGATTCGCATGAACGAGCTGGACGAAGTATTCCAGTATGCGCATAAGGTCGACTTTGCGCAGACCGGCATCAAGTTGTACCAAGACGACATCATCAACTTCGTAAATACGCATCCTGAGCTGCATGGTCAGATGGAGTACGGCTATACAATGGGCGTGTTGTCTTATTGTAAGAGCCGACAGGAAAAGTGCGACCTGATGGACGCGGTGCTGACGTTGTTGCGGCCGGGTGCGACTTATGATTTTGACCTCCAGACGGTGGATAGCTGCCTAAGGCTGGTATCGAAGATCTTTGGTTGGAGTGAAGAATATCCGCTGCGGCCGGAGAAGAGTGCAGATGCGGCGATCGACGAAGTCATCGAAGTTTGCAAGATGTGCGGTGCTGACCTGAATTATTATGAGGTCGACCCGCGGAATGATCCGCCGGTGGGCGTGCGCTTCTCGGTGTCGCGCGGCTAACTATTGCCAAAAAAGGCCTCGTCCAAAACTGGGCGGGGCTTTTTGCTATAAAAAATGGAAGAAAGTGGTTGATTTTGGGATAGTGTTTGTGGTATAATGAACTTAGTAAGAGGAGGTCAATGAGTTTAATATCGATTTTGCTGCTCGCGACGGCAGTTATGACTTTAATGATTGGCTTGATGTCTTTTTTGGGTTCATCGAGAGCTGATCGAAAACGTACGGCGTGGGTGCTAGTGTCGGATATCGGAGCATTTGCATGGATTGTATCGATTGCGGTTTTCTTAGGTTTGGATCCGGCGACGACGGGAGCGGAAAATATTGCAACAGTCGCGATCTATGGTATTTATATTGCGACTTTGGTGATGGTAGTGGCGATTTTGGGTTATGCGAGCTGGCAGTATTCGGTAGGAAAAGTGGTGACTTTGGTGGCGATAGCGGTGGCGATATTCCTAGCGGTGTATTTAGTGATTGATCCGAATGTATTGTATACTTCTTTTGAATTGACAAACAACGGCAATACGGTAAGTATTGTAAACGGTTGGTATTATTGGACTTATGCACTTGCGCTAGTGGTAATGATCAGCTTCTTTACGGCGATGACTTATTATCGGGCGAAGCGCACGTCGAAAAAACAGTTGCGGATTGGTGATACAATTTTGACAGTGGGATTTATTGTGGTGGGGGTAGTTTCAGCGATCTTTAATTTGGCGCTACCTTTGATGGGGCGATATGATTTGATTTGGCTAGGGCCGTTGTCGCTAAGTATTACGATGTTGTGCTATTTCTATGCAATATTGAAATACCGGATTATTTCGGTGTCGGCTGGTTGGTTAAAAACTTTGGCTTATGTGGTATTACTTTCGACAGGTGCGGCGATATATATGGTGATTTTCTACATCATTTTTACGGCGCTGTTTAAGATTCCGAATCCGTCGGGTGCGATTTTGGTGTTGAATTTTATAATGATTGTGATTGTACTACTATTGATACCAGTGATTAATGAGGTAAAAGCTTCGATTAGTGGGCTGATTTCGGTGGGTCAGGTGGACTTAGCATATGTGATTAAAAAACTAAATCATCTAGCAGCGAAGAATGTGGATTTGCGGGATTTGGCGGGATTTTTGGCGGACCATTTGCACTTTGCGTATATCGGGTTTATTATCAATGGGCGGCTGTATGGTTCAAAACCGCTAGCATTGTCGCCGGCGGAGATTGCGAATATCTCACATTTAAAATCAGATTCACGAGAAATATGGCAAGAGCCAAATAAGACGGTGCAGAAGACTTTTGATGAAGTGGGGCTTTATGCGGTGGCGGAACTCAGAAATGCTAAAGGCAAGCCATTTGGGCAGCTGGTAGTGGGTAAACCATTAGGCAAGTCGAGTTTTGAGCGACGGGATTTGTTGCAGTTGGAAATGTTAATTAATTTAGTAGCGACGGTGATTGATTCGGAGAAGCATATCCGAGCGTAATAATTATAGTTATAGAATGACGTGGAGCGAGGATAAGTAGATGGTTGCGAAACTGATGCACCAAACCAAGGTGACGATATTGCTATCGTTGAATGCGGTTGCGATTATTATTGTGGGCGTGATGATCTTTTCGGCGATTAATCTGAATGGTGGAATTGAGCTTAAGGTGGTGAACGAACGGACGGACGTGGTGTCGGGAAACCTGGAAGAGTTGAGTTTGATGACGCCAGGAGTGGATGAGCTACAAGCGCCGCCGCAGGTATCGGTGAATATTGGTGGAACTACGACTACAATTCCGCAGCCAAATAATAATAGCACTAGTTATGTGACTGGTAGTGATACGGAAAGTAGTGGTGGATTCACGGATGCGAAGGTGGGTTCGGGTGAATTGTGGAGTGAAACGGCGATTACGATGTACCAGACGGCAGATTTTGATATCTGTGTAGCGAGTGGGCTGAGGGATCTTGGTGAAATGTATTTCCAATCGAGTAATCCGGCGGTGATTTCGAAGTTTTATAATACTTCGCGGACGTGGTTGGGCTATACGACGGATAGATGTCGCTATCCAGTGATTGCGGGTACGGGTACGACGACGATTACGGCGGGGACTTATGATGGTAGGCGGCACGATAAGCTGACGGTGACGGTGATTGCGCCGCCAGTAGAGCAGTGGAAACGGGATGTATTGAACTTGGTGAACCAGGAACGAGCAAAGAATGGCCTTGCCGCGCTGAGTTGGGGGGCGACTTGTGAGGAAGCGGCGAATATTCGAGCGCGGGAAATTATGACAAGTTATGCACACACACGACCGGACGGCAGTAGCTGGTCGACGACTTGTCCAATTCCGCAGACGGGTGGGAAAAGTGGTGAAAACTTAAATGCGGGCAATGCAGCAGTGTCACCGCAGACAGTGGTGACGTCATGGATGAATTCACCTGACCACCGGAAGAATATTTTGGATCCGGATTTTAAGTACCTTTCGGTGGGGTTTGTGTTTGATCCGAATTCACAGCATAAGACTTATTGGTCACAGTATTTTACGACTTATTAATGGAAAAAGCGTATTAATATTGTAGGGTCTGCGTTTTTAGCGGTTATTACTTTGTTAGAGGTTCTACTGCTCACTTGACATACGTTTTAGTACGTTTCATTCCGCCGTGGTTCACCTCTTTCGCATATTAACTCTCCAAAATTCGCAGGGTTCTAGTCAGTTTTTATACGTTCATTATTCCCTGCTTTCCACGGCGCTTTCGATCATTCGGCCGAGGTTGGTGATTTTGGAATAATTGGATAAGTTGCGAGTGAGGACGACGGCGGTGTATTGGCGGTTGAGATTGATGAAGTCGAGAATGGCAGCGTCGGCGTAAATATCCCAAGTTTTGCCATTCCAGCTCCAGCCGACTTTATTATAAACTTTGACTTGGTTGGAGAAACCGGCAGGCAAGCCTTGGCGCCAATCGTAAATCTTTCCGTCGACACCACGGCTAGGCGGCTGATTGAGCATTGAATCGCTTAGTTGATTCCAATAATCGCTGCTGAGGTCGTCGTGTTGCCAGATTTTGAGAAGTAAATGCGTGAGATCAGTAGCGGTAGTACTGAGGCCGATGTTGCGAGTGTTAGTCATATTAAGTTGGTCGATAAGACTGTAAACGCGATTGATTCGTGCGCGGTCGCGGTTGAGAACGTCGGCGCAGCCGTTGTAAGACTCGCGAAGAATGAGGTCGAGGCAAGTGGATAAAGTGAGTGGGCCTTTTTCAGTAGTAGTGACGATGACTTGATTGGGATCGTTAGCGCCAGTGGTGAGCTGCATATAGCCGTCGTAGGCGAAAAGTAATTTATAAATAGAAGCGACTTCAAAAACTTGGTCGGCTTGAAAACTGGCGGCGACACGTTGGTTATTGATATCGTAAATCAGAACTCCGGCCTTTTCGGAAGTGGTGAGAGTCTTTAGCCAGGTATTAAGAGTGGGTTGTAAATCGATAAAAGTGGGCGTGGCAGGGGGTTCTGGCTCAGGGTTTTTGGTAATTAAGTCGCCAGGATTGACGATGGGGAGTTTTGAGGTAATTTCTTGAAGTGAGGGCCCCTCTGGGCTTTCATCAGTGTTGGTGGGTGATTCGGTGATGTGGGCTTTGATAGTGAAACTAATTATCAAAACAATAGCACAGGAAAGAATAACTATGATGCTGGTGATAGAATTGATAATATGGTGGCGGTTTGGCGGCATAATTAGTTGGTGGGGCGGACTTTGATTAAACGGTCAAGGAAGTTAATTGCGTCAGTGGCGTCCATTAGACGGGTCTGGAAACTTTCATCATAAACCGTGGGGACGATGCGGGTTTGGATGAGGTTGTTATTCCAGAAATAGTGAACTAAAATGAGGCTGCGAGTGGTGCCAGGCCAGGCACTTTGGTCGAAGAAAAGATTACCGAGACCATAATAAATTGCGCCGTTGCCGTAGAGTTCGAAAGTTTGCGGTTGATGGGCGGAAGTGCCGACGACGACATCGGCGCCGAGATCGATGAGGTGGCGGAAGAAACCGATTTGGTCGCCGGCGGAAGAATTAGCATAGTCGCATGTGGTATCTTCGGCAGTGTTGACATATGAGTTGCATTCATAATACTGGATATCGACAATGACGGTGTCGCCGCGGTCCTTGGCGGCTGTGATATCAGCAATGGCTTTGTCTTCGGTGTAGAAATTTGCACCAGGAGTGTCATCGAGGGTGTAGCCGCCAGTAGATAGGTTGTAGGCGAGCATAGCAATATGATTATTCTTCTGATCGATTTGTAAAGGCTGAGCGGCGTCGGTAGCAGTTTTGCCTCCGCCGACGATTTTAATGCCGAGAGTGTTGTATTGGTCGATAGTGGCAATGGCATCTTGGTCACCGCAATCTTGATTATGATTGCCGGTGAGTTCGACGATGTCGAGACCGATGTCGGTTAAAACATCAATCATTGCAGGTTTGGAACAAATGTTGCTGCCATTTGCATTGGCAGAGAAGGAGGACTCGTTGCTGGTGTGAGTAAGATCAAGTTGACGAAGGAAGGGGGCGATGTTTTCGGAAAAATAAGTGGCATTGCTGACGGTATCGAGGCGGGAATTCATCCGGCGAGATAGCGCGGTGACGCCAGTCTGGGCAAAGGTAAGAACGGTGTCGCGAGTGGGGAGTGCGGCAATTTTGGCGCTGAGGAGGTCGTGGACTTTAGTGGTATCTTCGGAATTACCGGCGATGGTGAGGTATTCGAAAAAGGCGCCGTCGGTGAGGTCATCGAGGTAATATTTGCCGTCGAGGCTGAGAAGTTTATGTTCTGGCGTGAGCTGCCAGATAGAAAGTAAAGTTCCCTGCTCGGCATCGGCAATAGAAATGTTGGTAGCGGGATTATAAAAATCGGTTACTGGCACCAGGACATCGTATAGTAAGAATAGGTTAGTGCTGTCAGAACTGGGTTCAGGCGAGGCGGAAGTTAGCTGAATGGAGCCGATAGTAACGTCGGCGCCTAGTTCTAAATCGGCGGGGAGATTATTAGTAACGAAATCACGATTTTGCTCGGTGGCGGTATCGGAATAAACAATTTGGCCGGGTTCGTGAAAGACGCCAGATTTGGTGGCCAGTTGGACGCCAAAGAAAATGGCTAGACCGATGATGACGACGGTAGTAATGATTGCGCCCCAGTTGCGCGGCTTTTTAGGTATAGGTTTGTGTTCGGAAGAAGTGTTGGTGTGATTTGTAACTCTTGTTGCCTCCATATAATTTAATTGTAGCATAAAATATTGGAAAAGTAGGAATTTTGTGCTAAAATTAAGTAAATAGTTATTAAATAAAAACGAAAAGTGAAATTATGTTTCTAAATATATTATTGCTGATAGTTGGTTTTATCCTGCTGATTAAGGGTGCAGATGTGTTTGTGGATGGCGCGTCGAGTACGGCGCAAAATTTCAAAGTGTCGAAGATGTTGATAGGGCTCACGATTATTGCGTTCGGGACGAGTGCACCGGAATTAGCGGTGTCGATTTCGGCGTTAGCGTCGGGCAGTACGGATATGGTGTTAGGCAATGTGATCGGAAGTTGTATTCTAAATGTATTATTAATTCTGGGGTTGGCGGCGGTGATTCGACCGATTAAAATTAAAGCCAATACGGTGCGGAAAGAATTGCCGATGTGCTTGATGATTTCGACGCTGTTGGCAGTGTTGTTCTTGGACGTGATGCTGGCGGGCGGGGAGAGGAATCAATTCTCACGGTCGGATGCATTCGTGGTGTTGATTTTCTTTGGCGTGTTCTTGTATTATCTGATTTCATTGGCGAAGCAGAGCAAGGAGAATAAAGAAAAAGATCCGGAGGCGAAATATAAAATTGGAAAAAGCTTATTATTCGTGCTGGTGGGGTTAGGCGGGATTATTATCGGTAGTGAAATGGTCGTGCAAAACTGTACGGCGATCGCGACGGCGATTGGTTGGAGCGAAAGACTGATTTCGCTGACGGTGATTGCGTTTGGTACTTCTTTGCCGGAATTGGTGACGACGGTGGTAGCAGCGAAGAAAGGTGAGCAAGATCTTTTGGTGGGAAATATTATTGGTAGTAATATATTCAATATTTGTATTGTATTAGGGATTCCGGTGGCGATTTTTGGCTCGGTGACGCCAGCAAGTTTCTCGATGTTGGATATATTTATGCTGGTGGCTTCGGCGGCGGCGTTATTCTTCTTCGCGTTGACGCGGCGGAAAATTAGTCGAGGTGAAGGGATTGCGATGCTGGTGACGTTTGTGGCGTATTATGCGGCGATTATATTCATAATATAATAATATAGTTGGGTTTGAGTGAAGTCGATGTAGGTCTAGAGCTTGGTGGCAGTGACGATGAGGCGATGAGTGGCGTCTTGGTTTGCTAGTGGCTGGCCGGCGCAAGTCATAATAATTAATGTCTCTTCGGTTTCGGCTTGGAGGATTTGGTTCATGCTAATTTCGGCTTTTGGTAAAGTTTCGGTGGATTGGACGAGATAGGTGGCGTTATTGTAATTGATAGTGTCGCCGACTTGGATATGATCGAGTTTTTTGAAAACAGTGGAAGAGTGGCCCATAATGAAAATCTTATTCTCAGCCTGAGTGTAATAGCCGGCGATTTGGCTAGGAACAATGAACTCGTGCTCGACGATATTGACGGGCGTGACTGGAGTAGTGAGGCTGATGCTAGGAATCGCGAGCTGTGGCAAAGATGAAGCGTTGGCGATAGGAGCTGGTTGTAAGCCGATAAAAATATAGATCGGTAGCATAATTGCGAAAAAGGACATTAAAAACATTTTGATTTCGCTGTTTTCCCAGTTGAGTGGGTTGAGATTGTCCCACGAACAATAGGACTTTAGCCTGTGCCAAAAACTCTTCACTTACATAACCTCCGTGCTTATATTAATTATAGCACGAGCGGGTTAAAAAATGAATAAGAATTTTTGTGATATTTAGGAAAGTTTGAGCTTGCGGACGGTTTTCTTGGTGGTCTTTTTGGCCTTGTTGGCAGTCTTTTTGAGAGTTTTGTCGGTGGCTTTGGTGACTTTCTTAGTTTGCTTACTGATCTTTTTGGCTTGTTTTTCGGCTTTCTTGGCGATACGCTTGACTGCTTTGTCGGCTTTCTTGGCGGCGACGGAGAGCTCGCGCTTGGTCTTGGCGGCGGTTTTGGCGATGGTTTTTTTGTTCATTTGATTTCCTTTCTTAGGTTTAGTTGAAGTTTGCTTACCGGTGAGTTGGAGATGCGCGCCGAGCTGGAGTTTGCGTTTGGGTCTGGCTTGGTCTTTGGCTTTGACTGAGACCTCACTCTCGAGTATAGGCGTGCCAGAACTCTTGTCGGCAGCAGCGGCAATAGCGACGCCCTGGACGGCGAGTTTGGGTGACTCGGCGGGCTGTGCAGGGAGCTCGCGAGGTTTCAGGAAAATGCGAATAGTAGTGCCAAAACCGACGCGTGAGGTAACGTCGATGAAACGGTTACTAAGTAAGGCGCAGGCGGCGCATGAAAGGGTGGTGGCAGTATCGGTAATAGTGATAGAATCTTGGCTGACGCCGATGGTGACTTCGCCGCGGTCACTGCGTTTCAAAGTGGACTCGAGCTGCTGGTCGAGAAATTGTTTGACGCGGTCAGGGTTGGAAATTTCTTTGGTAGTATCAGAAAAATCAAGATTGAGAATAATGCCATCCTTCTCGGCGAGAGGAAGATATTTGTTGTAAATTTCACTAATGATTAACGATAAGCGGTACATACTTATATTATAACAAAAATATTAGGTTTGTGAAAAGAAAATATAAGTTTTTTAGAAATATGCTATTATACTTCCTGCGGGGTGGGCGAGTTACCGGCGGCTTAATTCACTACCTTGGATTTTACAGTCGTTACTGGTCTTCTACATCCGTCTCGGACGCGAATGCCTACAATTTAGGTTTTGCCGGTAGTAATATATACCCATCCGACGGTAATCGCATTAGTCGCCATCTCGGTTTCTCCCTCCGTTGTGTCGCTCAATAATCTTATACTTCCTGCGGGGTGGGAGTGTCCGGGAAACGCTAAACTTCGCTGGTGATGCTAGTTTTTATTGGGCATCCACGATCCATTCTAGTACTTATGCCTATAGTTTATTTTTTAACCGCGATATTGTTCATCCATCCTATAGTCTTGTCTATCGTTATAATGGCTATTCTCTTCGTTGTATTGTTCGATAACTTCCTGCGGGGTGGGAGGATTAATGATAGCAGTTTGGGTTATATGGGATTCAGTAGCCGATATTGGTCTTCTACCGCCAACTCGACCACTAATACTTACGCCTTATACTTTTCTAACAGTAGTATCCGCCCATCCAATGGCAACGCTCGTTACTACGGATACTCTCTCCACTGCGTCTCTCGTTGATAGATAACTCTTTATATCACTATATATTATACATAATCTCTCTTCCTCCTTTATGCTTTTTATTCTTCTTTTATTCCTTTTTTCTTTACCTCATTGTCTATCTATGTATATTATATATTCCTGGAGATGAGGTGGATGGAGCGGTGGGGTTGCAAAGCAGAAAAAGTTTGCTATAATGAAAATATACCACTATACAGGAGCATTAGATGCTCACAATAATTTGTTGTTTTATTTATGGTTTTATCTTGCTTAAGGTACAACGCCTTAGGTTAAAACGTTGTTCAAGCAGGATACGTAAGTAAAATGTGTGAGCTGCGCCTGTGTAGTGGTATACTCGGGACCTAGGGCGTTGTTTTTATATTTGGAGTCGGCCCTCCTTGATAAAAGTAACGCCTGGAGTTAGAGAAACCAACTAACCACAAGGAGGGCAGATGCGCCATAGAATAAAGAAAATACCAAACTTAAGTACAAGAGAACTTCTTCATAGTGACAAGAGTACTTATTTCTATAAAAAGTTAAGTCATTCTGGTTTATGGTTTCAAACAATTCCTCTAGGTTTATCTGCATTTGCCCTGCTTTTGGGAGTAATGATGATCTTGCCGGTGGCGCGGAAGCAGTCAGAAGCGTACGCCGCTATTGAACAGAATTATGGGTATGACCGTAAAATTTCCTTAAGTATTTATAATAATGGCAAAGAAGTAGTAGATGACGGTACGGTGAGTACTGAAGCGAAGGCGGGAGAAGTTTCTTATTTAGACAATACTCTAAAGATCAACACGTCGAAAATTGCGAACTTTTATGTAGGGATTCAGGCGGCGGCTGAGGGCGGAAGTAACTTGGTTGGTGCGGCGCATGGCGGTACGATCGCAGGAGTGGGCGAAAATGTGGCGCCGGGGAGTTTTGGCAATAACACTTGGGGCTATGCTTTGACTGATCAGGCAGCTACGCCGAGCACAAGCCTAACTTATAGCACTTTGCCGGCGCATACAGATGTTTCCCCGTTGCAATATCAAGCGTCGAATCCGACTGATGGTGAACATGACCTGAAATTGACTTTTGCGGCGAAGATAAATGCTGATCGACCAAGCGATCATTATCAGACTAAAGTAATGGTGTCGGTAGCGGCGGATCCGAAAGTGCTGTTTGACGGGATCTATTATATGCAGGAGATGACGGCGAGCGTATGTCAGAAGGCGCAAGAAAACGATACGATGCAACTAGTGGATCGGCGCGATGACAAATCGTATTGGGTGGCGAAGCTGAAAGATGGAAACTGCTGGATGACGCAGAATTTGGATTTGGATATTCCGGCGGCGGGGTTGAAGGCGAAGGATACGGATATTGCGGCGGACTGGGTGCCGGACGCTGGTGGGGCGACGATTGCGACTGGTAATTTGAATACGGGGACTTGGCCGGATGATAATACGTTGGTTCGTTCCTATGATCCGGGTGAGTATGTTAATACTAATCCAAATGGTTCTGTAGGTTGTGGTGAAGGAAAGAATAGTTTAGAAGGTTGTCCTGGCTGGGTGAAGGTAACCGGAAAGGTTGCTTCCGCTAATCCAGACTTCGGCACTGCCGTAACGGAAACAACATATAATGATCATTATGCAGCGGGTAATTACTATAATTATAATGCTGCGACTGCTGGCACGGGTTTATCGGTTGCCACTAACAATGCAGATGCTAGTGGTAGTATTTGCCCTAAGGGTTGGCAATTGCCTTATAGTGGACGAGATAATTTTGAGTACAATAATGCCACGGATTTAACCAAAAATGTACCTATTAAGCGGACTAGAAGTTTTGTAAATTTATTGGAGGCTTATGGTCTAGGTTTAGGGTCGGATGGAGTTATGTGGGGATTGCGGGATCAGTGGGGAAATCCGTTTGCGTCGTATGATATTATGATTCATAATATTAATAGTGCTCCACTTTACTTTTTGTTTGGTGGTCGTATACAGGACGCTGGATTTTATAATGTTGGTATTGAAGGGCGTTATCGATCGTCGACGGTTTATGATAGTGCTAGTGCGTACTCGTTTAATTTCTTTTCCTTTGCTGTATATCCGGCAGATATGCTTCCTCGTTATTTAGGTCTTTCCGTGCGTTGCGTGGCGAGGTAGAGAGGATATTAAGATGAGATGGATGAAGAGATGGTAGCTATGGATCGATACGGAAGAATTAGTAAATTGGCAAACTTCGGTTGTGCTTTAGCGTTGCTGTCAGTGATAGGTGTGTTACTAAATCCACTAGGTAGCGAATCGAATGAAGCGCAGGCGGCGGTGAGTGTGGATTTGGGGAATACAAGTACGATTGCGATGAGTATTTTTAATAGTGACGGCATGGAACTGGCGGACAACGCGACGCAAACGGTGGACGCGGAACTGGGCGAAGTGGCGTATATTAATAATACGGTACGGTTGACGGCGAATCGGTTGAAGCAATATTACGTCGATGTGCAGGCGGTGCCGGGGACGAATGGTAATCTCGTGGGTGTTGAACACGGGGATTCGATCGGCGGAGTGGGTGTGGCGGTGTTGCCGGCGAATTTTCGGGATAATACTTGGGGTGTGGCGTTGTCGGACAATGTAGTGGCGGCTGACGCTGCTCTAGGCTACAATACGCTGCCGATGGCGGATTCGACGTCGCGGGTGCAATATCAGTCGGGCGTGAATCCGGCGAATGGCACGAAGGATGTGAAGTTGACTTTTGCGGCGAAGATTACGGACGCGAAGCCGGCGGATAGTTACCTGGCGAATGTGATGGTGTCGGTGGTGGCGGAGCCGGAGGCGGTGTTTGGTGGAATTACGACGATGCAGGAAATGACGGCGAGTGCGTGTAGTGATGCGCGGGAAAATGATACGATACGACTAAGAGATACACGAGACGATAAGTATTATTGGATAGCGAAGCTGAAGGATGGAAATTGCTGGATGACGCAGAATTTGGACTTGGATCTAGAAGGCAGAACATTAACATCGAATGATTCGGATACGGCTGTTAATTGGACTTCTAATACGGGAGCATCGAGTTTGAATTTTGGCACGAGCTACTACAATGTAAAATATTTTGATCCGGGGGTCTATGTGTACACTACGCCAACTGCGCAGGCTGGTTGTGATACGACGACGAATTTGGCGGAATGTAATGGTTGGCGGGCGGTAGATTTAAGCGCGACAAACTATGATGCGCATTATTTAGTAGGTAATTACTATTCTTGGTCGGCGGCGACGGCTGGATCAAACAGTGCTAGCCGCAGTATTTGTGCAAAGGGTTGGCAACTTCCAGTGCACACAGGGGCTAAGAGTTTCGGGAGTTTATTTGCAACATATGGAGTGAAGAGTGATGGCACGTTTTATGGTGGGCAGGACGTCCGTGTAGCACCTATCTTTATGTTGTATAATGGCCTAGTGAATGCAACGAGCAGTCGGATAAATTTTCCTGGAATAGGCGGTCATTATTGGACGAGTATTAGTTATGCTGGCAATAATGCTGGTTATGTCTGGCTTGGTAATGATGTGACGACTGATAGATATGCAGTAAATTATAATGGTTATGGTGTGCGTTGCGTAGCGAAATGAGGTCATTATGAAATAATATCCAGCTTCAACAAAGGCTCCGCTGTGGCGGGGTCTTTTGTTTGGAATCTAAAGATGAATGATATAACAGTTTTAGAGTTTGGTGCGGTTCTCGAGGGCGGCGGAGAGAGTGATTTGGTCAGCGTAGGAAAGGTCGACGCCGAGGGGGAGACCGCGGGCGAGACGGGTAACTTTTACATCGGGATATTGTTCGGCGAGCATTTTTTGTAACAATAAGGCGGTGGATTCCCCTTCTACAGAAGGATTAGTAGCGACGATGATTTCGGTGACGTGGTCTTCGGGGATGCGCTTTAAGAGCTCTTTGATGTGGAGCTGGTCGGCGGTAATACCGTCGATGGGGGAAATGGCGCCACCGAGCACATGGTAGGTGCCGGAATATTGTTTGGTTTGTTCGATGGCGTAGATGTCGAGCGGCTCTTCGACAACGAGAACGGTAGATTTGTCACGCTCGGGGTCGTCATAAAAACCAGAAACGGATTCTTCGGCGTCGATGAGGGCGAAGGTAACGGGGCAGTTCTTGACGCCGGCGTGGAGCATAGTCAGAGCTGCGGCGATGTCTTGGCTGAGACGGGGGCTGTTCTTGAAAAGATAGTAAGCGTAGCGTTCAGCCGTTCGAGCGCCGACGCCAGGGAGATGACCTAAAGCATCGATTGCATCTTGTAAGGATTTTGGTAGCATAGTAGTTGTGGGGCTTTTCTTTGGAAAGTAAAAGCCCCAACGAAAAGAAACCAGAATGATTTATTTTTGAAAAGCGCGGTTTCCAAAAATAAATGATCTAGCGTCTTTTAGAACGCTGGGACTTTGTAAAAATACTTGCCTAAAATATTATAGTTAATATTGATAAGTGTGTTATGTCTGGAGCATAGGGCTCCAGACATAAGTACACGATTTAACGCTTCGAGAATTGTTCTTTCTTACGAGCAGAGCGAAGACCGTATTTTTTACGTTCCTTTTCGCGTGGATCGCGTTTGAGGAAGCCGGCCTTTTTGAGAACGGGACGAAGATCCGCCATCTCAGTGGTCAGGGCTTTGCTGAGGGCTAACTTAATTGCGTCGACCTGGCCAGCTAAGCCACCGCCAGAAACTCGAATGGAAACATTGTAATCATTCTGCTTTTCGGCGAGAGCGAGCGGGTCGGTAATCTCGGCGTGAAGGCTCTTGTTGCCAGAAAGGTACTCGAGGGCAGGCTTGTCATTGATGGTGATTTCGCCTTTGCCGGGATACAATCTGACACGAGCGGTAGCAGATTTGCGGCGACCGAGGCCGTAAATGTATTTTTCTTGAGTTGCCATTATTTAATCTCCTTTGGATTCTGGGCGACGTGGGCGTGCTCAGCACCATCGAAAACCCTTAATCTAGCCAAACGATCGGCAGCCAATTTATTCTTAGGAATCATACCTTTGACGGCGTGTTCGATAGCAACTTTGGGATTCTTCTCGATGACTTCTTCGAGTTTTAGCTCGGTGAGGCCGCCGGGGAAACCACTGTGGCGATAGTATTTTTTATCGACCATCTTGTTGCCGGTAACTTGAATGTTCTTGGCGTTGATGACGACGACATAGTCACCGTTGTCGACGTGTGGAGTGTAGGTAACTTTGCTCTTGCCGATTAACTTATCGGCGACGACGACGGCGAGTTTGCCAAGAGGCATATTGCCAGCATCTACAATCCACCATTCACGTTGAACTTCGGCCGGTTTTTGGCTGTAAGTTTTAATAACACCTTTCATTTATTTCCCCTCCTTTTTGCTGAGGTCGATACTATCGACGAAGCTGATGGTAGCCATCTCGGCGTTATCACCGCGACGGAAGCCGGCGCGCTCGATCCGGAGGTAGCCGGAATCACGCTTGACTTGCGGAGCGATGACGTCCATCAAGAGGTCGGCGGCTTCAATACTGTCGAGTCTTGAGATTAAGATGCGACGATTGGCTATGCCACCGCGTTTGGCGATAGTAATTAACTTTTCTGCTTCACGACGGATTTCCTTGGCTTTGGCAAGCGTGGTGGTAATCGACGTGTTTTCAATTAGCGCTTTGATCAGCCCACGTTCTAGCGCACGTCGCTGGTCGGTTTCGCGACCGAATTTGCGACCTT
>CAZPCQ010000015.1:0-26722 GCA_964585155.1 uncultured Candidatus Saccharibacteria bacterium | reverse complement strand
TGGTAGTTCTGATTCAAAATTGCTAACTTCGCCAGGTTACTTCGTGCGTGGCGGGGACGTCAATAATGCCTCGCTTAGCGGTGCGGGCAGCGTCGGCTACTATTGGTCTTCGGTGCCTGACGGTACTGACTATGCGTACTACCTCAGCTTCAGCGGTAGCAACGTTACCCCGTCCAACTTCTACCATCGGTACTTCGGGATGTCGGTGCGTTGCGTCGCGAAGTAGGATTTTCAGTAATAGTTAAAGATTCAACAAAAAGACTCTCGTTTGCGAGGGCCTTTTTGTGGGCGAAAAATGCGAAGTTACCTGCGGGTAACTTGGGCGGTTTTCTCACCTCTGTTAAAAAACTGGCGAAGTTACCCAAATGTAACTTGTGGACTTTTTGGTTTTTGCGTCTAATGGTAGAGTATGGCGCTGGTGGCGGCGTCGAAAGGTTTGCCGGGGTTGTAGAGGCTGAGGGCGGCGACGCGGGCGGCAAGCTGGCCAGACCAGAGTGAGAGCGGTGTGAAATCTGTATCGACAAGGTGAGTGGTGGAGATATTGCCGTTGCTGGCGACGATGAGGTTGGCTTCGTGGAAGGTCAGAATTGTGATATTAGTATAAGTGAGGGTGAACTTGTGTAAAGTCTCGACGACGGGGACGAGTGGCTGAGAGAGGAGAATCATCCGTGGATAAAAGAGGGCACGGAAGACTTTTTGAAGCTGAAGCATAGGGCCGACCAGGAAAAGGGCGGGATGTTCGACGATCTGGCTAAAAGTGGGGGCGAGAAGGTCGATGCTGTCGCGAGTAAGAAGGAGTGGAGTGATGGAGTGCTTGATGGCGTCGGTGAAGGCGACGGCAGTCTCAGCATTATGAGAAAGGTCGCCAGCAATGAAAGTGAAATTGCTATTATCGAAAAACTTTTCTAAGTCGCGAGATTTAGCGAAAGAACCGCTGCTAGTAGAGGGCGTAAATTCGACATTTTCGAGGGCGGGAAGTTTGGTTTTGAGTGAGTCGGGGAGGACGGTGGTGACTTTTTTGAGTGGAAAGGTGTGATTGAGATATTCGGCGGTACGAACGATAGCGGAAAAGTTTTGACTATTACCACCGATGAGACTGATGGTGCCGGTCTTTTGCTCGGGAATATTCCAAAAAAGATCCGGAAAAAGGGGCTTGGAAGATTGTTTTTCCCAGTAGCTAAGATCGGTGCTGAGTTTGGCGAATCCGGAAGGCATAGGCTAAAACTCCAGTTCGATCGAGATGGGGCAATGGTCGGAGCCGAGGATGTGTTCGTAGATTTCGGCGGACTTGAGGTGTGGGAGGAGCTGGGGCGAGATGAAAAAGTAATCGATGCGCCAACCAACGTTATTTTCGCGAGCGTGGCCCCAATGTGACCACCAAGTGTAACGTTGAACATCGGGGTGTAGAATGCGGAAAGTATCAATGAGGCCAGCATCGGTTAAGTTACTAATTCCTTGGCGTTCTTCGGCGGTGAAGCCGGCGTTGTGAGTATTAGACTTTGGTCGGGCGAGATCGATCTCGGTGTGAGCGGCGTTGAAATCACCACAGATGACGATGGGTTTGATTTTTTCTAAGAGTTGTAATTGCTGGAGTAAAGCGGGGTCCCAAATCTGTTCGCGGAGGCCGAGGCGAGAGAGATCGGGTTTGCTATTAGGGACGTAAACATTGATGAGATAGAAATGTTCGTATTCGGCAATCTGAAGGCGACCTTCGGTGAGGGGGCAGCCGTAGGCGTCATTGTGCCAGTCAAAACTATTGACCACGGTTGCATCGTATTCGGAAAGATAGTTGAGGGCGGGAGTTTTGCTAAAAATAGCGGTGCCAGAATAGCCGGCGCGTTCGGCGCTGTTCCAATATTCGGTGTAGGCGGGGAGGTCGATTTCGACTTGGTCGATTTTGGCTTTGGTTTCTTGCAAACATAAAATGTCGGGCTGCTCGGTGTTAATAAAATCGAGTAAAGTTCCCTTTTTGAGGCCGGCGCGGATGCCGTTGACGTTCCAGGAGAAAAGTTTCATCGGGTGGACTCCGTTAAAATATGGTGAGGTCTTTCGGTGGGTCGCTTGTTGTAACTGTCGTAAAAATTACAACAGTTTTCTGCTAAGCGTCTGCTGTTAGTGTTGTAAAAATTACAACATTTAATTAAGTTACTGATGAAAGTGCTGGACATATTAATACCTCCCGCGAGTGAGGTCACGTTTTTTGATGGTTTCGCGTTTGTCGTATTTTTTCTTACTTTTGCCAGTGGCGATAACGAGTTTGATATAGCGACTACCGCCGAGGAGTTTTACGGGGACGATCTGGAGGCCGTTTTGGCGGGCGCGTTCGAGGGTAAAAAGTTGTTTCTTAGTGACGAGAAGTTTGATATTGCGGGCGGTGTCGGCGCCGAGAGTGAGGTTATTGAGCCAGAGCTCGCGGTTTTTGATAGTGACGAAAGAACCTTTGAGCTGAACGTGATGATCACGGATGTCGCGGACTTCGGGGCCAGAAAGTGACATACCGCAAGTAATCTCTTCGTCGAGGGAGTAATCGTAGCGAGCCTTACGGTTGACGGTAACAGAGTTACTGACTTTCTTTTTCTTCATAACTTAATTATAGCATAGTTTGGTGAGTTTGGGGTGAGAACGGAAATTGTGATGAGTGAAGAAAGATAGGAAGGATAAAAGTTGATTAAAATGATATAGTTATTTTGGCGAAAAGTGGTATAATATAGATAAGTATGCGTATTGCAATTACTTCGGATTTGTATTATCCAATGTCGAATGGGGTGGCGGTTTTTGCGCACAATTTGGCAAAAGGTCTGGCGATGCAGGGGCACGAGGTGATGGTGTTGTGCCCGAGTTTTAAGGGGAAAGGTTATCGGGTAAAGCGAGATGGGGTGACGACGGTATATATGCGGTCGATTAGGTTTCCGTTTTATCCGGATCAGATTAATGATGTGCCGACAGGAAAAGAGTTTCTCGGGGTGAGTTTGCCGAGATTAGCGTATCGGCACGGGCTGTGGATTACGGTAGACCCGTATCCGGAGCTAAAGAAGGCGCTGAATAAGTTTCGTCCGGATGTGATTCATAATCAAACGGCAGAGATGATTGCAATTGCGGCACGGCGGTATGCAAAAAAATATGATGTACCGATGGTGAGTACGGGGCATGCGTATCCAGATAATCTGACGAGCCAGGTGAAATTCCTAAAGCCAATCAAGCGACCGCTGGATGCGGTACTAAGGATGTATATGGCGAGTTTTCTGAAACATTCAGAATATGCGACGATGCCAACGGAGATGGCGATCGATGATCTAGTGCCGAAGAATCGGCGGAGTTTCAATGTGACGGTGGAGCCGCTGTCGAATGGGGTAGATCTGGCGAAGTTTACGCCGGGTAAGGCTAAGGTAAAAGTATTAAAAAAGTATCATTTGCAGCCAAAAGTACCGCGGGTACTGTATGTAGGGCGAGTGGATCCGGAAAAAAGTATCGCCAATGTAGTAACGGCGTTTGCGGGGGTGTTGGAAAAAGTGCCGGAAGCAGAATTAGTCGTAGTGGGGGATGGGACGGACCGACGGAGGTTGATTGACCTCGCGGAGGCGCTGGGGATTGAGAAAAACGTGAAGTTCCCGGGGCGAATTATGCAGCCGGATGTGATTGATATTTATCGATCGGGGACACTATTTGTAACAGCGAGTGAAACGGAGACGCAAGGAATAGTATTAATTGAGGCAGCGGCGACTGGTCTGCCGCTGGTGGCAGTAGACGCGGGAGCGGTGCGAGAACTTTGTCAGAATAGGACAAACGGAATACTGTGTCAGCCACGGGATTTGGATGAAATGACGGATGCGATGGTGAAGATTTTGCGCAAGCCAGAGTTGCAAGAAAAATATGGTGCGGCGAGCCTGGAAATTGCTAAAAAACACGATTTGAACCGGACATTGAAGCGGTTCGTGGAAATTTATGAAGAAGCGATTGAACTTAAAGGCAAAAGAGTGGCGACAAAAAACTGGTGGGAGTGGTGGAAATAAATATAGGAAATGATTTGGGGTGGCAAAATAAAGTTATAAGTTGTCCTGGAGAAACTGGTCGATGATTTCGGCGGTGGTGCGGGGTTGTTCGTAAGTGTGAATATGGCCGGTGTCGGGTAAGAAATAAGTTTTGGCAGAAAAAGTTTTGGCAAGTTGTTCGGTTTTAGTTTTGGGGATTAAGCGATCTTTAGTGCCAGCAAGAAGAAGGAGGTCGTGATTAGACGGAAAATCGGCGACGGAATAGTTGGTGGAAAAGTTAGTGGCTTTCATAAGGGCACGTTTGGAAGGTGGTTTTTCGCCACATTCGTGAGTAACTTGGAGAATGCGCTGGAATTCTTGAGGGTCTTTTGTGATAATTAAGAATTTGGTCGTAATGTAATCGATTAGGCGGTTTGGTAGTAAGCCGGAAAGAGGCGAGATGAGGCGAAAAGGTAAAGCGGTGCGGGTGGAGATGGGTGATAAGAGGACGGACTTTTGATGAAAAGTATCGGGATATTTTTGTAAAGTAGCAGCAGCAATAATAGAACCCATAGAATGCCCGATGAGAATTGGTTTTGCAAGATGATGAGTCTGTGCAAAGTGATAAATGAAGTCGGCGTAACTTGCGGGAGTATAGGTATCTAATTGTTCAGCGCCAGCAAAAGGCGGAATGGCGGGCGTAAAAATATTTTCGTAGCCGAGAGTACGCAAGGACTTTTCGACATCAAAAAGTCCGACTGGTGCACCGCGGAAACCGTGAATGAGGATGATGGGCTGAGCAGATTTATTCATAGATTAAGCGGCGGCTTGGGATAAGTTTTGTAAAGCTTTTTTGAGGGCGGGGCGGTCAAAACCAACGATGCGTTCGCCGTTAATTTCGGTTACTGGCACAGCATCGATGTCCATATCGGGGGTGACGCGGACTTCTTCATATTTAACGCCTTGCTCATCGAGCCAATCCATAACGGCATGGCAGTAAGGGCAGGTTTCGGTGGTGTAAACTTTGATAGTACTCATATTTTTTCTCCTATATTATATATATTATATTACTTTTTCTTGGCGGCGTCCATCTGGGGGTCGCGCTCGTGGTTGATATCGTCAAAACTGCGTTCGACTTCTTCGTCAGGCTTAATCCCCTCGCCATTGATGCTAGTGCCGTTAGGCGTGTACCAGCGGGCAGTGGTAACCTTAAGTATACCACCATTGGATAAGTCGAGCAAAGTCTGAACAACACCCTTGCCGTAAGTCTGTTCGCCGAGAATGGTGGCTTTGTCATAATCTTGAAGTGCGCCAGCGACGATCTCGGAGGCAGAAGCAGTGCTACCATTGACGAGAACGATAGTTTTCATATTGGCGAGTTTGGCTTGGCCGCGGTTGGCGTGGGTAACTTCTTCACGATCATTCTTTCCCTTCTGAACGAGGATAGGTTCACCGTTGATCCAGAGCGAAAGCAGATCTTTGGCGGCGGTCACATAACCACCACCGTTGCCGCGAAGATCAAGAATAACTTTTTTGATGCCACGTTTTTCGAATTCGTCGGCGACGATTTTTTGGACAATAGTACCAGTGTCGGTGTCGAAGCGCGTGACGGTGATGATAGCGGTAGTGCCGTCGTATTCGGCATAGGCGGAAACGTTATTGATGGCTTCGCGGACGAGGTCGAAAGATTTTTCTTCGCCGTCGCGAATGACAGTAAGTTTGACTTTAGTGCCGGCTTCGCCACGGAGTTTAGTTGAAATATACTCGGAGCCCTTGTCGTAAACTTCTTCGTCGTTAACTTTATAAATAATGTCACCTGCTTTTACTCCGGCTTTGATGGCAGGATTGTCAGGTAAAGTACGCAAAACTTTGACATAACCATCGCGCAAAGCCATTTCGATGCCAACGCCAGCGCCAACGTTGCCGTGTAGGGCGGATTCGTAATCGGCGGCGTCTTCGCGACCCATATAGACAGTATAAACGTCGTCAGCGGCAGCAACTAATCCGGCTTTGGCGCCTTCAAGTAAAACACTTTTATCTAATTCCCCGTCGTAATTATTAACCAAAGTGGCGTAGACTTCGTCGAGTTCGCTCCAATCGTTGTGGGAAGTATTGCGGAAGCCTAGGTAAGGTAAGAAATTGCTGGTGACGGTATTCCAGTTTAGTCCGATTACAAGTCCTACAAATAGCGTAATGGCGCCAGCGATGATTGCTCCGCCGAGGCTGACTTTCTTTTCTTCCCATTTCTCTGTCATATATTATATATTTTAACACAAAATATTAATAATAACTTAAAAATGATAATATTTTACCACAATCTCTGATCGAAATGGATATAGCGATAGGCCCTAGGATCGACGTTGTAGCGGGCACCGAAATCGCCGGGGAGATGGCTTTTGGCGCTGGCAGTGTTGTTGTATTCGGTGAGGTTGATGGTGCCATTAGCGTTGACACTTTCGACCCACATGACGTGGCCCCATTGGCCGGCAGTGGAATAGGCGACAGTATGCGGAGCGGGAGTGTCGTTGACGACGAAACCAGCACGGGCGGCGCTATTGCCCCAGCTGTAGGCGTTGCCCCAGTTGGAGATATAGTAACCCCAGCGTTCCTGGACTTTGTAACCGGCGTAACTAGTACATTGACAGACGTAACCGCCGACAACGATATAGCCGATATTGTCTTGTGGGCAGCGATTGGCCCAAGGGTAGGAATTGTAACCTTCTCCGGCGACACCACCGCTGTTGTAACGGGCAATCTCGGCGGCGATTTCGCGTTGCATAATTTCGCGAGCCTCTTCGGAGTCGCGCTGATAAGCGGCGCTGTCGTTTTCGTACTTGGTGATGAGGTTGTATTGTTCGTTGCGCTTGGCGGTGATTTCGTTGCGGCTGAGTTCAGTGCTGGCAATGAGGGCGTCGACGCTGGCTTTTTGTTTCTCAAGTTCTCCTTTGAGAGTTTTGACGGCTTCGGCAGAGGCGGTGATTTGGGATTTGGCGGTGGATTGACGAGATTGTTTTTCGGCAAAATCGCCCAAAGAACTGCTGCTTGCAAGCATAGTGATCGGGTCGGGTTCGGTTTCAAAATGAATGTCGACGAGGAGCTTGGCAAGGGCGGCTTGTTGTAAGTCGAGTTTGGCACTGTTTTCGTCGATTTGGGCAGATAGGTCGCTGGCGACGGCTTGGTTGCGAGCAATTTCGTCTTCGAGGGCGGCGATTTCGGCATTGAGGCGAGCGACTTCGCCCTCGAGAGTCTGGGCGTAAGCGGCGGCTTCTTTGGCACGAGCTTCGGAAGCGGCGGCACGGTCGGAGGCTTCACGGCAGGCCTGGGTGACACAGCCGTAAGGATAGGCGGCCTGGGCGTTTTCGCTATGGTTCAAAATGGCGGTTTGACAAGCGGCGGCAGTGACGGCTGCGGCGACGAATAGGATTCCGGTGCGAAGACCAATAGTTTTGTGTTTTTGCTTAATCATCTATTTACAATATATCACACTTGTGCTTAAAAGTAAATAATTAAACAACTACTAGTTTCTTCTTAGCCATCTTTTCTCGGCCCGCGTCGCGCCAGCCCGTCGTCACGGGTGTCGCGCGCTTGTCCTCGTCGTAACTCCGGATGACCTCGAAAAGAGATTAAGTAAGAAACTAGATAGTTCTAGTGGGCTTATTTTAAATACTTTCGCATCGCCAGCCGGGCGGAGATGGTACCGATAAGCATACCGGCTGCGACGACGCTAATGTAGACTAAAATAAGGCGGTTGGTCATCATAAAACTTTCGACGGCGGAGATGTCGATGCCGTAAGAACTTAGTCCGGGCGCAATAAGACGGAAGCCGGCGTAGGCTAAAGTACTAGCGAGCAATCCGGAGATGACGCCACAGATTTCGGCTTCGACTAGGAATGGGCCGCGGATAAAGCCAGTATCGGCGCCAACGAGTTTCATCATATAAATTTCTTCGCGGCGGGAGAAAATAGCCATACGGATCGTATTAAAAATCATTAAAATCGAAATCACGAGAAAGACGGCGCCAAGGATGAGACCGCCGTTTTTAGCGACATTGGCCCAAGTAGTGATAGTGTTGATTTCGGTGCGATTGACGTCGTAGGTTGGTTCCTTTTCGTCGTCAAGATATTCTTGTATGAGGGCAGTGGTGTCGACGAGATTGCGGAGCAGGCTTAAATCTTCGGGATCTTCGACCTTGATACGCATGGTGGCCTGCATAGTGTCCAACATTTGCTGAGTCATCGCTTCATCATTGAGGGCCTCAAGCAGGGCGGGGTTATCTTGGTTCTCGTTGAGAAAACGTTGATATTCCATAGCAGTATCGGCAAGGTCGACGGTTTTGACGTTGGGGTCGGTCTTGATAATGTCCGCGATATTTTCTAAAACTTCGAGATTAGTGCCCGGGCGGAAGAAAATAGTAATATCGATTTTTTGGCGCATCGCCTCAGCAGTAGAAGTGAGGATCATACTAGCGCCAATAGTAATCAGCAAAATAACTAGGGTGACGGTCATCACTAAAGTCGCGGCGACGCTAAGCCAAATATTGCGCTTGAAACCAGCGGCGCCATATTTGACGACGCGTCCAGCGCTGCGAACGTGACTAACGCTACTGTTATCGACAAGCGTTTTGAGATTCTCTTTTTGCTTTTGTCGAGTTTCTTTGCTAATGGGAGTTTTGTGTTTTTTCTGTGTCATTAATTCTCCTAGACTACGCGCTTGGGGCGAGGTTTATTAAGTGGGGCTTTGGCGATTTGTTTGATGCTGGGGGCGGGTTTGAGTTTGACGGTCTGACCGGCGGAAAGTTTGCTGAGTTTTGGGGCGGCGCGAAGTGGCTTACTAGCGGCGTACCATTGGTTGGCGGAATCGCGGGCGTATTTTTTGGGCGGAGTAGTGGGGCGAGGTGGCGCGGTAGGTTTGGACTGAGTAGTAGTTTTTGGCTGAGATGAGGTTTTGGTGGGGGCAGTTTTCTGTGGAGCGGGGAGTTTTTTGGGTGTGGGGCGCATCGGAACGGCGATTGCTTTGGCGGAGTTAGTTTTGGCCGGAGTCTTGCGTTGGATATCATTGACTTGGCGAGGCTTGACGGGAATTTTGGCGGAAGTTTGAATGCGGGAATTATTAGAAGTATTTTTGGTTGGTTTGTTACTCGAAGCAGGTTTTTTGCGAGCCAAAAATGGACTGTAAACTTTTTCGATAATTGGTGTGGAGACAATGTGAAATTCTGGCTCTGGGCGCGGCGTAACGAGTGAACGCTCGGATTCATCGCCAAGTCGATAAATACCGTCGACTTTTTGGTCGTTGATAATACGGCCGCCTTTTAGAGTGATGACGCGTTTATGTAGGTTGTTGACAATAGTTTCGTCGTGAGTGGTGACGAGCAGAGTGGTGCCGAAATCGTTAATTTTTTGTAATAGATCGATAATTTCGTTGCGAGTAACGGGGTCGAGGTTGCCGGTGGGCTCGTCGGCGATGAGAATTTTAGGCTGACGGGCGACGGCACGGGCGATGGCGACGCGTTGACTCTCGCCGCCGGAAAGATTAGCGGGGAATTTGTTGGCTTTACCTTCGAGACCGACGAGATCGAGGACTTTGGGGACGGTTTTTTGGATTTCGCGGTTGCTCATGCCGGCGATTTCGAGGGAGAAAGCGACGTTTTCAAAAACAGTACGGGCGGGTAATAATTTGTAATCTTGGAAAACTACGCCGAGCCGACGACGATAATGCGGAATATGGCGACGTTTGACGAAGTCGAGGTCGATGCTACCAACGAGGATTTTGCCAGAATCAGGATTTTCTTCTTTGGTGATCATACGGATGAGGGTGGACTTGCCGGCGCCAGACTTCCCTACCAAAAAAGCGAACTCGTGCGGCTCGATATGTAGAGAAATGTTATCCAAAACGGGATTTTCGTCGCCGGGATAAG
Source organism: uncultured Candidatus Saccharibacteria bacterium (assembly GCA_964585155.1). Taxonomy (GTDB): domain Bacteria; phylum Patescibacteriota; class Saccharimonadia; order Saccharimonadales; family Saccharimonadaceae; genus Nanosyncoccus. Next base: position 16,840 of record CAZPCQ010000015.1, on the reverse strand, counting down.
TTTTCGTGACGCGATCAAGAAATATCATACTACTATCATACCACAAGCATTTAAGGTTTTCAAGAAAGTAATTTGGTTAAGTTTTGTTTTGTTTAAAAATATCGTTAAAGTGCAATTATGATAATTAAAAATACGAATAGCAGAATGGTTATAAGAGAAGGAAGAAAATTTAGTATAATTGCGTGCTTGCCGCGTTTAAGATTTTCGGGTGTGATGTTACGATGTTTTTCGTATTGTAGATTTGTAATGGTCATGCACGAGACAACGAAACCAATAATAGAATTTAATAATACTGTGCCTAGGCCGTAGATATTAATAAGGAGATTCTGTTGTTGTGAGAAGTGCTGAGAGCCAATGCAATAGTAGATTGCAAGCAGGACAGAAATAAGTTCGGAGATTATCGTTAGAATGATACCAGTGAGGAAAGTTTTTTTGAACATGTTATCCTTGTACTTGTTCTTTTAAGCGATTATTGATGGGTATAATTTGAGAAGCATTAGTCATAATATAATTATATTATAGATAAAATATTTTACAATCATTGCGAGAAAGTTTTTAAGTGAAGTTGGAATAAATGAGATAGACGATGATTGTGGTGAGTAGGATAAGGGTGGGAATAAGTGCGAGAGCGTTAAAAACAATGCTATGAATGGCGAGGTGATAATCTTGATGAGAAAGTTCTAACTTTTTCCAGTGTTGAAGCTGACGGATGGACAGAATTAAACAAATTAGTGCGACAACGGTGGCGAGAGTGAGTAGAACAAGTATGAACGGTCCAGCGGCGATAATTGGGTAGACAATAATCGCTGATATGGTGAAAAATAATTGTTGAAGAATTTCTGGAATGAATTTTGCGGTGAAATAAGGATGATTGAAGGTTATATAAATTAGACCTAAGGCAAAAAGGTTGAGTATTTCGATAATTAAGAAAACCATTCCGTAAGTTTTGGTATTGCGGAGGATCTTTTGAATGCGATCGCGCTGGGCGAATTTGTGGGCGAGTGAGGATGATTGGTCTGTGGATTTCATTTTAGGTTCCTGCTGAGAAAATTAAATAAAAAATAAGCGCAAAAGAAATAATTGCCGGGATGACGTTGATGAGTATGCTGATGTAAGGTAAAGTATAGTGACGTTTGGGTAGCTCGAGCTCGTGAAGCTTGCGGAGGAGGAAGGCGTTGGCGATGACGATAATGCCGCCAAGGGGCGCGACAAGAAAAAGGGTGATAAGAGCAAAGATGATAGTAAACGCGCGAAGGTCGAGCTCGGCGTCGGCAGTGAAGCGGAAAAAGTAGCCGAGGAGCCAATATAAAAGTAATCCGCAAATAAGTAAGCCAATAATTAGAGTAATTTTGAAAGTACCAAGTAAATGGTGCTCAGTTTTAAGTTTTTCGGATAAAATTGCCTCATCTTCGGACATATTATTCCCCGACATTATTTTCTAAATAACTATTGATGAAATCGTCGAGCTCGCCGTCGAGAACTTTTTCGGGTTCGGTACTTTCGAATTTGGTGCGGGTATCTTTGACGAGTTTGTAAGGTTGGAGGACGTAATTGCGGATTTGTTGACCCCAAGAAGCGGATTCGCCGGCGCGGAGTTTGTCAATGCTTTCGGCATGTTGTTCGAGCTGGAGCTGGACTAATTTGCCACGCAGGATTTCCATGGCTTTTTCTTTGTTTTGAAGTTGTGAACGTTCGTTCTGGATGGCGACGACGGTATTAGTCGGTAAATGGGTAATTCGCACGGCGGAATTGGTAGTATTGACGCTTTGACCGCCGTGGCCACCGGAATGATAAACGTCGATACGGAGGTCCTTGTCGTCAATTTTGATATCGGTATCGGCTTTGATGATCGGTAAAATTTCCACTAAGGCAAAACTAGTTTGGCGTAAGTTATCAGCGTTAAAAGGCGACAAGCGGACTAAACGATGGACGCCGTGCTCACTTTTTAATAATCCGTAAGCGTTGGGGCCGACAATTTCGTAGACGGCAGTCTTAATACCGGCTTCTTCCCCGGCGGTACGTTCGAGACAGGTGACTTTGAAATGATGCTTTTCGGCGAAGCGGAGATACATGCGCTCGAGCATACTAGCCCAATCCATGGCCTCAACGCCGCCGGCGCCGGAAGTGACGCGGAGGATGGCTCCGAGTGAATCGTAGGGGCCGGTGAATTTTAACGATTGCTTAAGGCGATCGAGATCTTGCTCGGAGGCGGAGAGCTGAGTTTCGAGCTCGGAAATGAGGGTGGAATCATTGAGATTTAAAAGTTCTTGTAAATCTTCGGACTGGACGCGGAGTAAGCGCCAAGGCTGGACTTCGTCGCTGAGTTGAGAAAGTTTTTCGTGTTGCTCGCGAGCATAATCGGGATTTTTCCAAATGTCAGGATCGGAAACTTCTTCCTCGAGCGTGGCGATGGTCTGGATTTTGTCGTCGAGATGCAACTTGGTCCAGGCGTCGTCGAGCTGGGTGCGGAGGTTAGAAAGGCGCTTCTTCAGGTCGGACATTATTTGAGATCCTGGATGAGTTGCTGAAACTGGTCGCCGCGGTCGTAAACGTTCTTGAACATATCGAAACTAGCGGCGGCGGGCGACATTACGACGGTGGCGTTGGAAAAACATTCGGCTTTTTTGCGGGCACGAGCGACGGCTTCGGGTAGAGTTTCGACGAAAGTAGTGTGGCTAAGCATCGGCTCGAGAGCGCGGCCGGATTCGCCGATGAGGATGATTTGTTTGACTTGCGGGCGGTCTTGGATAATCTTGACGATGTCAGAAAGATCGGCGTTATCGGTTTTGTCGCGGCCGCCGAGAATGAGGACGACATTTTCGCTCGGGAAAGCGTCTAGGGCGACTTTGAGTGAGGTGGGAGTGGTAGAGAAATTGTCGTCGTAATATTTGACGCCGTTTAGCTCGCGGAGGAATTGAAGACGATGCGGTAAGCCTTGGAAGTTTTCAAAAGTTTTAATAATGACGTCGTGATATTTTTTGACAAATTCGTCAATAGGTAAATTAAGGTAACTAGATACGGCAAAAAGAGCGGCTTCGGCATTGTCGCGGTTGTGCTGACCGGGGATGGCAAGGTGAGAAGTGAGCTCGTCGATGTCGGAATTCTTGAGTGGATAAGATAGTTTGCGAGCGGAGCTAGCGTCGGCGATTTTGGCGATATCGGGATTGTTAAGATGGTAGATGAGATAATCGTTGGGAGTCTGATGGCTGGCGATATTAGCCTTAGCATTGACATAATCGTCGTAATTGTCGTGAATGTTGAGATGGTCAGGCTCGATGTTGGTAATGACAGCAATGTGAGGTGAACGGTCGAGGTCCCAAAGTTGAAAACTACTAAGCTCATAAACGACGACGTCGTCGGGAGTGAGCTGATCTAAGATATCGATGGCGGGGTTGCCGATGTTGCCGACGAGATAAACGCTGCGGTCGAGATTTTTGAGCAGGTCCGTGATGAGCGAGCAGGTAGTTCCCTTGCCTTTGGTGCCGGTGACGCCGATGATGGGGCAAGGACAATGTGCAAAAAAGTAGCGTGTAACACTAGACCAGCCTTCGTGCGGATGGACGGAGGGACTGCGTAAGACTAAATCGAACTCGGAAAAATCGCGTTGGTTAATTTCTTCGATGGTGAAGTTGTCAAAAACTTGAATTTCGTCGCCTTTTTTCTTAAAATATTTTTTGGCACTTTGGCCTTCTTTACCGTTTCCTAAAATCCCAATTTTCATATACTTATTATAGCATAGTTTGGTGGAAAAAGGTGGAGATGGGGTGGGATTTTGGGAAAATCGAGGATGAATTGTATTGTGAACGGCGATGTAAGAGGATGTCTTTTGTTTTTATGCTGTTTGAGGCGGAGATCACCAATTTGCTATTGACTTTTTTATCAATGTGTGCTATAATGAAGAGATAGGGGGTGTTTCTAGTAAAAAGCACATTAATAGAGAGTGAAAAATGCAGAGTCTATTCAAAAAACTAATGGAGGGCTGAAAATGCGGAAATTGGTAGAGATTTTGGACTTTTCGGGACGTTTGGGGCCGATTTTGGGCCCGATTGCCTCGACGACGGTGATCTTTGTGGTCTGGATCGTGGCGGCGGTGATGATGTTTAAGGTAATGGAATATCTGAGTTTCGAGGTGGTGTTTTGGCTGAGTAAGGGTGATGTTGAAGTTGGCGAAAAGGCGACAGGAATAGTGGGTGGTGTAATTATGGCGGTAGAGTTGGCTTTTTGGCTGTTTTGTGTGATTTGTTGTGTGTTGACGACGGGCACTGTATTGTCGGCGATTTTCGTAGTGGTGAGTCTTTTGATGATGAGATGTCTTGATCATCTTGGAACTCGGAATAAGACTTAAACACGAAAAAACGGTTGCTGTGAACAGCTGTATTGAACTGTGGAAGATTTTTGTTAAGTGATACGGGGAATATGTGTAGATATATGAGCGCTTATGAAAGACGTCTGCAGGATTCATTAAACTAAAACCGCCCTTCGGGGCGGTTTTATGCTGTGAACTTGAGCTGTTCGGCGATTTCGGTGATGAGAGCTTTCTCAATAGAACTGACGGCGACGAGAGTGCTGACGCCGTGGGTGAGAAATTCGCAGGCGATGGCGACGATTTCGGCTTTATCGATATCTTTGATGAGGCTAGGCATTTTGGAGTATTTTTCAAAAGTGCCACTAGTAAAATAACTATCAGAGTAGTAATCGGAGATTTGGCCGACGGTCTGAGCGCCGATTTGGTAGCGACCGGTGGCGTAGGACTTGGCGTTGATGAGATCTTCGTCGCTGATGTCGCCTTTTAAGATTTTGTCGAGTTCTTTGTGGATGAGAGTAAAGAGCTCGAGGGCGTTTTCGGCGTTAACTTCGCCGTCAAAATCCCAAGAAACATTGTGCCAGCCATTAGTGATGTCACTGCCCATACCGTAGACGAGGCCATGTTTGCGGGCCTGGCCGAAAATGCGGCTACTAGTGGTGCCGTTGAGAATGTGGTTAAGGCAATTCATAGCGTAAACTTCGTTGGTTTTGAGTTGGCGTGGCAGCATCCAAGTGAAGCCAAAAGTAATATTGGAAGCGTCTTTGCGGCGGATGAGGGTGGGGGCGGCGTCGTGCAGTTCGTCGTTGGGAATATCAAAACGTTCGCCAGGTTTGAGACCCCAATTATTAAGTAGGCGCATAATTTTGTGCTTGCGGCCACGGAGACTGCCCGCAATAATAAAACGAAGATTGTGTGCGGTGTGAGTGCGGCGGTAATGCTCGCGGATGTCTTTTAGTTCGATGTTGGGGATGGTCTTGATGCGCTCTTGGAGATCGGGGACGTTCTCGCCGACCATTTGCTGAAGACGAGGCCAAAGTAGACGGCCGTAATCGTTCATATAGCCGGTAAGTTCGGCTTTGACGTTGCCTTTTTCGCTTTTTAACTCTTCGTCATTGAAACGAGGCTCGGCGATGGCAACCTGTTGGAGAGCGAGAATGCGTTCCCATTCAAAATCAGCACATTCGCTTTCGTAGCAAACGGAAAAATCGGAAGTCCAGGCGTTGTGATAAGCGCCATTTTTGGTGAATTCGGATTCAAACTTTTGTTCGTTGCCAAATTTAGCGTTGGCGCCAAAGGCTAAATGTTCGACGACGTGGGCGATCTCGTAAACTTCGGGATTTTTGGCGTAACGCATACCGGCACGAAACTGGAACTTCGTGTTCATCACACTGGCGCCGGGGACGTCGATTAGTAAACCTTTGGCACCAGAAGAGAGGACAATTTCTTCAACTGAGTGTTTTATTGTCGTTTCCCTTTCTTCTTGTTTTGGCGTTCGCGTTTGCGATTTTGTTTGGTGGTGTTGTGTTTTTGATTGTAAGACTCACGGGCGGCAGATTTCTTCGGGCCACCTTCTTGAAACTCTTTGTCTAAGTTTTTCTCGCCGGCGCTGATTTCGTTGACGCCTTTTTCAGTAGCACCTTCGGCCATCTTGGTGAGCTCGGACTCGTATTCTTCGCCGTCGGTGAGGTTTTCGCTGTGGGCTTCTTGACGAGTGAGGCTCAAGAGGATTTTCAAGACTTCTTCGCGTAAGTTTTTCTCGAGGCCGTCGAATAACTTTTGTGATTCGCTGCGATACTCAACGAGCGGGTCGCGCTGACCGATACTGCGCCAGTGGATACCTTCACGCAAATGCTGCATATTTTCGAGATGTTGCATCCAGAGAGTGTCGAGGACTTTGAGATAGACTTCGCGCTCGATCTTGCGCATAATTTCTTCGCCAAATTCATCTTCTTTGAGCTGGTATTGGCGTTTGATTTCAGCAAGAGCGGCAGTGGCGCGGTCTTTTTCTTTACGCTTTTTACCGATTTCTGCGACTAATTTCTCGTCGGTGTCGGGGAAAACCATCAAGAATTCTTCTTGGAATTTAGGATTGACTCGAGAACTGTCGCGGGTAAGATCTTCGGCGGCAACTTTCATTAAACGTTGAATTTCGTTGTGGATATTCTCACCGTCGAGAATCTTGCGACGCATACCATAGACGACTTTGCGGTGACGGTTGATGACGTTGTCGTACTGGACGACGTTCTTGCGGGAGTCGAAGTTGAAACCTTCGATGCGCTTCTGGGCGGACTCGAGAGTTTTGGAGACGGATTTATTCTGAATGGGCATATCTTCGTCGATGCCGAGACGGGACATTAGCAGAGCAATGCGGTCGCCTTGGAAAATGCGCATTAGGTCGTCTTCGCAGCTGACGAAGAACTGAGTGGTGCCAGGGTCACCTTGACGACCACCACGACCACGTAGCTGATTATCAACGCGACGAGAATCGTGTCGTTCGCTGCCGATAACCACTAGGCCGCCTAATTCCTTGACGCCTTCGCCAAGTTTGATATCGGTACCACGACCGGCGAGGTTGGTAGCGAGAGTCACGGCGCCTTTTTCGCCGGCACGTTCGACGATAGCGGCTTCGCGTTCGTTGTTTTTAGCGTTCAAAAGTTCGTACTTAATGCCCTGCGAGTCGAGATATTTGGCGATTAACTCGTTTTTCTCGATACTAGCGGAACCGACGAGGACGGGCTGACCACGGTCGTGATATTTTTTAATCTCGGCAGCGATGGCTTTGAGTTTGCCGGCTTCGGTGCGGTAGATTAAATCGTCTTTGTCGACACGCTGAATCGGACGGTTAGGTGGAATCTGAATCACATCGAGCGAGTAAATTTGCTGGAATTCTTCGGCTTCGGTGAAGGCAGTACCGGTCATACCGGATAACTTATGATAAAGACGGAAGAAATTTTGGAAAGAAATGGTGGCGAGAGTCATAGACTCTTGCTTGACAGCGACGCCTTCCTTGGCCTCGATGGCTTGGTGGAGGCCTTCGTTGTAACGGCGGCCTTGCATGAGACGGCCGGTGTGTTCGTCGACAATGACAACTTCGCCGCTATTGGTGACAACGTAATCTTTGTCACGCTTGAAGACGACTTGAGCGCGCAAGGCCTGCTCGATGTGGTAAACCTGGCGTGTGTGTTTGACGGAATATAAGTTTTTAATGCCGAGCAAGGCTTGGACTTTTTCGACGCCTTGGTCGGTGAGAGCGACGCTGCGGTGTTTTTCATCGAAAACGTAATCTTCGGCGACGAGCTGAGCGGCGATCTTGGCAAACTGATAGTAAGACTCGGGATTGTCACCAGCGGGTGCGGAAATAATCAATGGGGTACGGGCTTCGTCGATCAAGATAGAGTCGACCTCATCGACGATAGCGTAATTGAGTCCTCTTTGACGGAGGTACTGAGGCTCGCTGACCATATTGTCGCGGAGATAGTCGAAACCGAATTCGTTGTTAGTACCATAAGTAACATCAGCGGCGTAGGCTTCCTTGCGAGTGGCAGGGCGGAGATGCTGCATACGCTCGTCGGTATGCTCTTCGTTGGTGTATTCGGGATCGTAGAGAAAACTGGCTTGGTTGATAATGACGCCAACACTGAGACCTAAGAAGTGGTAAACGGGCGCATTCCAGCCGGCATCGCGCTGTGCCAAATAATCATTAACCGTGACGACGTGGACGCCGCGACCGGTGAGAGCGTTGAGGTAGGCCGGAGCGAGGGCGACCAAAGTCTTACCTTCACCAGTTTTCATTTCGGCGACGTTGCCTTCGTGGAGGGCGATACCGCCGATCAACTGAACGTCGTAAGGGCGCATACCGAGGATGCGCTTGGCGGCTTCACGCTCGACGGCGAAAGCATCGGCGAGGACTTCGTTGAGTTCTTTTTCGGTGCCGTCTTTGAGGCGAGATTTGAGGACTTCGGTTTGCTTTTGCAGTTCTTCGTCGGACATCGCTTCGTATTTGGGCTCGAGTTTGCCGATTTCGACGGTCTTTTTGTACATACGTTGGAGAGTTTTCTTCTGAGAGTCACCAAAAATACCCTGCAAAATCCGGGTGAGCAAAGTCTTGTCGGCTAACTTGTCGGTCGGCTTCTTTTCTTTGGCGGTTTTTTTGGTTGGTTTGGCTGACTTAGGTTGCTTGGTTGGTACTTTCTGTACTTTTTCCGAGCCAGCCTTTTCTGATGTGCTGGTAGTCATATATTTTCTCCACAAAATTACTTTATTATTATAGCATACTTTTCGTAAAATATGTATCCTTTTCTAAGAGAAAAAGTAGATTTACTTACCATTTTGATAGAAAACGCTAAAAATGTTACTTTTCTAGGATCAATGATCGTAAAAATGGTCGATTCGCTCAGAAAAGGACACACATTTGAGTAGAATATGATAATTTCTCCCCGAAAAATCTCTTTCCGAGGAGAAAAATCATAAGAAAACCTAGGCTTTTTTCGAGAAAAGTCCTTTGAGGCCTTTTTTGCTAAGATGTGGGGTGGCCTCGAGCTTAAAGCGGCGAACTTGGCCTTTGAGTTTGGCTTCGATAATGTCGATGCCGGCGAAAACGTTAGAGCATTCGTCTTTGGCAGTGATGACCTTGCCGCCAGGAATTTCCATAGCCGCTGAGATGTCGTATTTGTTGCCGTGAGCGCGGTCAACTTCGGTGACGACGATTTTCATAATGACGTCTTTTTTGTTGCCGCGAGGTAGGTAACGGTCGAGTTTCCCGAGGCGCTTGGTGGCATATTTCCGGAAACTATCGGAAACTTTATAATTGTTACCGCTGATTTCGATTTTATCTATCAAGATAAACTCCTTTTCTTAGAGGCCAAGACTACCAAGGCCGCCCATTAATGGTTTCATTTTGTCGGTAGCGATTTCCTGTGCTTTTGCATAGCCATCGCGCATACAATCTTCAATCCAGTGCTCGAGCTCTTCGATGTCATCAAAGTCGACCTTTTTCGGGTCAATCTTGACGCTCTTGATCTTGAGTTCACCGGTAATCTGGACGGTCACGGCGCCGTCGCCTGCTTCGACTTCGACAATCTCGTTTTTGAGAGACTTTTGCGCCTTGCGTAGTTGATTTAACATTTTCATTTGGTCCATTGTAGCACCCATTTTTTACTCCTTTTCTTCTGAATTAGTTCCCACCTCTTGTGCTTGATTTCTAGTATATACATATATTCTAGCAGAATTATCCGATTTTGACGAGGTTATTATGCAATTTAATTGTCCAGAAGGGTCATTTTGGCCCAAAATAGCGTATTTTTGTGGGAAATTAGTGGGGTCGGGAAGTTGATTGGCGATAGTGATGGGGTGATTTTCGCTTTCGAGGATCTTGAAAAAGTTGTAGGAAATCTCGTCGTCGAGAATGTAAAGAGTTTCGTTGCTAGTGAGATTGTTACGGACTAAAGTAATGTCATTATTAAACTCATCGGCGACCATAGGGACATAATGATAACCGAAGAGGAAGTGGGTAATACCACCAACGATCATAATAGCCATAAAGGCGCCAATAGGAAAGACGGCGCTAATGCGGGCGTAAGGGTTGTCGGGGAAAAGAGTGTACCATTTGTCGAGAATATAGCGGAAGCCGTGAGCGATGAGAATGGCAAGCGGAAGGAGGATGAGGACGGCGGAATTGGGGTTGATGCCACTGAGGAAGATAGTAAAAATGATGAGCCAAGTGGCGATGGAATTGCGCGAGGCAAAGAAACCTTTGGTGGTGGAGAGCAGGCCAATGACGGCGAGGGCGATGGAGGCGAGGCCGACGAAAGGCGAAAGGAATTCGCTTTCGAGAGTGGTATTCCAAGAGAAAAGAGGTAAGAAGGCGACTTTGACGTTGTCGAGGAACTGGGCAAAAGTGAGGCCAGGTGCTAGAAGTAATTCCGAAATGATGGCGGGGTTGACGATGGCGGCGACTACAAAGGTAGCCAAGCCCATTAAGATGATGAAAAGTGTGATAATGAGTGGAACAGTAGGCAAAGTCTTGATAGTGAAGCGAAGATGTGGATGGAAGAGAGCGAAGAGGACGATAAAGGCGGCTAGATAGACTAGATGTGGCGTGAACATTGAGGCAAGCAGAGCAAAAGCGAAGATGAAACAGTAAAGTGGCTTCGGTTTGGTGACGCCTTGAATCTTGGAGCCGAGCCAGAGGAGTAAAGTAGGCCAGAAAGCGAGCATAATAAGTGGCGTGCCAGAACCAGCTAAGAATAGGAAGGTGGCAGAGAGGACGGCGAGAATGGAGGCGAGGAGGGCGACGTTGTTTTTGAACCAGCGGTTGAGCAGTAAAATCAGAAGGATGCCGAGTGAGACGCCGATAATGATGCTAGGAAGTTTGACGGAATAAACATTGAGACCGAGAGCCATAATGGAGGCTTTTTGCAATAGGCGGTAAGGGAGATTGACGATGTCGCCGTGCAAGATCGAATCGGGTTGCAAAGCGTAGGAGCTGGCGGCGGATTCCATCTCGGCTTCGGAAAGGCCGGCAGGAGCGAGAAGTGGTAAGCCAAATAATAATGCAATATAAGCGAGGCCTAAGAAAAAATAGCCGATGTAAAAACGATAGCGGTATAAGAATAGTTGTGATAGTTCACGTTTCTTCACATTATCATTATAACATAGATTTGGTGGAAAGTGCATATAATTAATTATTATAATTTTATATTTTCCGAAATAAAAAGTACTTTTGTCGCGTTGTGCACTTGGGATTAGGGGGTTAGCTGGGTGTGATCGTTTTTTGAAAAACGATCGGGCTAAATTTGGGCTCTACCCCTGTAAATTATGGAACTAGGGGTGATCGTTTTTGGATTTTTGATCAGGCTTTGGAGGATGCCAAGTTTATGATAAAAGATTTATTTTTGAAAATAAAAAAATGAAAAAAGTATTTTGTTTTTCTAGGTGAATAATATACATAATCTAAATCCAACTTTTTATAGTTAATATGCTAGACAAATTTTTCTTATAATCATCCGATGGCTTGCACTCCCACCCCATTCCGCGGGGCCGCTGCAGTGGCTGGCGCCACGTGCTGCCTGCGTCGCTCAAGAAAGAAAAGTCTAATAAAGTGTATGATACGTAGAATACTACTCAAAGACTTTTCTTTCTGTTCGCTATCCTCGGCAGTTCGGAATCCGCTCGGCCAGGTCTTAGGCCCCGCTCCAGGGGCGGTTCGTCGCCTCGGAATAATACGACATAGTATAACTATAACTAAAAGAACAAAAAAGTTGGATTTAGATGGTATAAGAGGTTATTCGCTGGAGGGTAGGCGTGGGGCAGTAGGTCTCTGCTCCAGGGGGCTTTGTTGTTCTTTTAACTTAGTTTTGCGACGCAGTCACTAGGATGCTGGTAGAGTAAGTGCCGGATGGTAGGTCGGGGCTGGTTTGGATGCCAATAGTGAAGTTGGTGAGGTTATTATTTGCACCTTGGGTGGAGACATAAAAGAGAGTGGGGGTTAAGTAGTCGGTGAGGCCGGCGTAATTAGTTTGTTTACAATTAGTAGAGTCTGATGGATTATTAGTACATTTTATTCCCCACCATTTACTATCATTAGTAGTGATGATTGGTGGAGTAGTGGAGAGGGCGGGGATGGAAGAGTTGGTATTATCATTTCTTAAATCAGTGTGGCCACCATCTACTGTGCTTAATGATAAGTTATAGGAGGAATTGGAACTTACTTTTGCGGTGAAATTTCCTTCTCCTGCACCATTATTATTTATATTAATATCTACTGTATTATTATCTTCATTCTCGGAATAGACGTCGAGGATGATTATACTTGGGACGGTGACGGAAATGTTTGAATCTGGTGTAATAACTTCGGGCTGATATGATGTAATATCTCCTGTTGCAACACAACGCACCGAATAGCCATTGGGTGTAACATTGTTGTTTATGCTGGCAATGTTGCTGTTGAAGCCGAGGTTGTAAGCATAACTAGCGATAGGAATAGAAGACCAATAACACCCGACTTTGCCCGTATTGCTAGGAAAGCCACCGGTAGATTCACCACCATACTGGAAGTTAAGTGGCGATCGAGTTAGTGCGGCACCGTTGTTAGAAGCATTGTAAGTATCAATTAGATTTTGATATTGTATTTGTGATGGTAACTCCCAACCGGTAAAATCACAGACGGTTTTAGCATTAGCCCAGTCATAATATCCACCGTAAGTATTATGGTGATACATTCTATAAGTTGCGTTATCCATATTCTGTGTCATCCAGCATCCGACAGTGCCTTTGAGTTTGGTGACTTGGTAGGATTGGCTATCTCGAGTATCGGTAAGTGGTTTAGAATAGTGCTCAGGGGTGTTATTGCAAATTTCTGCGGTCATTTCTTGCATTGTAGAAATATCGGAAAGGTTAGGATGTTTCTCGGCATAGACCGGAGTTTCTATGGTTGTGGCGTTGGAATATTCGGGAATAAAAGTTAGATATTGATATAAAAAGACTCCACTTATTCCCAAAATGGAAAATACTAGTGGAAGTTTTAGTGATTTATTTATTTTTAGCATCGTGCCTCCTTGTGGTTTACTCGGGCACCAAAATGGCGCCACGAGTTCGACCAGCACAACACCAACTTTCGTTAGTACAGATACTGACTCCTGACGCCATTCTATTGTACTAACAAAAACATTGTGCGAAAACGAACTTGTTTGAATTGTAGTGTTATGCTGGTCGAAATGATAACATATCTATTATACCACAGTTTGCGGAAAGTGGAGGAATTTATGCGCAAAAAGTATCGATTTAGGCTTCTTCGGTGCGCTCTTTGTCGAGGGTCATAAAGCGGAGTAATTCTGGGTGGAAGTAGAGCTCGACTTTGCCGACTGGCCCGTGGCGATGTTTGGCGAGAATGAGCTCGGTGATATTAGTGGGAACGAAGTCATCGTTGTTCTGTTTGTAGTAGTCGGGACGATGGAGGAACATAACGAGGTCGGCGTCCTGCTCGATAGAGCCGGATTCACGAAGGTCGGAGAGGACAGGGCGAGGGTCGTCGCGGCCGGTGACGCCACGAGAGAGCTGGGCAAGGGCGATGACGGGGATTTCTAATTCACGGGCTAAGGTCTTGAGGCCGCGGGAGATTTCGGTGACCTCTTGGACGCGGTTACCAGCATAGCGGTCGGTACCCTGGAGGAGTTGGAGGTAGTCGACGATGACCATGGTAATGTTGTGATCGTGGACGGCGCGGCGGGCTTTGTTGCGGAGTTCGAGGATGGTCATCGAGCTGGTATCGTCGAGGTAAAGCGGGACTTCGTCCATTTCGCCGAGAGCGTCGCCGATTTTGGCAAAATCTTCGTCGCCGATGTTGCCAGTACGGATTTTCCAGGCGTCGACGCCAGAGATATCAGAAACCATACGGTCGACGATTTCGCTTTTACCCATCTCCATGGAGAAGAAGAGGACGCCTTTGCCCTCGCCGTTGCGGGTGGCGACGTTGTAAGCGAGGTTTTGGGCGAAAGTAGTTTTACCCATGGCCGGGCGAGCGCCGATGATGATGAGATCGCCCTTTTGGAAACCGGCGGTCTTGGCGTCGAGATCGCGGAAGCCGGTTTTGAGACCACGGAGGGCACCTTTGTTTTTATGTAATTCTTCGATACGGTCGTAGGCGTCGACGAGGAGGTCGCCGAGGGCGGAATAATCGGTTTTGACGGCTTTGTCGGAGACGGCGAAGAGATCTTGCTCGGCTTTGCCGACGAGTTCGTCGATGCGGGCATTATCGTCGTAAGCGGCGGTGGCAATGTCGGTGCCGGCCTGAATGAGGCGACGGCGCATGGCGGCTTGGCCGACGAGATCAGCGTAGGCGTCGGCGTGAGAGGCGGTGGGGACGAAATTGGTGAGCTCGGTGAGATAGGGGGCGCCGCCGACGGATTTGAGAGACTTCTGCGCGCGCAATTCGGAAGTGAGAGTCATCAGATCGATCGGTCGATGGTGGGCGTAGAGCGAAGTCATACCTTTGAAAATATTGACGTGACGCGGGTCATAAAAATCCTCAGCCTTGACGATTTCAAGGACGTTGGGAAAACTGGCGTCTGACAAAAGCAAAGCGCCAAGTAATGATTTTTCTGCCTCAAGGTCTTGGGGCGGAATGCGGCCATCGCGGCTGATGCGGGAATCTTCTTCCATTTTACCTCCATTCTGAATGTGGAGAAGTGGATGGTTCTAGGCGGGGCCTGAATATTGCGGCGAATATTCTGGTGGCGCGGGGATGTTCGGCTGAGTGTATTTGCAGTTTGCGCTGTTTTTTACTACACTGAGTCTTTTTGCTGCGCTGAATGGGCTCCAGGCTAGAACGGCAAATCTCCGGTTACTTCTTGAATACCTGCTCCCATTATATCAGAAATTTTGGAAAGTGCGGGATCTTTTGGTGGTGCTTTGGGTCCAAATTCGTGTAAATTGAGAGCGAGTGAGCCGAGGCAGCTGCGGAGGATCTGGTTGTGGTTGGGCTTATTGAGGATGGTATGGGCGAACTTGTTGAGAGGATAGAGGTGGAGTGTGTCACCAATGAGCTCGTATTCGGTTTTGAGAAGCTGCTGATAGACGGCGCCGCTTTCGCGACGAGTGGCATCGAGGAAGTTTTGCCAGTCGAACTTGCTGGGGTCGGATGGCGGTTGAGGGGCGAGCATGGGGGCGTCATCGGCGCTCGCGGCGAGTGGATTGGTGTTTTTTTGCGAAAGTGTAGCGGTGGCGGAAGTGCGGGGGATGTGGATGGTATTGTCTTTGGGGGTGTTTTCGGTAAATTCGGTGTCGGGATGCTCGGATGGTACAGGAATGTCTGAGGTAGGTTCAGCTGGCTCGATGGGGGTATCATCGATGGTTGGGTCAACAGGTGTTGAGATATTGGATGGTGCTGGAGCAGTTGAACTGGAAGTATCTGGGGTGGTTGGATTCATTATCTCAACAGGTGTTGAAGTATTGGAATTGGATGTGATTGAGGCGGATTTTATTATCTCAACAGGTGTCGATGTGCTGACTGGAGTGAGGTTTGGAGCAACTGGAGCGAAATTGGTAGGAACTTTGCTCATCAGAGCGACGAGAAGGCGAGCCTCGGGAAAAGGTGGTTGGACATCGGGAAGTTTCTCGAGTAGGGGTAGCCAGGCGGGCTGAGGTTGGGCGATGATATGTTCGATCAGCTCGGAGGCGATGATTTCGGGCTTGATACCGGTATTGAGTAGATCTTTGAGGGCCTGCTGGACGGCGGCAGCGTTGCCGGTGGTGTAACTATTTAACAAGTCGGTGATACTTTGATCTTGCGGTAGACCGAGGGCGCGAACGAGGAGATCGACGGTGATATTGTCGTGAGTCAGAGTGGTGACTTGGTCGAGGAGGCTGAGAGAGTCACGGAAAGACCCGCCGCCACGGCGGACGATGAGTCTAAGTGCGTCGTCGTCGATAGGGATATGCTCGAGGTCGGAAATCTTGCGCAAATGTTGAAACATGGTGTCGGGATCGGCAAGGCGGAAAGTGAAAACTTGGGTGCGGGAAGAGATGGTGATGGGGACTTTGTGGGCGTCGGTGGTGGCCATAATGAAAATGACGTGCTCGGGTGGCTCCTCGAGAGTCTTAAGCAGGGCGTTGGAAGCGCTTTTGGTAAGCATATGGACTTCGTCGATGATGTAGACTTTGTACTTGCCCTTAGTCGGGGCGATGACGGCTTTTTCGCGGAGCTCGCGAATGTTGTCGACGCCAGTGTTGGAGGCAGCGTCGATTTCAATGATGTCGAGATAATTATCTTCGACTTGATAGTCAAAATCGTTAACGGCGTGGGCAAAAATCCGGGCAACTGAAGTTTTGCCGGTGCCGCGGGGACCGATGAAAAGATAAGCGTGACCAAGATTGCCCTGGGTGATGCGGTTTTGCAGCGCATCGGTCACTTGAGATTGACCAACGACGTCTGCGAGTTTGGTTGGTCGATATTTGCGATAGAGGACTTTGCCGCTCATCTATAGGGCAGCCTCGACGGCGGCCCAGGCGGCTTGATCGTTGTTAGCAGGAATAATAGCGGAAACTTGGCTGCCTTCGCGGAGATGGAAGTAAGTCACAGAAGCATAGAGGACTTCGTACTCGCGACCGGCGACTTCAATGTAATATTTATCGTCGTGATGAACGAGTGTGCCAATGACGGTGCGGCGCTCGACTGGGCCAATTTGCTTGTAGAGGAACTTACCCTCGGGAGTAATAGTGAGCTTGAGGATATCACCTTCGACAAGTTTGGACTTGGAAGCGTAATTGGCAGGGACAGGGTAATTTTTCCCGTCGGGGCCGATCATAATGGCGCCGTCGAACACGCCTTCGATAATTTTTCCATCTGGACTGCTGACGACGGTGTCACGCGGAGCGGTAATGGCATCACCATCGCCGAGCATTGATACTAAAAGTTCTTTGGCGGCAGCAAGATTAGTCTCGGCCTCTTGAATCAGACCGCGCAGTCGCTTGATTTGTTTTTCTGGTAATTCAGACATAACCTCGCATCCCGTCCGTAATTAACTTATATTTCTAATA
>CAZPCQ010000014.1:0-35207 GCA_964585155.1 uncultured Candidatus Saccharibacteria bacterium | reverse complement strand
AACGGGCCTTAAGACACATCTACCGCGATCTTACTTTTACCGTCAAACAACTTAACCTCATTCTACGTGAATGGGAAATCGTTACAATCATCCAGAATTGTTCTATAATGTAGATAACTACTTAAAGTTTAGAGGCTGTTCTAAATTAGTTAATTGAACCGGTATTTCAAGGGGGACTTTACATTACTGATTTTGAATATACGCTAGCCAGAATGGCTTATGAACGCGACATTCCAACGCTCGGAGTGTGCTGCGGCCATACGGTCATCGCGGAGGCATTTGGCGCGGAAATTGTAAATGTTGACCCGGCAATACACCAACAGGACGACGCACAATACGCGCACGAAATAAACGTGTTGCCGAATACCATATTTCATGAGATTGTGGGTGTTGATCAGATGCGGGTAAATTCTAGACATCAACGCGCGGTTGCCTCATGTCCAGTATTACGAGCAGGAGCATTGGATCCTGACGGTCATATAGAAGTACTCGAGGCACCAGAAAAAAGATTTTACATGGCGACGAGGTTTCATCCGGAAAGTTTATATCGGATTGACTCAACGGTGGATCGAATATTTCAGGCTTTTGTAAAATCACTGTAAGATAGTTGCGTTTTTGATGGATTTGTAATATAATCAAATTATGCGAAGGTAAAAATATCTCAAAATTTTATTAAACTAAATGAGGTGTTTTTATGCTGAAAATTGTGAATCTTGGTTTTGCCTATCAGGGGGAAATGGTTTTAGAAAATGTAAATTTGAGCCTGACGGGGCCGGAGGTGGTGGCGGTAATTGGCGATAATGGCGCAGGAAAAACGACTTTGCTGAAACTGATCGCGGGAGAGCTAAAGCCGGACGAGGGGAAAGTTGTATTAAATGGAGGAGTAGGCTTCTTGCGGCAAACGCAGGAAGAAGATAATGAGTTTTCGCGACTGAGAGATTTAGGTTTGCAAGTAGTGAGGTTAAGTGAGAAATCGGGTGGCGAGCGAACGCGGATGAGATTGGAAAAACTTTTCGCGAAGAGTCCGGAGATTTTATTGCTGGATGAGCCAACAAATAACTTAGATAGCGAAAGCAAACAGTGGTTACGAGAGAATTTGCAGTGGTATCCGGGATTGGTTTTGATGGTGAGCCACGATCGGGATTTTATAAACCAGGTGGCGACACGAATTTTAT
The DNA here is from genome assembly GCA_964585155.1 of uncultured Candidatus Saccharibacteria bacterium. Taxonomy (GTDB): domain Bacteria; phylum Patescibacteriota; class Saccharimonadia; order Saccharimonadales; family Saccharimonadaceae; genus Nanosyncoccus. Next base: position 34,032 of record CAZPCQ010000014.1, on the reverse strand, counting down.
ATATTAATGACGGAAAAGTAGAAAGTTTGGCGGGAAATTATACAGACTTCCAAGAACGACAAGCACAAAAAGCGCACGAACAACTTTTGCAATACGAAAAAGCGCAGGCAGAAAAGCGAAAATTGCGGGCGCAACTTCAGGTTGCGGGAAGTAAAGCGCACAAAAGTAACCGGCGGAGTTATGATAAATTGCGCGACGAATCGAAATTGCAAGCGAACGGCAAACGGATGCACGCGCAAAATAGTGCGGGGAAAATTTTGCGGGCGACAAAAAGTAAATTGGAACAGTTGAGCGATATCGAAAAACCGCAGGAGCGAAAAGTGTACGTGGCGAAGATACAGAATAGTTTAGCACATAATAAAAAGTTGTTGGAAATAATAAATTTGCGGAAAGGTTTTGGTGAGAAAGAACTTTTTACTGGACTAAACTTGGAAATCCGGACGGGAGAAAAAGTGCGAATATGCGGGCGTAATGGGAGCGGGAAAAGTACACTGTTCAAAATAATTCTCGGGGAGATAAAAGCGGATGCGGGCGAAGTAAAACTAATGCCGGGGCTGAGGCTGGGATATATTGCGCAGGACGCGCTGGGATTTGATCCCGAGAAAAGTTTTCTCGAGCAAAACTCAGGAATGGACCGGACGGAAATTTACCAAGCGGCAGCGACAATGGATTTCGCGCCGGAAGAAATGCGAAAGCCAGTGGGAGAACTTTCGCGTGGACAGATGACAAAACTGGCGATCTTGAGACTAATTTTGGAGCCGCTGGATTTGGTGATACTAGACGAAATTACAAACCACCTCGACATCCGCGCACGGGAGAATATCGAGCTGGCGCTGAAGAATTACGCTGGGGCAATACTGATGGCAACGCACGATGAGGTGTTTGCGGGGGAGGTGGGGATGGAGGAAATAGTTGAGCTGAGTTAGATGTGGAGTTTTAACTTTTTATGCGAATGAACACACTATTGCTTAGGTCAGAATCAAATTATGGAATAAGGGCTTTTTGTGATCCAAATCGTCTCATAAAAAGTCAAGTAATATGGTATAATAAGGAATGTGGGAGAAGAAATATTATTTAGTATTTCTTCCGAACTGACGCGATTATACAGCCATACCGAAGGTGTGGTATAATGTATAAGACAAAGGGAGATTATGAGATGATAGATAGTAAGAAAGAACAGGAGCGCTCTGAGCTGCATCGCACGATTTGGGGAATCGCGAATGATTTACGCGGCAGTGTTGACGGCTGGGACTTTAAGCAATACGTTTTAGGCATGTTATTTTATCGGTTCATTTCTGAGAACTTGGCCAACTATATTGACGAATCCGAGCGTGAGGCCGGGAATCCCAATTTTGCCTATGCGAGTCTCTCTGATTCTGAAGCCGAACAAATCCGTGCAGATATGGTTAATACCAAAGGTTTTTTCATTCTCCCCAGTCAGCTTTTTTGTAATGTTCGCAAAAATGCCCGCCAAGATGACAATCTGAATGAAACTCTCGAGCAAGCGCTTAATTCTATCGAGGAATCTGCTAAAGGCGCCGATAGTGAAGATGATATGAAGGGGCTTTTTGACGACCTCGATGTTAATAGCAGTAAACTTGGTAACTCTGTCGCCAAGCGTAATGAGCGCCTTGTGCGACTTATGGATGGTATTGGCGAGATGAAACTTGGTGATTATCAAGACAATACTATCGATGCTTTCGGTGACGCCTATGAGTATCTTATGGGTATGTATGCCTCTAGCGCTGGCAAAAGCGGCGGCGAGTATTATACTCCGCAGGAAGTTTCCGAGCTTCTCACGAAGATTACGGTTCTTGGTAAAACTTCCGTCAACAAAGTCTATGATCCAGCCTGCGGTAGCGGCTCTTTATTGTTGAAATTTGCCAAAGTCCTCGGCAAGGACAATGTGCGTCAAGGATTTTACGGCCAAGAGATCAATATCACTACTTACAATCTGTGTCGCATTAATATGTTCTTGCACGATATTGATTATGATAAATTTAACATCGCACTAGGAGACACTCTAACTGATCCCCAGCACGAGATGGACGAGCCTTTTGAGGCAATCGTTTCTAATCCTCCATATTCTATCAAATGGGAGGGCAGTGATAATCCAGTTCTTATTAATGACGCGCGCTTTTCGCCGGCTGGGGTTTTGGCGCCAAAGTCAAAGGCCGATCTCGCCTTCATTATGCACTCTCTCAGCTGGCTCTCCACCAATGGTACGGCCGCCATTGTCTGTTTCCCAGGTATTATGTATCGTGGTGGCGCTGAACAAAAAATCCGCAAGTACCTCATCGACAATAACTTTGTTGACGCTATCATTCAGCTTCCGGATAATTTATTCTATGGTACCAGTATTGCAACCTGTATTATGATCTTAAAGAAGTCCAAAAATGATAACTCAGTTTTATTTATTGACGCCTCTAAAGAGTTTGTCAAAGTTACTAATAGTAATAAACTCACCCAGGATAATATCCAAAAGATCTTACAGTGGTATCAAGATCGTCGAGATCTCGAGCACCTCGTACGTCTAGTTCCAAATACAGAAATTACCGAGCAGAGCTACAACCTTTCTGTTTCTACTTATGTCGAGCCAGAAGATACTCGTGAAAAAATCGATATCACTAAGTTGAACGCCGAGCTAAAAGATATCGTTGCTCGCGAGAATGTTCTTCGCGCCGAAATTGACAAAATTATCGCGGAGATTGAAGACGATGAAACTCTAGTCTGGAATAGGGATGATTGCAATGTCTAAGAAAACACCAAACTTCCCAGAGCCTACCAATTCTAGCGCTGCCGAATACCTTACTTTTGTTGCTGAAGGTGGCGACGGCGGTGTTGAAATCCGCTATGAAAACGAGACAATCTGGCTGACGCAAAAAATGATGGCGACAGTCTATGGGGTCTCCATTGCTGCCATTAACCAACATATTAAAACCATCTTCGCCGACGGTGAGCTAGCAGAAGAAGCAGTTATTAAGAATTTCTTAATAACTGCCGCCGACGGCAAAAAGTATAACACTAAACACTACAACTTAGCGATGGTTGTCGCGGTTGGTTTTAAGGTTAATAGTCAACGCGCCATTCAGTTCCGGAAGTGGGCAAACCAAATTGTCCAGGAATATACGATTAAAGGCTTTGTAATGGACGACTATCGTCTAAAGAACGGCGCCAAACTTACCAAGGATTATTTCGATGAACTCTTGGAACGCATTCGCGAAATCCGCGCTTCTGAGCGTCGTGCTTATCAAAAGGTTACCGATATCTATGCTACTGCCGTTGATTATGATAGCAGGTCAAAGACTACTCAAAAATTTTTTGCAACTGTCCAGAACAAATTGCATTATGCAGTTCATCGTCATACTGCACCAGAGATAATCGTAGAGCGAGCCGATGCCAATAAACCGCATATGGGCCTTATGACTTGGAGCGACCCGAGCGGTAAAATTATCAAAAAGGATGTTACAGTTGCTAAGAATTATTTAAGTGAAGAGGAAATCGATTTTCTTAACCGTCTAGTAACAATGTATCTCGACTACGCCGAGTTACAGGCCAAACGTAACATTCCTATGACTATGGAAGATTGGGCTAAGCGTCTCGATGGGTTTATTGAATTCAATGGCAAAGAAGTTCTAATCGGCGCAGGGAAAGTTAGCAAAGAGCAAGCCAAACTCCACGCCGAAAGCGAGTTTGAAAAATACCGCATCATTCAGGACCAAAACTACGAGAGTGACTTCGATCGGTTCCTAGAGCAAAATGATAATGTCGACGCATTAGTAGAAAAGGTGGAGGATTATGAGTAGATTAAAAGAACTAATTCAAGAACTCTGCCCGGAAGGGGTGGAGTATGTGGAGCTTAAGGAAATTTCAAAAATAAAGCGTGGCGATAGAATTACTAAAAAAGACATTACGGACGATGGCAAGTATATTGTTATGAGTGGCGGTGTAAAACCGATGGGTTGCTATAATTGTAAAAACCGCAATGCTGATACTATTACAATCTCTTCATATGGTGCTGCAGGATACATTGACTATATTCAAGAAGATTTTTGGGCCAATGACGTATGCCTGTCAGTTTTTCCAGACGAGCGCAAGGTGAATAAAAAATTCCTATATTACGCCCTTAAAAAACAGCAACAATATATTTATGACAATACGACAAAGGCTATCCCAGACCATATGCCAACGACATTTTTGGAAAAACTTAAAATCCCCCTGCCTCCTCTCGAAATCCAAAAAGAAATCGCAAAAATCCTTGACAAATTCACCACGTATGATACGGAATTACAAGCGGAATTACAAGCGGAATTACAAGATCGCCTTAAACAGTATGAATACTACCGCGATAAGTTACTCTCCCTTGACTTAAATATTCCAAAAGTAAAACTTGGAGATATTGCACAAATTACCCGTGGTGGCTCCCTTCAGAAAAAAGATTTTACAACAGCTGGTTTTCCTTGTATTCATTATGGTCAAATATACACAAAGTTCAGCACAGCCACTAGCCAGGCCTTAACTTTTATTAGTGAAAAGCAGGCTAAACAAGAAAAGAAAGCTCAGTCCAATGATGTTATTATGGCTATCACGAGCGAGAACCTTGAAGACGTTTGCAAATGCGTAGTGTGGCTTGGACAAACTGATGTTGCAGTGGGTGGACATACGGCCATAATCCATCACCAGCAAAATCCCAAGTACTTAGCATATTATTTTCAAACGCAACAGTTTTTTGAACAAAAAAGAAAGTATATACACGGAACTAAAGTTATTGAAGTTTCACCAAAAGATTTAGAGAACATTGTTATTCCTCTCCCGCTTCTCCCTATTCAAAACCGCATCGTCGAAGTTCTCGACAATTTTGACAAAATTTGTTCCGATCTAAAGATTGGCCTCCCAGCTGAGATTGAAAAACGTCAGCAACAATACGAATTCTATCGCGACGCAATATTGACGTTTGTAGAGAAAGGTGAGATAACAGGACAGAGAGAGAGAGAGCCTTAGAAGGATAATTCAACACATTTTTGGATATGTCCCAGTGAAGCTAGACGATGTTTGCAAGTTAGAGCGGGGCGTGCGTGTGGTAAGATCATCATTACAGAATGAAGGTAAGGTCCCTGTTTACCAAAATAGTTTAACTCCATTAGGTTATTGCAATAGTGGGAACTGTATGGGCGAAACCGCTTTTATCATTGCTGCGGGTGCTGCCGGAGAAGTCGGATATTCTAAAGAAGCGTTTTGGGCTGCTGATGACTGCTTTTGTTTAAAATGTAATCAAGAAATTCAAAGCAAATTCCTATACTATGCGCTCATTTCGCAATCTGATAAAATCAAATATCAAGTTAGGAGAGCAAGCATCCCCCGAATTTCAAGACAAAGCATAGAAAACCTCACCATACCATTGCCCACACAGACACATCAAAAAATAATTATTGATATTCTCGACCACTTCGATCAACTCTGTCACGACCTCCGCAGCGGCCTCCCCGCCGAAATCGAAATGCATCGTAAACGCTACGAACATTATCGTGACAAACTCCTCGCTTTTCCAGAGAAGAAGTGATATAATAAAAATATGAATGACAATCAGGATACAAAAAAGCCAACCAGAGGAGTAATCTACATTTTAACTAACCCATCTTTTCCTGATTATGTAAAAATCGGGTATGCTACCAACATCCAACGGCGTCTGCATCAGTTAAATCGAAGTGAATGTATTCCTTTTGCGTTCAGAGTTTATGCTACTTACGAAACGATGCAGCCACTGCAAGACAAAACCCTACACTCTATGATTGATCGGTTGAATCCTAGCCTGCGCGCTGTAGAGACTTTCGATGGCAAGAAACGCACAAAGGAATTTTATGCTATGAGTAAAGAAGAGGCGTATTCTTTACTAGAATCTATTGCTGCCATTAGCGGAACGAAGGGTAGTCTCAAACGCCTAACTCCAGAAGGTCACGAGATCGTTGATGAAGAAACGGCGCGAGAAATTCAAGAAGAGATGCAAGAACGAAGGGCGCCATTTTCTTTTATAAAATGCCAAATTCCGATAGGGTCAAAAATTGTCCTAGAGAATAAACCTGAGGTAACGGCATTTGTTAAGGATGATCGCCATATCGAATACAATAATAAGACATACTCAATGACCGGTCTTGCGAAGGAAGTATTTGACATTAATAGGCCTATTGCAGGACCGTGTTACTGGTCATATGAAGGCGAAAACCTTATTAAACGCCGCGAACGTCTCGAGGATGAGGGGTCTTATTTATGACTAAATTTAATATCGTTGCCGAGAGCGCTCGGAGCACAGTTGTTGCTGAGTATACTCCAGAAACCCGCAACCGCGGATCTTATCAAAGCGAAGCCGATTTGGAAAAAGAATTTATTCATAATCTCATCGAACAGGGCTACGAATATCTCCCTATTCACGAGGAGAATGATCTCAAAAAGAATCTCCGTAAGCAGCTAGAACTATTAAACAATTTCGAGTTTTCTGATACGGAATGGGAACGTTTCTTCCGTGATAATATCGCCAATAGCAACGAAGGTATCGTTGAGAAGACCCGTAAAATCCAAAACGACCATGTTCAAGCCTTTCGCCAAGATGACAATGCCACTAAGAATATTTATCTTTTCGATAAAAAGAATATTCATAACAACCGCCTACAAGTTATAAATCAATATGAAGAGACTGAGGGCACCCACAAGACTCGTTACGACGTTACGATTTTAGTAAATGGTTTACCGCTTGTCCATATTGAGCTAAAACGTCGAGGTGTTGCTATCAAAGAAGCCTTCAATCAGATTAACCGCTATCAACGTGATAGTTTTTGGGCTGCCAGCGGACTTTATGAATACGTGCAAATTTTCGTTATTTCCAATGGTACAGAAACTAAATACTATTCCAATACCACGCGCAGCAGCTATATTAAAGAGCTTAGTGGCGAAGGCCGCAAAAGGAGTAAAAGGACTAGTGATAGTTTTGAGTTTGCATCTTATTGGGCTGATGCTAATAACAAAACTATTCCAGATCTCGTAGACTTTACCAAGACATTCTTCTCAAAGCATACCTTGCTTAGCATTTTGTCTAAATATTGTATTTTTGATGTTGATAATAAACTTTTAGTGATGCGTCCATATCAAATCGTGGCTACCGAGCGCATTCTCAACCGTATTGAGATATCTACGAACTACAAGAAACTTGGTACCATCGATGCTGGTGGGTACGTTTGGCATACCACTGGTAGCGGTAAGACTCTCACTAGTTTTAAGACCGCGCAACTCGCTTCCAATATGGAAAACGTCGACAAAGTTCTCTTCGTAGTGGACCGTAAAGACCTTGATTACCAAACTATCAAGGAATACGATCGTTTTGAAAAAGGCGCTGCCAACGGTAATAATTCTACCAGGATTTTACAGCAACAACTTGAAGACTCAAAAAGTAAAATCATTGTCACTACGATTCAGAAGCTCAGTGTTTTTGTTCATCGTAATAAGCAACATTCAGTTTATCAGAAACACATCGTTATTATTTTCGACGAATGTCACCGTAGCCAATTTGGCGAAATGCACACTGCCATCACCAAGGCCTTTAAACATTATAATCTCTTCGGTTTTACCGGCACGCCTATTTTTGCCCAAAATTCTGGCAGCAATGGAAACCCAGCCTTCCGTACAACCGAGCAAGCCTTTGGCGACAAGCTCCACACTTATACTATCGTGGATGCTATCAACGATGGTAATGTTTTGCCTTTTCGTATTGACTATATGAGTATGATGCATAGTAAGGATGACATTAATGATAAAGAAATTGCCACAATCGATCGAGAAAGGGCTCTCAGTGATCCGCGTAGAATTGCCGAAGTAACTAAATATATCATAGAGCATTTCGACCAAAAGACTAAACGCAACTCATTTTATTCACTCAAGGGTCAACGCATGGCTGGGTTCAACTCTATTCTCGCCGTCTCGTCCATTCCTTTAGCGATGATGTATTATCGAGAGTTTCAAAGGCAGCTCGCTCTAGTTAACCGTAATATGGTTATCGCCACAATATTTAGTTTTTCACCTAATGAGGATGATCTTGAGGAAGTTATGCCGGACGAAGATTTTGATACTTCTGGTTTAGATCAATCTTCGCGGGATTTCCTTGATGGTGCTATTCATGACTATAACCAGACCTTTAATACCGAATTCAGTACATCTAGTGATAGTTTTCAGAACTACTACAAAGACTTATCTCAGCGCGTTAAGAATCGTGAAGTGGACTTATTGATTGTTGTAAATATGTTTTTAACTGGTTTTGATGCTACTACTTTAAATACTCTTTGGGTTGATAAAGATCTCAGAATGCACGGACTTATTCAGGCTTTTTCCCGCACTAACCGAATCCTAAATTCTGTTAAAACTTTCGGTAATATTATTTGTTTTCGCAATTTGCAGGAGAAAGTAGATGAGGCTGTAGGACTTTTTGGCGATAAAGAGGCTAGCGGCATTGTGCTTTTGCGAAGTTATGACGAGTATCTTCATGGATATGAGAAAGCCGATAAGCATCAAGAAGGATACAATGAGTTAGTTAGTCAACTACGCGAAGAGTTTCCATTGACAGAAAGAATTACGGGTGAACAAAACCAAAAAGATTTCATTAAACTTTACGGAAAGATTCTGCGTACTCGCAATATTTTATCTTCTTTTGATCAATTCCAAAATGACGATATTATGAACGAACGCGAGTTGCAAGACTATCAAAGCATCTATCTTGATATTTACGATAAGGTTCGTAGTGGAGCCTATAATAAGGAAAAAGAAGTTATTAATGACGACTTAGTTTTTGAAATCGAACTTATTCGTCAAGCGGAGGTTAATGTAGACTACATCCTTTCCCTAGTGATGAAGTACCACGCTTCTAATTGTCAAGACCGTGAGATTCTTACCACTATCGATCGCGCCATTGATTCAAGCGTTCAGCTTCGTAGCAAAAAGCAGCTTATCCATGACTTTATAAGCGTTTCCACGAATACTAGGGAAATACATAAGTCTTGGCAGCAATTTGTTAATCAAGCCCGTAATGCGGAAATTGATCAGATTATTGAGACCTACCAACTTAAAGAAGACGGTACGCGCCGGTTAATAGACAATGCCTTTCGTGATGGAGCCCTCAAAACTACCGGTACTGATGTTGATCGTATTCTTCCACCAATAACACGCTTTGGTAATGCGCGTCAAGTAAAGAAACAAACAGTTCTTCAAAAACTTCAGGAATTCTTCAATAAGTACTTTGGCGCAATTTAACTTATGTCGCAGGGTTACAATGCTAATTTTTCCCAACACCAACATCTCCAACCTCAAGCAAAATGTGCTATAGTATTATAAAAGGAAATTATTATGCAAAAAATTTATATCATCACTGGTGCGAACGGATTTTTGGGGAACAATCTCGTCCGCGAACTCGTCAAAGATCCCAACAACCAAGTCCGCGCACTTGTTTCGTCGCCCGAACGCGCCGACGCCTTGCAGGGATTAAATTGTTCAATTTTCGCTGGCGATGTGACGCGTCCTGAGACCCTCGCCGCTATTTTCGATGTGCCATCGGATGTTGAAGTTTTTGTCATCCATTGCGCCGCGGTTGTGTATATTAAGTCCAAACCCAATCCCGCTGTCTACCAAGTCAATGTTATCGGTACCAAGAACGTCGTCGAAGCCACTCTCGCTATCGGCGCCAAACTGGTCTATGTTAATAGTGTTCATGCCATTCCCGAGCTGCCCGATCACGCTGTGATGACCGAGATTTCCGATTTCGATCCCGACAAAGTCGAAGGCGAATACGCTAAGTCCAAAGCCGAGGCGGCTCGCTATGTCTTGTCTATGGTGAAAGAGCGCGGCCTCAACGCCTGCATTGTTCACCCTTCTGGCATTATCGGCCCGAATGATTTTAAAACTAGCCACCTCACGCAGTTGATTAAAGACGTTATGGCTGGCCGTCTCAAAGCTGGCGTCAAAGGCGGTTACGATTTTGTTGACGTTCGCGATGTCGTGAATGGCATTTTGGCGGCCTGCAAATATGGCAAAGCCGGCGAGTGCTACATTTTGTCCGGACACTATATCTCAGTTCCTGATTTATTCCAAATGATCGCAAATGTCACTGGTGATAAACCTATTCACACTTTTCTCCCGCTCTGGCTGGCCAAACTTACCGCTCCACTCTCTGAGATTTATTATAATATCAAGAAACAACCCCCGCTTTATACTAAATATTCACTCTACACGCTAGAGTCAAATGCTAATTTTTCCCACGCCAAAGCTGACCGTGAGCTTGGCTACCACTCTCGTGACCCACAAGAGACCATCAATGACACTGTCAAATGGCTCCAAGACCAAGCCAAAACTACCGCATGATGGAAATAGATTAAGAATGTAGAGTTTGGAGATTCTCGTTATTTTTGTTCCATAACTCAATTCCGGCCTCGATAGAGCCGCGTAAGTAGGGGCGCGGATCAGTTATGAGGCAAAGCTGATTTACGCTTAGCACCCTTGACGTTCGAGTGCCAATTTGCTATAATCAGTATATGAGTTTAACTAAACGCCAAGAAGGAATCCTCTTTGCCATCATCGAAGAATACGCCGAGATGGCTGCGCCAGTTGGTAGTATCACCTTGGCGAAACTTTTTCAGGTCTCTTCGGCTACTATCCGCTCCGAAATGGCTCAACTCGAGTCTATGGGCTACATCGCTCAGCCACATACTTCGGCCGGTCGCGTCCCTACTGACGCCGGCTACCGCTACTATGTGAATACTTTGTCTGAGCATCCCGAAATTATGCAGGAACATCTCGAAAGCGGCGAAGACCTTCGCGATATCAGTTCTTCCGAGCGGGAAAATCGCGCCCTCGAAGTCCGCGTCAATTCTCAGACTCGCGCCGATTTTGCCATTCGTGGCGCCGTCGATTCACTAGTCGAGCTGACGGGGAATCTCGGTATCGCCACTATCGGCGACCAGTTATATATGTCTGGAATTTCGCGACTTTTTACTCAACCCGAATTCGTTGATAACGAACGTGTCCGCGCCGTCGCCAAGTTACTTGATAATCTCGAGCCGTGGTTGCGTGAGGCTGCCCCTGGCCAGGCGCTGAATATTTTCATCGGTCAGGAAAATCCCATCGGCAAAACCTCTCAAGTTTCCTTGATCGTCAGTCGCTTCCGTTCGCCATTTTCTGATAATAGTTATATCGGCGTTCTCGGTCCCACTCGTCAGAATTACGGTCGGGTGATGTCGCTCGTCCGCCATGCCGGTCGCGTCCTCGAAGAAACTTTAGCAATTAAGTAAAGGAGAATTATGAAAGACAAGAAAGTTGATGAACAAGAAATGGCCGAACTCGTCGAAGACGTCCTCGAGCCTACTGCCGAAGAGCGGATTACGGAATTAACCAACGATCTGCAGCGCACGCGCGCCGATTTTGAGAATTTTCGCAAACAAGTTGAATCTCAGCGCACCCAGGCTATGGCCGTCGCCAAATACGCCACTGTCGAAAAGTTCCTCCCAATGCTCGACGATATCGACCGCGCCATCGCCGCCTACCCTGATCAGTTAAAGCCACTAGAAAAAAATCTCCAAAAAACCCTCAAAAGTCTAAACCTCGAGAAGATCAATTCCAAAGAAGGCACTGAATTTAATCCTGACTTTCACGAGGCTATTTCTGTCGATGACGAAGGTGGGGAACTAGAAGTCATCTCCGAAACCTTGCGCCCTGGCTATCTCTATGACGGCAATGTTGTCCGCGCCGCTATGGTCAAAGTTAAAAAAGTCTCCAAATAAGTTATAAATTTTCTCCGCAGCACGCAATATTTTCCAGAAATAGTAGTTATTTCTCCAGAAAAACACGGTCTTTATGAGGATAATGAGTGAATCATCACGGATAAAATCAACCTTTTTTCACTTATGCTCTAATTCTGTGCTATAATATATAGTATGAATGACGGAGGTATAGATTATAAACGGATTACTCGGCGTATTCGCGCTTGTGATTATTTAGTGGTCGCTCAACTTTTCTTGCAGGATAATTTTCTCCTCGAGCACGGTCTTACTTTTGACGATATCAAGCCGCGCCTGCTCGGCCACTGGGGGACTTGTCACGGTATCAATGTTGCTTATGCGAATCTCCGCGCTTTCTATCTGCCCGAGCCGAAATCTCCTGAGGTCAAAGAAAACCGCGGCGCTTTCAAAGAAGTTTTGGATAATCTTAATAAATCCGCCGCCGACAAAGTCGATACTGGCTTCCAGGCTGAGCCAGATTCCCGTGCGCGCGACAATTTCCACTTTATTCTCGGTCCCGGTCACGGCTTTCCCGCCCTCCAGGCCAATTTGTTCCTCGATGGCGATCTCGAAAAAGTCGACCCTCAGGCCACTCGCGACGTCAAAGGTATCGCTTACATCTGCCGCAATTTCTCTTGGCCCGGTGGTTTCCCCTCCCACGCCAGTCCTTTTACTCCCGGTGTGATTTGCGAAGGCGGCGAGCTCGGTTACGCTCTCGGCGCGGCTTTCGGTTACGCCCTCGGCCATCCCGAGAAGACCATCGCTGTTATGCTCGGCGACGGGGAATTAGAAACCGCCACTGCCTTGGCTTCGCTCAATCTCATTAAGACCGTCGGTGACACTACCTACAATGGCAAAGTTATTCCGATTCTTCATCTCAATGGTTACAAGATCTCCGGCCCCACCCTCTACGGTCGCAAATCCGAGCGCGAGCTCAAAGAACTGGTTCGCGGTTTTGGTTACACTCCGCTCTGGGTCGAAGGTGATTCTCCCGAAGCCTTCCAAGGCCGTCTTCGCGAAGCACAGACTGTCAAGTACCCCTTCTTCATTCTCCATACTGAGAAAGGCGCCACCGGCCCCAAAGAAGTTTATGGCAAAAAAGTCGCTGGCAATTATCTCGCCCATCAAATCCCACTGCCCGAGGCCAAGACCGATCCCGTCGAGCTCGACCTTCTCAAAGATTGGCTCGCCAGTTACGATTTCGCCGAATTATTTAATCAGGAGAAAGGATTTACTTTATGATTGATGCAGTCGAACACCCCGGCACCGAAAAATTCTCCCCCGCCAAGCGCATTGGCGCCGCTATGGCGAGTTATATGCTCCAGCACAAAAATTTCTACCTTTTCTCCCCCGACGAGACCACCAGCAACAAACTCGACGCCGTCTACGAAGTCTCTAGTCGCGCCTGGACTCTGCCCGAGGAATCCTGGGACTTGCCCGAGTATGCCAACGGTCGCATCGTCGAAATGCTTTCCGAGAATGCTCTCTTCGCTTGTATGGCTGGCCACTTAATGAACAACGAGCCCGCCGCGATGACTAGTTATGAAGCCTTTTTCACGATCATTGCCGCTCAAGTTATGCAACATATCAAGTTCCTTCAGCAGGCCACCTCTGTCAAATGGCGCCACGATATTGCCTCTGCCAACCTACTTTCTACCAGCACTTGCTGGCGTCAAGATCACAACGGCTTCACCCACCAGTCTCCCGCTCTGATTTCTCTCCTTCTCTCCAACCCCAGCAACAAAGTCAACTGTCTCTTTCCCATCGATGACGTCGCCGCCGAGTCCGCCTTCATCTATATGATGAATAGCAAAAACGCTGTCAACCTCGCTACCTTCAACAAAACCGACCAACCTCGCTGGCTCGATTCTCACCAAGCCGACGCCCAGTACCGAAGTGGCGGTGCCAGCGTCCTCGAGTTCATTTCCGACGAACACCCAGATTATATCTTCGTCGGTGTCGGCGATATTGTCTCTTGCGAAGCCATCGAAGCCATCAAGATTCTCCAAAAAGACCTCCCCGGTAAGAAATTCCGCTTCATTAATATCCTCGCGCTCTCTTATGGCGCCATCGGTACTACCGACCATAAGTTAAAGCAAAAAGATTTCGACGCTATGTTCACTAAAGACAAGCCTATCATTGCTAATTTTCACGGCTGCCCCGAAGCTCTCCGCGGCATTCTCAGCCACTATGCCGATCGCAACCGTGTCCGCGTCCACGGCTTCCTTGAGCGTGGCAGCACTACCACGCCGTTCGAGATGCTCAGCCTCAACGAAGCCTCCCGCTATCACCTCGCGATGGATGTCGCCCGCCTTGAGAAGAATGACGACCTCGTCAAGAAGTATCAAAAACAGATCGATGACAATCATACCTATGCCGAGCAAAATGGTATTGACAAAATAGCATAAGCGTGATAACATAGATACATAGGCTACTTCGTGTGGCCAGTTGTTGACGGAGAATTCTCAAAAACATCAGTCAGAAAATTCCAAAACACTAATTATATAATTCAAAAGCCTAGCCAAAATCTTTCTAGAGCATAAAAAATAGGGCGTCCCACTCTCGGAACGCCCCAAATTTTAGTCAAATCTTACGGCATGTGAATTCCTGATAGACCTCACGCCGCTAGCCCAAACGCCGCTCTAGCAAGTAAAATATCTAGAGATTCAGGTCATAGCCAGTAAAACGACCGCCCATTCTCGATCTTCTCCAATTTTCCGCCACAGGCCTCCGTCATCTTCCGGCTAGCAATGTTGTCTGCGTGGTTTGTTACCAGGACTTTTTCTTCGCCCAGCGACTTTGCATAGTCTGCCAGCTGCGCCAGGGCTGCCTTGCCAATACCTTTACCGCGAAATTCTTTCGCGATACCGATGCCGATGTGCCCGCCTTCTTTACGTAGCGCCTCGTTCAGGTAGTGTCGCACTTTGCCGATTCCGGCCAGCTCGCCATCCGCTAAGATCCAGAACAGCGTGCTCGGTACATAATTTTCCGGCAAATTCTTCCCGGTCTCCCAGTCAACTTCGGTCTGCAGGAACATTTTCCAGCGTTCCTCCGTCCCCAGGTCAAACATCTGCCCCGGCCGGTGAAAGCCATTTTCCTCTGCCGGAAAACTCAGCAGGAATTTACGTTCTTTTTCGCCGTCATTCAGGCTAATTTTTCTCAGAGTCACTTCTATATCCGTATTATACCATATCCCCGGGCCAATGTTCGCCATTCCGCCCACGTAGTCGATCCGAAGCAGCGTATTTTGTAACTCGTCTCGGACTTCTTCCCGGCCGATCAGGCCATTGACAATGTCCCCTTGCCAGTCACTCTGGTAGCACAGGCGATTTTGTGACCGCAATTTCCGCGGTCCACGCCACGGGTGTCTCGTATCCAGGATTTGCCGCGCCTCGCTTAAGCATTGTCGTATCTGCTGATAGATCTTGTCCATCGGGCAGAAAACAATATGCCCCGCGTAGTGCATTGTGAAACAGACTACGTCTTTGTAGTATACCGTCTGCATCCCGGAGAAGGGGTGGCCGCCAATATGAACATCGCGACTCATCCAATCTCCCCGTTTGTAGATGACTGTCGTGCCGCCGTCGTCGTGTTTTTCCACGCGTGCCTGACCGCCGTTGTAGCCGTACAACTTTACGGCATACAAAAAGTGTCGCAATTCTCGCTCGTGATTGTACGGAAAAGATGCGCCGGCATGTTCTTGCATTCAGAAAACCTCTTTTCTATCAATTTGACTAACTTTCAAAGTACCAAGGAGTAGAGAATGATAATTCACCTTCTTTCAGAGTTCTGACCTAGCAAGAGTTTCAATCCTATGGGAATTAACTCTACACTTGTTGCCTCTATGGCAATACTTAGATTTATTCAATCAAACTATCACTTTCAGTGAGAATAGCAAAATTTTCCCACCAACAACAACCCCTCCTGCCATCATTCTAGCACAGATTATCAATCTTGTCAAGTATTACTTAAGCATTTTCTCCGATTTTCCAACCATAATCGGTCTTTCTGGTCATAAATCAGCTCAGCGGTCATAGAATCTCTGTTAGCGAGACCTCGCATTTTTTCAAAATCTCGTCACTTCGCTGTTTCCCCGGTCTTATTCCCCATATTTACGGAGCAAAAAAGGTGCTAACGGAAATCTTTGTGAGACAAAAACCGTTTTCCTCACAAAACCTTCAAATTCTCCTCAAAATATGCTATAATTAGTCTGTATGGAATTTTTAATCTTAATTGTTACTCTGATTATTTTGGTGGAAACCACCGTCGTTTTTGTTAAAGCCTGGCAAAAGCCCCTCCGCAATACCAATGCCAAGCGCAAAGTCTACGTCGACACTTCTGCCCTGATGGATCAACGCCTCATCCCTGTGGCTCAGACTGGTTTCATCGGCGATGACATTATGATTACTCGCAGTGTTACCAACGAGCTTCAGCTTCTCGCCGACGGCAAAGATTCTCTCAAACGCACCCGCGCCCGCGCTGGTCTCGAAACCGTCCGCGAGCTTGAACGAGTTGTTTATTTTAATACTACCATTGTCGAAGATGAACTCGATCGCACCCCCGTCGATAACCGTCTGATTCACCTCGCCAAAGAGAGCCGCGGTCTGATTCTTACTAACGATTATAATCTCCAAAAAGTCGCCGAGACCGAACAAATCGACGTTCTCAATCTCAACGAACTTGCCCTTGCTCTTAAAGCCGAATATCTCCCCGGCGAACGCACTAAGATTAAAATCGTCAGCGCCGGTAGCAACCCCCATCAAGGTGTCGGCTATATGCCCAATGGTATGATGGTTGTCGTCGATAACGCCAGCGACAAAATCGGTCGCGAAGTCGAGGTGGAGTTTGTTAAGCTCAACCAAACCCCCTCCGGCACCATGATGTTTGCCCGCCTGATTAATAATACTACCCCTAAGCCCCGCGGCCGCCGCTCCGTCTTCAAGAATCGCTTTAAAAAATAATCTCAACCAGACTTACTCATCGCCACTCAGTCATCTCAAAAACTACTTCAAGCAATGACCTTAACTACGCCCACGCACCACTCAGACCATCAAAATCGCTTTAGAAATAACTTCTCAAATCAGCTAACTACCCACCTAGTCAACCTATGGCGTTGGCCGGCTTGTGTCAAAAACCAGTCGCCTTCACTAGCATCCCCCGCCCCCCTACTCATCCTCATCCGTCTCTCCCGGCGTCGCATTCTCTGCAATCGGATATGATGCCCGCATTGTATTTCCAGCTGTGTCTTCCACTTCGATCGTAATGACTTTTTCGTCGCCCATCAAGTCATAGACCACCCCATTCGCAATCGTCGTCGAAGTTACATTGTTCGTTCGCCGCATTCTTCCGTCGACGTACAGATTATAACTTACGAAGTTATTTAGCGCTTCCGGCGAGAAGATCGCTGTTATCGTATTTCCATTACGGTACATCTTCACCAAGCTCCCAATGCTCGTACCTTCCTCACCTATACTACTCGAACTACAATCATCCACCGTGTTGTAATCGTATGGCTCTGGTGCCACAGTTATTTCTTTCTTCGTAATTGGATCAATCACCGTTGTTACCTCCACCTCAATGATCTGATTCGCTGCTGTACAAGCCGATGCTAACTTGTGGTTATAACGGTTAAATTCTTTCTTCTCTTTCTTCACGCCGGATTTATCTTCACTGTACCAACTCGGCCAAATATCCTTGCGTCCCGCCACTGTCAGCTCCTGGATTCCCGCCGGCTTCACTGGTTGATCGCCTGACTTCCATTTGCCTTCCTGCTCGTACAAATTCTTATGTACATCATTCATATAATTATGCACCACTCGGCGTACCACCTGGTTCGTATTGCTGGTTAATCCTGAGCCATCGTGGTTACCGTTCCAGACTACTGTCGCCACCGCCGTCGAGTAACTTGCCATCCACGAATCTTTCGTCACTGCACTATTTGTCGTCGTAGTTGTACCAGTTTTGCTTGCTGTCCAGATCCCCGGAATTACGAATCCGAACGAATACGACATCTGACCGAAGTTAATTTTTGCCCGTGCTTCTGCATCGCTCAAGATACTAGACAATTCGTACGCCACTTGCTCATCGATCGCCCGCTCTCCCGCCGTATCTTTCCAGCTCTCAATCACTTTCCCGCTCGCGTCTTTCATCTCCAGCACATAAGCCAACTCTTTGTAAGTCCCCCCGCGCGCAATCGAGGCATAAGCGTTCGCGTGTTCAATCATCCTTACGCCACAACCACTTCCGATCGCAATCGCTAAGCCATAGCCTGACCCATCTGCACAATAGGAGAGATCGCCCAGCGCGTGCGCTGTCTTCAATCCTTCTTCCACTCCCACGATCGCCAGTGCCTTCACCGCACCAATATTTAGCGAGTTCGATAGCGATTCCCGGATCGTAATATCCCCGTGGAATCTCCCTGTCGCATTTGTCATCGAACACGGTCCCGTATTCCCCGCACAGTACAATGCATCAATATTCTCATCCCTAAGGATCGTCCCCGGCCCAAACACAATCGGTCCTTTTTGCGATAATAATGTCGAATAATCCAAAATCGGCTTAATCGTCGAACCCGGCTCCAGTAAGGAAGTTGTCGCGTTCACTTCGCCATAAATCGGCGTATTCCAATCAATCGACCCCACCATCGCCAACACTTGGCTCGTTTCTACGTCGACCGATGCCAGTGCAATATTGTCACTGTTATTGCTGCCACGCAGTTTATCACCTTCCGCCACAGCCGCTTCTGCCATCTGTTGTGCGCGGTAGTCTAGCGTCGTCTTAATCGTATATCCACCTGAGCGCATTGTCTGAATACCATATTTTGCCTCCAGCTGCGCCTTTACTTCCATCACGAAATGTGGTGCTTTAATATCCGTATACTGATGCGTTTCCGGCAAAATCTGGTCTAATATCGGCACTTCCTTTGCCTCGTCTGCTTCCGCCTGAGAAATATATCCCAGCTCCACCATTACATCCAGTGCCTTATGTTGTCGTGCGATCAGCGCTTCATTTCCATAAGTATTGTAGGGATTCAGTACTGCTGGGTTGTTCGGAATCCCTGCTAGTAGCGCCGACTCCGCCAAGGTTAAGTCTTTTGCGCTCTTCCCAAAATACGTTTGCGCTGCACTCTCAATCCCATTTCGGCGACCTCCGTATGGCGATTCGTTTAGATACATTGTAATGATCTGCTCTTTACTGTACATCTTTTCCAGCTCGATCGCCAAAATCAATTCCTTGATCTTCCGCGACACCCCACCTCTATTCGCTGAAGCCGCCTCATTCGAGAAATATACCTGCTTGATTAATTGTTGCGTCAATGTCGAACCACCTTGCACCCCTTGTCCGGTCAGTGTCGAGACTACCGCCCGCGCTAAGCCCATAATATCAATCCCTGGGTGATTATAAAAATTTCGGTCCTCTAGTGCCACCGTCGCCTGCCGTACGTAAGTCGAGATCTGATCTTCGTCTACTACTAAGCGGTAGTCCGAATCACCTTTATCCTCCCACAGCACTTCACCATTCCGGTCTAAGTAAGTATTCACTGTATCCGAAATCGTCAAATTATTCAATTCGATCTCTTTCAGTTGACTCTTATAATATATAAACAGCGCCCCCACTCCAATAATTCCAATCAGTACACACGCTGCGAAAATCTTCCCAATCCGCTTCAAGCCCGCCTTCGAGAACCAATAAGCCTTAATCCGTTCCCATCGAAAATGCGCAAAAAACCTTGCCGGCTGCTCTTTCGGCAACGGCCGTAGTTTCGGCTCTGCCTTTTTGCCCGGCTTCTTCTGATCTACTAAACTTGAATACGCCCCATAACTTGTCCGTTTCATCGAGCGATTCCTTGAATCTTTCGCAGTTTTCATACCTCTATTATAGCATATTTTCTACAAATACAAAATAACATTTTCGTCACTTTCCATCTCAGTACAGGGAAGATTCTAAGAAAAATGTTAAAAATCCCCATCTTCCAACCTTCGCTCACCTAATTAACAGAATTTCACCCTATTTTCACCTAGAAATCAACCGATTTTCCACCAGTTTTCACCTAGAAATCAACCAAAACCCACCAAAATTGCCAATTTTGCAAAAATCTTACGTTTATCTATTGACAAAAATACAAATCTGTGCTACAATGGAAGTATAGGGATTTCCCTAAGCAGTTTAGTATTTTAGTTGTGTGGATTACCTCACGACCGCAGTTTTATTGCGTAATTTTGCTGATATTTTCATCAAAAATCACCCAAATACACAGATTAGACCCCTCCAAAACGCCCAAATCTCAGCATAATATCGGTAAAGTTACGCAATAAAAAGCGTAAAAATCTGCGCCAAGGCGCAAGAAAAGTGAGGTAACAAAATGGAACTGAAGAATTTCTATGACTTTCTGAACACTGAACACGACCAGCTGGTCTCCGCCTTCATCAACGGCTACACTACGGCAAGGTATCCTGAGATCGTGAAGCTGGTTGAGGCTCTGGGCTACCAGCTGAAGGGCTACCCTGCCGGCAACACCACAAATAGCAACTTCTTCCTGCTGGGCACGGCATACAGCGGCAACCCGAGTCTGAACTCGGCGCTACAGGTGGTCTTCAATCTCCCCGAGAACGGCGCTCCGGCTCAGTCCGAGCAGATCGGTGAAGCCGTCTACCCGGCCGGACAGGAGCCTACTGTTAAGCCCGCCGACCCCGCATCCACTGAGCCTGATGCTACCACAGCGCCCGTTCCGGAGGAAGGGACCGATGATGACCCTCATCCGTCTGACGGGGAGGACGAGTATCTGGAAGAAGATCCCGACGACCAGGTCGACCGAGGTGAAGAGGAAGAGCCTAGTCTCAATGCCCCCTCCGCCTACCTCCGCTACACCTGCCGCCCGACGGTCTATCTCAACGCCGACTACGTCAATTTCGGCGATGGAAAGAAGGGGCCCAGCATCAGTGGCCTGGAGATCAGCCTGCCACTCGACAGCGAGGTTGTCGTTGAGCTCGGCCATTGTCCCCTTCGGATTACCGCCGACGACACCGCCCCCGATTATCACGAGGCCTGCAAGAGCGACGCGGACAGCAAGTATCCTCCCAGCCTCGAGTGCGACGACTGCCTGGTCACTGACGGCCCCGCCGGTGGCGATGGTGACGACGAAACTCCCCTCGAGGAAGGCGACACCGTCGTCACCCATTGATTCATCCAACTCCTGCAAACACCCCGAGCGAATCGCTCGGGGTGTCTTTATATCAACGGCAGCTGTTTTTCAATAAGTCGACTTAGAATAAACGGCCCTCTTCTACTTCACTACCGCAAACTTATTCTTCCCCCGCTTCAGCAGCGCCACTTGCTTCACTTCGATGTCGTCATTCACCTTTTCACCATTTACTGTAATTGCTCCGGCCGCGGCCAATTTCCGTGCCTCACCCTTACTCGCCGCGAGGCCAGTGGCCACTAGCGCGTCAAACAGTTTCGTGCCTTTCTTAGCACAGGTCAAGAATTCACCAAATTCCACGATTTCATCTTCCGCCAACTCGGTCAGACCCCCATCAAACAGCCGCTCTGTCAAGTTCTTTACGGCTTCCGCGTTTCCTTTTCCGTGCACCACCTCCGTCACGCCGTAGGCCAGCGCCTTCTGTGCCGCCCGTCGCTCCGGATGTTCAGCTTGCTCTGCCATCAGCCGTTCCACCTCTGGGCGATCCAGCAGTGTATAAATTTTCATCAGATATTCCACCGCCTGATCCGGCTGATTTAACCAGAATTGGTAAAAGTCAAACACCGACGTCCAATTTCCTGAGCCGTTATCTTTTCCGGCCAGCCAAATCGCATTCCCCTCCGACTTGCCAAATTTCCGTCCCGTCACCGGGTCGATGATTAACGGCGTACTCCATGCATCCGCAGTCGCATTCTCTAATCGTTTGATTAAGTGAATCCCGCTCGAGCAGTTACCAAATTGATCCGCTCCACACAACTGCAAATCCACTCCATATTTCCGGTACAAGTGCAAGAAATCGTACCCCTGAATTAGTGTGTAAGAAAATTCCGCATAACTAATCCCGCTCCCGCCTTCGCCAATCCGATTCTGTACGAATTGTCGGTCCAGTAGCTGTGTCATCGAGAAATTTTTTCCCACTTCCCGCAAGAAATGCAGATAATTCATATCCTTAAACCAGTCATAATTATCCACCATCACCAGATCATCGCTCTTGATGATGTTTTTCATCTGCGCGGCAATGCACTTTTTGTTATGCTCCACCTCGTCTAGCGGTTTCAGATCGCGCTCACCATTATCTTTCGGGTCGCCGATCTGCCCTGTCGCACCCCCCGCCAAAAGATACGGCTTATACCCGTGCCGCACGAAGCAGGCACACATCATCCCTGCCGCCAAATTTCCAATCGTCAACGAATCCGCCGATGGATCCGCCCCCCAATAAAATTTCTTCGACGCCCGTATATCCAGCTCGGCTGGGTCTTTGATTGTCGTTTCCGCGTGAAATCCACGCCACAATAGTTCTTCTGATAACTTCATATCTATAATTATAACTTATTTTCCTAAATTGAGCGAAAAAAGGCTTGCATTTTTTGATTAAACTTGTTAAAATGGTTCCATAAGTAGGTGTTACTCCTCGTTGTTTATAACGAGGGTAACTTTTTGTCTGTAAACAGTTTTTGTCTTATAGACTTCTACCGCCTCTTCAAAAGTTGCTCTACTCATAGGCTACCTTTTACATTCTTAACTGTTATTGCATCGACCGAAGTTAATAATCAATAACTAATGCCATCCCTCCCTCGCTCTATCTCTATACTATCAGATAAACCAGGGAATGTAAACCTAAAACTCCTCATCATTGGAAAAATCACCCTAAGTTTAGATAAAAATACGCCCCAGCCTTCGCCAGAGCGTATTTTGAAAAAATCTTGAGATTAAGGTAGAACTTACGATTACTTCATTGGCAAAATCCCACGTCGATCATTGCGGTGTCTCCGTTTCATCGATGGGTCTGTTGGAAACCTCAGCGTCAGAAGAGCCAACCTCAACCGCCACCTCAGGGCCAACCCCTGTGATGCCCGTATCTTCCGTTGCCTCGCTAGGCTCACTCAGCACCTCAGTCTTCGTCACCGGCGAAACCTCGATAAAATGCTGCCACGGCTCCTTGGTCACGTCCTCGTCCACATAACAAAGTGTGTCCTGCTCGGCATAGCGATTGATTACGCGGACTACTTTGTCCATCTTTTCGGTGAAAAACTTCCTCAGCACCCACGCTTCCTTCAGTTTTAACGGCAGAATCAGTGTCTGTTTCATCAGTTCCGAGTATTGCCGCAAACTGTTATCTCTCGCGCACGACCCTAGCGGATTTACTTTGCAGCGACCTTTGGCATCCAGTGTTACGCGGGTGAATCCCAGCAGATACCTTTTATCTCCCTGCTGAGCTGATATTTCCACGGTCATACCTACGGCCATACCGCTTTTCTGTCTTTCCGTCCAGATTCGCATAATTTGCGTCAATTCTTCATCGATCCATCCGTCCTGCTTGTCTTTCCGATGTAGGACTAGCGTCTCGTTTTCCACCGTGTAATACGGCGGTTCCGGTACTTTACCTTGCCGCTCGCTCATCTCATTCAGCCGTTGCAACGCCTCAGGTGGAAATCTTTCCTCCTCTGGCCTCGCGGCCGTCGTTTGCTTGACTCTGAGTGCATATTCCAGCGTCGCCATGTCCTGCCTTTTCTGTTCTTCTTGTAGTGCTTGCATCTTTTTCTTACTCGCCGGATAGAAGAATAGCAAGAAGGGGAATGATGTCACTACTAGTGCTACTCTCCGGCTCCGCTGCGCCGGCAAGTCCGCTAAGAACAGATGCTGATCCTCACACTCTATTATATAGAACAGCGTCACCATTAGCGACATTAGCAGCCAGCTGATCAGGAAGGCCTTGCTCGTCCCCACAAAATCGAGGTTAAACAGCAGTAGGAAAGATACCGTACCGATCAGCACTCCGCCAAATATCGAGAATCCAATCAACACGTCATCTTCCAGCTTCCGCCCCTCTCGCAGGAACATTTTCTCGGACGATTTCTTCATAATCTGCCACGACCTTTCTTGACTTTCTCAAAGTTAATGTTCTAGGAACCTTATCAAGAGCATAACGAGAAATCTTGCGCCAGATGATAATGTTCATCCACATGGTAAGGTATATACGACCGCGGACACACACTGTCATTCAGCCGCGTCTCTATTAGTTTGACCGCTTTGTCCACGCGCCCGAGGTAAATATACCGCTGAATTTGACGGTTTTTCTCCTTGACATAGGCTAGCAACTCATTGTCTAGTGAATATTCCACTGTCAACTCGTTCGTCAGCCGCCCGCTCCGCACCCGGACCAAGTCAAACTTCCCGTCGTCCATCATTACTAAGCCATAATTCCCCAGGTCATACCGGTTGTGTAAATAATCACACCGCGCCCGGATCGTTATCACTAGCTGATTTGTATTCTGTGTCTTCAACTCCAAGACGTTAGGACAGTACATTATACAGTCAACCACCTCTTTCGCCTCTTCATCGGTCATCGTGAGGTCACTCGCTCGTGCTTGCAAACCGCAATAACTTGCCAATTTCTCGCACTCTATCCGCGGAAATCGCTCCTCTTGCTTCGCCGTCATATACCGCTGCGCTTCTTGCCAGAGGTTTTTCCGCTGCTCTTCGTCTCGCTTGGCCTTCAAAGGTTCATCCCGTTTCATCCGGTACAGGCTTACCAGCAGCGGTATCCATAGACACCACGAGAACATCCATACTATCACTTTCTCTTTCCTGTGGAACGGCATACTCGCCAGATAATACTGTTCACCCGGCATCTTTCGTATAGGGAAATACGCCAGTACGAACATCGCTGAGGCAAGAACCATAAAGGCCGCTACCGCCCTGCCTATTCCCGCCACCGGCTCTTCCGACATCCAGCTCAGCAAATACGCTATTACCGCACAGAAGAGTGCCCCTCCCAGCGTGTAGCGGCAGAGCCAATATAATCGCTCCGTCTCCTTTTTCAGCGGGTAATCTTTGGTATAGACCGATTTTAGCATTACCTAACCCCTCCTTTTGTTTGTCGGTCAATTTTGACAAAAACTGACACGCTTTGGTTGATCCCGTTCACATTCCGATAACAAATTTACTACCTAACAACTTTTCTAGGACAATAGTTGGCTTGCTGTATAACACAGGTCAATCACGACGATACTTTCATCACCTCAAATCTCTCTCCTCTCTCAAAGTACTGGGCAATTTGGGCCTCATTTCATTCCGTCCCCCTCTCTTGAACTAAATTTAGTACCCCAAAAACATACCCCCTTACTTCTATTGTAGCACAGATATTGACTTTTGTCAAGAACAGCGATTTTCAAAATGAATTCAGGATTAAAAATCTTGCAAGTCCGAAGGCCTTTTCATCCTTTGCTCGTCAGAGTAGGGCGAATTCCACTAAGATTTTTTCACTATTATTGAACGGAAAGTGTTACAATAGAAATAACTAATCGGAGATTTTATGCACCAAACCCCCAAAATTACCAAAACCGTCCTCGCGTTTGACATCGACCAGACGCTCAATATAGCCAAGACGCCCATCCCGCCAGAAATCGCTACTGTTCTCGTCCAATGCCTCGACCATTTCGAGGTTTGTCCTATTTCTGGGCAAAAGTTTGAACAATTTCTCATCCAGATCGTCGCTCCGCTTCAACAGGCCGGCGTTACTAGTGAGCAGCTCGCTCATCTCCATCTTTTCCCCGCTCAAGGCACGCAGTATTATCATTATCTCGGCGATAGTTGGCATCAGATTTACAATTACCCTCTCTCCGACCGCGAAATCGCCAAAATCACTTCCGTCCTCGAGGCCTCTGCGCGCGAGCTCGGCTACTGGGAGGAGGACAAGTTAGCTGCCGGCGACGAAATTATCGAAAACCGCCTCTCGCAGGTTACCTTTTCCGCCCTCGGCCAGACCGCACCCACTGAGGTTAAATACGCCTGGGACCCTGATATGAAAAAACGCAAAGCCATCGTCAAAAAATGCCGCGCCAATCTCCCTGAATTCCTCTACGAAATCGGCGGCACCACCTCTATCAACGTCGCCAAGAAGGGCATGAACAAAGAATTTGGTATGAAGCACCTCCTCGAGGAGCTAAAAGTCCAAAAATCTAGCGTCCTCTACTTCGGTGATATGACCCAGCCTGGCGGCAACGATTACCCTGTCGTCCAGATGGGCATCGATACCGTCACCGTCCGCTCTCACGAGGACACTCTCTACGCCCTCCGCGGCATCCTCGCTATCCTCGGCTAAAACAATTCCTCACGCGCCAAGCTCCGCTGAATTTCGGGCTTGTTTTTCCTGCCAAAACGCGATATAATAGAATTACTGTGTACAGGCCCGCAAGGGCTTAAAAATAATTGAATCTAAACCATAGACGGCGTCTTAAGTGCGACCTCTTTCTTTAGATTCGGGTTGCGTACACAGACTTAGGACGTCGTTTTTGGTGGTCGCCCTAAGTCCTGTCAAACGTAAACGGAGGTGGCCCGATGCTACAAATCAATAATATAACTAATAAAATCAAATCTTTCCGTATTCCACTTTTATTTTTTGCAATAAGTATAGGTGGGGTCTTTTTATTCCAATACCTAACTTTCATTCCAGAATATTCCACCGCTGCACCAATTTCCACGGATACACCGGTAAAAATTACTCCAACTACGCCACTGGCTAAATGGGATAATCTCGAATATATGCAACAAATGACGCCGGAAGCCTGCAGCAGCGTAAGTATTGGAACTAGTAAGCCTCTGAAAGATAGTCGTGATACAGATACTTCTTATACAATTAAGAAGCTCAGCGACAATAAGTGCTGGATGGTAGACAACTTACGCATAACAAATAAAAATATTTCGTCAGCAGATTCTGATTTATCCGAAGGTACTAGTTACACTATTCCAGTATCTAACCTATGGACTGATAAAACTACTACGGCTAATGGCGCTTACTATGAAAATAATACCGCCCACGGAGCATATTACACTTGGTATACAGCAACGGCTGGAACCGGAAAAAGTAGTGTAACTTCTGGTCAAGCCTCGGGTAGTATTTGTCCGAAAGGTTGGCGATTACCAACCGGTGGATCGAGCGGAGAATTCAAAGCACTTTATAATAATGGTTATTCTAGCTGGACTACGGACAACAACATAAACGGACGTTGGTTTGGCGGAACATCATCTAGTGCAGTAGGTGCAGCATTCTTTACCGCTAGCGGAATCGTCCCTTCCGGCTCGCTCATCAATGTTGGTAGCGATGGTTACTATTGGTCTTCTACTCCTTACGGTAGCAGCTATCCTAGTGGCACTTACAACTTCGGCTTCGATAGTAGTAATATCTATCCCGCGGACTACCATTACCTCGCTCGCTACAACGGCTACTCGGTGCGCTGTGTCGCCAAAACTACTTCTGATGTAACCCCAGTCGACCCCTCCGCGGGAGGTAATACAGGAATCAATGATCCGAATGTCAGCGTAACGGTTCCAAACATAATAACCCTAGATGTTTCTAATAACATAGACATAGCCACAGAACCCAACAAAGTAAACACCGGTACCTTCACCACTACCGTCGAATCCAACCAAGATTATAGTATTTCTCTTAACGCTGCTAATGACTCTACCTCGCTCATCAATTCCAAGGATGGTAACAAGATTGCAGAAATCCCCACCACTACAACAAACACTCAACCAGCAGCTGGTACCAGTAGCTGGGGAATTAGAATCTGTAACTCACTCCTAGAATCATCCTGTGATTCCGCCCTCTATCAACCTCTCCCCGCCAAAAACCAAACCAACACCTTCACCACAGGAACAAAAGGTACTCACCAACATCTCTTCCAAATCGGTATAGGTATTGGACCAGAATTACCTAGTGGAACTTATACTACATCAATACAAGTTACTGCCTCACAGAAATAACTTGCTGGAACAGAGTTCTGCCACCTCACCACCTCCCCTCTAGCGAATTGACGCCTAATAAGAGGAATTGTTCCGTTTTATGTAAAAGAGCCAAGCATTACCTTCCCTAAGAAACCGTCCGCAGCGCCACGAGCGTCCAGCCGTAGGAGTCCGAACCAAGAAAATGCTCGCATTTTCTTGTGAGGCGACGCCCAGCTGGTAGCGACTTTGTCGCGTTGAAAGAGGCGGCTTCCACCCGTGACGACGGGATGGAAGAACGCCGTGTTTCGTGGGAAGGGTAATGTTGGCTCTATATTACCAAAAGCATAACTTATTCTCCTTTTTAACCCCCATCAATTTGCCTAGAAAAAATAAAATACCTTTTCCTTTTTTATTTTCATTAAACTAAATACCTATTTTCTTAAAAATTCTTCAAAAAGAATCCTCCAAAGCCTGATCGAAAATCCAAAAACGATCACCCTTATCCCCGCATTTTACAGGGGTAGAACACAAATTTAGCCCGATCGTTTTTTAAAAAACGATCACACCCCTCAAATCCTTAAACACGCAAAATAAACTCTATTCCAACCACTTCCATCAAGCACAAAAATCGCCCCCAGCATCTGCCGAGGGCGAGTTTTTGAGAAAGTTAATTATGAGTCCAGCCATCACGCTTTCGTCGCCGTTAGCCACTACATTTCCGCCAGATGATAATGCTCACTTACCCGATAGCCCGGGCGCGCCTCGATGCAGTGATTGTCGTTTAACATCTGAGCGACTTTTTCCACGGCCACGTCGACTTGCCCCGCCCGAATCCGCCAAGTAATCTCCTCGGCTACAGTCTTTACATATCTCAGCAATTCGACGTCTAAAGACCGCTTCATGGGCAGCTCGTTTTCCAGCCGTCCGGTCCGGAAAATCGCCAGGCTAAATCCTCCTTCCGCGGTCAGCCGCATCGTGAAGATTCCTAAGTCGTACGCTTTTCCGTCTTGTGTACCTTTTGCGTGGACTTCCAATACCAGTTCGCCAGCTTCCCACGGATAAAACTCCAGTGTATTATCCAGCGCCTTGATCCGCTCGACTCTTACTTGAGCCTCTTCCGTCGTCATCTCGACGTCGTGTATAGAGGCCTGCGCCGTGCAATAATCGGCCAATCGCGCGCAAACTTCTTTCGGGAAATGGCCCTCAGTGTTAATCGCCCGATAACCTTCTGCTTCCAGTCGTAGCGCGTCCTGATAAAGCCGGTCTTGCTCTGTGTTCTTCTGCATTGCTCGTCGCATCCGGAAAAGGCTAATCAGCAGCGGAATCCAAATTATCCAGGTGAAAACGAAGAATAATCCTCGCGCCACTCCGTCGATCGGGATACTCGCCATATAATAGTTGCCCTCTTGTGCATAGTAATAACCCATCGAGAACATCCCCGACGCCGCCGCACAAGATAGCAGCAGCGCTGCTCCCGGCTTCCACGCTGGTCCGCATAATGACAATAATAACAATAGCACCGCTACGAGCAGTCCAAAACCTGCCGCAAATGCAAACGCACCCCACATTTCGCGGATAGTCTTACGCGGATAATCACTCGTGTGAATTGCATTCATTTTTCTGCCCCCTCTGTCCAGACTTCCGGCAAATACCGTTCATCCATATCCTGCAGCTCGTCTTCCGTAAAGTTCCTCGGGTCATTCAACAGCCCAGCAATTTGCCAGACCAGCTCATCAATGTGGCCGGTATAGAGCCAACGCATCAACTCTATCTTATGCTCAGCGAACTTCTTCAGCAACTTCTGATCAAGCCGTTCCGCGTCAGGTCGTCGTTGCTCATTAGTTCGGGCACCGAGATAGAGCATCGAGAGCACAACATCATCTGGCTTCTTAATTGACACACTGTATGTGCCTAAGAAGTATCGTGACCCTGCATGATAACAGTGTGCAAAGATCATAAATGCAGCCTCTTCCTTATACTTCATCGCTTGTACGACATTAGGAATTTCCCGGATTCGTTCAATCATTGCCTGAATCGTCTCTTCCGACAGCTTCAACTTCGACTGCCATGTTTGCTCTCGCGCGCATTGGATAATGGCTTCATTGGCATCCTTCGGAAAACGTCGTTCCATGGGCGCCGCACTTAAGTCCTGACAATATTTAGTTATCAGAGCCTGCAGCTCAGCGTCCTGCTCGGCGTTTTTGCGTTTTGCTTGTTGCATTCGCCGCCAGCTGATGATCATACACGGAAACATCGGTAGCATCAATGCATAAATCCAGATCCGGTGTCGACCATAACTTTCTGGCACGTCCATCAGGTGGCGTTGTCTACTATATATCCAGTTAGAACAAAATGCACCTGAACATACCAAGACAGTTATCGCAATGTATGTCGCCCTTGTCGGAATCATCCCCACCATATAAAAGAGCTCTCCGACTATAGTTAAGACGAAGGCATTGAATAATAATGGCATGACGTATCTTAAGACCAGATAGTTCTCATGCCGCTCATGCGACATCCTTATCCGTTTTGCCATCTTCTTTCCTCCCCTCAGATTTCCGGCACCTTATGATAATGTTGTGCCACGTCGTAATGCACTTGTTGGTCAATCACCACGCCGTCGTTTAACAAACGTACCACACCTTTCACTAGCCGCTCGATCGACCCCGCATAGAGCCAACGCAGCAATTCGTTGCGCGCCTCATCTACGTGTTCAATCAGCTCTTGTTCGATTGTGTCCGGCAACGGCCGTTCATTGGAAAGTTTCCCCGTGCGCCGCAGATGCAGCTCGAAAGTATTATCCTTCTTCAAGACTAGATTATACTGTCCAAGATCGTACTTCTCTTCGGCCCTAGTGTAATAGGCCTGAACCGTAAACTCCAGGTCGCCTAACGAGTTTATGACGAGCCCCAAAATTTCCGGTGTTGCCACTATGCTGCTATATTCACTTTGGAATTTCTCCTGCGTAAACATCGCGGCTGGCATACCAGTCGCCAAGGCCTCGTTTCGGCAGTATTCGTATAAGGCTTGACGCGCCTCCGCCGAAAACTTCTCCATTCTCTCCATCTTCGCTCGCAGAGTCAAGTGCTTCTTCAGGTGCTGCTGAAATTCTTCATCCCGCAGCTGATGTTGCTTAATGCCGCGTTTCATCCGGGAATAACTCACTGCTACCGCTGGCAGCATAGGCCAGGCAAACAACCGGAATATCACCTTTCGCACGCCCCGATAGGGAATGCTGGCCAGGTAATATTGACTTTTCCAGAAGCTGATGATTGTTGATACGAAGATTGCGGAGGTGTAGACCAGAAATAGCCCCACCGCTGCCAACCTACTAATAAAGCCACAACTCATGCCATACAGCAGCAATGAGAACATCAGCCCCGTCAGTGCCGACAAGATCATCCTTGACCTGACTCCGCGCAGAGTCCGCTGCATCCTATCTTGCGTGTGTACCGAATAAAGTTTCATTATCAATACCTACTTTCTCAAAAATTTTAAAGAACCGGATAATTGCTGAATCATTTTCACGAAATTTCCCCCTTATTTCGATTTTTAGTCATTCAAAAACTACCCCTCACCTACCATTATAGCACACTTTATCAAAAAAGTCAATAGTGAAACGCCAATTTCACATTACTTCATAAATATTGTACTTGTCAATAGTCCGAGCCTCTTCCATTCTTCCAATTTTATGTTAAAATATTCTAGTCAGTCTCCCAGTCAGCCTTCAACTTTCAATACTTTTAGCCTAAAACTACCATTCACTTTCGATTCTCATTATTTCTAGTATAAAAATGCCCCCAGCCGTAGCCAGGGGCATTGCGCAGGTTAGTTATTATCGGATCCGCTCTCGGCCTGCAAATTGTCGCCATCGGAAGGGTCATTCTCGCTACCGATGTTTCCCATCATCCGGTCGAACGTCATCTTTGTCAGCACTTCCATCGAGGCCTGCTTGTCCATCTTAACTTCTTTCGCATGCTGCTTAACCATGTCCGCCGCCTTAATAAACGCTCCACCCGACAAAGAGAAGGTGGTCTGCTTATAGACGACCATATCGAACATCGTTACTGTCCGATCAACACAGAGCGCCCCTCTTGGATCCGGAAGAGTCATCACGGCTTGGTCACCAAAGACCTCTACCCAGCCGTCCTCGATGCTTCCATTCAGATCGTCGAACGCTCGCGCATAGTTTGTCCAGTTCTGACAGACTACCTGGAACTTAGCCGCGTAAGCCGCAATGTCTTTGGTGGTCTTCTCCTGCTGCTCCAGCAGCTCCCACAGTTCTTCCGTCGAATAGGCAAACAGCTCCTCGTCGCTCTTCAGCGGCGCGACTTTCGGCATTCTGTCAGCCCGAGGAGCGTGCAACAGAGGCATTGTGTCGTCGATAAGCTCCTCACATCCCAGGATGCTCTCATCGATCAGGCTGGATGCCTCGCTGTAAACATCCTT
Source organism: uncultured Candidatus Saccharibacteria bacterium (assembly GCA_964585155.1). GTDB lineage: Bacteria > Patescibacteriota > Saccharimonadia > Saccharimonadales > Saccharimonadaceae > Nanosyncoccus. The sequence continues at coordinate 1,851 of CAZPCQ010000014.1, read as the reverse complement.
CAGCCGCGCGCGGCCATCGTGAAGTCTCTGGATTAGCGTATAACGCTCCCAGAAGATATTTTCCATTCTCTGTACCGCAGCCGCTTCATGGAGATAGGCTTTCTTAATGCTATCCTTGAGCAGTGTATTATCTGGGTCAATCTCGACTCCGAAGTAATCCACACCCTCACCTCCGGCAGCGGATTTCTCCTGGCGCACGAACAGCGTATGTTCATCTAGCGCCATCTCGGTCAGAACCTGGCTGGGCATCCCGCGGGTCGTGCTGTGCGCACCGCCCCAGAAAGAGCGAATCAGCAGGTGTGTCGCACTTGCCGGCCCCGTCAGCTGGATTACTACTGTGTCGTAGGTCGGGTCGGTTCCATCCAAGAAACGCGCCTGGACGAAGGCGAACTCACTTCTGTATCCGTGTGTCAGATCCACTCCGCAGGTTAGTGTCAGTCGCGCGCTGCTATGCCAACGCAGCGGCGAGACGATATGCCCGCTCTCGTCGTAGTGTAGCGCAGAGCCCGCTAGCATCTCGTAAGTTACCCTACTCGGCTGGTAGCGGTCGTCCTCGATCTTGCCCCAGGAGAACATTTTCGTCTCCTCGTGGTAAGTCACTTGGGCGCCCACCGCGTCGCTCAGTAGTGCACAGGCAATCGGCTGGCCAAATTTCTCCAACATGGTATAGACTAGCAGGTCCTCCCGTTTGCTCTCGGGGTTGGGGAAGAGTAAGTCGATCCGGCCACCAAACTGTTGCGCCGGGGCGTTCTGGCCCCAGTCCTCGCTGTCGGTGCAGTCCTGGATCAGATTGCGCGGCGTCTCTCGAGCCTTGTCGCCCGCCTTGCCCGTCGAAGCACTGTCCTGATTCCTTCTCATCCGTTCATAACTCGTCGTATTCCACTGATTCTGATTCATACTTGCTCCTTTCCCCCAGCACGTATGCTAGGCGCCAAAGCCGAGCCTCGCTCGTATCGCAATGAAGACTTATCCTCATACTCTGGCGGCCGCCCTCTGGACAGCCACAAATTCACAAATCTTGCAAACTTATGGCTATCCAGAAGGGAATCTCATCTTGTAGAAAACCGGAAACAGGGAAGAATTATGTTATAACTAACCATTTCAAAGTACCAGGAGGTACTCAAAAACACTCCTTACTTCCATTCTAGCACACTTTTCCGATTTTGTCAATGGCAGCAATGCGCTGAGTCATTTTTGGTGCAAAAAATGCTTGACTTGTCAGAAAATATGCTATAATAGAACTGTCTAGAATCTATATAAAATCATTGTACTGAAGTATAATTGTTTTTCACGCCTAAGAATGGCACCGTGAGGGGAGCCGGCGTGAAGGCAAGTACTTCGGTACCCAACTTTGTATAGGTTCTAGACACCCTCGTGGTGCCATTTTTGTATGAGTTGGCCCTCCTATAAAAATGGCTCCTGAGAAAACCAACTAACCACAAGGAGGGCAAATGAGCCACAGAATAAAGAAAAGGCCAATAGTAAATCATAACAACTATAATAATAATAAACATAGTTATCATCACCATCTTCTTCATAGTGATAAAAGTACTTATGATAATACTACTTATTTCTACAAAGATAAGTTAGGTAGTAATGATTGTGAGAATAGTTATTATCATAGTGTTAGATCATTCTTTAGTTTGTGGAGGTCCCAGGCGCATCGATTAGTTAGTAAAGCCCGGTATTACTTTACTAACAATAGGACTCTAAGTATTTTTCCTTTAGTACTTAGTTCATTTGCTCTGCTTTTGGTTTTTGGTTTAATGTTAAATCCTAACTCTGCCACTAGCGCTGCTTATGCCGAAGAAGATGAAGATATTGTGGCTTATGCCGGAGATCCAGCGATCG
>CAZPCQ010000013.1:0-35243 GCA_964585155.1 uncultured Candidatus Saccharibacteria bacterium | reverse complement strand
TCTTATTAATTCCCTGCGCTACTGCCTGCAGCTGCACTCCGCCAAACGACGGTTCTCCCACTACTGCTGGTGCCGAACCATCACTATTCGTGCCAATCGTACTTGCTGATAACTCTAGGCTGAGTGTCATTCCATTATCTTCATCCTCTCCATCTAGCGCCATTACCCTATTACTACCTACCGGAAATATCATCAAACCCAATACCAAAAGGAAAGCAAATGCGGATAAACTTAGAGGAATTGTTTGAAACCATAAACCAGGATAACTTTTATGTATTCCTTTATTATTACCAACTAACTTACTTTTGTAGAAACAAGTATAAGTACTTTTATCACTATGAAGAAGTTTATGCTCGCCACCAAAATGACGAAATAATGTACTTAAGTTTGGTATTTTCTTTATTCTATGGCGCATCTGCCCTCCTTTTGGTTAGTTTGTTTACCGTGGTACTGAATTTTGCGGAAGGGCCAACTTACACAAAAACAGCACCTCAAGTAGGTGCTTAAAACCGTTGCTCACATCTTTTTCAATGCTAGCACTTGAGGTGCTGTTTACGGCATTGAAAAAGATAAACAAAAACATTCAATGTGAGCAATTTCTAAAACGGTTTTAAGCAATTCTATTATACCAAACTTACGTGCGTCTCACAAGCCTAGATTTTCTCACGAAATCATTACATAATCAAAATCCTCACATTCTTCCTCCCACTTCCTCATAAAATGTTATAATAAGAATAATGCGTAACTCTAAATCCTCTCTTCGCCTTCGCTGCAGCCTCATCGGTTTGATCGTGATGGCTATAGTTGGCACTGCGATTTTTCCGCATCACGCAGATCTCTTTCGTAAATATCGCAGTCTCGCCCAGGCCAAACTCTCTGCTATGTCGCTCGACCAGAAGATTGCTCAAGTCCTCCTCGTCCGCCATCCTGATACCGACGGTGTTGCCACGCTAGAAAAATATCAGTTTGGCGGTTATCTCTTTTTCGAATCCGACTTTCGCGGCAAGACCACCGAGCAAGTCCAGGCGATGATTCGTAATTTGCAGACTGTCGCGCGGATCCCAATTTTAACTGCTGTCGACGAAGAGGGCGGAACGGTGGCGCGCGTCAGTACGAATCGTCAGCTCGCTCCGGCGACTTTTCTTTCGCCGAGTCATCTTTACGCTCAGGGTGGCTTCGACTTGATTCGTGAGGATACTATTCAGAAGAGCCAGCTTCTCTATGATCTTGGTCTCAATCTAAACCTCGCTCCTGTGGTTGACGTTTCTACGAACCTGAGTGACTATATGTTTAGTCGCAGTCTCGGTCAGGACGCTCAGCTTACGGCAAAATATGCGCAGACCGTTATTCAAGCCAGCAAAGATTCTGGTGTTTCTTATGCTCTTAAACATTTCCCGGGTTATGGCAATAATTCCGACACTCACATTGGCGCCTCTATTGACCGTCGCACTGCCAAGCAGATTCTTCAGGTTGATCTTTTACCCTTTCAGGCAGGCATTCACGCTGGCGCTGAGGCTGTCCTCGTTAGCCATAATATCGTTACCAGCCTTGACTCGCAGTATCCCGCCTCACTCTCTCCACGCGTTCATCAGTTACTTCGTAATTACCTTGGTTTCACCGGCGTAATTATTACCGATGATATTTCGATGGGCGCACTCGCTTCCACGACGAACCCCGCCGCTCAGGCTCTCCTCGCCGGCAACGATCTTATTATTACTTCCGACTATCTTGCCAGTATTAGTGAGATTAAGGCCACTCTTCAGGCTGGGACTATTTCTGAGTCCGACCTTGATACTCACGTCCTTCGTATCCTCGCTTGGAAATATTACAAGGGAATGATTGCGGAATAGTCCCATTATCTCGCAAATATGTTATGATAAGTATAGACTTTAGTTAGTACCTTAAAGGAGTGTGAGAAAAATGTATCGGCCTCAACACGTTTTTATGATTACCAAAGGTCCTCGCAAACTTGCCGCGGATGGCGACGTTCACTGTATGCGCACCGGCTTGATTTTTAGTCGAGCCTGTCGTAGCGGCACGCCGGTCGAATTCTGGTTTATGTCCGGCTGGCTCTGTCCCAACGTTCGCGACTTCCAAGGTTTTCTTGAAGTCCAGCCGCAATTGCTTACTCCGTTGCCAATCTTAGTCGAAATCCGTAACTTCAGCAACGAAGTAGGGAATTACCAAGGCCTCGTCATCTTTGCCGAAGTCAAGCATGTCCCACGCTATTTTGGCCATCTCTCCGAAGACAAAGATCACGACCAAGGCCCCATCCTCCAAGTCGGCGACCTCCTGCAAATTAGTTACCATCTAGTCGATAGCATTGGTGGCTTCTCTATTCTTGGCAATATCAAAGACGTCAAAAAGTCCGCCTGTATTATCTATGAATTCGAAGATCACCCGCCCGTAGTAAATTCACTCAGCCAACTCCATCGCGAATATGTCGGTCAGCCCGCTCTTTTGCAGCGCATCCAGACGGATACTTCAACGGTCAAATGCAGTCCCCCTGCCAGTTTTAGCCCGAAACGTCGCGGCTGCAGTGTTTACAAAATCGCCGGGACCAATGCCGACTTTCCCATTAGTCACGATCTGCGTTTTGGCATCGTCCGCGAAAACGTCTCCTAGCGCTCCGTCCCCCAGCTCGTCTGGGGGATTTCCTTATGTTTAACAACCCGTCTTACATTTAGTCATCTTTAGACAAAACCACCTCTTGCGCAAAATCCTAACCTGTGATATAATGACACTATACAATCATTAACATCAACTCCAAAAACTCACGGACCGCCCGACTAGAGGCCATCTGAGGTTATGGAGCGAGAAAGGTATAATATACTATGGCAGACGCCAAAAAAGAAGAAGGTTTAAAAATCCGCATCCGCCTCAAGGCTTATGATCACCGTGTTATCGACCAGAGCGCCAAGCAGATCGTCGACACCGCTATCCGCACTGGTGCGACCGTTTCTGGTCCTGTGCCTTTGCCGACCAAGCGCAGCACTTTCACTGTTGTGAAATCCCCACATGTCTACAAGACCGGTGGTGAAGCCTTCGAGATGAAAGTCCACAAGCGCCTCATCGACATCTCCAACGCCACTCCGAAGACGATTGACTCTTTGCAGAACCTTTCGTTGCCCGCCGGCGTCGATGCTGAGATTAAAATGTAATCCCGATAATTTTACGAAAATGTTCATAAAACCGTCGTCAAGGCGGTTTTATGTGATATAATAGACTTATGACACCTGTAATGAGGTTTAAGAAACGATTTTATTTTGTCGCCGCAGGCTACTTCCGGTTTTTTGCAAACTTCGCTCTCCGTCGTTGGAAACCTCGCGTGATTGCTGTTACGGGTTCCGCCGGCAAGACTACGATGCTTAATATGATCGAGTTCGAGTTGGGTGACAAGGCTCACTATTCCCACGACGCCAATTCCGCTTTTGGTATCGCTTTTGATCTGCTGGGGATGGACGGCGTCCGCGGCTCCAAACTCCGCTGGATTAAGTTGTTTCTCTTGGCTCCGATTCGCGCGCTTTACTATAAGCGCCAAGGTGAGTTTTACGTAGTTGAGATTGATGGCGAGCGTCCGCGTGAGACTGAGTTTTTGGCCAAATGGCTCAAGCCGGAAGTTACGCTCTGGGTTTCCTTTGGTCTTAGTCACGCCGTTCAGTTCGAGCAGCAAGTAAAAGATGGCCTTTATCCTACGCTCGAGCAAGCCATTGCTCACGAATTCGCCACTCTCCCCGCCAATACCACCAAGCGCGTCTATATTGACGCCGCCTCCAAACCTATGCGCGACGCCACTAAAGATATTCCCGCTGAAGTTATTGCCCTAAATAAGAAATCTCTCAAGCGTTACAGCGTTTACCCCTCGCGCACCGATTTTATTTTTGAGAATGCTTCCTTCCATTTTTCTCAGCCTCAGCCCAAAGACCTCGCTATTCAGCTTTTAATGCTACAAGATTTAGTTGAATACCTCGATTTACCGCTCAAGACTGACTTTCACGATATGAAAGTTGCTCCCGGTCGTGGCTCGTTTTTCAGGGGGATTAAAGGAATTAATATTATCGATAGCAGTTACAATGCCCATCTTATCAGTATGCAGACTACGCTCGAGATGGTTCGCCTGCTTCACGCTGGGCATAAGTGGCTGATTATCGGTGACATCGTCGATCAAGGCTCTCTCGAGAGTACCGAGCACAAAAAACTTGCCGATATGATTGCCGACGCTGAGCCAGAAATGGTGATTTTGATTGGCCGCCGCACAAAAGAATACACCGCTCCTCGGCTTAAAGAGCTGGGTGTCACCACTCGTACCACCCTTGACCCAAAAAAGGCCCTCAAGTTTATCGAAAACCACGTCCACGGCGACGAAACTCTTATCTTCAAGGGTAGTCAATATCTCGAATGGATCATTGAGAAGTTATTAGCCAATCCGGCCGACGCCGAGAAATTACCTCGTCGTGAGCCTGCCGCAGTTAAACGACGTCAAAAATGGGGGTTAGAATGAAAAAACCTGTTCTCTACATTATTCACGGCTGGACTTACACTGTCGCGCCTTGGGAAAAGACCATTTCTTTGCTCGAAAAACAGGGAATTAAGGTCGAAATGCTGCATGTCCCCGGCCTCACTGCGCCTTCCAAGAAAGTCTGGACCATCGAAGAATATGTCGCCTGGGCTGATCGTAATATTCCTGACGGCGCCGTCGCTCTTGGTCACAGTAATGGCGGTCGGATTCTACTCAATCTCTGCGTCGAAAAGCCGGAAAAACTCAAGCATCTGATCCTACTCGATGCCGCCGGCGTCTATGAGAATTCCGGCAAGCGTGATGTTGCTCGCACTTTGTCTAAGCGCCTCAGTTTCCTGAAGAAAATCCCCGGCCTCACGCGCATCTGGCACAAGGTGACTGGAGCTACGGATTACGCTCGGGCGCCAGAGAATATGAAACAGACCCTTGCTAATATGCTCGACAGCGATAAAAAACTCAATCTCACCAAGGTTAAAGTTCCCACTTCTATCATCTGGGGTCTCGCCGATAATGTCACACCACCGCGCCAGGCCGAAGTTATGCACGAGAAGATTAAGGATAGTACTCTCGATATGCACGCCGGCTGGACGCACGCGCCCTATATTTCTCACCCGGCCGACCTCGCCAAGGCTATTCTCCGCGCTTACAAGAAGCCACCTGAGTTGCAACCTGAAGAGCCGTCCAGCCCGGAGATCACTGAGACCGCCAAAATGTCCGCTTCAATGTCTCTAAAAAAAGCCGCTGAGCCGGTTTTGCCGAATCTTGCTGAACGTTCCGCTTCCATGACTCTGAAAAAGGCTCCTGGCCCCACCGGCACCGATGTCGCCAAGAATTCCGCCTCCCTTACCATGAAAAATAAAGACAGTCTCGTCGACAGTCTGCAGGGCGTCGAATACGAAAAAGCCAAACTCGGCACTCCCGCGCGCCGCGAAGTTATCAGCACGGCCTCCGTCCCCAAGATTGGTCGTTTTGAGAAGATGAAACGCACTGCCGAGCGTAAGCGTAATGCCAAGCGTATCAACAAAGCCAAGCAAAAAGCCGCCAAGTCCGCGCAGAAGGCTCAAAAATAATGATCACGCTCGGCCAAGCCTCTAATTATCGGGTCGGTCAAGTTTTCCGCCATCTTTTTGCGTGCGGTGGTCGCCGCGATTCGGAGATTTTACAAGAAAAACTTGCTGGCAAATATAGTGTCCAACCCGAAAATATTGCCCTTTATCACACTGGTCGCTCCGCTCTGGCTGCCGCGATTCAATCTGTTTCTGCCGGCCAACATTGTCCAGTCATCTTGCCAGGGCTGACTTGTATTGCCGTGGTGCGGGCGATTCGGGCGGCTGGCTGTACTCCGGTTTTTATTGACATTACGCCGCGTACACTCGAGTATGATTATGCTAAATTAGAGCAAAAACTCCAAGAATTATCAAAAAAATCCCCCAAAACCATAAAAAGTATTGACAAATCAAGCGATGTGTGCTACAATAGAATCATAATCCTGGTGCAGAATACGCTCGGGATCTCTTGGAACGTGTCTAACATCGAAAAACTAGCCGAGAAATATCACGCCAGTATTGTCGAAGATTTGGCGCATTGTGCGGGACGCCTCTATCCGGACGGGCGCGAAGTCGGTACGGTGGGCGCCGCTACTGCGTTGTCTTTTGGCAAAGGCAAAGCCATCGATACTATCGAAGGTGGTGCAGTAGTACTACGAAATGATCAAAAACCGGCTCAGCCCGCCCGGAAGCCTCGCTGGTCCGACCGCTGGCGTGACCGCTGGTATCCGTTGTTTGGCTTAATTTCTCGCTGGAATGCGAAACTTGGCCGCTATTTTCTGGGCGCATTGGTGAAGATTCACTGGGTCCAGCGCTCAGCCGATGCAGAGCTTGACCTCAATACTATGTTGACGCACTGGCAGGCTCGGCTAGCCGCCGAGCAGTTGGATCGTTTGCCGCAGACGCCTCTGCGTGACTTCCGCTTGGTCAAAAATCGCCCCGCCGTCCTGCAGGAACTCCAACGGTCCGGTTACTATTTTGACGAAACTTGGTATGATACGCCAGTTTCTCCGCCGCGCTATGCTAAGGAAGCCGATTTTCCAGCTGAAGAATGTCCCGCCACGGTCGAGATTTCCGAGCAAATCATTAACCTCCCCACCTGGTATCCTCCTGATCGGCTTGCTCGCGCCTACGAAATTATCAAACCATACGAGGTGAAATTGTGAGCGGAAAGCTGAGGCAAGAATGGTATTGGGCTGAGGATGTATTACGGAGTTCTCATCAACTCAAGATTAATAGTGCAATGAAAAAATTGAGGTCATATTATGAATGAGAATTTGATTCAAAGCTGGCGCTGCGCCGAGGAAATCTTCCCGGAAGCCAATTTCCTTCAATCGCCTGCCTGGGGTAAGATGAACGAGCTGGTTGGCCACAAAGTCATCGTCCGGTACAATATCCTCGATGACAAAACAGAATCAGACGCTAATCATCGGATGTGTGACGCCCTTGACAATAAAATAAAAGCCGGGAGTCGCAACGATAAATCTGGCACCAATCCTCAAGCATCCAATCCCAAGGATAAGGTCGAAGCAAAGTATGCCGCTACTAATAGCGAGGCTCCGCGTTTTTGGTGTCAAATGATCGTCAAAAACGCTAAGCGGGGCCGCTATCTCGAAGTTCCCGGCGGGCCTTTGCTCGACTGGAATGATCGCGAGTTAGTCCAGAACACTTTTGCCACTATCCGGCAAATTGCCAAACAGGAAAAATGTGTTTTCGTTCGGCTCCGTCCGCAGCTTCGCAGTGAACAGCTAGATAAATTAAATGATCTCAGCTTGCGTAAAGCGCCGATGCATCTTCATGCTGAGCACACCATTATCCTCGATCTCAATAAGTCCGAAGAGCAGCTCCTCGCCGATATGCGCCGCCAGACTCGCTATGAAGTTCGCCGCGCCGGTAAGTTGGCCATCCAGACCAGTTGGAGTAATAGCGAGCAAATGTTCAAAGAATTTCAGCAAGTCCAAGCCGCCACTGCCGCTCGCCAAGGTTTCGTACCGCCCGATCTCAAAGTTCTCTTAGCTGAGCGTGAAGCCTTTGGTGATCACGCCCGTCTCTACGTCGCCCGCACGGACGCCGGTGAGCCGATTGCTTACGGCCTTATCTTGAGCGACGGCCGCGAAGCCGAGTATTTTGAGGCCGCTTCCACTGAGCTAAATCATCGTCTTCCTGGTGCCTACGCGCTGCAGTGGCAGGTCATCCGAGATCTGAAAGCCCTAGGCATCGAGCGCTACAATCTCTGGGGCATCGCCCCGCCCGGCCAGCCGGAGCATCGTTATGCTAAGGTCACTACCTTCAAGAAAGGTTTCGGTGGTGAAGTTGTCGAATTTGTCCCCGCTCAAGACCTCGTCCTCGACAAAGTTCGCTACCAGCTAAATCTCCTCGTCGAGACCGCCCGCAAGAAAGCCCGACATCTTTGATGTAAAAGTCAAGTAGATTTATCTGACGAGATCGTATATGATATAGAATCCACGGAAACACAAAAACCCGCAACGTCTATAACACTTAGCTGATTTTGTGGAATAGGAAAAGGGCCCTCCCGTCTGGGAGAGCCCCCTCGAATGGTTATTGGGTTGTGGACGCAGTGATATGTGAGACTTAGCCGGCGTATTTACCACGCGTGAGTCCAGGTCCGGTAGGTTTCCTCCCACTGGAGGTAATCCGGCCAGATCCGCTGCGTCGCCGTGATCGCCTGCCGCGTGTAGGCGTCGGCAATATAGCTGACGCCGTAGCCTTGCCGGAGCAGATTGTTTACTGTGTAGCAATCATGTCCATACAAGGCGTTGTGCCAGGCGATGTATTCCGGCATCGCCACGATCAGGTCGCTCATTTCCAGCAGCTGCGACGCCGACATCCGTGCCAGCATCGCCTCCGGGAAGAAATAAGCCAATGACTGCCGCAACTTCGCCGTGTAAGTGCCGCCGTTGATCTGCTGCAGCAGGCCGTCCACCGCCTGCCGTACCCAGTAAGAAGACCGATACTCCGGATACTGTTTTACATTGCCCAGCGTCTGGATGCCGTCCTTGCCCCGGCAGCCCTCGATCGTGGTGTACGACAACATACTTCTCAGCGTCTGCCCGTTGCAGCTCAGATTCAGCACGCCGTCATAGGTGTTGACGTTCCGCAGCTCCTGAGCGACGATCGGTAAGTTGTAGGCGTTGTAAAATGTCAACCGCAGCCGCCGCATCGCGCAGTCGTAGTCAAACTGACCATGCAGTGCGCACCCACTCTTGTCCCAATCGCTCCGCATCCGGCTCGAGTCGACCGAGAACATCAGCCGGCCGTAGTCGTCCAGCGTGCGGTAGGTTACCGCCGTCGACGTCACGTCGGCTGTCACTTGCGTGGCGAAAGCCGGCACCGCCAGCAGTCCCACCATCATCAGCAATGCCATAATGAACGACAGCACCCGCGCTCCGCGCGTAAAGGGGTTTTTCCTGGTTTTCATAACCATTCCTCGCTTTCCAAAAAATAGTGTACTAGGGCCTCAGAACTGCCCCGCTACTTCCATTATAGCACACATTACCCAAAAAGTCAAGAAATTCACCCACTTTTCTTAAAATAACCTTAAAAATAATCACTTTACCAAAAACTCAGTTAGAAATTTCATGTTTCGTCAAAAATAATAGATTTTTCACCAGTTTTCCCGAAAAAATGTTAAAATAGAGAAAAGAGGAGGAAAATGTCTACTGACGCCCACAAGCACACCGCTCGTAAAAAACCTGACACACCTGAGACTACAGATCGCGATAATCTTGACGCGTCTAAGCCTGCTGCTAAAGATACTCGCGATCAAGATATCTCTCAGGAATCCACTAATACTACCGACGCTACCGAGTATGACAAAGACGCAACCTACGAGATTACCGACGCCACCGACCGCACCGAGTGGGACGATTTTGTTACTAGTCACCCCGAGGCCAATTTCCTCCAATCTTGGGACTACTACGTTTTCTTTGAGAATCGTGGAAATCAAGTCGTTCGCCGTCTCGCAAAGTTGAACGGGCAGATCGTCGGCGCCTATGCTGGCGTGATCGAGGTTGCCAAGCGCGGCCGCTACCTTGCCATCGCTGGCGGGCCGATTCTCGACTGGGATGATCGTACACTTGTCGATTTGGTTTTTAACGATATGCGAAATATGGGTCGGCTGCACCGGTGCGCCTTTGTCCGTGTTCGCCCACAACTGGAACTTTCCGACCAAGGTCTTGAGCTAATGCACCAGCTCGGCCTCCGCCGTGCACCGATGTATCTTTCGGTGGAGTTCGCCGGTATTCTCGACCTCAAGAAAGATGAAGAAGAGATTATGAAGGGTATGCGCCAGCGCCTCCGCCGCGCCCTCCGCAAGGGAATGAAGAATAATATTCAGATCAAAAAAAGTACCAACCCCAAAGACATCCATGAGTTTTACCAGATCGAATTGCAGACCGCCGGTCGCCACCGTTTCGTCGCTTTTTCTGAAGATTATCTCACCAAACAATTCGCCGCTTTCGCCCCTCACGGCGAGGCTGTCCTCTATACCGCGAAGTATGAGGGCGAGATTCTGGCCCAAAACTTCATGATTTTTTACGGCAACGAAGCCTCCTACCATTACGGCGTCTCCTCTGAGCTAGGCACCAAATATTCTGGCGCGCCGTTACTCCATATGGAGGCAATGCGCGACGCCCGCAAACGCGGCATCGAGCGCTATAATTTTTGGGGCATTACCGAAGAAACTGAGATTCATCATCGCTTCTACGGCGTTTCTCAGTTCAAACGCGGTTTCGGTGTGAATGAACTGAAATACATCCCCGCTCACGATTTAGTCTTAAATAAGTTCAAATACACTCTCGACTGGATCGTGGAAACCCTGCGCAAACGTATCCGGCACGTCTAGCGATGGGGGTATGAGCCACTAATTGGTAGCGAAAAAAGGGCCCAAGCGTTTCGCTCGGGCCCCTCAGAGGCTGGTCAGGCGTGCTTATCCGCAGTGTATCTGTCGATAATCTCCTGGAGTGTATCGACCGCTTCCAGCATTTCGCGGGCGCACTGGTGATCATCACCGTCGCCCTTGGCTTTCTGATTGATTTTTCCTCGCAGCAGGTTCAGCTGGTTCTGCAGCTCGCCGTTCAGTCGGCTCTGCCGCAATACGATGCCGCCCTCGCCGAGATACAAATCTACCAGCGAGCGAGGCCCTATGCCAAACAGCTGTCGCAGATCTTTCGGAATTACGAGCCGACCCAGGTCGTCAATCTTTGCCGTGCAAATTAACATCGGTTCTGCCATCATTTCCACCTCACTCATAGTTTTCAGAAATTCAGACTTATTTTTTAGCTCAGGGCTTGTTCATCTTGGCGGCGGCCTTCCGCTCGATCTCCCGGATTGCTGCCGGAGTGAACGTTCCGTCGCGCACCAGTTGCTGCTTCGTCTGCTGCCATTCGCGACTCAATCTGGCCGTCATAGCGTTACACTCCTTCAGAGCTCGTTTGACCTCTCTTTCATGCTCAACGCTCGAGAACGGGTCCAGCCCCAAGAACTCCCGCAGGGGTACTTGCGAATCGCGCTTCCTTGGTCTAGCCATCTAACTCACCTCTTAAAAATAAATACAAGAGTCTTTGTCGTAGTCTAATAACCCCATCTTTCTATTGTAGCACACATTCGCATTTTTGTCAATAGTAAAATCACGTCTTTTCTCACCAAGCCAATAGTTGATTGCTATAACTCCGTCACCAGCGCTATACTCTACTACTAATCTCCAAAAAATCAAATTTTCCCTTCGTTGACACCGAATCAATGAAGAAATTTCCGTAACAGGGGTGAGATTTTTGGCTTCGTTGACAGTGTGTCAACCAACATATTTTTTGGCTTTTTGGTCTTTTTTGAAGTATATATAATATACATAGATAGATAATGAGGTAAAGAAAAAAGGAATAAAAGAAGAATAAAAAGCATAAAGGAGGAAGAGAGATATATAATATATAAATAACAATATAAAGAAGTAGCAGAACTAATTTATATATTATATGTCACTATCTCAACGGGCGACGCAGCGGAGAGCATAACCGATATGGCGGGAGAGATTATTGTTGCCAGATGGATAGATACTGTTATTATCAAAGTATAGATAATAAGCGTTCATATTAGAATTAACTGTAAACGACCAATAAACACCGATATAACTATCATTGCTGATTTTAGCGTCAAATATATACCCACCCCGCAGGAAGTATAAAGTTATCTTGTTATGCAGCGAATGGTGCGACCACTATAGTAAACTACATTACTAGACGGATCTACGTACTCGTTATTAAACCCTAAATAATAGGCGTTCGTGTCGGTATTGACCGTAGAAGACCAGTAATAGCCAGCAAAACTGATATAACTAGATGCGGTAAGACTAAGTTGACCACCCCGCAGGAAGTATTTTTTACCGTCCAACTTTCAAAAACTCAACCACTTGACCATTTTGCCAATCTTTAATTTTCACCAGCAATTTCCTCCCCGCCACCATTCCCGTCTTCCCGTCCATCTGAAACAGATTCCACGAAATAATTTCTGCGATTTCTTGCCAGCACCTTTCCGGAATTTTTTGACCAGGGAACTTCACCTGATAAAAATCATGATAAGTTTTGAGCAGATTCCACCGCGCTTTGAGTAATTTATCTCCGCGGAGCTCGTATCCATAAGTCGCCTGGTAAGCCGCCCTTGCCCATTTTTGCCAATTAGTTTCATCTTCGCAATATTTATTTACATAATACAACTTCCGATCCAAGAACCCCGCCCGCTGTGTCAAATCTTGCTCACTAACTTCCGTAATAAACGGCGCCTCCCCGCAAGCAATTTCGATTTTCGGCTCACGTACATAATCTTGCCAATTTTTTGTATCAACTATTCTGTATCCTGCTGCCGCATCCGCCGCACTATTCATTTTCGCCGCCACTTCCCGCGGCGTCACCATCTCAGCATTACTATTCGTACTCGTCAAAATCTCTTTTGCCTCAGCTAAAGTAATCTCCTGACGCATTTTTTCGCTCACGCCCCAGACGATATTATATTTACGTCCCAAGATGCATCGACTTCGATCCAACAAGAGGTCTGGCAAAATATTTCGAAAAGGCTCCGTTGCAAAGTCTAGCGATAAATTCGATAACAAATCCGGCAGCTCCTTTCGCTGACTATCCGTCAAAGTCTGCAGCAACACTTCCATCTTAGAATCCAAACTTGCTAGTACTTATTTTATTCCTAAAAACTTCCGCTCTTTCGTCGTCAGCTTATATTTTTGGCACAGTTGCTCATTGATGTCCATTAAATTTCTTGTCCAGTCGATGTCCGATTTTGTTGAAAAATCTTGATCCGGAATCACCGCTCCGATCGACGAACGCTGATTTGGTTCTTGCAGGACTAACGCCGCAAAGAATTCAGTTTGTGTATATTTGAGAAAGTTCTCACATTCCTCTGCTCTATCTGACATCATTAGTGTCAAGCGGCTCGCACCAAACGCCGAGTTCGCCGGCAAGATTTCGATCATCGTCTTCGTCCGCGCTTGTACATTATCGACTGTCGGCTGACCCGATGCTAGAGATTTTTTCGGATAAGCCGAAGTCATAATTACTTTAGTCTTGGCGAAGTACTCTTCGCCGCGCGGAATATTCGACTTGTCCGTCCAGTAAATCTGCGTCCGCCCTATCGAGCCCGCCTGGTCATTGGCGAGTAATTGTATCGGATTTTTCCAGTCTGACTTTTCTCGCGAAACTTTTTCTGGATTTTGCTCCACGAAATTCGATTCAATTCCAAACAAACTTTTCTGCACTCTCCGGGCTAATTTTTCTCCAGTCAACTTTTTCGCAATTTTTAGAAACTCCGGATTCGGCGCCAGTACCATCCCATCACTGACTTTAGTTTTTACCTCTTCATCACTATAAATCCGGTTGGCATAACTTAGCGTCGTATAAGTTTTCTCCAAATCTCTCAGCACGATCGCTACCCCCGCCGACAAGTTTGCCCCTGCTCCAAAAATCGGCTGCGGCTCACGGTCACTCCGGTACCACGCCCGCCGGTCTAGCGTCGCCTCGTAGGCTTCGATCGACACCGTGTGTCCGTCGCTCAGAATTTTCCGCCCCAGTCCGCCCAGTCTCTCCGGCGTATCAAACCACCCGCCAAACGGATAAATCAAACAACTAATTTTTCCAATCTCATCTGCACTTTCCTGAAAATATTGATAAATCCAACTCGAATTACTTTGCGACTGCACCGCCGATTCGCCCACCGTTTCCTGATAGGGCGGATTCCCAATCACCACCGTAAACTTCATCTCCTCTCCTTCCTGTTGAAAAATATCCTCCAGCAAATCTTTCACCGCGCCTCGTCGTGCTTCGTCGGTAATATCATAAATCTGAAAATTCTCTCGACTAATTTTATTTTCCGTATCAAAGCCAAACAAAAAGTTTTGTGCAATCGCGCCCAATATCGGCGTCGGCGCCAAGCCAAACACTTGTTTTTCCAAAATATATTTAATACACTCGTCGTCAGAGTCATACTCCGCCCGCGTTGCTCGGAAAATTCGTTTCGCTATCTCCGCCAAGAACAATCCTGACTTCATATACGGGTCGATAAAAGTATTATTCCGATTTGCAAAAACTTCTGGTTGTAATTCTTCGACTTTGTCCACCATTCGTTTTACTATCGTTCGTGGCGTGAAAAACTGCTTGTTATTCTGTGGCGGAATGTATTCAAAAATATCTTCCTCTAAGTTTTCGTCAAAATAACGCGCCAGCTTTTTTCGTTTCGCTATAAACTCCTGAATCGCCGCGTTAAAAACTTCCGCGTCAAATAATCCATCAAAATGTTCAATAACTTTTCGTCCTTTCGCATTCACCTTTTCCATATCCACACCATCGCGTAACTTCCGGAATTCTTCTTTTGTGATATTTGTTAATTCTTCAAACACTCCTTCCGGCACGCCCTCTTCAAAATTCGCCAAAGTGGTTTGCGCGGTCCCGTACGCCATCAAAAAACTGGGAATTGTTCGCGCGAAGCCACGCAATCTATCGCGTACTATCTCCTCGAGTGACTTTTTCTTCCGCCCTACTTTTTTCGTCGATTCATCCGCATCTCGCCATTCTGGCACCGCTTGCGTCGGAATTTCGGTTTTGTGACGTCGTCGCGCTTCGCCATTAGTATTCACTTCATCTAGTTTTGCCAAGATCTCTCGAATATCGCGCGGGCTACCAAAAACTTTCCCCACATTCCGGAACAACTTGTTACTCATAAAGCCGCGGCTCACCACTTCTTCCGTCGTCAGCTGTAAGGGAATTGTTAGAATTTCTTCCGCCTGCAATTTTCGCATTTGGCCCTTTTCGTCTTCCATCCAGACTGGCAAATATCGTGTCAAGTCTTGTATTCTTCGTCGTCTCGTGCTTGGTTCCGAAACCTCCGGATCAGCCATCTCCGCGAGAATCTCCAAAACTCGCTCCGGCGCAAAATCATATACGCAACACTTTTCTTTCACGCTATCTTTTTCGGCAAAACTATTCTGTGTCCGAAATGCTGTCTGCATATATAGGCTTGGCGATTTGCATTTATTCAGCATTATCACTCCGGTCCACGCCGGCACCGTTACTCCGGTCGTCAGTTGCCCGCACGATAGCGTGATTGTTCGCGTTCGCTGTGGATTTTCGCCAATCCGCATTCGCACTTCGTGTAACGCTGTTTCTACCGCGCGATCGTTATCGCCGTCGCCCGCGGCTAAAATAATATCTTCCGCCGTATAGTTTTTTCCAAAAAACTTATCTTCCAGTAACAACTTTTTCATTTGTTCACAGGCTTTAATTCCCGGCAATAACCAAAATGTGTGTCGCAAAAATTTCAGTTGTCCCGCTCCCGCAAATGGACAATTGTTTTTCGTCAAATTTTTCAGCAACAACTTCACTTTTTCGGCATAAACAAATCTTTCTTCGCCATCAATTTTCGCTACTCGCAATAATTCCGCCAGGTCAAACCCATAACCACTGCCTTCTCGTTTTCGGTCTTCCGCCGTCAGCTCCAAGACCTGTGGTAAACGGTAAGTCCAAATCTGCATTTGTGGCAAAGTTGCATACGGATTTTCCTCTGCGCTTTTCCATTCTAGTTTTCTTTTCTGTTCATCCGGATACGACCAACTAAAAATCTGCTCTTCGGCAAAACTTTTATTCGCCAGCGCTCGAAATGGTGTACCAGAAAGGTGCAAAGTGAACTTCCGCTGGATTTTAGCGAAAACTTCTGCCGCCTTTTGTGTATCAATTCCTTCGTGACTTTCATCAACAATCATCAAGTCCCATTCCAGCTCAAAAATCCACTGGTTCTTCACCTTAAAACTTTCCGCCGTCCGACCTTTTATGTCTTGCAGGGAAATAAAATGTACAAAATTCCGCGCCAAAAGTTCTGGCTTTTTGGTTTGTTCTTTGCGTGTCAAGACATTTTTTGGATTTCCTAAATATTTCTTCGCCGCATTTGACGCCGTAAAAATCCAACTAAAAGTTTCTTCACTTTTATTTTCCGCCAAACTCAACTTTTTATGAGCAATCTTAGGCTTCTTTTTGCTAGAACTAACTTTTCCGTCAAGCCTATCTTCATTAAAACCAAACTTTTCAAAATCTCGATACCATCCGTCGCCCGCCGCCGGCCGATTCGTCACGATCAATACTCGCCGCGCTTGCAGCTTACGCGCTAGATCATATGCCGCCAAAGTTTTACCAAAGCGCGGCTTCGCATTCCACAAAAACCGCGGCTCTTTCTTCTCGCGCAAACAACTTTGCCAATAATCATAAGTTTGCCGCACTGCTTGCCGCTGTTCCTCGCGCAGCCGATACCTCTCACTCTTCATTACTATATATTATAGCACGAAATAAAAAGAATTTTGTGTTGCATATTCAAAATGGCACCAAAGCGATGCGAGCACCCTCATTCTTAGACTTTCTGCACCTCCACGAACTTGCCCGGCCCTAGTCCGTTTAGTTGATACGGCCCAAACTCCGTGCGGTGCAGTTTTATCACCGTGTATCCCAGTGCTCCAAAAGTCCGCCGGATTTGCCGATTCCGCCCTTCACTTAAAAATACTTTCCAACTTTTCCGGTTATCATTTAACTTCTCCAGCCCCATTCGCGAAATTCCGTCGCCAATTTCAATACCATAATCAGCAATCATCTGCTGATGTAGCGGCGCCAAAGGCTGATCTAATTCCACTTCATAAATTTTCGTCTTCTGAAATTTTGGATGTGTCATCTGGAAAGCAAAATCTCCGTCATTGGTCAACAAAATCAACCCCGAAGAATCTTTGTCCAATCGGCCGACTGTCTTTAATGCTCGGTATTTTTCTGGCAAAAGTTCATAAACCGTCGGTGCCGCGTCTTGACTTTTTCTCGAACAAACATACCCAGCAGGCTTATTCATCCCGAGATAAGTATACTTGACAGAGTGCTTAACTAATTTCTCGTTGTAGAATATTTTATCATTTTCATCAAATCGTGCTCCCAACGTCGCCACTTGATCATTGATTTTTACTTTTCCGGCCGCAATCAAATCATCCGCCTGTCGTCGCGAAATCCCCAGCTGCTCTGCTAAGAACTTATTTAACCGTGTTGACTTATTCATCTTGCATATTATATTATCACAATACTACAATCCTGTCGACGCTGGTGGCATAATCGAAGGCGGTACTGCGGTGGGTTGATCTGGCATTTCACCTAGTGCACTCATCGCCTGCCCTGCCGGCTGCTCGGCGCCTCCGTCTGCTGGCGGCATCACTTGGGTTGGGATATTTGTCACTTGTTCCGCCGGTGTAAACCCTTCACTTGGAACACTAACCTGCTCTATTCTCGCCTGCTCTGCTGTTCCTTCCGCCGGCGGCATCGCTTGCGTTGGTACATTGGTAATCTGGTCCATCGGCGCAAAACTCGTCCCCGGCTGCGCTACTACGCCCACTCCAGGGACTACTTGTGTATTCTCGACCCGCATAGTCATATCTGCTACTGGCGCTTGTGGCTGCATCGCCGGAACTTCCACCGGAGCCTGCGTATCAATCGTTCCACTGTTCGGATCACGATCGCCCAAGACTTCATGTACTACATTTACTACGTCTTCAATCCCAACTTGCGATTTCACGATATAACGATCCGCACCCAAGTTTTCACCGCGCACCCGCTGGTCTTCACTTGAAAGCGCTGTCATCATAATTACGCGGATGTTCTGGGTTTCCGGCGTCGAACGCAAAATGTCTAGCATATCAAACCCGGAGATTTTTGGCATCATCACATCAGAGATAATCAAATCCGGCCGTTCTTTCACTGCTACCGCTAGCGCTTCTTCACCGTCCCGCGCCGACACGACTGCATAGCCTTCCGCCGTCAAGCGAATCGCATAAATTTCCCGCAGGCTATCATCATCTTCTACGATCATTACTTTGCTCATATCTTCTCCTCACGCTTGATTTAATGGTTGATTATTCTCGGGTGAATTATTTCTCGAAGGTGGTTGGATTACTTTTTGCCTTTGCAAAATCATCCCTTCCGGCTCTGCCGGCGGCTCTACTATCTCTTCTGTACCCCCTGTCGACATCTCCATCGTCGGACTTCTGATAATCTGCGGCTGTCCCGTGTCAGGATTGCCGCCAGATTGCCCATCAGTCGTCGTGCCGTCCACTTGCCCCGCGCCCAGTTCACTATTAGATTGCCCTTCGTCCATTACACCACCTACCTGCTCCGCCCCTGCCGTACCATTCACCTGCGCCAGCGGTTCCGCACTCGCCATCATCTTATGACTTTGAATCATCGCGCTCTGCGCTACCACCGGTGTCTCCACTGGATGATCCGGCTTAATTTTAATCCCCGAAGGCTGCGTCACTGTCCGCGTAATTTCCGCATTGTTTGGCAATTTCACATCCACTGTCGCCACTACTGGCGCCACGAAGCCGTTCTTCTGCGCCATCTCGTTGCCATAGGCAATTCGCATCTGCTCGTACTCGCCTTCTGATATCCGCGGTAGGCTCACATAAAAAGTCGACCCGTGCCCAAAATCACTCTCCACCCACACACGGCCACCCATCGCCTCCGCCCGCTGTTTCACTAGATATAGACCTAAGCCGGTTCCGCCAATCTCGCGTGTCTGTCGGTTATCCACTCGGTAAAACTTCTGGAAAATATGGCCCAAATCCTCCGACGGAATGCCGATTCCGTTGTCCGCCACACTGATAATTACTTTATCCGCGTCGCCCCGAACCGCGACTTTAATTTCTCCCCCCTCCGGCGTATATTTAATCGCATTTCCGACTAAATTATTCACAATTTCTCGCAAAAAGTCATAATCCACCGCCATATAAATCTTTTGCGACAACACCTTCTTATCAGTAAATTTCCCCTCACCACCAAAACTGTAACGAATCTTCTTCTCTTGCATTGCTTCGGCTTGCTCATTTGCGATGTAAGACACCGCCTCCGTCGCATCCACTGGAATCATATGCGCCTTCGCTCGACTGTCGTCAAACTTCGTCACATCCAACAAATCCCGGAATAGCCGCCCCAAGTGCTGACTGGCCGAATGTGCCGCCTCGAGATATTTTCGCGCCCGCTCGTCGATCGTCGCCGTTTGTGGGTTTAGCGCCAGTCCCAGATACCCCTCAATCGATGCCACCGGCGTGCGCATTTCGTGGCTCGCTGTCGAGATGAATTCCGCCTGTTCGTGCTCCTCGGCTAATTCCTTCGTGATGTCCCGAAAAGTCACAATCCGATCCGCGTTCTCATCTCCAGTCGGGATACACGCCAGATCGATTGCAATTCGTCGTTCACTCTGTACTGCTACTAAGACATATCCGCGGGTATTTAAGGGGCGATTCAAATTTAACGCCGTGTATAATTCGCTCTGTTCCGGTTCTACCGGCACGCCTTGACCTGTTTCTAGGTGAATAATCAACTGATAATCCAGCCCAGTTACGTTATCTGGGTCACCGTACCCAGTCATCGCCCCCGCTGCTGGGTTGGCAAACTTCACCATTCCGTGCCGATCAATCACTAGTACCGCCTCTGCAATAAAGTCCAGCGACCGCTGTGCCAGCTCCGCTGTATCCACTTTTTTGGCCTTGCCCTGTTTCTTTTTCCTTCCAAATAAACCCATTTCCTCCATTTTAGCACAAGCGGGCTCAAAATGACAAGGTTTTTCTCGCAAAATCCCCAAAATCTCTATCAAACTTAAAATTTCCTTAAAATTATTCAAAATCTTTCCAAAATACGTAAAATTTCCAGATTTTACCAAATTTTCAGTCATCCCGAAGACTTAAAAGGCTAAAAATCTCAGAATTCTTCGTTGCCCTGATAACTCAGATTTGCCCAAAAAGCACCGAATTCCACTGCTTTTCGTGCAGATTTCCACATTTTTCCCTGGAATTCGTGTAATTTTCACACAAAATCCACATTTTTTACCACAACCAAAAAAATTATGATAATATAGAATTATATGAATAAGGAAGTTATTTATTTGGAGCCGGAGGATGATATCACTGATATCTTGACGAAACTCCAACAGGCTGACCAAAAACTTGTGGCTCTCGTACCGCCCAAGAAGGCTACGATGCTGCGCAGCGCTGTTAATATGAAATTAGTCGCGCGCGTCGCCAAAGAGTGCGAAAAGGTCGTCGTTGTCGTTACGGCTGATCCCGCTATTATCAAGATGGCTATGGGGGCGAAGATCCCTGTCGCCAAGACTCTACAATCCCGTCCCGTCGTCCCTACTGAGGAGAATCTCAAGCGTGCTGAGGCCGCCGAAGATGTCATCGACGAAGATAGTTTGGCTGAAAATGGCAATTCTAAGGACCAGAAGCACGCCAAATTCGCTTCTACGGCCTCAAATTCGCCCGAGAAGGCCGCTAATGGTAAAAGTGGGGTACCACTCGATCTTGACGAAGAAAGCCTCGAGAATGACCAAAAACGGGCCGATCAGGCTAAATCTAAGAAAAAAGCCGCCCAAGAGGCTGCAAACGCTAATAACTTCTTTACTAAGTACCGCAAATGGATTATTGTCGGTTGCGGTGCACTTCTTGTTCTCATTGTTGCCCTAGTTTGGGCTTTCGTTTTCGCTCCAGCCGTCAGTATTACGGTTGCTATTAGCAGTACCCCTAATAACTTCTCCGAAAATATCCGCTTCACTACCGATGAAAACGCTCAAAATCTCGACGAAAACCTCCTCTATGTCGAAAAACTCACCCTCGACAAGACCTACAAGACTGATATTGCGGCCACCGATACCGAAGATCGTGGCGAAAAGGCCACTGGTCGGCTGACGGTCAGTGTAAATTTTGTACCTTATGAGGTTGTCGGCGAAGGTTTTACCCTCTCTGTCCCTGAGGGTACTCGGTTTGTTAATAACGTTAATGAATTGACTTATGTCGCTGTTGAAGGCAAATCGAAGTCTTGGGATGGCGATGAACCTACTATCCCTTGTGATAATGGTGCCATCTCGTCGGCTGGCAGCGCTTCGGCTCTGCGCCGTACCTGTACTTTTAGCGTTGTGGTTGATGTTGAAGCTGCCAGTGGTGGGGAAGAATATAATGTTAGCTCCTCGAGTAGCTGGGCACCTCTGGCCAGTAGCGGTAACGCTTCCGTCGCCAACGGTAGCCCGATCTCTGGCGGTACTACGGATATTGTCGATGTGATCGGTGAAGACGACATTAATAAAGTTAAAGAGGCTCAGCTCGCCGAGCATACCCTCGAGGGGCGCGAAGACCTCTTCTCTGATATTGGCAAAGATATGGTTGCCATTGAGGCTAGTTTTGGCAATGAAGTCACCGAGGTCAAGACTACTCCAGAGCGTGGCGAAGAAGTTAAACCCGACGACAAGCCTACCGCCGAGGTTAAAATTCAGTATTATGTTTACGCGATTAAGATGTCTACCGTCGAGGAATTTGTCAAATCCAAGACCACTATCCCTGGTGAC
Organism: uncultured Candidatus Saccharibacteria bacterium; assembly: GCA_964585155.1. Taxonomy (GTDB): domain Bacteria; phylum Patescibacteriota; class Saccharimonadia; order Saccharimonadales; family Saccharimonadaceae; genus Nanosyncoccus. Next base: position 13,754 of record CAZPCQ010000013.1, on the reverse strand, counting down.
CAAAAGATCTACTCCTATGGTGAGCCATACTTTGAACGCTTTACCAATATTGAAAACGAGGCTCGCCTCAAAACCACCTACGAAACCGGTCCTACCGTCACCGATGAGGATATTCTTAACCGTGTCAAAGGTATGAAAACTGGCCAAGTTCAGTCAATTCTCCGCTCTATCACCGGTGTCAGTTCTGTCGATATTTCAACCTCTTATCCTTGGGTCTGGACCGTTCCCGATGACGACAGTAAAGTCACCGTGAAGCTTATCTTGGAGGATAAAGAATGAAGTTAATTGCCCTCGATGTTGGCACTAAGCGTATCGGAGTTGCTAAGGCCGATTCCTCTGTTCGCATTGCTATCCCCTATAGCGCTGTAGAAGTTGATGGCACCGAGTTTAAGAAAATTGCTTCACTCGCTCGCGCTTGGGACATTAACAGTTTCGTAATTGGTCTTCCTCGTAACTCTCATGGCGAAGAAACTGAGCAAAGCAAATACGTCCGCAAATTCGCTATGCAACTAAAAAGGGAAATTCCCGAAGCCAAAGTCTGCTTCCAGGATGAATCACTTACCTCAGTCGAAGCCGAAAAACGCCTCAAAAATCGCAAAAAAGGTCACAAAAAAGGTGATATCGATTCCGAGGCCGCAGCTATTATTTTACAAGATTTTCTCGAACAGCGTACCGGCAAGCCCACCACTCGGGCTGCTGCCGCTAGGAGTAAGGGTGTGAAGGGTAAAAAATCCAACAAATTAGCAACAATCATCATTACCATAGTAGTGCTTCTGGGTGTAGCCGCAGGGGTTACTTATGGATATTATCGTTACAACCTCCGCTCCGTCGCTGATACTGAGACTATTTGCACTGGCGATGAATGTGACAATACGGTTTTCTCGATCGAAAGTGGCTCTAGTGTTAATACTATTGCTGCCAACCTCGAGGAGGCTGGTTTGATTCGTAACGCTTTGGTTTTTCAGGTCTATGTCCGACTCAACTCTGGTCAAAAGACGCTCAAAGCCGGCGAATACACTCTCAATAAGACGATGTCCGTCGAGGATATTACCGACACTTTACTCAAGGGTGGACGTGATAATGTCTTTAGTTTCACGATTTTTCCTGGAGAGACTATCCGTCAGATCAAGGCTAAACTAATTGAGGTAGGATACAGCGCCGAAGATGTCGACGCCGCCTTCAGTAAGAAGTACGATGGTAAGGATTATACCTGGATTTTTGAGGGGAAACCGGAGAATTCTTCGCTCGAAGGCTACATTTTTGGCGAAACTTACGAATTTTACAAGGATGATACTGTCGAAACCATTATCGAGACTACTTTAACCGAGATGGCTAAAGTTATCAAGGAAAACGATCTTCAAGCCAAATTTGCCGCTCAGGAGCTAAATCTCTATCAGGGTATTACTCTGGCCTCAATCGTCCAGCGTGAAGCCAATAATCCTGCTGACCAGGCTAAAGTCGCCCAGATCTTCTATAATCGCCTCCGTAATAACGATCGCCTCGGTAGCGATGTGACTACTCAGTACGCTGTTGATTTGGTTGATCCTGACCGTACTACTTACACCGATAATGCCTTGGCACTTGAGATTGATTCTCCCTATAACACTCGTAAACACCCCGGTTTGCCTCCTGGGCCGATTTCTAACCCCGGTGAAAACGCGTTAATTGCCGCCGCTACCCCTGATGAGAGTGTTGCAGACCGATATTTCTTCTTGACAGGAGACGATGGTTTGATGTATTATAGTAGTACAGACGAGGAGCATCAGCAGAATATTCATGATCATTGCTCCGAGCTCTGTAACGTTGCCCTGTAAACGCAAAATATTATAAAGGTGGAGTTTTATAAGTTTACAGTGGTATCAATTTCATTATGAAGACTACAAAATCAAGAAAACCAAGTTTATTACAGCGTATTGGGCGCCTAGTGCCGTATTTGGCGGCTACCGTTCTGGTTTTTGCTGTCGCTAAGTACGGTTCTCAGGACAAAGACGGCTTTGGTAACGCTAATATCAATATGACCGCGTTGGCCTCTAGTAATAGCGTCTCGGCCGACCAACTTTCCGAACTCTACGTCGTCGCTAGCGTTTCCAGCTCTTTCGATCTCGCTAGCACCGACTCTGTTTCTAGCAACTATATGCAAGCGAACGTCTTGAAGGAGATTAGTCAGACCAGTACCGACAAAATCGAGAAGCCGGGTTATGTCTCCGTGACTTATTCTCCAGGCATCGAGACTTATATCGTCTCTGAGGGCGAAACTATGGACTCGATCGTAGCGAAATTGTCCGCCGAATATCGCACTCAGCTAACCACTGACCTGATCCGCTGGTCCAACGGTCTTAAGACCACTGATCTTACTGTCGGTCAGGCTCTCTCGATTCCTAAGACCGCTGGTATTATCTATACCGTCAAATCTGGTGATACTCCCGAGATTCTCGCGAACCGTTACGGCGCCCAGGCTGATCGTATTATCTCTTACAACAACCTCGAAGAGACTGGTCTAGTCGAAGGTATGTCGGTCGTCCTTCCGGGCGGTACTCTGCCACTGACTGAGCGCCCCGAGTATGTCCCGGTCTACACCTACTCCTACTATGGTTCTACTTCCGACCGTCAAGATATGCGCGTCGTCTACGAAAATGTCGTCGGCGGTTATGGCAATAAGATGGTCTGGGGTCAATGTACTTATTACGCCTGGTGGTGGCGCGCGACTAGTCCATACAGTCTCGGTCCGCTGCCGGTTGGTCTCACTGGTAACGCCAATAACTGGGCCAACAGCGCCCGCGCCAACGGCTTGCGCGTGGATAATATTCCGGAAGTCGGTGCCGTCTTCCAGACGCCATCTGGCTGGTATGGTCACGTCGGTGTGGTGCTCAGGATTCTCGACGACGGCTCGCTCGTGGTTCGCGAGATGAACTACGGCTACCGCGCCAACGTCATTACTGAGTCCACCATTCCTGCCAACATCGTCGGTAACTTCAGCTACATTCACTAGTATGAACTTCTAACCAAACCTCCCCGCTACTGGGGAGGTTTTGGCAACACAAAAGTTCTTGCCTTTCTGCTTAAGACACGCTATAATAAAAGTGTTGCATACGATTGGCTGCTTCGGCGGCTATCATAAAAATATTCCAAGCATTAAACAGCGCCTCAGGCGCTCTGATCTGCTTGGAACGGAGCGTGTATGCAACATCCTGGGGTGCTGTTTTATGTCTAACATTTACGGTCACCAGGGTGTTATTAACTCTAAGGAGGGCACGTCAATGTTCCAAATAAACACTAAATTTAATAAGTTTCGCATTCCACTTTTGCTTTTCGCAATAAGTCTCGGTGGAATCTTTTTATTCCAATACCTAACTTTCATCCCAGAGCATTCCTCAGCAGATTCGATTTCTACGACGGATCCGGTAACTTTGCCAAAAGTTGATGGAACAATTACCACGAAATTTGGAACAGAAGCACAAGGCTATAAAACTTATATGCAGGAGATAAGTCTGAGTTATTGCCAAAGTTTACCAGACAAAACCACTGGACAACTCGCCGATGGTCGTGACGGTAAAATCTACTGGGTGACAGTTCTAGGTACTGGCGATGCAAAAACTTGTTGGATGACGCAGGACTTGGATTATGACTTAAATGGTCAAGCCTTGATTACGAAAAATAGTGGTGATAATTTTCTTAAAGGCTCTGATGCGGATTGGAGTGGTAGGGATACGAATGGGAATATTATAGCGTCGTCGGATGAAGGTTGGCCAACCGATATACATAATAATATAAATTGGTATGAGCGCAACAAAGTACACGGAATGGAACATACTTCGCTGGGTAACTTATACTCTTATGAAGCAGTTACGGCGGGTACTGGGAGTAGTGCAACCGAAAATAATCAATTAGCATCCGGGAGCATTTGTCCCGCTGGATGGAAACTTCCCACGGACAATAGTGGTGCTGATGTGATAGGCTCGTTTACGAGTCTTGATGTGAATGGTAATACCATTACTGATGCTCCGTATTATTTTCAGTACGGTGGAACCATTATTGGTAAGTTAGGTTCGGTTGGAAATTACGGGAATTATTGGTCAGCTACGGTTCATTCTCCGCAGCGCGCATATTATATGTATTTCTACGATGATGGGCGTTTTAATAGCTCGTATCCTGATGTTAGATATTATGGAATGTCAGTGCGTTGTGTCGTGCGCGACGCTAGTTACGTTCCACCTGTTGCTCCGTCTGGCTCTATAAATAATCCAAACATTTCTGTCCAAGTCCCCAACATAATAACCTTAGATGTCTCGGATGGTGTAGATATGGCAACAGAATCGGGTAGAGTAAATACAGGTGAGTTTACGGCTACAGTAAGTTCTAATAAAGATTACAGCATTTCCATCAATGCTGCTGGAGACTCTACTTCACTAGTTAATTATAAAGATGGCAATAAAGTAGGAGAAATAAAAACTATTGAAGGAACTGAACAACCGACAGCAGGAATAAGTAGTTGGGGTATTATGCTATGTAATAATACAACTAAAGAAAGTTGTACTAATAACTATTTACCATTACCAACTAAGAATCCTAATCCCGATACTATCAATCCTTTTGTCACTGGGACAAAAGGTACTCACCAACATCTTTTCCAAATCGGTATAGGTATTGGACCAGAATTGCCTAGTGGAACTTATACAACTTCTATTCAAGTGACGGCCTCGCAAAAATAACTTGCTGGAACAGAGGCCTGCCACCCCACGCCTCCCCTCTAGCGAATTAGGGCTTGGTGTGATAATTTAGACACGAAAGACCACCACAACCTGTTTTTCGGGGTCATCCGGAGCGTCCGAGGAACAAGACGCGCAAAAGAAAGGACGTAGTCCACTTTTGCGTGGTGCAGTGACGGGGGAACGAAGCGAGGACAAGCGGCTCGACCTCGTGACGACAGAGGTCGAGAACGCGGGCGCCGAAAAATACGGTTGCGGCGGTCTAACATAGATACCTAAAATTTCTCAGCATCACACTCTTTAGATTGTTTAATTCGCCTAGAAAAATAAAATACTTTTTCCATTTTTTTATTTTCATTAAACTAAATACCTATTTTCTTAAAATTCTTCAAAAAGAACCCTCCAAAGCCTGATCGAAAATCCAAAAACGATCACCCTCAGCTCCATAATTTACAGGGGTGAACCACAAATTTAGCCCGATCGTTTTTTAAAAAACGATCACACCCATCCAAGCCCCGCGCCCCTCTGGCTCTAAAAAATACAACATAGTAAAAACTGTTATTTTTTGAAAACCACTTTTATTAATTTTTAGTTTCAAAAAATCCACCACTTTATGTTATAATAAGTGTAATATGTTTATCGATATCGCGAAAGTCAAACTCCAGGCCGGCAAAGGCGGCGACGGCGCCGTATCTTTTCGCCACGAAATTTACATCCCTAAGGGTGGCCCCGACGGCGGCGACGGCGGCAAGGGCGGCTCGATTATTTTTAAGGCCGACAAAGATACCAATACTCTGCTCGATTTTCGCTATAATCCCGAGCTGACCGCCGAGAATGGTAAGAATGGCGCCGGTCAGCGTTCGGCTGGCCGCTCCGGTCAGGATCTGATCGTTGAGGTCCCGATCGGCACGATTGTCAAGCGCGACGACGGTGCAGTTTTGGCTGACCTCACCGAGGATCAGCAAGAAGCCGTGATTGCCAAGGGCGGTGACGGCGGCTTCGGCAACGCCCATTTCAAATCTTCCACTCGTCAGACCCCGCGCGTGGCTGAGGTGGGTGAGCCGGGCGAAGCGTTTGAGGTGGTGCTCGAGCTGAAACTTCTCGCTGATGTTGGTTTAGTCGGCCTGCCTAACGCTGGCAAATCCACTTTCCTGAGCGTCGTATCGAATGCTCGCCCCGAGATTGCGAACTATCCCTTTACTACTCTTACTCCGCAGCTCGGTGTCGCTACCGTGGATGGTCAGGATTTGCTGATTGCCGATATTCCTGGCCTGATCGAGGGTGCCGCCGAGGGCCGCGGTCTGGGTCACGATTTTCTCCGCCACGTCGAGCGCACAGCGGTGCTACTTCATCTGATTGACGTTTATAATGACGACGCCGGTGAGGCTTACCGTGTTATCCGGCAGGAACTTGAGCATTATGGCGACCTTGGCGCCCGCCCAGAGATTGTCGCTCTAACTAAGTGCGAGGGTGTCGATGCTGACATTATTGCGATGCAGACCGAATCTATTCACGAAGTTAATCCTGACGCGCAAGTTTTTGCGATTTCTGCTCAGTCCGGCCAGGGAATTAAAGAACTTTTACGTACTCTTGTCAAGTTAAAAACCGCCAAAAAGTCCCAACCAGCCAAAAACGTTGAGTCAGAATCTGAAGCTGATGATAGTGCCGAGCCTCAAGCCGATCTTCCCGTCATCACTCTCACCTATGAGCAACTGAGTCGTGCCTGGAAAGTCGAAAAAGTCGACGACAAATACCTCGTCACCGGCCCCAAAATCGAAAAGTTCGCCCGCCGCACCGACCTCGATAATTACGAATCCGTCAACCGCCTGCGTGATATTATGAAAAAAATGGGCATCCGCGCCGAGTTGACTTCTCAGGGCGCTCAGCCTGACTCGATCATTTCCATCGCCGGCAAAGAATTCACTCTTGTCGAAGATTGGTAGGTGTAGAAAAACTCAAAAAATATACAAAATCCCGAGATGTGGCAGTTTTAGCAAAATGCTGTACAAAATTACACCTCCATATTCACTAAAAAGACTCCATAATGCTGTCGATTTGCTTAAAAAGTCGCCACGCAAGCCCTAAATTTGCCATTTCTCCAAAAATCTTGCAAAACGCTATTGACAAAAATCGCCATCTGTGCTACAATAGAGTTATACGCTTGCAAGAGCTCAAGTTTTGCACGTACGAACTTTCAACATTAGAGAGGAGAAAACGACTTATTAGCATGATCTACCTACTCGTATGGCAAAGATGATTCTTTTTAAAGCGTAAAATCCTAGGTTTCAACACAGAATTTCCAGCCTCAAAATGTAAACCCTTAAACCCCAGAGCAAACCATTCTTAAATCCCCAAAATGCAGAATCCCTGACGTTATTTTCTGATATTACAAGAAAGGAGCTATCCACTATGGCACGTATCCGTACTCAGCAAGTCACCGAACGTGAAGTGGAGCAACTGCTCAACCTCGACCCGGGCGAAGCCATTCGTGAGGGGAAGTACTACCTAGCCGAGATCAAGCGCTACGGCCAGGACTTCCCGTTTTACCTGCGGCTGCCCACGCGGCTGAATCTGAGCGAGCCAAACGTCCTTTTGAATCCACTGATGAGTTTTAATGATATCGGTGGTAGTCTGAACCGAGCGCTCGGCCACCGGTTTAATGATTGCTTGCTCACCAGTGCACTGTTTCGAGTCATTCCTGGCGAGAAGCGCGACGATCTGCCGGTCTATCAGGCCATCGATATTCAGACTAACGAAACACCCACACTTTTGGTAGTAAAGGCCATGTGGCCATTGGGTCACCCGCCAGTACAAGACCTTGACCTGAATGGTGAACTGGTTAAGAGTCTCCAGGCTGTTGCCTGTCACCGCGATCCTGTCGATGATGGCAGCCGATACGGCATCGACACCTGGTTCTTTGATGTCTCCAGATGGGGATTCACAACGCTGGACTCGATTTTGGCAGAACATCATCGCGTCCGGCAGGTGTTGGAGATGAGCTGGAGCGTATTCGAGCTACAACGCCCCTATTATCGCCACGCTATCGAGAAGGTCGCCCAGAAGATCGACCGCGACTACCTCTCCATCGGTATGGGCGAAGATTTTGTCACCGTCATCGTCTTCAAAGATGACGAGTCGCGCCGACCCGATCAAGAGCGCGAAAGCGTCATTTCCGCTAAGATCTGGTACGACAGCGACGGCCTGGAATTTATGCAAGGTCTCGCCAAGGCCTGCATCGTTCAGGACGCCGTCAATTTACTGCGGGAGATCGGCCAGTACCATTCTGGCGATGGCACTATCATCGTTACTCTCTAATCCTGCACCACCCCGGCCTCGCTGGGGTGGTTTTCCTATATCTCGTATATTGTCGTGGCCTGGTTTTTGCTGCGCTATCCACCAACCGTTACAAAATTTACAACAACACTCTTAGCTTATCTTTGCTAAAACGTCGTAACTTTTACAATATAACGCATCTCCTCGGTAATTACTTATGGCCAAGTTATCATTCCAATTCACGGTGTAATGTTGTAATTTTTACAACAATTTTAGACTTTTTTCAGAAAAACCATTGACGCGTTGACTTTTCTGCGATACAATAAACATAAGCTGGTACGCTCCAGGGGTTCCACTTAGATTTTGTCAAAGTGGAGTGTGGAGACGAAACATAAAGACAAACACCAGGATTAAAACAAACCAATGTGCCCCAAGGGTGGGCGCGCATCAGCGAGGCTGGCTTCCAGTAGAGTGGAGGCCAGCTCATTTTTTACCTCGCTAGCTGGGGGAGATACGCCTCCTTGAGAATGACGCACCCCGAATACTTTACAATTCTCGCCACAACTCCTTATAATACCGATCCATCCGCTGAATCAATTTCGTACTATTCCCCTGCCGCGCATGTGCTCGCCACGACGCGTAACACTCATTCACCTTCCCCCGCGTAATCTCACCCCGCTTCGCCTTGCGTACCATTCGCCTCAGGCGTGTCCGCTGTTGCTTTACATTTTTCGGGTCCACTAGGGACACCACTTTTCCTGTCGGCGTCAAGAAATGCTGAAAACCCAAAAACTTTATTTTCTCCGTCAGCGGGTAGAGTTTTGTCTTTTTTGGGTGTAATCTGAACCCAATTTGCGCGAGCTCCGCGTCAATCTGTTTGCAACAATCGACTAAATATTTCGCATTCTCGTGAATCAGCAGGAAATCATCCATATAGCGAATGTAATATTTAATCCGCAGCCGCTCTTTCACAAAATGGTCCATCGGATTTAGCGCCGCCATCCCCGCGATTTGCACTATCTGACTGCCCGGATAGTACCCCACTTCACCCTCGCCTTGCCCAGCTAAAGCCGTCTTCGCCAGCTGATAAACCTCTGGTGTCAAATATTTCTCCATCTGTTTTTCCGCCACCTCGTGCTGCATATTCGGATAATATCCCACAATATCACATTGTAGCACATATCCATCGCGCCCATATTTTCGATAATACCTCTGCAAGAAACAGCGCAGCCGCTGCCGCGCAAACGCCGTCCCCTTGCCCGCCTGACACGCCGCGTTATCGTGAATAAAATGCTTCACCATCCGCGGATAAACCGCGTGGTCATTTAGGCTTCGCTGAAACACCCGATCTCGAAAAGATAGTCCAATTACTTCTCGCTGTTTCGGTTGATAGATCTTAAATTTCCGCATCGGCCGTTGTTCATAAGTCCCTGCGTGTAGCTCATTTGACAATTTCATAATCTCGTGCGGTGCATTATGGTAGAATCTCGCCACACTGTCTTTCCATAGCACGCCTTTTTTACATCTCAGCATACTCTGATACAACGCATCGAATCCAATAATTTTCTCCAAATCCTCTTTCATTTTCCGCTCGTTGGCCCTCACTTTTGCAAATTTCGCAAATTCTTTGTCTGTTTTAACTCATTTTTGCTTTTCTGTCACGAACTCATCCTCGCAGGTCATATCTCCACAAAAATACCACCCCTAGGGTGCGTGGCGTATATAGCCACATTAGCCCGTAGACTAGCGACATCGCCACGCAGTTGTTTGCGATTCCATCGGAATGCTAGGGTTTTCGGCTCCTTGCACCATCTTCGAGTCAATATTAAGGGGCGACTCCTTTGTAGTGCGATCCCAACGAAGTCTACGCCTGGATTATAACACCGTGGATATTTAGTCCCACCATCTTCGAAACAGGATCTGATGCGACTCGGTCAATTCCGCGCTGGTTTTCCACGACAATCGTTTCAGCCTCCGCCCTGTTTTGGATTATGTCATCACATAATCCCCGCTTCCTGACTGGCAACATTGCGAGCGCCAATCTCGCAATAGTTGACGACAGTCTAAAATCAATTTCATCCAATACTCCGCCCGCTTACTTTTCAAATGATAAATCATATGTGCTATATTAACATAAACTAGCAGTTCACTGCAAGCCTGAATTGACCTTAGCTGCAACTCTGTCTTCACTTGTAAGGTATCCTTATCTGTGACGTGCAAATCGTGTGCAAACCACGCATACTTATACACCGCCAACGCCGAGCTCTTCAGGTCGTTTGCTAGTACCGCATCGTAGCGCGAATCAAACTTGCTCTGATTTGCCATAATCTTAATGCTATAAGTCGCCACCTCCAGCGCTTTCGACAGCGCGACCAGCTCGCCCTTTTGCCTCTCACTCTCCGGAACACTCATTTATCTAATTGTACCACATTTTGCTTATGAATAAAGACTTTTCTGCAGAATTCTTAAAATTTCCTTAAAATCCCGTAGATTTTGTCTGGTCACGTTTATCTTTAATTTCTAAAAAAATGCGAATTACCCATAGTAGAACTTTTTAGGACTGTTGCATCGGGTAATAAAAGTCCCAGTAGTGAGATGTGATAAAATATTTCATTTAGTCATCTGATTCCACTCCAGCGGGGGTCCAGGGGGCGGAGCCCTTCCTGGCCGTTTTAGGAGTCCGGGGGAATCGGAACCCCCGGCCTTCTTTTCTAACCACTTTTCTTAGGCTAAGAAAAGTGGTTAAAGTAGGAATATAGAAAGTATTATTTTCAAATGAAAACATCATATAAAACAAATATCTTATTTGAATCTATATTTACAATTAGCCATAGGTTACACCTGGAGAGATGCTCGACCTCTTGTCGAGACTAGTCTTTTGTGATATGATAGGAATACTATGGCCAAAGTCAAATTCACGATTATTACCCTATTCCAAGAGGCGCTGAAACCTTATTTGGACAGCTCGATGTTATACAAAGCGCAGCATCGGGGAATTATTGAGGTAGAATATGTGGATTTGCGCGAATTTGGCCTCGGCCCGCACAAGCAGGTCGACGATACTCCTTATGGCGGCGGCGATGGTATGCTGCTGCGCTGTGAGCCGGTTTTTGCCGCAATCGAGAATGTCAAGGCAAAAGACCCCCAGGCAAAAGTCATCCTCCCTACCCCTGTTGGCGAAGTCTGGACGCAGGCTCTGGCTCGCAAATTTGCCCTTTTAGAGCCTCAGGACGGCCCAGAAAATTCAAACCTTGCTACCACCCCACTTTTGACCAAAACCGCCTCAGAGGCCGATTTTGAGGCCTTAGACACGAAAACCGCTACCGTAAACCCGCAAAAAACCGTCCAAAACCCTATGGCGTCCACTCTAGTAGACCAGGATAAAACCACCGCTGCAAGTCCTCAAAAGTCTCAAAATCTCACAGCATCCACCCCTGATGCTCACTATATCATCCTTTGCCCCCACTACGAAGGCTACGACGAGCGTATTATGACCTTGGTCGACTACCCGATTTCCATCGGCAATTACGTCCTCACCGGCGGGGAATTGCCTGCCCTTATTATCGTTGACTCCATCACCCGCCTCCTCCCAGGCGTCCTCGGTGGCGAGACTTCCGCAGCGATCGAAAGTTTTTCTGAGGGCGATAATCTCGAGTATCCTCAGTACACTAAACCCGCTGACTTCCGCGGTATGACTGTCCCCGAGGTTCTGCTTTCTGGCCACCACGCCAATGTCGAAAAATGGCGCGCCGAGCAATCCCGCCTCCGCACCGAAGCCCGCGCCCGTCGCCAGAAATAGACTTTTTATCGTGGCTGTGCTTGCAACTTTGGCGGATTTTGTGCTACGCTGGTAGGATGAAGTTACTCGCCAAACGCAGACGCAAGGCCACCTTTGTCCAAAACAACGTACACCTCGAGCGTCACGAATATGAAATGATCCTTGTACTAATATACTATTGTCAGCTCATCGAACTGGTCCCCAAAAGCAATATCGCCGGCGTACACACTCCTGACCTCTTGATGGATGGCGTACCTTGGGAAATGAAACGAGCAAAAGGTAACGGTAAATACACTATCCAGAAGCTCATCCACAAAGCCCTTCATCAATCTGAGAATATCATCATTGACATCCGCTACAGCAAAATGCCAGAGGAAAAATGCCTCCGTGAACTTACCAAAATCGCCCACGAAAGGAAGAAAATCCGTCGCCTTCTCGTTATTGCTAGCGGCGAAAAGGTTATTGACATTCTTTGATATTACTGATAAAATGTAAGTGTAAGATGGCATTGAGAAATCAATGAGTGTAGCTTACCCACAAGGGTACGGACCGGAACTTTTCTGGGCCGGGGCCTGCCCAGAAGACGATTCATAATAATTATTGTGAGTCGTCTTCTTTTTTTGAAAAATACTTTCTGCTGGATGGCGCTATGGCTCGTTTATAAAAACAAAGACCCCGCCGCAGCGGAGCCTTTGCTAGGCATACCAAGTATTAGTATTACTAGGACTACTATCGTATGACGCAACGCGCTGAGTAGCCATAGCTGCCGTTGCCAGAAGCGGAAGCATTAAAGGATCCTATAGTATGAAAATATAACACATATACATGACCGCTGAAACCAGATGTAGCTGACCAATAATAACCGAAGTTACCGGCACCGGAATAATATCCTTCAATATCACCACCGTACTGAAAGTAAAACGGGGTTTTATCTAGAGTATTGAATGACATCTCCAAGCTCTTAAAGGTTCCCACACCATCATTATTGAATCCGCTCATTGGTAACTTCCATCCAGTTGGACAAATACTACCAGTTACTTCAGCTCCATCATAGATGTCTGGAGTGCCAGTTCCGGCGGTCACGGCTAGATATGAATAAAGGTTCCCTAGCGAATCGTGTGTTACGCCATGAGAGCTCTTATTTCGATTGTACCAATGTGCTACGTCGGTATATCCCCAATCTCCAGAAGAGGAGGGGACATTACTGCCTCCGTCCCAAGCGGCCTGACTCGAGCCTAGAGATGTACCTTTGTATAGGTTATCTCCAGTATTTTCCGTTGTTAGTTTTGGTCCATCGGGACCCAAGTCTAAATCTAAATCTTGTGTCATCCAGCAGGTCTTTGTGCTACCAGTACCTAGAACTGTGACCCAATAGATTTTCCCATCTCGTCCGTCCACCAGCTGTCCGGTTGTCGTATTACTTGGTACGTCGCTCCGCTGGCAGTATTCTTTCAGCCCTGGTTCCTGCATATAGACAAAGCCTCCTGGAAACGGATTTGTCAGTTGGCTTTTATCGTACGCTGGCAACGCCTGTTTCCACACCGCATAAACCGTCCTAGACGTAGCGGTAGGTTGCAAAGTAATAGTACTGCCGGTGGTGTATTGTGCGGTAGTAGCAGTACTACTCTCTGCCCAGCCTAAGAACTGGAACCCTGATCGGGCAGGCGCGGTAGACGGTACGGTAAAGGTATAACTCGTTCCATTATTTACTCCGGTCACCGTACCTGGTCCACCTGTACCACCATTTGCATTGTACGTAAGGCTATAGTTCTTATACCATACTGCATAGAGCGTTCTCGTAGGTGCAGCACTTGTTAGGGTGAGTTTAGATGATCCTGCGGTATACTGTGGAGTAGTAGCAGTACTAGTATCCGCCCACCCAGCAAAGGTGTACCCAGTTCTAGCCAGGTTTCCCTGCCCCGCCACCGTAAAGGTATGTGAGGTAGCAGTACTACTCGCCGTCTGAGCTGCAACACTCCCACTAGTACTACCATTAC
>CAZPCQ010000012.1:0-36048 GCA_964585155.1 uncultured Candidatus Saccharibacteria bacterium | reverse complement strand
CTTCTTTTATTCCTTTTTTCTTTACCTCATTGTCTATCTATGTATATTATATATAAGTAAATGTCTTCTTTATATATTATTAATTATTATATTATCTATCGTTAGTCTCTTTTTATCCTTATCTATTCTTCCTGCTTTATTATCTTCTGCTATTTGGCTTTTGCTATCTACCTATGTTGCTTGGTTTGCTCTGTATTAGTTTTGATAGGGGTGTGAGCGAAAAGTAGTTGATTTGGCGGGAAGTGTGGTATAATGGAAGGTGGAAAGCAGTTGAGCCGCGAGGTTCAATTATAAATAATCAACTCATAGATAAACTACGGCACCAAAAGGGAGCTCGTTTTCTCTATGAGTTGGCGAGCGCTTTCCCCCGGTTGGTGCCGTATTTTGTGCGGTTGCTGACAGAGGAATAATAATCCTAAGGAGGTAGGCAGCGCAATGTCAACACGTATTAATAACTCTAAAATAAAAATTTTGTTGATCGTAGGAGCTGTGGCGATTGGTGGGGTGGGGATGGTGAAATATTTGATGTTTGTGCCGGAGTATTCGCAGGCGATTTCGACGGATACGCCGGTAGTGGTGACACCGACGACGCCGCTGGCGAAGTGGGAAGATTTGCAATATATGCAGCAGATGACGTCGCAGGCGTGTAATAGTGCACCAATATCTACTGCTTCAACTGGCAATGCTAATCAAAAACAACTTATTGATGTACGCGACGGCAAAACTTATTGGGTGGCTAGAATTGGTGATGATTGTTGGATGACACAGAACTTAGATTATGATGATCCGGGCAGTACTAAAGTTACTGATACTAGCGGAACTAATGGTGGACCAGGAAGTAGTTATTGGGAAGATAGCAATAGTAAACGTCAGTACTGGGATCCGGGAGATAATAAAACTGCTAAAGCAGGTAGTAGCGCACTTACTACACTATTAATCAGTAAGGAAGAGGACAAACATTATCTCATAGGAAATTATTACTCTTGGATATCGGCAACAGCTGGAGTGACTAATGGTACGCCAACAAGTAGTATCACTGGAATATGTCCTGATGCCTGGCAACTACCAACAAATAATAGTGGTACAAGTGTTAAAACCTTCCAAGCGTTAACAAATGCACTTGGTGCAACTTCTGGTACGAGCGGTGGTCGTTCTGATGCAAAATTAATTGCTTCACCAGGTTACTTTATGCGTGGTGGGCGCGTCTCTTCTGGTTGGCTTAACGCTGCCGGTAGCTATGGCTACTATTGGTCTTCTACGCCTGATGGTTCTGACAACGCGTTCAACTTGAACTTCAGCAGTGGCAGTGTCACTCCCTCCGACAACAACGACCTCAATCGGCCCGATGGACATTCGGTGCGTTGTGTGGCGAAGGATACGTCGGAGATTACGCCGGTGGATCCGTCGGTGGGTGGTGAAACAGGGATTAATGATCCAAATGTGAGTGTGACGGTGCCGAAAATGATAACTCTTGATGTGTATTCGGGAGACGAGGAGAGCAAGACGGTGGACATTGCGATGAAGGGTGATGGAGCGGGAACGGGGAAGTTTACGGCGAAGGTGAGTTCGAATGCGGGATATGATTTGGCGCTGAGTACGGTCGATGGTGGGCATACGGAACTGAGGAACGAGAAGGCAAATGTGGTGATTCCGGCGCTGTCGGTGACGGTGACGACGGACAGTGAATCTTGGTGGGGAGTTAAATGTGCAGATGTAGCGGGATGCAAGAGGGCTAGTTATGCTGGACTAACGAATGATATGGAATCGTATTTTGCGGTAGAGAATGGCGGGAATGAACTGGAGACGATTTTTGAGGTTGGAGTGAAGGCTGCGCCGGAGCTGCCGAGTGGGACGTACTCGACGTCGATTCTGGTGACGGCGAGTCAGAAGTAAATTATTCTGCAGAATAAAGGGTTTGATGGGAGAAATTGCAAGAATGGTTAATTAAGTAGGTATTTGGATGAGATAACAGAGGAAAAAATGAGTTGAACTTGTACGAAATAAACAAGTTCGATTTGGAGGGGAGTGGCTGGGCTGTGGAAAAATGGTGGGATGATGAAAAAGTTGGAGAAAAGGTGTTGACGGGGTGGGAAGGCGTGCTATAATGGGGATATTAATACTTCGTGGTTTAACAAGGAGAGTACTGGGACGAGCGTGAGGCAGTTTTGCCTGCGTGTTAGGCGGAAGTGCCTTGCGTTTATGTACGATCTTAGAACATCCGGCGATGTGCTGGAAGATGCGGGTTTAGTCCCGTCGGAGTACTGATTTAAAGCACATTAGGTACCTTAGACTGACCAGATGGTGAATCCATTTTACGATAGACGAATTATTGACTGATTGGGCGGAAGCCTTGGAGATAGCCAGAGACTGGTGACTGATTAACCCCGACCAAAGTGTCGGGGTTTCTGCTGGTTAAAAAATGGTGGTGGAGGGTGGATGAGAAATGCGTTCTACGGCTATTTTTTAGGCGATTCTAGGCTGGTTTGTGGACGGAGATGGGTTGTGATAGTGGTTGCGGTAAAAATGGTGTGAGGAGGCTTAAAATGAAGGTTTATGGAAAGGCCCCCTTCGAACGAAGGGGGCGGTGGATGGGTTAGGCGGTGGGGCGGAGAGTGCTGAGGTGCGGATGGAGATGGTGGTACAGCTGGAGGTTGATGTCGGGGTCGACGGGGGGTGATGCCGGGGCAGAGGCCGATGGTGAAGGGGAGGCTCGGAAGGCTGGAGGCGTCGGCGAAGTTGAAGTGGTGGGGTTGGTGAGCGGGGTAAAAGTACTGCATAGCTAATCATCCTTTCAATAAAGAACTAGGATTCTATTATAACACTTTTTGGGAATGTGGGAAGGGGGAAATGAGGGATTTTGGTTTGGTGTAAAAAAGAGCGCAGAAAACTCTTGCATTAATGGTTTATAAGTGGTAAGATAGGATTATGAGAAAGTTAGTGACTCTTAGGTTTTACGCTAAGGGTCACTTTTATTTCGTCATCACTATTGCTAGTGATTTCGAAAGTAGTAGTTTTACGCTTCTTCATAATCGCGTATCTCCTGCTTGTAAATTAGTTATTATTGTTGTTTATCGACCTAAAAAAGGTATCGACCAATATTAACTTCCTGCAATGAGTATTTCCACGCTCTCTATAATTATAGTAGCAGAGATGAGAGGAATTGTATAGAGGAAAATAGGGAATTAGGATTTTTTGCGGAGGGCGCGGTTGAGACGGCGGAGGAGCTGGTAGAGGTGATATTTGGGTCTGTTGAGGGGAAGATCCCAGGTGCCAGAGTAGTCGACTTGGTGGCCGCCGAAAGATTTTTTGAACTGGGTGAAGCCGTACCAGGGATGTTGAGGGTCTTCGGAAGTGGTGATGCCCCAGAAGTCGAAAGTGTGGGCGCCGGCGTGTTTGGCGTCGAGAATCATTTGGACGAGGAGGGAGGTGCCGGCGGCGAGTTTGCGATGTTCGTCATCGGCGGCGGCGTGGGCGTAGAAGCGGGCGCCGTCGTAATCGTAGATGAGGGAGGCGGCGATAGGGATTTTGGAATCATTGTTGGATGACGCAGAAGTGTCATTAGGGATGGTTTTGTTGTTTGGGGAAGCGGGCTGATTGTTTGCAGCGGTGGCACTAGGGTCGAGCTCGGCGATATAGAGGGTGGCAAAACCGGATTTTAGCTGATTTTTGAGATGATTCTCGTCTTGAGGGGTGAAATGGTTGCGGGCGCTGACGGATTTTAGTAGGTCGGTAAGAATAGTGATATCGGTGGAGTCTTGGGAAGTGCGGTAGGAAATGCCTTTTTTCTGGTGAATGCGCCAATGGCGGTATTTGTTTTTTTCAATAGCGTCGATGATAGTAGGTTCGTCTTGAGTGAGGTCGATGACCCAGGTGTGGGCGGGGTCGAGGTCGTGGGATTTGACGAGGTGGAGGGATTTAAGATAGTCGGGCGAGAAAGGATAAGTAGGCTCGAGGCGGAGGAAGAAAGCGTGCTGTTCGGTGGCGAGAGATTTGAGGGCGTCGAGGGCGTGAGTGAGAGAGGCCTCGGGATGGGAATCGTCGAGAGTGGGGCCATAAGGGCAGTAGAGATAAGACCCGAGAGGGGTGGAGTACTTGATAGCGAGGGCGGAAAAATCGTCGCCGTCGAGGCGGAAAGTGGTGTGGCCTTCGAGTTCGTTGAGAGCCTGCCAGTCTGTGGATTGGAGAAAATGGGGTGACATAATGGTTTTATTATAGCATAAAGTGTAATATTGAAAAGAAAAAAGACTCTACATAGTGTTTTATGTAATATATTTTTCGAAATTAAAAATTTGGAAAAGTGTTTATTTTTTATAGGCAAATTGAAGATTCTGTGAATTCAACTTCCATAGACACTTTCTTTGGGGCCGCGTCCGTCGAGCCCGTCGTCACGGGTCTCCGGCGCTCCTTCTCGGTCGTAACCTCCGAAATCCCCTTAGAAAGGTCTATTGGAAGTTGAATTCACTTTGATCTAAAATCAATTCGCTAGAGGGAGGCGTGAGGTAGGATGCCTCTGCTTCAGCATGTTGTTTACACAAATCGGACTCGGCTCAGCCAGTAACGACATAATCCGCTCGCATTGGCGACACCTTTGACGCGGTAGCCCTGAAGGTTTTTAGTCCTAGGAGCCTCGGATGGAAAGGCTTACCGGGTCGCGCTAGGTATTTTGAACAGCATCACGCAATATAAAAAGTCGCCCCCACCCGATTGGGTGAGGGCGAGGAAGCAAACACACTGACACTTATAGAATATGTGAAATAGAAATTCGTGGAATTTGAGACTTTTCCCTGATGTCTTTTGCGGACATCTTGAATTTAGGTCGGGGATAGGCAAGAGATTGCTCATCATCACTTGCCTGTGCGTGTTGTGCTCCTTTCTAAAGTACTCTGTTAGGTTTGACGCGAGTGGTCTCGCGTACCGTCTCCGCGTTCGCTCGTCACTACTAGTGGATATTCCGAAACCTGAGATAATCTGGACGTTGGCTGGGTGCATAATATTGGGAAGACTGGGGTTGCCTTCTTAATTAGCACAGCGCGCAGATTGGCTGATGGTACAATTTGAGTGACGTTGACCATAGACGTCACCAGCAGCCGGTCGCTCAGGTGGAAACCAGAAGGATAGGAATTCTGGCGGTCCTAACAGGCGGTTCCTAGTAAAGTGAAAAAATGTAAGTCTTCTTTGTTGCATGCTTTTACCAAAGCAGTAGGTGATATGTCTTGCACCTAGCAACGCAACAGTAATATTTAGTTGTAGGACACTTGTACTAGGAACGTACTTTGATTATAGGGGATGAGGTGAGGTTTGTCAAGGGCTTGGTTATAGATGATTTAGTAGGGGTGTAAACTTTTGTTTTGTAGGACAACTTAATGAGATGTTTGGCTCTGATGGAAATATAGATCTAAGTTTTGAAGTAGCAGCTTGATAAGATACGGTGACTAGTGGGGCTATTTGATAGGGGTGCGGGGAAGGATGTTAAGGGCGTAAGGGTCGGTGGGCTGAATGCCGGAGAGGATTTCGTAATAAGCGGCGGCGCCAACCATAGCGGCATTGTCGCCGGTGAATTGAGGGTCGGGGAAGAAGAGATTGAGGTTGTTGGAATTGATATTGTTGGTAGTTTTGGCGTTTCTGTGGTTTGATTTGGAATCTACTGGGTTGACGTGATTAGAGAAATAGGTTTGGGCTTTGGTGCGGAGGGCTTGATTTGCACTGACGCCACCGGCAAAAACGAGGTTGCGGACGTCGGGGTGTTGATGGAGTGCGAGTTGTATTTTTTCTAATAAAATGTCACAAGCAGTGGATTGGAAAGAGGCGGCGAAGTCAGATTGTTGCTGAGGCGTCAAGTGGCGAGAGAGTTCATATGATGGTGTAGTGATGGGGAGATGACAATCGGCTTGGACGGCGCGGAGAACGGCAGTCTTAAGGCCGGAAAAGGAAAAATCGAGACCGTCGATCTTGGGATGGGGGAGGTGATATTTATGAGGATCGCCATTTAGGGCACATTTGGCGATGTTGGGGCCGCCAGGGTAGGGGAGACCGAGAATTTTGGCGACTTTATCAAAACATTCGCCGACAGCGTCGTCGCGAGTGGTGCCGATAATCTCGAAATGGTTATGTTCGGGCATATAAATAATCTGAGTATGGCCGCCGGAGATAACAAGGGCGAGGAGAGGGAAAGAAGGGGTATTGGCATAAGATGTGTGACTGGCATGGAGCCAGTTGGCATAGATGTGGGACTTGAGGTGGTGGACAGGATAGAAAGGTTTGTGCCAGAGGATGGTGAGCATACGGGCGGTAAGGGTGCCAATTAGAAGAGAGCCGAGGAGGCCAGGGGCGTAAGTGACGGCAATATAATCGATGTCATCCTTAGTCAATCTTGCGTCATCGAGGGCTTTGTGGACTACGGGGAGGATGGCTTCGAGATGAGAGCGGGCGGCGACTTCGGGAATTACGCCACCATAAGCAGCAAAAATGTCAACTTGAGAGACGACCACATTGCTGAGGATTTGGCAATGATCAGAAATGACCGCGGCGGCGGTTTCGTCACAAGAGGATTCGATAGCAAGAATATTCATATAATATATTATATCACATTTTTTGATTTTGGTGGAAATGTAATTTTATGATGATGAGTTCTGGGAAAATGTGTGAAAATGGGGGATTTTGGGAGAAATGTAGAAAATATTATGGTTTTTTTGGAATTAAATCCAAGAATATTATGGTTTTTTCTACATTTGGCGGAAAATAAGGTATAATGGTAGTAATTGGTTTAGAAAGTTAAGGAGGTTTATGCAGAAGAATGGGGTGAAGTCGTCGATGGTGGCGGGGATTTTGGGGGTGTTCTTGGGGTGGGTCGGTGGGCACGATTGGTATTTGGGGGATTCGAAGAAGGCGATAATGCATACGAGCCTGAGTGCGGGCGGGTTGATTTTGCTGATGATAGGGGTGATTTTGGATAATTTGTCGAAGAATATTCCGGTATTGAATGTGTTGTTTATTTGTCTGATAATTATGGCGTATATTATTTTTATTGGGAATCTGGTGTGGGGGATGATTGAGGGGATTATGATCTTGGTGCAGGGGGACGCGGGGCTGGCGGCGAAAGGATATAAGGTGGCGGACTCGGTGGCGCCGCTCGCGATGGCGAATCCAAATGAGAATCCAAATAACACACAGATGGCGGCGCCGAGTGAGACGGGAAAGGTGGCGGCACAGGCTGGTGAGAAGGGGAATGTGGCTAGTGGTACGGCTGGCGCTGGAACGACGGGGGTGGCTGCAGCAGGGAGTGCGACTCAGGCAGGTGTTGTGGCTTCGGCGGGAATGGCTGAGAGTGGGGATATGGCTGCGGTTGCTGCAGGAGCGAATGTGACGAATGGTGCGACGGCTGCGGCTGGAGTAAATGGAACGGATGCTTTGACGGCGGCTTCGGTTGTGGCGAATGAGGTAAAAACAGGGGCGGCAGAGGGTGGAGCTGTGGCGGGGAATACGACTGTGGCTGCGGTGGAGAGTGCGACGTCGATTGGTTCGACGGGTGTGGCGACGGAGAATGCGGTAGGAGCGGGAAGTGTGATAGGTATGCCAGAAAAAGCCGATGAAAGTACGGTGGCGAATAACGCTGGAGCGGCGAGTGCGGGCGTGACGGCGACGGGAGCTATCGAGGGGGCTGGTGAGGCAACGGCGACGAATGCTGCGCCGGCAACAGTAACGGATCCGAATGGTGCAACGAATACGACGGTGCCAGCAGGAGCGGCGGTGCAAGGTGGCGCAGCTGGAGATAATGTAGACACGACGCGGGCGACGGGTGAGGCGGTGAAAAATGATGATGAAGTGAAACTGGTGGAGCCGCGGCCGGTGGTGGCGCCGACGCCGAGCGATAAGGAAGTGGCGCAGGCGGCTGCAGCGGCGGTAGATCAGGCGAATCAGGCGCTAGGGAAATAAGTTTTATAAAAATATCGAAAATAAAAAATGGAAAAGTATTTTATTTTTCTAGGCAAATTGATAAGTTACGTGAATTCAACTTCCATAGACACTTTTCTCGGGGTCGCGTCGCTCAAGCCCGTCGTTACGGGTTTCGCGCGCTCCTTCTCGGTCGTAACCTCCGAAATCCCCTCAAAAAGGTCTGCTGGAAGTTGGATTTACTTTAATTTGGATCAATTTGCTAGAGGGATAGTGTGAGGTGGCAGGTCTCTGCTCTAGTATGCTGCTCGCGTGAATCAGGCCTGAGCCAGCCAGGAACGAAATAACCTCGGATGATGAAATAGACTCTTAATCAGGGTCTATTTTTAGCGCCTGAGTTCGCGGGGTTGGGAAAGATGAATTTTGGCTAAGATTTCCCTAGCGCCTGAACTCTTGGGGGTTGAGAAATGGATTCTAGAAGAGGGTTTAGTGTTTGGATTTTGATAGTTGCGGAAAAAGTGGGTTGCGGAAATGGGATTTGTGGTATAATGGAATTATAATAAATTGTTAGCGACAACTACATTAAAAAGATGATTTTTTGACGACAACTACGTCAAGTGATGAAACCGTGAGAGCGGTAAAACAGCACCGAGAGTAGAGTTCTGATGGTTTCGATCATCGTTGAATGTGGTTGTCGCTAACCAGCTCGCGGTGCTGTTTTTGTTTGAGGAGACAAGATGGCGCGCTGGCTGATAATATCATAAGGAGGGCCAATGAGGCATAGAATAAAGACTCATTCTGTGCGGAAGGAACATAGTCTCTTCCGGACGGGACAACTTAATAATACTTACACTAAACTTCTTCATAGTGATAAAAGTACTTATTTCTACAAAACTAGGTTGGACAGGTTTGATTCTATGGACGAAAAAGTCTTTCGGGTAGAAGAAACTGAACAACCCAACCTCGCCTTCCCACGAAACACGGCGTCGTCTCAGCCCGTCGTTACGGGTGAGCCGCGCCTCTTCCTCGCTCGTGGCGCTGCGGACGGTTTCTTAGGAAAGGTGAGGCTTGGGTTGCCAAATATTCTGCTGACGGTTTCTTCGTTGGCCCTCCTTGTGGTATTAGGATTAATGATATGCCCGATACAGACAAGTGGGGTGATGGCACTGGAGGGGGAAAGTGGAATTGCGGAGCAGAGCCTGACAGTGCCAGAAAGCGGAGTGGCACTAAGTATTGATACGACACTAGATAAAGATAATACAGTAACAGAACAAGTAACAGGATCAGGAACACAATATCTGCAGGTAGATTTCACAGTGGGAGCAAATCAAGTAGATGACTATAAAGTGTTCGTACAAGCCGAGAGTACGGCACTAACTGGTACAACCTATGGAGATACGATTAATAGTATTGCTAGTACGAATGTGACACCAAATAACATTGCGAGTAAACAGTGGGGGTATGCAGTAGTAAAGAAAGACGGAACAACCGCAGCGAACTTAACTTATAATCCAATCCAAACGGGAGTATCGACACCGGCAGATACTGTAACAGTACCAGCAAGTGGGATCACGCAGCCATATACACTTGCCTTTGCAGCAAACCTAGATGGAGCCAAAGCCGATCACTACAAATCTAACATCACTCTTTCCGTGGCGGCGGGGGCGGAGGAGGTGACGAATATTGGTTTTGCGGGTAAGACTTATATGCAAGAGGTAGATAAAACTTTTTGTAGTAGTTCGAGTATTCCTATTGGAACTGAAGGACGACTTATTGACAAGCGTGATGGGAAAGTGTATTGGGTAGCTAAATTAAACGACGGGCTGTGTTGGATGACGCAAAATTTGGGTTTGGATTTAGCTAATCGAACTCTAACACCGTCAGATTCTGATGTGTTAGCAAATTGGTCACCGGCCGTATCAGGCTCTAGTACCAGTTTTAGCGGAGATTCTGATGTTGTCTACTATGATCCTGGTTTTTACATCTTTGCGAATGCTTCTGGCGATTCTAGCTTGAGATTGGTTTCTGATCCGGGTTTGTTTTATGATGTTTCGTATGGGATGAGTGAGCTTGGTTGGGTGGCTACGTATGAGGATTGGTTTATTGGTGTTACAGAATATCTCGGGTCGGATGGCAAAACTATCTGTAGTAAAACTGCTGGTAGTAAAGTTGGAAATCTCGAGGCAGTTAATATTGCTTGTAGGATGTATTATTATGATTATTTTGATACTACTATTGCCACTAGTCAGTCTCATTATTCGCAAGGTAACTTTTATTCACATAATGCTGCTACTGCTGGAACCAGTGTTGCTGCACCGACTGGA
This sequence comes from uncultured Candidatus Saccharibacteria bacterium, assembly GCA_964585155.1. GTDB lineage: Bacteria > Patescibacteriota > Saccharimonadia > Saccharimonadales > Saccharimonadaceae > Nanosyncoccus. The sequence continues at coordinate 25,834 of CAZPCQ010000012.1, read as the reverse complement.
GAAGCAACGTCTAGTATTTGTCCAAGGGGTTGGAGATTACCAACTGGCCAGGCTATAAGTGATTCTTCTGATGTGGGGTCATTTGGTAAGCTACTATCTTTATATGGAATTTCTACTAGTAATATAGGGAAGTTATTGATACCACCACTTTATTTTGTGTATGCAGGGAAAGATGGTACGGGTTATATTGGAGAACGTGGATATTTGTGGACTCCTACGGCCGCACTTTCTGGATATCCAATGTACGCATTTGGTCTATATTTTTCTAAAACAGAGGTGAGCTCAACGCATTATTTGCATGATTTTCGTCGTGCAAATGGCGCTTCGGTGCGGTGTGTGGTGCGGTAATTAAGGAGAATATCAGCGGAATTTACATAGGGGAATCGTAGTTGAACTTGTAACGCGGGAACAAGTTGGGAATCTGGGCGGAGGGGAGTCCAGATTTCTTTTGGTAAAAAATACGAGCGGGAGTTTAAAATGTTGGTAGTAAAAATCTTAAAAACTGGTAGTAAATGGCTTAAAATTCTGGTAGTGGATGAAGCGGGGTAAGTGGCGAAAAGTGCAGAAATTGAGTGAGATTTGTAGGTTTTATACAAAAAATGTTGATTTTGTGCAAGAAATGTGCTAAAATGGGAATAAGGAGAATTATGAAAATAATTAGTTTTGCGATAGAAAATTGTTATTCATTCCGGGGGAGAACGGAGCTGAAGTTTGATTTTGACGAGCGGAATGCGGTGGCGATTTTGGGGCCGAATGGGTCGGGAAAGACGAATTTCTTTAGGGCATTACTGAATTTCCGGGATTTTGTGCAGAGCTCGACGGATTTTAAAACGCTCGGGGTGTATTATGAGCCATTTCGACTGAGGGTGGGGAGTGCGGAGAGACCGACGGAATTTACGATGGAATTTGAGGCGAGGAAGCATATTTTTCGGTATTCTTATGCGCTTTTGGGTGATGTGGTGATGGATGAGAATTTGAAGTGGAGCGAGAAATTGAAGAAGCCGCAATATAAAACGGTGTTTAGTCGGAAGTCGATACGGAACGGGGAGTATGAAGAATTGGGGTTCACGAAAGAATTGTTGAAGACGACGAGGAGTGATGCGCTGGTGCTGACGAGGGCGTTTCAGGTGAATAATCCGATAGCGGTAGAGATATTTGATTTTTTGAAGAAGCTGAATTTGGTGGCGGGGTGGCAGTCGGCAGATATGACGGCGAAGAAAATTGTGGATGATGCGGAATATAAGGCGAAAGTGTTGGCGTTACTAAACCAGGCGGATTTGTTTATCCAGGATGTGACGGGAGTGGAGATGAAGAAGACCGGGCTAGAGATGTTGTTGGGAGGAGATAGGTATAATGTGATGACATCGCATTATGTGCGAGATGAGGCGGGGAAGGTAATTGGAATGCAACAGTTTAATATGTTCGTGCAGGAATCGACGGGGACGCGGAGGATTTTTGAATTGGCATATCCGATTCTCGAGGCTTTGGACCAGGGAAAGATATTGTATATTGATGAGTTCGAGACGGCGTTGCATCCGAATGAATGTGTGTTTTTGGTAAAGTTGTTTAAGAGTGAATTGAATAAGAAAAAAGCGAAGCTGATAGTGAATACGCATTCGGCGCAGTTGTTGGAGTATTTGGGGTATAAAAATGTGGTACTCTTCGGGAAGAATAATTTTGAGGAGACGGAAATTGGGAAGATACCGAGTGAGTCACGGGATGTAGCGATAGAGAAGAAGTATTTGCAGGGGCGGTACGGAGCGGTGCCGAGGGTGGAGATTTGATGAAATTTGTGATAATCGTGACAGAGGGTGAGGTGTCGGAACCGTGTGTGATAGATGGACTGGTGAAATATTTTCGCAGTCAGGCGCCGCAGGTCTATGCACATCTGGAAGTGATAACGGTGCCACTAGGTGGAAATCAAGGTTATAAAGAACTGAGCCGGCGGGCGAGTGAGAAGATTTGGGAACTGGTATCAAAATATGATATGTACGGGGACGAGGATGAGATTGTGAAGGTGCTGGTGTGTGATTATGACAATATGGATGAGTGTGGGGTGAAAGTGGAAGAATTGCGTAAGGAGATGGAGGAGTGGGGATATATGCTATGCGTGACGCGACCGAAATTTGAGTATTTTGTGGCGAGACTGTTTTTCTCGAAAGGGGAACTCGCGAAGGTGAACGCGGAGGGGTTGATGGGGAAGATACAAGAGGGGATAGATAAATATAATGAGGGGCGAGAGGCGGCGATTAGGATTCCGGCTTATGGGAAGAAACGCGGTGAGGCGGAGAGATGTCTCGGGATGATGTTTAATCTGGACCCGGGGTTCGTGGATAAAGCGTGTGAGATGGAGGACGAATCGGACGGAGAGCAATATACGGAATTGCCGAGATTGGTGAGAATGCTAAAGGAACTGTTTGGGGTGTAGGGTTTGTTTGGTAATAAAGGAGAGATTTGGTGGAATTTACAGAGGGGAATTTAAGTTGAACTTGTAACGCAAGAACAAGTTGGGGAGACTGAATGGCGGCGAGGGTAGGCTATTTTTTTGAAGCTGGTGGAGGGGTTTGCGTGGTGTTGGCGTTGACGATGATTGGTGAATGTGATATGATTAAGGAGTTAGATACCGAAGCGAGTGGGTACTAGTGGAAGGTGATGGAGCCGACTGTGGGTGACTCAAAATTTTGAGGAGGTTTTGGTATGAAAAACGAGTACTTTAACACGAATGGACCGATGGAGATTTCAGGGGAAGATTTTGGGCTGTACAAGAATCTACCAGTGGGAATTACGAGGAGCTTCCAGCAACTGTATAGCTGCTGGGTGAATCGGTACCCGACGGAAGGGGCGGCGCGACTGTGCTTGCGTGACTTAGTGCGGCAGCGGCGGTACGTGGACACGGATCTGGCGTACTATGAGCTGCGGACGGACGTCTCGCATTTGGCGTGTTGTCATGCGGATGCTCGGGGTGACGGAGAGAAGTTTGCACAGACGATGACGACGCGGCCAGAGCTGGTGAAGGAGCTGACGGAAGAGCTGCTATATGCGCTGGAGCGAATCAAGAATTTGGATGTGAAGGACTTGATGGAGGCGTTGTTTGCACTGGAGGACGCAGAGACGGGGGAGCCGTTAGTAGATGAGGAGACTAGGAAGAAACTGCTGCCGTACTATAAGGAGTGGCGTCTTGCGGGAGCATACGGGAATCAGCTGAAAGAGCACGCAAAGTATCTGATGGAACGGCTGAGGAAGCAGGCGACGCCGGATTGGCTGCGGGATGAGTTCTTGAAGGAGGTGAATGATGAAATAGAGCGTGAGCGGGCGGCTTTGCCGAAGGAAATGCCAGAAGGAATGTGGGGCGCGTTTGGAAATGTGGGGGAGAATTTGGATTTCCCGGTTCTGCATAACAAATTTTGGGAGGCTCACATGGACAGCAATGAAGGTGTTAAGCGGGCGCAGGCGGTGGAGTTTTTATTGGGTTGTCCGGAGCTGAAGGGGCATTGCTTCTTGAGATTTGAGGACGACGTGAAGATGATGTGGACGCTGGCGAGAGATCCGAACTTGATGGGTACGGTAGTGAGGCTGATGAAGAACTGCTGCGCGGATCCGATGTTTTGGGAAACTCGGAAAAACTGTGACAAGGGGAAACAGCGGGTGCTGCTGTATTGGATGATGGGCGTGTTGACGGCGGAAATGTCGTTGGTGGAGGCGGAGCCGATAAGGCGTAAGATTGTGGAGGCGCTGAAAGATACGATGAGCGGCGCGGATACCGAATGAGATGGTGTTGTGCTGGAAGGCGTGCAGAGTGAAGAAAAATGATGTCGGTCTAAAGTGATGGATGACGCAAGTAATGGAACATTCTTGCGTTGACTAAAAAGCCCCTTCTGCGGAAGGGGCTTTTTGACCGCTTCGCTTTGGGCACTTTAACGCGATTTTTATAAAAATCGCTACCAGCAACATCGTCGGTTCGGAAGAGAAAAGGACTTTTCTCTTCTCTCACGCTCCTCGTGCTGGGCGGGAGAAAGGTGTGCAGAGTTTTCTAGAGAAAACTCACGCTGACTGCGTCGCTCAGAAGATTGTGTAAACACATCTTCATTCGCTTTCTTCGTCAGTTCAACCTCCAAAGACCAGTATAGTTTCTTCCAGAAAAGTGCGGTTTCCTGAAGAAAATGACGTAAGATTTGTTTTTGGTTTGCGTAGATATTTGGTGGTTTTGGTGGGACTATTTTTGGAGTTGTTTGAGATATTTGGTGGCGACTTTGATGTCTTCGAAGTCGTGAGGGCCGTCGGCGCGGAGGATGGTTTTTTCGTGGCCCTTGCCGAGGAGGAGGACGAGGTCACCGGGATGCGCAAGATGAAGGGATTGGCGGATGGCGGAATCGCGGTCGAGATTGAGGAAGAGATTTTTATCTTGGACTTTGCCGGCTTTTTCGGCGCCTTTGAGGAATGGTTCGGCGATTTTCTCAGGGTCTTCGTCGCGAGAGTCGTCTTCGGTGATGATGACAGTGTCGGCGTATTTGCCGAGGACTTCGCCGCGAAGGAAGCGGGTGGATTCGTCGCGGCGGCCGGCGCCACCGTGGAGGGCGATAATTTTGCCGGGGTGGTCCTGGACGGAGGTGAAGACTTGCTCAAGGGCGTCAGGAGTGTGAGCGTAATCGACGATGACCTCGAAATCTTGACCTTCGTCGAGACGGTTCATACGGCCTTCGACGGATTTTAGTGAATGGATGCCTTGAGAAATTTCGGTGTTGGTGAGGTGGAGGTATTTGCCGACAGCGAGGGCGGCAAGGGAATTGTAAACGTTGAACTGGCCGGGGATTTGGGTTTTGATCTTGATATCACTACATGAATAAGTGACGCCGGTGGAATTTAACTTGATATTGGTGGCGCGGTAGTTGCCGTGCTGGATGCCGTAGGTTTTAACTTGGTCGGATGAATAAACTTCGGTGAAATAATGAGCGTTGGGGTCGTCAGCATTGACGATGCCGAACTTAGATTGTTTGAACAATTTTAATTTGGCGGCGCGGTAGTTGGCGAAAGTTTTGTGGTAATCGAGATGTTCGTGGGTAAGGTTGGTGAAGACGGCAACTTCGATAGGGATGCCGAAGGTGCGGAATTGGACGAGAGCGTGGGAGGTGGTTTCGAGGACGAGGAATTCGGCACCGGTGTCGGCGATGGCACGGATGCGCTGGTTGAGGATTTCGACGCGTTCGGTGGTCATGTGTTCAAACTGTTTATGGAGAAAAGTGGCGTCGAGGCCGGAGTCGGCGATTTTGTTTTCGTCGCCATCAACTCCACCCCAAGCGGCGGTGGTGAGGAGGCCGGTGCAGTGGCCGGCGTGACTAAGCATTTTCCAGATCATAAAACTGGTAGTGGTTTTGCCGTTGGTGCCGGTGACGGCGATGACGCGGAGGTTCTTCGCGGGGTAGTGGTATTTGCAGGCGGCGGCGAGGGCTTGGAGCCAGTGGAGGGGTAGGACGAGTTGGTTGTAGCCAGGGAAGGTTTGAAGTTTTGATTTGATGCTCATTGAGTTCTCCACGATTATTATGTATAAATTATATACCGGAAAGGGGGCGTTGGCAAGGATGGTTTCTGAGGAGAGTAAAGGCTTGGTTGCTAACATACTTCTGGCGAAGTGGCGGTATAAGGAAATAAAATAGACTATTTTTGAATGATGTGTTATAATAAAAGGGTGATTCTAAATCTAAAATTCTTGAGATAAGGAGGGTAGGTTTAGCAGTACTTTAAAAAATTTAGACTGGAGGCAAAATGATGAGTTATGTGAATTGTATCAGAAGCCCGGAGAATGTAGAAATGCTGGCAAGGATATTGCAGCGTCGAAACAAAATTGATGGCAAAGCGTGGTGGCCGAATCGGTACGAAGAAGGCAAGCATTTTGCGACGGAAAGTGAAGTACGCGAATATTTGGCGCTGTGTTCGGAGCTGGGGGAGAGCTTTACAACGGATCACTATATGGCGGTATCGACTTTGGTGGATTATCCGTTGGGGTCGGTACACTATGTGGCGGACTTGCTGGAGAAGGCAGGGTGGCCGCCGTCAGGAACGGACCAGAGTCGGATGTATGCGCCGGAGAAGTATTTGACAGAGATTGAGGCGAGCGAGCTGGAGCCGGAGAATATTTTGGTAACAGCGGTGTCGGAGGCAGCGCGGCTGGATTTGATGAAGCGATATACGGAAAGGCACGAGAAAGTGGCGGCGTATTTTGGTGGATTCCTGAAAGACGCGCCAAGGATCACGGCGGCAAGTGAGCTGATCGGTAAGATGCTGTGGTTCTGGGAAGAACTGGTGCTGATGCGGCGGTGGGACTATCGAGCGGTACGGAAGAGGCTGGAGCGTGATGATATTGGCTGGCTCCATTGGAAGAAGTGGAAGAGACTGGGTAAGCAAGCGGAAAGTGATGAGCGAGAGGCGGAGTTCCATCGGAAACTGAAAGAGGCAGCTCTGGAGCGGTTGCAGGAAGGACTGCGCTATTGCTATGATATTTATAGCCACGGCAAGGATGTTGGCCGGGTGATATGCCCGGTAGAGGTGAATTTTTACCCGACAGATGTCCCCGATTTAATACCGACGATAGACCTCGAGGAGGAGGTGGGCGTCTTGGTGGAGTGGGACGACTTTGAGCTGACGCAGTGCCTAGGCGCAAAGAAGCTGGAACGGGCATTGGAGCTGCATCGATATGTGATGACGTGGCTGCAGCTGCAAATTCCGGGGAAGGGATATCTGGATCTCGCCGGGATTGAGGAAAATTATCCGGAGGTGCCGGAGAGTTTGTATCCGTATTGCTTGTCGGGGAACTGTAGTGAGAAAAAAGGCGGAATGATGTCGGTGGTGCGGGAGGCGCAGCGGCGGAAGATCAGGAGTGAGGAAGGACTGGAAGTGTAGTTTGATTATTGTGGTTTTGACTTTTCCGATGATTTGATTCTGGGGTTTCAGGGAATGTGGTCTAGATGTAAAAAGAGCGCTCAGGGATGGGCGCTCTTTTTAAACCTTGAAGTGATAAAAAGAAAGCCCCGTACCTGCGTAATCCAACGCTGCCTGACGGGCTTTCGTTAGTTTTATTGTAGCATACGAAATATTCTTTGACAAGAGTTTTTGGCTTATTATTTTGTGATTTCGATAACTGACCCTGTTTTATTAATGAGGATGAGGCGTTTGATATTATGGGATTTTTTGAATTGAAGTCGTAGTTCGCTTTGAATTCGATTGATATGTAATTTAGAAAAGCGAGCGTCAATGATGATGTTTTGTGATTGCTTGGAAGCGGAGCGTAAAGCGTGCTGAATGTTGTATTTGCCGGTGCCGGTGGGTGTTTTTAGCTCCCAGTAGAGATTGAGGATCTTGAAGTCGGGGGATTTGTGTTCGGAGCGAGTGACGCAAGTAACATTGCATTGAAAGTAATTTGCTAAGATGCGGGCGGCGGAGAGCTCGCGCGGGTTAGGTAGCGGGTAAACTGACTGGGGAATAATGATGGAGTAGGGTGTTTTTGACATAGCAGTAAGATTAGAGGAGTTTGGCGGTAGGGGAGGATTTGGCGAGGGCTTGGTCGAAAGTCCAGAGAGGCTCGGCTTCATTGAGGGCGGCGTAGACGGAGAGGCAACAGTCGTTGAAGGAAAGTTTGGGATTCTCGAGATACATAGGGAAGACTTGGTTGAAGAGATTGAAATTGGCGTTGATATGGGGCATTTGTAGAAAGTTTTGTAAGCCACTTACGACCGTGGGGCGGTCGCAGCCTTGGTCTTGGAGAACATAGACAGCTTCGGTAATTGCTAGGTCTGCTACTTGATAGGTAACATTGTGACGCATAAAAAGATCTTGGATGTGTAAACACTGTTCTGGTACATCTTTGAAGATAATGCGAAGAATAATGTTAGTATCTAGTGATTCAGTAGTTTTAAAGGCCATATTTCTCCTTGATGTAGGCTTTAGTCTCTGGTAGGTTGTCGATGTATTCGCGATATTGATTGGCGGTCCAGCCGGCGCGTTTTTTGATATTGTCTTTGACTTTTTGGGGGAGAGCATTGCGCCATTCGTCCAGCTCGCGGAAGACGCGGCGAACGGTCTCTTCTTGGGTCTCGGCTTTGGTAATGGTGATGACGCCGTTATTGCTGACGATGCGGATCGGATCGCCGGCTTCTAGGCCGTGTTTTTTGCGAATGGAGCTAGGGATAGTGATCTGAAAGCCTTTGGAAAGGGTAGTGGTTTCTTGAATCATACTTGTCCTTTGTGTTAGATTATTGCTTTGAGTATAGCAAATTACTTTGAGATGGTCAAGTACTTTGAAGGTGTGATTTGCTTTGAGAAATGAAAGTGCTGTGAGAAAATGGAATGCTTTGAGAAATGAGAATACTGTGAAGATTTGTGATGCTTTGAAGTTTAGTGATGTTTTGAGGAATCAGCATCCCTGGGGCAGAGCCCCGAGGAATTAAACCTGGTCAATTATTAAAAAGCGCCCCTCGGGGAGGGGCGCGGTGGGGAATTATTCGAGCTTGATGGGAAGGTAGCGGTGTTGCTGGTAGAAGGCGATGAGGTTGGTGACATCATAGTCGTTATTTTTGCAGGAGGCGAGCCAGATTTGGGCATAGTCGGGGTGATCCAGTAAGTAGGTAAGGTCTTCGATGGGGAGGAGGCGAGCGTCATCATAGGAGACACGAATAGGTTGGGCGTCTGGTGCGGCGTCGGCAGGATGGAAATAGATGGACTCGAGAGAGGTCGTGATGATGCCGCGGGTGGTAGTACAGCTGAACCTGGAAAAATAATGATTGAGCGGGTATGGGAGCGAAGGTGTGGATCGGTTGAGGTTGGAATCATAACGAAAGAGGTAGGCGGGTGTATCTTCTTGGTAATGGTTGGCGGTGCGGCAGGCAGGGAACGGTGGTTTGGCTTCGGTTTTGGGAATGAGGTCTTGGAGGAAGGCGATGTGTGCTTGGATGGATTCGCAATAGCCTCGGTATCGCAGATATTTGGCACGAAGATTTAGGTTGATGTCGCTAAGCTCGGCGTTAGTACAGTGAGTGAGGGTGCAGGGGTGATTGAAATCGTGTGTGAACTTACTTTTCCATTCGCTATCGAAGAAACCGCAGCTAGGGCGATACACGCGGTGGCCGCCAGTGGTACAGAGGCGTATAGGATATCCTTCACAAAGGGCATGTTGGCACCAGCCGCAGATATTGAAGGTAGTGGAGCCGGCGGCGCGTTTTAGGGATTCGGGATCGTCGGTATTGAGAAGAAAATCACGAGGATAATAAAAATCGGTTTTGGTGGGGTAGTCGGGGCAGTCGTAGCTGATGGCAAGCTGCTGGAGATCGGCGACGGTTTTGCCTTCAAGAAGGTCTACCCGCTCTTGGAGCTGGTTGAGGTAGGGCTGAGCGGCCATGAGGGCTTGCTGCCACTCTCTGAGAAGGTAAGAAAGGTTGTCGCGACCAATAAAGGCGAGCTGCTCGATGGTAAAGACGGGGAGTTTTTTGAGTTTTCTGATAAGAAGATTGGAGATAGGAAAAGTGGGCTGAAGAGGGGCAGTAGAAGAGGTCGTGCTGGATTCAATCATAATGTATGCCTCCTTTTGATATAAATGAAAGGTGCGAGAATGGATCTATAGTAAAAATATAGCATAGAAATGGGTATTCGTCAATTTGCGATGGGAAGTTAGAAAGAAGATAAAAGAAGATGATGTATTACGAAATGATAATGAGGTGATTTTACAGAGGTGAGGGTAAATTTTGGCTTAATTTTGAGCAGAAATTAGCACTCGGGTCTTGCAAGTGCTAAAAATGTGTGCTATGATGGAAGTACGAAAGGAGTTGAAATGCAATTAAAACCATTACAAGATCGGGTGGTAGCGATAAAAGAAGAACCGCAGACAATGACCAAGTCGGGAATACTGCTCGGTAATGCGGAAGAGAAGCCGTCGTATGCGGTAGTACAGGAGGTCGGAAAGGATGTAAAGGACGTCAAGAAAGGTGACAAAATTGTCTATAAACAGTATTCGACGACAGAGGTGGAAATCGACAATAAAGAATATATTATTCTTAAAGAGGAAGATGTTTTAGCAGTTTTACAATAAAGGGGTAGTTGTTCAATAAGAGAGCCTCTTTTCTAGGCGATTATTACTTCGTTGACGGATGCGTTACTCACTCACCGTATGTCAAATACGGCTCGTTCCGTTACTCCCGTCGCCTCGTACTAATTCACCTAGGAAAAAGGGTTCGAGCCAGCTCTTTGATGGATTAATATTCCGGAAAAGAGGTTGAAGGTGGAGCCAAAGAAAAGTATTGTAAAGCATAATTTAATAAATTTATTCACATTTAGTGAAGTGGGTGAGAAAGGAGAAATATGAAAAAAATTTTCTACGCGGCTGATGCGAGAGATAAGATTTTGGCAGGTGCAAAACAGTTGTATGATGCAGTTAAGGTGACGTTTGGGCCGAAGGGTCAGAATGTGGTGATTGAGAAGTCCTACGGTGGACCGACGATCACGCACGATGGCGTAACGGTGGCGGAAGCGGTAGATCTGGGAGCAACAGATGAGAATTTGGGCGAACAAGTTGGCGCGAAACTCATCAAGCAGGCGGCTCAAAAACTTAATAAGGTGGCGGGAGACGGTACCACGACGGTAACGGTATTAACATACAACATTCTAAATGAAGCAAACAAACTAATTGCCGCGGGGGTAAACCCAATGGAATTGCGCAAAGGCATCGAGGATGTGGGCGCGGAGATTATCAAGGGAATCGAAAAATCGGCAGAAAAAATTGAAGGTGACGATAAGAAAGTCGCGGAAGTAGCGTCGATCTCGGCGGGAGATGCGGAGATTGGTCAGCTGATCGCGGATGTGATTAGCAAGATTGGTAAAGATGGCGTGGTGACGGTAGAGCAAGGCCAGGGCCTCGAGATGGAGCAGGAGATCGTGGAAGGCTTTACTTATGATAAGGGGTGGAGCTCGCCATTCTTCGTGACGGACGTGAACCGGCAAGAGGCGGTGTTTGAGAAGCCGTTGATCCTGGTGACAGACAAGAAGATCTCGAGTGCGCAGGAGCTGATTCCAATCTTGGAGCAGTGTGCGCAGTCGGGTCGGAAAGATTTGGTAATCATTGCCGAAGAAGTGGAGGGGGATGCGTTGTCGGTGCTGGTCTTGAACAAACTGAAGGGTGCATTTAACGCATTAGTCTTGAAGGCGCCGTCGTTTGGTGACCGCCGGAAAGAGATTATGGAAGATATTGCGATCCTGACAGACGCGACGGTGGTCTCGGCGGACAAGGGCATGAAACTCGAGGAAGTCGGGATGGAAGTCTTGGGAACCTGTGGTAAGGTGATTGCGACGAAGGACGAGACGACCATCATCAAAGGCGCTGGAAATAAGAAAGCGGTGGAAGAGAGGATTAGCCTGATTCAGTCGCAAGCGAAATTGGAGAAGTCGGACTACGCGCGCGAAGAATTGGAAAAGCGAGCGGCGGCACTCTTGGGCAAAGTCGCGGTGATTAAAGTTGGTGGGGCATCGGAGACGGAAATCGATGAGAAGAAATTCCGGGTGGATGATGCGGTAGCGGCGACGAAAGCGGCGCTGGCGGAGGGTATCGTGGCCGGTGGCGGCGTGACACTAGTGGAGCTTGCGAATAATCTGAAAGAAAATAATGACGGGGCGAAGATCGTGAAGCGGGCGCTGAAGGCTCCGTTCGTACATATTATGGAAAATGCTGGTCTAAATTCGCAGGCGTTGCTGGCGGAAGTAGAGAAAGCGAAGTCAGGATATGGTGTGAATGTGATGGATCCGAGCGCAGGGCTGGTCGACCTGAAGAAGGCGGGTGTAATCGACCCGGCGAAGGTGACGAAAGAAGCGGTACAGAGTGCGACTTCGATCGCGGCGACAGCCATTACGATGGGGGCGTTGATCGTGGATGTGCCAGAGAAGAATCTGGCACCGGCGCAGGATATGGGGGGGATGTACTAAAATCGCCGTCAACATTGGTAACAAGAGGAGCCTGGGGAGAGGCTCCTTTTGCGGTGTGGGTCAGGAAGGCTTTTAATCCTATACATAGATAGACAATGAGGTAAAGAAAAAAGGAATAAAAGAAGAATAAAAAGCATAAAGGAGGAAGAGAGATTATGTATAATATATAGTGATCTAAAGAGTTATCTATCACCTCGCCACGCAGCGGAGAGAGAAGCCGTAGTAGCGATTGTTGTGGTAGGACGGGTAGGTACGAGCACTATCGAAGTTCAAGTAGTAACCGTTTGCGGCCGAGTAGGCCGTAGAGGACCAGTAGTAGCCGACGAGACCAGCCCAGTGCAAAGAGCTAGCCCAGAGGTACCCACCCCGCAGGAAGTTATTTAATTACACAGCGGAGGGAGAAGCCATAAAATCTGGCAACGCTAATTGAGGGTGTAACGGTAGAAACGAAGTATAAGTCATACGCTGCCGTTGCTGTGTCGCTGCTTGTGGATGACCAGTAATCGCTATAACTACTAGGATTGTTTAGCGAGTTGTTGTCTATATACCCACCCCGCAGGAAGTATAAGTCATCGAGCGAGGCAGCGGAGGGAGAAGCCGTGGAAGCTGCTGATGCGATCGGATGGGCAGGTATTGCGGCTATAGAGAACTAAATCATAAGTGCGCGTGGATGAGATGATCGTAGACGACCAATAGCGACCCTCAGCACCACTATAATAAATTGAGCTATCGATTAGTCTCCCACCCCGCAGGAAGTATCGGGCTTTTTGCGGCGAAAAAAGAGATCTCGATTGCTCGAAATCTCCTAAAAACCTGGTCTATGGAAATTACATCATCACCTAACTGTTTTTATTATAGTTTTGTTTTAGCGCATTTATTTGGTGATTTTAAGTACTTTTCCATCTTTTTCGATGAGCAGGAGTCGCTTGATTTTGGACTGTTTGAGGTCTTAACTATGGAGGTGTCGCGGGGAATTAATTTTGGGAGGCGGTGACGAGGATGCTGGTGGAGTAGGTGCCGGAAGGAAGGCTGGGGGAGATGCCGATGCCGATTTGGAAGAGGTGCTGATGGGCGCCTTTGGTGCCGGTAATGAAGGTATTGGTTTGGTTTTTGGCGGGGAGGGGTTGGTAGAGGGCGGAATCACAGGATGATTCGAGGAGGGTGGTGCAGACGCGGATGCCCCAGCTGGAGGTGCCGGGCGTAGGCTGGGCAGTAGTGATGGTGGGGATTTCGGCGAGTTTGTGGCCATCTTTAGTATTAATTAGGGCAGTAGAATCGCTAGTGGCGTTGAGGGAGATGTTGTAATTTTGGTTAGATTCGACAGTGGCGGTGAAGGTGACGGTATTGACTTCGTCGGTGGAGGTTGGGATGGTGGTGGGGTTGTTGACGTCTAGGGTTAGTATATTTGGGATTTTTACGGAAATGTTGGGGTCTCTAGGACTGGAGGGGATAGGAGGATTTATGGTGCCATTGCCAGAAGTGAGACAACGGACGGAGAGGCCGTAATTGCCAAACATCCCATTTACGAGAGCTCGATCTTCTTCTATCCGAAGACGATATGTAAGATTGCCGGACTGCGTCGATGTCCAATAGTCGCTAACTTTATTAATGTTATTAATAACGTTATTATAGTAATATCCGCCATATAGGAAATTTAATGGGTTACTCCTTAGCGCGCTAGAGCCTGTTTTGCTATTTTCGATATTATACGATGTAAGTAGCTCGTCGTATTGTTCTTTGGTTGGTAATGACCATTTTGCAATATTACAGGCTTTTTGCGAGTTATTATATTCTCTTGTATAATATCCGCCATATTCTGGTTCTTTGTGAGATCTTCCTTCAGGATTATTCATATTTTGCGTCATCCAACAGTTGCCATCTTTGAGTTTGGCGACGGTGTAAGTTTGGTTGTCGCGGGGATCTTTGAGTGGGTATTGGTGATTGCCTTCAGTATCAGCTAGTGGAGTATTACCACAGATTTCTGGAGTGACTTCATCCATGTATTCAATATCAGCTAGAGTTTTGATGGGATTAGTAGTAGAAATAGAATCGGCGTGGCTGTATCCGGGGATGAAAGTTAAATATTGATATAAAAAGATTCCACTGAGACTTATGGGGATAAGTAAAAGTGGGATTTTGGGTTGATTAAAAAATGTTTTCATCGGGTGCCCTCCTAGGAACTTTAGTTTATCAATGCCTGGAGAGTCCAAAACGACGCTCTAGGCATTGCGTTCACGACCCGAATTCAAACAGAAAGAGGCCGCGCCTAAAGCGTCGTCTAAGAGTTTGAATTCAATTTATTTTATAGGCCTTTGCAGGCCCGAACGCAATAGTTTTATTGTAGCATAGGAAGCGGGTTTTGTATAGACGTCTTTTTGGGTGGAATGTTGGAGTTTTTTTGGGGAGAATAATGATGGATTCTTGGGAGGAGATTGGTGATGGGCGGTAATAAAGCGGGAAATTTGGAGATTTTACAGAGGAGAAAATGGGTTGAACTTGTGCGGAATGAATAAGTTGGAATGGGCGGTGGGGCAAAAGTTGCAATTTTTGTGTTAAACTCGTGGGAAAAATCTGTATTTTTGAAATTAACAGAGGTGATAAATGGCAAGAAGAATTTCGTGGAAGGATGTGTAATTATATGGTGTAATTTTGGTGGATTTTGTGAAAAATAAACGTTGACGGGATGGGGGAGGCGTGGTAAAATGGGGGTAAGAAATAAGAAAACAAAAATGCAAAATCAAGGAAATGGTACATCAGCGATGACGACGGGGGAGGCGGTGAAAGCGGCGACGGCTGCGGTGGGACGGGCGGCGCAGAATGATTTTGTGCAGAAAATTGTGGATAAGATAAAGGGGTCGGAGAATATCTTGATTGCGTTGTCGCGGGATCCGTCGGTGGATGAGATTGCGGCGGCGATAGGTTTGGCATTGTTTCTGGATGGAATGCAGAAGCACGCGACGGCGATTTACTCGGGGCGGACGCCGGATGAGTTGGCGTTTTTGCAGCCGGGGGAGACTTTTGAGCGGACGACGGATAGTTTGCAGGATTTTATCATCTCGCTGAACAAGGAGAAAGCGGATCATCTGCGGTATAAACTGGAGGGGGACTTCGTGAAGGTGTTTATTACACCGTATAAGGCGAAGATTACGGAAGAAGATTTGACATTCTCGCACGGGGATTATAACGTAGATTTTGTGATTGCGATAAATGTGGCGTCGGTGGCGAATTTGGATGAGGCGCTGCGGGAGCATGGGCGGATAATGCACGATGCGTCGGCGGTGAATATTACGACGGGGGAGCCGGGGCGGTTTGGCGAGATCGAATGGAGTAATCCGGTGGCGAGCTCGTTGTGTGAGATGATTACGGACTTGATCTTTGCGTTGCAGGGGTCGGATGAGAAGCCGCTGGATGGAGATATTGCGACGGCGCTGCTGACGGGGATTGTCGCGGCGACGGATAGATTTTCTAATAACCGAACAAATCCAGATACGCTAGGGATTGCGTCAAAATTGATGACGATGGGGGCGGATCAGCAGCTGATTACTTCAAATATTCACGGGAATGATCGAGTAAAGAATGTGCCGGGGCAGAGTAAACTGGAAGAAGTGAAGAAGCCGAAAGAGTTGGGGGCGATGGAGGTGGATCACGAGGAAGAGAAGGCTAGTGATGCGAATGCGGCTGGGAATGGTGCTGGGGTGCCGAGTGGGGCGGGGAACGTGGCTGGATCTGGAGGCGTGACGTCAGGAACGTTTGGCGTGCCGGGGATGGTAAATCCGGCGGCGCAAATGGCGCCGAGTGCAGGTGGAAATGGAAGCCCAACGCCAACGGCAGTAAACGGAACGAATAGTGCGACGCCAGAGAGCGTGATCGTGCAGCCGGTGATACCGGGGACGGGAAATACATTGGTGTTACCGGGGATGAATGGGAATGCGAATGGTGCAGTTGGTGCTGGGAATGTGAATAGCGCGGCAACTGCGAATGCGGCTGGTGCGGCTAATGCTGGTGTGGCGAATCCGAGTGAGATGCGGTTGCCGGGGGTGAATATGCCGAATGTGAATAGCGGAGCGGTGAATGCTGGAGCGGTGGCAAATGCGGCGGGTGGAGCGAATGGGTCGCGGTCGATGGCGACGTCGGAGCCGACTTTGCCAGAAGAAAAGCCGGTGGGGATGGCGATACAGCCACCAGTAGTGGAGCCGAAAAAGCCAAAGAATTATGCAGAAATGATGGAAGAAGCGTTGGCGGAGCCGATACCAGGGTTGCCGCAAGAGGTGCCGCAGATGTCGACGATGGATATATTGACAGCGCAGCCGGGGGTGCAGAATGATGGTACAGCGAATGCAGTAGCAGGAAATGGCGGAACGGCGGAGGCTGCTGTGGCTGGACAGACACCAGCGGCGAGTGAGCCGATACCGGTGATGGGAACGGGAATTGGTATTCCGCCGGTGATGGAGATGGCGATGAATCAGGGCAATGCTGGGGCTGGCGCGCCGGCGGCGAATGGTGCGGGGGCGGTGCCAGCGATGGAACCGGTGGCGAATCCGAATAATGGAGCAGTGTTGCCGCCGCCACCAGCGCCGAATGTGACGCCGGGAATGATGCCACCGGTGTTGCCACCAGTACAGTTGCCGACGGATATTACGGGGTAGTTGGTTTTGGTGGGGAATGTGGTATAGGTGGAAATGTTTTTGGTGATTTGTAAATCGTGAAGAGGCTGGCGGATGGCTTGGAACTTTTGAAAGTTGGTAGATAGAGTTTGAACGTGGGGAGGGAGGATTGGTTTTGGGCGGGTTGATTTTGTGGTGAATTGTGATATGATGAAAGAATGGATATTGAGACTCCGGAAGTAGCAGAAAATGAAATCTTGCTGGTGGATAAGCCGGCAGGGATTAGTTCGTTTGGGGTGGTGTCACAGGTGCGGCGGAAATTGTCAGAGAAAGCGGGATATATTGACACTAAGGGGAAAGATGGCGTAGTGCGGCAGAAACGGAAGAAAGTGAAGGTGGGGCATACAGGGACGCTGGATCCGTTTGCGACGGGGCTTTTGATCTTGCTAATCGGGAAGGGGACGAAGAGGGCGGGGGAGTTTTTGAAGTTGGATAAGGAATATGTGGCGACAGTGAAACTGGGTGAGGTTTCTAGTACTGGCGACAGAGAGGGAGAGGTTATGGAATATCATCCAAGTCAGCCATCTTTGTCGGGGACCGGTGTCCCTCGAGCCCGCCGTCGCGGGTCTCGGGCACCTTCATCCTCGGTCGTAACCTCCGGACATCCCCGAAAAGAGGCTGAGTTGGATGATGAAGTAAAAACTCCAGATATTGATGAAGTGAAAGAAGTTGTCCAAAATTTCATAGGTGAAATCGAGCAGCGGGTGCCGAACTTTTCTGCGGTAAAAATAAATGGTCAGCGGGCGTACAAACTGGCGCGAGAGGGGAAGATGGTGGAGATGCCGGTGCGGAAGGTGAAGATTTATGGGATTGAGATATTGCGGTACGAGTGGCCGGAGCTAGAGATAAGATGTCAAGTGTCGAGCGGGACGTATATTCGGACGCTGGGGGAAGATATTGGAAAAGCGCTGGGTGTGGGCGGGTATCTGACGGCGCTGAGACGGACGCAAGTGGGGAAGTACCGAATCGAAGATGCGGTGAAGGTGGAAGAGATCAAAGGGTAATGGATTGAGGGGAGAAAAACAAAATGCTCGGGGTGGTGGCCTCGGGCGGTTTTGGCGATATTTAAAGTAGTTTGACTAGAATTTGGGGAGGTGAGGAGTGAGGTAATCAGGGAAGAAATGGGGGTAGGCGGAGGTGCTGGCGAATTCGCTGAAGGCAGGAGTGATACCGGCGATGAGGACGACGGCGAGGATGGCGAGAATGAGGCAGGTGAGGAAGTGCCAGCGGGTGAGGGTGCGGCGTTTGATGAGGCGGTAGGCGATGATGAAGAGGGAGATGCCGAGGAAAATGACCGCGAAAATAGTGACGATGTAGACGAGAGTGCAGAGGAGCGAGGTGAAGGGGTCGGAGAGACTGCGGTAGAAGAGGGTAGGAAGAGTGGTGGCGGAATTGAAGAAGTAGATACCAGCAAAGGTGAAGCAAAAAAGCGCTAGGACGGCGATAGCGATAGTGATGAGGGCGCGGCCAAGTGAGTTGATAAAAAGATTGGGGCTGCCGGCGGCGATTTGTGGAGTAGTAGTGTCTTCCATAATTAGATATAGTGTAGCGCAGAGTGGGGAAAATGTCAAATTAGAAAAATAGGGGTTGTAAAGGCGGGGGAGGTGTGGTATAATGGCAGATATATGATTACTAGAGAGAATAAGGCCAAAGCGATGGCAAAATTAGCGCGGAGTAAGAACGATGTGGGTTCTCCAGAGGTGCAGGTTTCTATTTTGACCGAGCGTATCAAAGAAGTGACTGAGCACGTGAAAGAGAATAAACACGATTTTATGGCGAAGCGTGGGTTGATGCAAATGGTCGGCCAGCGGAAGAAACTGTTGAAGTATCTTGAGCGGACGAACTTTGATTTGTACAAAAAGACAATCGCTGAACTTGGACTTAGAAAATAAACTGCAAAAGACTTCCCTGGGGGAAGTTTTTTGTGGGGAGATGTTAATATACATAAGAAAACCGTATTAGACCAGTTTTTGATAAGCGTCAACAAAAAAGATGGTATTTTGTCTCGATACGGGGACGCAACCATCTTTGATATTTTTATTTTATCGCATCTATACTGGTATGTCAATGATTTTTCCAGATTTTGTGATGAGTAAGAGATGCTTGATTTTGGTATTTTTGTGACTGAGGAAGAATTTTATTTTAGATAAGGCTTGTTCGGGACGCATTGAGGTGGGTTTCAGTAAACTAATAATGACATTTGGTGACTGCTTTTCGGCTTTGCGTAAGTTGTCTTCTATAGTGTATTTGCTATTTCCTCTAATATTCTTCGTTTCCCAACATTGGTTAGTTACAGCGACTTTGAAATCTGGCGTGGGCTTATTTCCTGGCTGGAGAAAAATGATATCGCTTTGAAAATATTCGGCACAGATTTCGGCGACACGTTCTTCGTATTGGTCAGGTTTGGGTTTGAGTCCGGCGGGACGGATGATGTGGTAGGTTTTCTTCATATTATCAGCGTAGCACATTTGGAGGAAAAGTTGCAACCTCAAGCACGATATTTTGTCGGAAAATGGTTGATTTTGAGGAAAGTGTGGTATAATGAAGTTACAATCATTAAATGCAAGACCAATGATTACAAACGTATAGTTATGAATGATGATATTAGCATCGTTTGTTGTATATTTAGTTGATTTTGATGATGATTTTACTAGAGGGCTGTAATGGCGTTATGAGCCGAACCTCTAGTGATTAATATCATCAAAGTTCATTGGTCTTGCAACCAAGCTCATAGCGCCATTTTGGTGTTTCGGCTTGGCCAATATTAAAAGGAGGGCCAATGAGGCATAGAATAAAGCAAACTTATTCTGTGCAGAAAGATGCTGTCTTGGATTCCGGCGACGGTAATTCTAGCAGTAGAATTCTGACAGACAAACCACAACTTAACACTACTAACAAATCACGTCTTCTTCATAGTGATAAAAGTACTTGCTTTGGACCCCTTTCTGGGAGAAAGGTGTCCAACCTCCAAAGACCAGTATTATTTTCTCCCGAAGAGCGCGGTTTTCGGGAGAAAATGAAGTCTTATGTAGGTATAAGTAAAACTTATAGTACTTGTTTCTACAGTAAGTTGGGTAATAAGGGTTGCTTTAGGAAAGTGCAGTCGGAGGGCTGGAAGGCGGATGGGCGGCCCAGAAGCGGTCCTCGTCAGGGGCTGACAATCGGCGGGAAGGCTAGGAAGATTTTTGGTACTACAATTCCTCTAATAGTGCCAGCGGTGTCGGGTTTGGCCTTCCTTTTAGTATTGGGAGGGTTGATATTTCCAGTGCAGATGCTAAGCGAAAATGTAAGTGCATTGGGATCTGGGGAGAGTACGAAAAATGCTACGATACCAGAAAATGGGGTATCTTTGGCGATAACTTCAGATATTCCGGATAGCGGAACGATAGAAGAGCCGGTAACCGGTGATGGCACGAAGTATATAAAGGTAGATTTTACGGTGGGAGCGAATAAAATTGATAAGTATGATGTGTTTGTGAAAGCGGGGAGTAGTGCATTGGTCGGAATGACGACAAATGAGACAATTCAGAGCATTAGTGCACCGACGACTTCAATTGCAGCTGGGCAATGGGGTTATACGGTGGAAAGGGGCTCAGTAGAAAAGTTGGATGGGCTAACTTATAAAAAAGTGCAGACGGATATGAATACGCCGGCGGTAGGAGTTGTGGCGGAGGGTGGTGGAAAACTGAATGATTATTTGCAGGACTATACGCTGGCGTTCGCGGCGAATTTGGCAGGAGCAAAAGCAGACCATTATAAACAGAATATTTTGCTGTCAGTGACGGCGAATGCGACGGATGTAGTGAAGGAATTTCCGATGGGATTTGCGGGGAAGACTTATATGCAGGAGATGACGCCGAGCGTCTGTAATACAGTGGATATAGGTACAGAAGGACGAATGATTGATAAGCGTGATGGAAAAATTTACTGGGTAGGACGGATGAAAGATGGTTTGTGTTGGATGACGCAGAATTTGGATTTTGATTTATGGGATGATAAGACTAATACTGGTGTGGTGCTTAAAGCGGATAATTCGAATTTGGACGGTTCAGATGTCACGAGTAATTGGACGTCAACAAGTGGCGTAAGTGGAATATGGTCTAATAGTTGGTCTTCCGATGGGAACAGTGTATCCGATTATGAAAAGGTGAAATATTTTGATCCAGGTATGTACTATTATTCTACTCCAGACGCTAGTAAAGGTTGTACGGTTAGAACGGCAACTGGATTTGAACAGTGTTATGAGTTTGGTTGGAGAAAATTCTTAGAATTGAGTAATGATTCTACTTGGCAACCAACTACGAGCTTGGGATTTGTAAATAGTACAACTTATCTTGGTACGGATGGAACTACAGTCTGTCATAAAGAGTCTGGTTCGTTCTATGGAGATGATACTGGCGAGACGAATGTGTGTCGGATTTATTATGACTCTGAGGATATTTCTGCATCGATTGATTGGCATTATTTAGTGGGTAATTATTATTCTTGGGTGGCAGCAAAAGCTGGCAGTAAGGCTACGTCTCCGGATAGTAGTGTTTGTCCTAAGGGCTGGAAGATGCCCAATGGTGTAAATACTGCTTCCTTTGCGAATTTATTCTCTTCGTATGGTGCGTATCATAGTGGGACATTGATATATGGGGCACAGGATGTTCGTCTTAAACCTCTATACTTTTTGCTATCGGGGTATGTTAATGGAGGTCCTAGTGGTGGGGCGGTGGTTAGTGGACCAGGAAGTTCGGCAGGATATTGGACTTCGACATACATTGGTTTGCAGCAGTATCAATATACTCCGTCGGCATATAGTTTGATGATATCGAGTGGAATAGATCCATCGTCTAAAAGTTGGTTTCTTACGTATGGTATGCCGGTGCGGTGTGTGGCGCGGTAATTAAGAAAAGATTTGACGAATTTTATAGAGAAAAATGTTAGTTGAACTTGTAATGTAGGAACAAGTTGAGGAAGTATTGATGCGGGAAATGAATTAAATTAAAAACTTGAAATAAGGAGATGGGTGTAAAAATGGATTAGACTGAAAACTGAAATCAAGAGAAAAGAAATCCCCCAGCACGAGGCTGGGGGATTGAATGCTCGACTTCCTAAGTGAGTGGAGGGTCGTGGCAGGTTGAGAGAGGGTGTGAAGTGAGGAGCGACCCTTTAGTCTTCACAGGGGGGTGTAGAGACTAAAATATCCGGTACTTTTTACTCAAACCTAGGAATTAGCAAAGCATATGTTTTCTGATTAAACGGTGGGGTCTGTGAGGCTGTAATAGTCGGGCGCGCGATGTGAGTATAGTGCGTCGAGATAGACGGTGTTCAGGTATAATTGGAGGTCGCTGGCACACATAGCGCAAAATTCCTTAATGAAATCAGTGATTTCGGAGTCAGAAAGGTAGTGGCTAGTGCCATTGATGTGCAGAGTGGCGGGTGTGGTGTAGCATTGGATGAAACTAATCTCAAGCCGAGCGCTCTGGGCGTCGTAGGTGATGGTATGGCTGACTTTGCAGCGGAAATGGGCGTTCTCCAGGGGGAGATAGGCGTTGCGCTTGCGTCGGTATTCCTTGGTTCCGAGGCGGTCGCCTTCGGTGATGAGGTGCTTGTACTGGTGGATAATGCGGGAAATGACGCAGGACTTGGGGCTGTTGAGCCGAAGTCCGGGGCGAGGCCGAGGAAGATCGTGGATGAAAATTTTGGTAGTGCCAATGTCGGGGTTGCTAACCATTATGACTTCTGGTTTGATGAGGGGGATTTGCTGCTCTACTGTCGGGTTCTTCTGGTCTGGATGGTTGACGTTGCTAGGGGTCAATGTTCTCATTCCTCTCTAAATGTGCTACAGAATTACTGTAATTTTCTTTATTATAACACACGATGTGCTAGAGTGTCAATAGGTTTTTTGTAAAATCTTGGGCTTCGGAGGCTTGCGCTAGCTGGCAAAGGATTAAAAGACCTTCGGGTACCTGCAAGGGTCGCCTGCACTTTTGCCGCAGTCGGCGCTCGAAAGAGTTTGAATATTTCAAAATAGTATTAACATTAAAACTTGTTTGGTATATATTCAAGCTCTTTACTCGCTTTCTCCTGCGGGACGGGGTTTGGTGGGCCTCTCCTCATTGCGGAGCAGAGCAAGGTGTTTTTCGTATGTTCCTCTCGCAAATCGGATTTCGCGCTGGCGCGCTCTCTGCCTGCGTCGCTCCAGAAAGAAAAAGTCGTTTGTGTTGTATTAGTTTGCATATTGATATATGCTGACTTTTTTCTTTCTAGTCGCTATCCTCGGCAGTTCGGCTCAGCCAGTAAAGAAATAACCCGCTCGCATTGGCGACACCTTTCTACGGGCGATAGAAATGACTGCAATTTCTCGGAAGAAAGAACTCAAACAACGTGTTAAGTTATTAGATTTTAGCAACAAGGGCTCTTTCTTCGCTCGAAATTTTGCCATTTGACGCGGTAGCCCTGAAGGCTTTTAATCCTGAGCGATAAAAGGTTTTCGAGTAAAAAGACTTACTTAGGAGAATTTTTGTGATATAATGAGAGAGGAAATTAGTTAAAATATAACATATTAATATTATGGGAAGACTTTGGAGATTAGGTCTTACGTGGTGAGGGTTAATCTCTAATGTTTTCCCAGGGAAGGTAAGAATGGACATTATAAATCCGAGTGGCAAGAAAACTTTGAGCGTGGAGACGGAGTGGCTGGGACGGAAGCTGAAACTAGAGATTAACCGGGTGGGGTTTCGGTCGACTTCGAGCGTGTTGGTGCAGTACGGCGATACGATTGTGCTGGGTACGGTGGTAGTCGGCAAAGAGCCGGTGGAACAGGACTTTTTCCCGCTGACGGTGGATTATGAAGAGAAGTTCTATGCGGCGGGGAAGATTAGTGGTTCGAAGTTCATTAAGCGAGAGGGGAAGCCGGCGGATGAGGCGATTTTGATTGGGCGGCTGATCGATCGACCGATTCGGCCGTTGTTCCCGAAGAATTGCCGGCAAGAGATTCAGGTAGTGGCGACGGTATTGTCGATGGATCCGAGTTTCCGGCCAGATGTGATTGGAATGCTGGCGGCTTCGACGGCGTTGATGTTGGCGCCGGTGCCGTTTGATGGGCCGGTGGCAGGTTTGAGAATTGGTCGGATCAACGGGGAGTTTAAGGCATTCTTGACACCAGAAGAACGGGAGAAATCGACGCTAGACTTAGTGGTGGCGTGTAAAGACGGTAAAGTGATGATGGTAGAAGCGGGGGCGGACGAAGTGCCAGAAGCGATGATCATCGAGGCGATGCACTGGGCGGTGAAGAATGTCCAGCCGGCGTTGGATCTCCAGAGAGAATTGCGAGAAAAGGCGGGGGTGGAGCCGGTGGACTGCGAGATGCACTACACGGAGGAAGAATTGGCTGCGCAAGCAGAAGTGAAAGAATGGTGCGGGGATAAGCTGAAAGAAGTGCGTGGAAATGTGATCGAGCGGCAAGAGAAGATCGATCAGCTGCAAGAGGAAATGGATGTGGACTTTGTGCAGAAGTACGGTGAAGGTGAGACAGAAGAAGAGAAGCGAGCGGACTATGATGAGCGTTTGCGGAATCTGTATCATGCGGCGTTTGAGATGGCAGTGTTTAATGAAGTGCGGCGAGGAATCATCGAAGATGGCGTACGGCCAGACGGGCGGAAATTGACGGAAGTGCGACCATTGTCATCGCAAGTGGGAGTCTTGCCGCGAGCACACGGGTCGTCGCTGTTTACGCGTGGTCTGACGCAGGCACTGAATGCAGTGACTTTGGCGCCATTGTCATTCGCGCAAGTTGTAGATACGATGGAAGTGACGGATGGAAAGCGTCGCTATATGCATCATTATAATGCGCCGTCTTATACAGTAGGTGAGCCGGGTCGAATCGGTGCGCCGGGCCGCCGGGAAGTGGGGCACGGATATTTGGCGGAAAGGGCGCTATTGCCGGTGTTGCCACCAGAAGAAGATTTCCCGTATGCGATTCGGAGTGTGACGGAGATTATGTCGCAGAATGGTTCGACTTCGATGGCAGCGACGTGCTCTTCGTGTTTGGCGCTGATGGATGCAGGTGTGCCGTTGAAGCGGCCAGTGTCGGGGGTGGCGATGGGGCTAATTATGGATGTCGATAACGTAGCAGATATTACGGCAGAGGATATTGACAAGGCATATGTATTGACGGATCTGATGGATGCGGAAGACTTTGCGGGACATATGGATTTCAAAGTGACGGGTACGACAGAAGGTGTGACGGCATTGCAGATGGATATGAAAGTGCACGGTTTGCCGGTGGATATTTTGGAAAAGGCGATCGAACAGTCACACGCGGGTCGGATGTTTATCCTCGAGCATATGTTGAGTGTGTTGCCAGAGCCGAAGAAGGAAATCTCGAAGTATGCGCCGCGGATTGAGAAATTGATGATTAACCAGGATAAGATTGGCGCGGTGATCGGTAAAGGCGGGGAAATGATTAATAAGATCACGAGTGAAACTGGTGCGTTGGTGGATATTGATGAGTCGGGCTTGGTAACTGTAGCGGGTGATAATGCAGAAAGTATTCAGAAGGCGGTAGAATGGATTAAGTCACTGACTGAGGTGCCAGAAGTGGGGAAGGTCTATGGTGGTACGGTAGTGACGATTAAAGACTTTGGCGCGTTTGTAAATATCTTGCCAGGGGTGGATGGAATGCTGCACATTTCGCAAATGGGGGATAAGCGAGTAGAAAAAGTCACGGACGTAATGAAAGTCGGTGATAAGGTGAAGGTGAAGTTGGTGGCGATTGACGAGAAGGGGAGATTGTCGCTGACGATGAAGGACGTGGAAAAGTAGATAATAAGGAATACGAAAAGGCCACTCTGGGAAGGGTGGTCTTTTTGTCTATCCACCCTATCTCCAGGAATATATAATATACATAGATAGACAATGAGGTAAAGAAAAAAGGAATAAAAGAAGAATAAAAAGCATAAAGGAGGAAGAGAGATTATGTATAATATATAGTGATCTAAAGAGTTATCTATCACCTCGCCACGCAGCGGAGAGAGAAGCCGTAGGCGCGAGAGCTGCGGAGGGACGGGTAGGTATTAGCACTATTGAAGTCCAAGTTGCAACCGCCTGCGGCCGAGTTGGCCGTAGAGGACCAGTAGTAGCCGACGAGACCAGCCCAGTGCAAAGAGCTAGTCCAGAGGTACCCACCCCGCAGGAAGTATAAAGGTGCGCCAGCAATATTGGTAGTC
>CAZPCQ010000011.1:0-42625 GCA_964585155.1 uncultured Candidatus Saccharibacteria bacterium | reverse complement strand
AATGTAAATAACTACCTTAAATTATGCGGTTGTTCTAAATTGTTTAAATGAGCCATTGAGGGAAAAGCCCGTAGATAAACTACGGGCTGAGGGCGCAGGCACAATCGCGAACGAAACAGTGGGTGCGGTCAAGGGTGGAGGCGCGTTGAATAAGATGATCGAGGATTTCAGGGAAAGGAGTCTGAAGAACGTTGCCGATATAGAAAGGATTGTGATGTTTTGGAATATTGAGGTTGGAAGCCCAAAGACATCCATAGACATCACCGAATTGGTCGAGGCCAATTTTGAGGCCGGTCATAGCGCTGCAATAGCGGCGGAGGACGCAGTTGGCGATAATGGGTTTAGTGTAACCATTGTCGCGGAGAAGTTTGACAAATTGGGCGGTATCGGAGAGGGCAAGGGGAGTGTGGTTATTGGCGTTTCCACCAGTGGGCATGAGTTGGAGTAGGCCGATTTTGTCGGGGTCGAGACGGATGAGGTCGATGGCGAGAATGTGGGTAATGTTGGGGTCGAATGGATGGACAGGAAGCATAATGTCGAATGGGATGCCAAGAGACTTGAGACGACGAGCTTGTTCGTAATTAGTTTGATTGTAGGTACTGTGGGGGCGATATGGGTCGGAGAAATTATGAGGATAATCATAGGTGAGGCTATAGCTGTTAGCGAGTAGGTTAATAAGATCGTCGTCGAGTTTGGATAGGGAGAGGCCGGTGGTGGAGATGGAGATATTGGGTTTGCTAGGGGAAATAGCGGCACTTTTGATGATTTCGATATCTGTTTGATGGAAGAGCGGATCTCCGCCGGAAAAATCAATAGAAAGTGGGCGGTCGATGGCGAGAATAGAGTTGAGAATGGAGAGCTTGTTGACGTTCTGCTCAAGATGATGATTGGCATCAGTGGCGCAGTGCGGACAGTTGTATGGGCAGGCGTTGGTGATATTCCAGACGACACGGACTTGCTCGGAGAGAGGAACTAATTTGGTCATAATTGACGCCTCCTTGATTTGATAATGTGCAAAAAACTGAGCTTGTATTATATTATTATATCATAAATCTATCGTTTAAGAAATAATTTTGTCGGTTCGGAAAATATATTTAACAATATTTTTTCGCTTGCGCTCTTTGTTATGTTTTTTGTAGAAATAATGTCATAAATCTTTGGTTTTCGGGAAAATAATTTCGTTATTTGTTCGCGGCTATTGTTGCATCGTATGTGAAATGAAGATTCTTTGATAGTAAAGTGGAGGTTGGGGTCTAAGAAAAAGGTGGTATTGTGGAAACAGTTGTGATATAATTTAAGTATGAGCAGTAAAGAGTCGCTAGGAAAACAGATGGGGCAGGAGGAATTGGCGTGGGATCCGTATGCGGATTTGGCGGAATTGGCAGCGAAAGAATTGGCGGCGGAGGGGCAACTTTCGGCGAAACCGGAGGAAATGATTGAAGATACGCGGGTGACGCAAGAGGCGCTAGGGGTGGCGGCGTTGGCGGGGGTGTTGGAAAGTGGTTTGACGGAAGAAGTGAAAGATGAAGCGACGAAAGCGGTAGAGACGGATGAATCAGCTGGGGAAGTGAACACATTAATTACTCGGGCGTGTCAGGCGGTGGGGGAGAAGAACTTTTTGGAGATGACGCGGAATTTGGATAGTCTCGCGGCGGTGAATGCGCCGGAAGTAGTGATGAAATATTTCCGGGAGTCACCAGAGGCGGCGATGATGGATGCGGGGGAGTTGTGGCAGGCGATTTTGGCGGAAGATAAATGGGAGAAGTTTGGAACGCTGGAGGAATTCGCGGAGAAGGGGAAGTTTTATCATACATTGAACTTGGTGGATTTGCAGAAGGTGCTGAAAAGTGGGAAAGTCGAGCGGACGGACAAAAGTGGGAATTCGCTGAAAAGTGATGTGGAGCTGACGGCGGATTATTGTGATGAGAACGATGAGTGGCATTCGGGATTTGCGGATGCGCAGAGGATGAAAGGTGATGCAACGGTGACGCTGGTGCTGGATGGGGGTTTGGTGAAGGCGGAGGATTTTGTGACGCTAGGGAGGCTGACGGTGGATGAGATTGACTTGAAGAAGTATTGCTTGGGGATCGTGGGGGATTTTGACTCGATGGCGGGACGGATAGCGAACCGGATGGTGCGGAAGTCGAATCTGTGTGAGATCCCGGTGTACCAGGAGAGCGATGTGGATGGAAGTGGCTGGAGGGCAACGATGTATCCAGCGGAGGATTTGCGGTATTATGCGGAGCAGCGTCGAGAGGAGATGCGGCATTCGGAAGAGGATGAAGAAAAGGTTTATGATGAGGTGGACCGGGAGGGGTTGCGGGAACAGATTGAGAAGTTTAAGCGGAAAATGCGGCGGGGTGGAATGGAAAAGATGGTGTTGCAGTATGATGGGAAATTGGAGGGGAAGAAGCCACGGGAGCAGCTGGCGTTTGACCTGGAGAAATATTATGGTGAAACGCTGGGGCTGGAAGAGTTGCCGGAAATTAAATGGATTTATGACTTGGAGGCGACGTGGAATGGGAAGAATCATTATGGCAAAAATGGAGAACCGAGCGTGGTGACATTAAACTGGGCGCGACTGGAAGATGAGGGGATGCGCGGAGTGGTGCGGACACTGGGGCACGAGATGCGGCATATGTATCAACATAAACTGGTGGAGGAATGGCAGAGAAGTCCAGAGGAATTGACGGATGAGGACAGGGAGCTAGCACGGTTGCTGGAGCTGAATTTTCGAGATAAGAAGAGACGCATCGATGATCCAAGAGGGTATCGAGAGCAGATAACGGAAGCGGACGCGCAGACGTTTGCGATGGCGTGCGAGGGGGCGTATATGCGGGCACACAGAGAGGTAAATCGGCCGATCAATCGAGTGAAGCGCGGAGCGGAGGCGGTGAGAAAGGGTGCATCAGCGGTGAAAGAAGGTGCGTCAAGAAGTATGTCAGCGATGCGGAAAAGTGTGAAAGCAATGAAGAAGAGCGCAGGAGATTTAACTTACAAAGGTAAAAGGGTGGCGAAAAAGGACGCTGGGAAAGTAAAAAATGAAAAGAAATAGAAAAGAAATTGAAGAAGATGTGAAGACGGCACTGGAGAGGATGTACGAGGACGGGGAAGGCGATGATCTGATTGGAACGTATTTGGCGCGAGAAAAGGGGTATAGTGAGGCGGCAGCGTGGCGGTTGTTTGAGAAGGTGACAAAGTACGAGGACATTCGGCAGGAGTTCGTGCATTGGCTAAGGACGCGGAATTATGAAGTGGATGACCCAGTAACGGTGAATGGATATAATGCGCTAGCGGTGCTGGATGCAAGTCCGGAATTAGACGGGATCGGGGTGTTTAATGTGCTGGTGGACCTGCGTGACCAGGAAGATGAAATGATGGATATGATTGAGTCGAAGTTCGTGGTGGATTAGGGGATGTGCAGTAGATGGTAGAGCTGGCAGTGTTGTGTGATATGGTGATGTGAGGGCCGATGAAGTGATTGAATTGATATCGTCGTATAGTGTAGTAATGGAGTTGGTAATGATGAGGTTTGGAAGATGATAGAATTAACAGCGTCGTATGATATGGTGATGGGAATGACGATGGAGGCTGGGGAATGATTGAGTTGACGGTGCCATATGTGCTTTCACAGATTTTGACGCTGGCGGAATATGGGTTGCTGGGGGCGTCGTATTTGGCGAAAAAACGACGAAGTGTGGTGATATTAGACATCGTGTCGATGAGCTGCGGGATTGCGGCGTTTTTGTTGCTGGGGGCGGATCTGGGGATGGGGATGTCGATTATTATATTGTTGGCGAATTTCTACTATCTGTGGGAAGAGTCGGCGGAGAAGAAGGGGCGGATTACGAAGGAAATGGTGCGGCAACGGCAGATGTGGCGGAATATTGTGTTGGCGGTGGTGCTAATGGGGGTTGGTGTGGTGATGATATTGACTTATGATGGGCCGCTGAGTTTGCTGTCGGTGGCGGCGACGGTGATTTATGAGATTTCGATTTGGCAGAAGAGTACAAAAGTGTATAAGTTTATGGGGATACCGGTGGCGCTGTGCTGGATGACGTATAATGGATTTGTACTGTCGATTTTTGGAGTGATTTGTGAGGCGGGGATGCTGGTGGCGTCGATCGTGGGGTATGTGAGAGAGGTGAAGGTAGGGAAGAAGAAAAGGGTTGGAAAAAAGTAGAAGTGTGGTATAATGGGGGTGTGGTATGGGTTGCTAGCTCAGCTGGCTAGAGCGCCTCGTTTACACCGAGGAGGTCGGGGGTTCGAGCCCCTCGCGACCCACCATAGATTTGATATTAAAACTAGTGGTGCGAGTGGCTTTCTTGGATCCGCACCATTGTTGCTGGGGCGATTGGACTAGTAATGACTTTCGTAGTTTTGATTTTGTATGTTTGAATTATTGATGAATATTGGCGTGGGGACGGGGGCGGTGACTATTCTTGGTGTGATTGGCTGTTTATGTTCGATGGTATTTGGTATTAATCTTGATATAGGGTTGATGTTGGTTTGTACTATAGCGGCTGTCTACGGATTTTTTGCTTGCATAGTAATGGGGATTATTTTGACGATTGGTTTTGTGCGGATTTATTTTCGGACGCCTGAGGTGGCGCGCCAGGTGCGACGACGATATTTGTTTAGTCTAGGTGCTTGCGTGGTGGCGATTCTTGTGGCGGTGGTAGGTTTACTATTGTATAACGGATAGGAAGTTGTGTTTTTGGGGGAAATGTGGTAGAATGTGGGGATAGCCCTTGGCGGTTGCTGAGGCGGGGGCGAACATTAAGAATTTGGAGGTTGTTACAATGGCTGGAAACAAAGACGTGTATGAATCGGCGTTGTCGGGGCGGTATGCTTCGGAGGAAATGAAGTATCTGTTTTCTCCGAACAAGAAGTTCCGGACGTGGCGGCAGCTGTGGGTGGCGCTGGCGAAGGCCGAGCGCGAACTGGGGCTGGACATCTCGGAGGAGCAAATCAAGGAAATGATCGCGAACGTCAACGACATCAACTACGACGCGGCAGAGAGGTGGGAACGCGAGATTAAGCACGATGTGATGGCGCACGTTCACGCGTACGGCGAGCAGGCCAAGAGCGCGGCTGGCATTATCCATCTGGGGGCCACATCTTGCTATGTAACGGACAACACAGACATTTTGTTGATCCGGGAAGGGCTGCAGCTGGTGAAACAGAAACTGCTGGGCGTGATCCAAAACCTGGCGAAATTCGCGAATATCTATAAAGATATGCCGACGCTGGGTTACACGCATTTTCAGGCGGCGACGCCGACGACGGTGGGGAAGCGGGCGACGCTGTGGTTGCAGAATTTCCTGGAGGATTTGAGGTGGCTGGAGTTCGTGCAAGAGAATCTGAAGCTGCTGGGCTGTCGCGGAGCGACCGGCTCGTCGGAGACTTTTATGAAGTTGTTTAATGGCGATGAAGAAAAAGTAAAGTCGCTGGATGTGCTGATCCTGAATAATATGATGGCAATGGCGGGGACCTGGGCATATGATTCGGCGCCGACAATCTATGAGGTTTATCCGGTGTCGGGGCAGACTTATCCGCGGAACTTGGATATCCAGGTGATGAGCGTGCTGGGGGCGATTATGGCGTCGGCGAGCAAGATGACAACGGATATTCGCTTGCTGCAGCACGAGAAGGAGCTGGAGGAGCCGTTTGGGAAGAATCAAGTTGGTTCCTCGGCGATGGCTTTTAAGCGGAACCCGATGCGGTGCGAGCGGATTTGTTCGCTGGCGCGAGAGGTGCAGGCACTGGTGTCGAACGCTTACAATACGGCGAATACGCAGTGGCTGGAGCGGACGCTGGATGATTCGGCGGTGCGGCGGGCGATGATCCCGGAAGGATTCCTGGGGACGGACGCGGTGCTGAAGATTTGCGCGAACGTGACGGACGGCCTGGTGGTGTATCCGGAGATGATCAAGAAGCATCTGGAAGCGGAACTGCCATTTATGGTGACGGAAGATATCATCATGAAGTGCGTAGAGAAGGGCGCCGACCGGCAGGATGTACACGAATCGGTGCGGGAATTTTCGATGGAGGCGGTCGAGAATGTGAAAAAAGAAGGCGGCGAAAACGACCTGATTGAGAGACTGATGACGAACGCTAGAGCGTGGGTGAAGGTGTCTGAGAATGAATCACAGATGATTAGGATAAATAAGTTGATTTCTGAGGAGGAAATGCAAGCACTGCTGGATCCGGCGAAATTGACCGGTCGCTGCGCAGGGCAGGTGGAGGATTATCTGAACGGAGAAGTCTGGCCGACTTTGAAGAGATATAAGCCGCTGCTGGAGCTGGGCTTTGACGCGGAGATGAAAGTGTAAGATGTAAAAACTCTGCGCGCTAGGCTGCTGGCTGGGGCTGGCGTGGAAGTAACAACTAAATAAAAGAAGGGCTGCCCGGATGGGTGGCCCTTTTGAAAAATTAGGGCTGGGCTTTGGCAGAGGCCGCTTTGGGGACTAAAAGGTGACCGTGACTTTGAGCAGTAGGTGGCTAGAGAGGGAAAACTGAGGTCTGAGAGTAGGGGTTGATTTTTTGAACAAAAAGTTAATAATGCAGATGAAAAAGTATTGATGGTTTAATAAAAAGTTGTTAATGGGGACTAGAAAAAGTGGTTAATGCGGATGAAAAGTAGGAAAGTTGGAAAGTAGGAATTTTGGAAAGTGGGAAAAATGAGAAAAAGTGGGGATTTTTGAATGAGGTGGGGAGAGTGTGGTATAATAGGGAGGTAAGACTGGGTGACCAGAGAAAGGATAAAGCCAATGGAAGAACAAGTAGAAAAGATGCGACACACCTTGAGCCACGTGCTGGCGGCGGCGGTGAAGGAGCTTTATCCGACAACAACTTTTGGGGTGGGGCCGGCGATCGAGAATGGGTTTTATTATGATATGAAGTTTGATCGGCGGGAGAAGATAACGGATGACGACCTGACGAAAATTGAGAAGAAGATGCGGGGAATCATCGCGCGGGGGTGCGAGATGCGGCGGCGAGAGGTGTCGCGTGAGGAGGCGCTGAACTGGGCGACGGAGAACAAACAGAAGTATAAGAAGGAATTGATCGAGGAACTGCCGGAGGGGGAGACGATTACGTTTTATGATCTGGTGGACCCGCGGGATGGGACGGTGCTGTTTGAGGACCTATGTAAGGGGCCGCATTTGGAGAATCTGAAAGAGATCGGAGCGTGGAAACTGGATAAAATCGCGGGGGCGTACTGGAAGGGCGATGAGAAGCGGTCGATGCTGACGCGGATTTATGGGTTGGCCTTTGCTACGGAAGAGGAATTGAAAGAATATCTGGAAAAACAGGAAGAAGCGAAGCGGCGTGATCACCGGAAACTGGGGAAGGAATTGGATTTGTTCTGTTCGTCGGAATTGGTGGGGTCGGGGCTGCCGCTATTTACGCCGAGGGGGACGGTGCTCCGGGATATGCTGAATGATTTTACGCAGGGATATCGGCTGCGGTGTGGGTATAAAAAAGTATGTATTCCGCATATCGCGACGGTGGAACTTTATAAAAAGTCGGGGCATTATGAGAAGTTTCCGGAATTGTTTAAGTTTATCAGTGAGGAAAGTGGAGATGAGCTGGCGATTAAGCCGGTGAGCTGTCCGCATCATGCGCAGATTTTTGCGAGTGTGCCGCGGTCGTATAAAGAATTGCCGGTGAAATATCTGGAGACGACGATGGTGTATCGCGATGAGCGGAAGGGGGAGCTGGGCGGTCTCGCGCGGGTGAGGGCGATTACGCAGGATGATTCGCACGTTTTTTGTACGGAAGATCAGGTGGAGCAAGTGTTTGGCGAGCTGATCGAAAGTGCGAAAGATTTGTATCGCCGGGTGGATATGAAGTTGAAACTGCGCCTGAGCTTCCGCGATGACGGAGAGGGCTATATTGGCGACAAAGCGATGTGGGAGAAGGCGCAGCGGTCGATTCAGAAGATGGCGGATAAGTTCCAGATGGAATATTATATTGGCCTGGGGGAGGCGGCGATGTATGGACCGAAGATGGATTTCATGGCGGTGGACGCGCTGGGTCGGGAGTGGCAATTGGCGACGGTGCAGCTGGATTATGCGATGCCGGCGAGGTTTGGACTGGAATACACGGATGCGGATGGACAGAAGAAGACGCCGATCATGGTGCACTGTGCGCTGATTGGGTCGATCGAGAGATTTATGAGTGTGTTCATCGAACATACGGCGGGGTGGTTCCCGCTGTGGTGTGCGCCGGAACAAGTGAGAGTGTTGACGGTTTCTTCGGAAGCGGAAGAATATGCTCGTAAAGTGGAGGAAGTGCTGAAAGGCATCGAACTGGAGGAGCCGTTGAAGCATAATCAGCTGAGATATACGATGGATCTGTCGGATGATTCGCTGGGGAAGAAGATTAAGCGGGCAACGTCACTGAAGATTCCGATGGTGATCATCGTCGGGAGTAGAGATGCGGAAGAGGGGGTCGTGAGTGTGAGGATGAGAGAATCGGAAGAAAAAGTGAAATTGACGGATTTGGCGGAGTTTGTGAAAGGTAGAGCGGAGAAACGATAAAGGACGTAGCGGGGGGTGTGTTTGCTGGTGAAATTGTTTTAGTGAGTAAAGGATTAAGAATCTTCGGGCGCTTTGTAAAGGCGAGCTGTTTCTGTTGGTATTTGAGGGCTTTCGCTCCCACCTCTTCCGCGGGACCGCTCCGGGCCGCTCGGCCAAGTCTTAGGTCCCGCTACAGAGGCGGTTCGCCGCCCTCAAATAATTATCAAGTCAGCTATTCACTGAAAAGGCACAAGTTACCGCTGGGTAACTTCGAGGGCTCTATGAACAGGGGTGAAAGAATTACTAAAGTTACATTTGGGCAACTTCGCGTTTTGGCTTAAAAAGGCCCCGCGGGGAAGCGGGGTCTGAGGGTTAACACGCAAAGTCGTAGGGAATAGAATCATTTAGCAACGCAGCGGACGGAATATCCGACTGATATGCCGTCGTCAGTCATAGCGACGAAGGTATCCTCAAATGCGAGACCGTAGGCATTATTATTTTTTGGTGTAGATGACCAGTATCTTCCATCTTTTCCTTCATAATAAAGCATCGGATTAGATCCGGTGATATAACATCCAGCGTATTGGAAGTTGAGTGGAGTCTTTCGTAAAATGACAGAGCCAGATGAGTTATTGCTAATGCCGTACTCGCTTAATAATGTATTATACTGTGTTTGGGTTGGAAGTTGCCAATTGCTGAAGTCGCAAATGTTTTTGGCATTTTCCCACGAATAATATCCGCCATATGTATTATGATGATACGTCCTGCCGGTCGCATTGTCCATATTCTGTGTCATCCAACAACCAGCAGTACCTTTGAGTTTAGTTACTTCATACGATTTGTTGTCACGCGTATCGATTAGTTTTTTGCTATCACCTTCATCGGCGCCGTTGCAAATATCGGAGGTCATTTGTTGCATAGTGGTTATATCATTGAATATTATTTTCTCCCATATTGCGTATAAAGTTTTGTTGGGAACATCTTTGGTCAATGTAATTTGGCTTTCGATAGTATATTGCGCTGTAGTGGCATTAGCGTTTTCTGCCCAACCAAGAAAATGATAGCCAGTTTTTATTAGGGTACCTTGTGTAGCGGCCGGGAATTGATATGTATATGCGGCGCTATTGGCAGTTTGCGTGGCTGGAATAGTGCCGCCGGTATTACCATTGCCGTTATAAGTAACGCTATATGTGGTTAGCTCTTTCGCCTCCGCCACTACACTGACAAGAGCGGTAGTTTTGTAGTGTCCAGCAGGTTTGTTAGAGCCGATTTTAGCAGCAAAAACGAGTTTAAGGTTATAACTGTCATCATCCGGGCTATTTTTAGTATATTGTACCGTAGGTTCTTCTTGGAAAGCAGGTAATGGACTATAAGTTAATTCTGTATCCGCTGTAGTCGTATTATCCGTTAGTGTGTATCCCCAAGTATTATTAGTAAATCCATCTGGCGTGGTGGCGTCTGCAATAGGTACAATAGTTGCACCATTATCACTATTGGTTAAGTTACTATTATCTGAAGCGGACTGTATGATAATAGCAAACTTACCTATATTATTTGTAGTTACTTTTAGCGTATTACTAATATAACTTATATCATCCGGTATTACTTCTGTAGATATTTCACTACCATCAATATCAGCATCGTTTAGTACGAAAGAGATTGTTGCCACATTATTATTCTCTCCTGCGGGATATTCTATGGTTTCTGCATATACACTTTCTTTACTTATTCCTATCGGAAATATCATTAAGCCTAATACCAAAAGTAGGGCAAATGCAAATAAACCTAGAGGAATTGTTTGAAACCATAAACCAGAATAACTTAACTTTTTGTAGAAATAAGTACTCTTATCACTATGAAGAAGATGATTCTTTGTACTTAAGTTTGGTATTTTCTTTATTCTATGGCGCATCTGCCCTCCTTGTGGAATTAAATAACAGCATCCTGCGACGCTGCGTTTACTTGAGGGTCATCACAAATAAAAACAGCATCGTAGATTGCTGTTTAACACACAAACAATTGACTACTGCATCTTCGAAACGAAAACGCAATTGCTACGATGCTGTAGATTATTTTCGTTCCAAAAATAAGCATACAGTAGTCTTTAATTGTAATATTGTGTGTTAAACATTTTTATTGTAGCAAAGTTTGGGCGGGCTGGCAAGACTGGAAAAATGTGAGGAATGTGGTGTGGCTGGAAAATGGTTATGGCGTAGCAGATTTTTAACAAAACTTACAAGCATAGCCTCAATAGAAAATGTTGTAAAATTTACGCGCCTATGCTTGCCAAATTTATTCATATATTTCTAAAAACTATCAAAATAAGATCTCTATGCTTGCTTTAAATAGGTATTTTGTACTCTAAAAAGTGGAAAAAGGTGCTTTTCGGCATTTTTGCACGCTTGTGCTTGTTATTTTAAAGAAATTTGCTATATACTGAAAGCGGGTGCAGGTAGCTGGACATTACTAAGGTAGAGTGTGGGTCAATCGAGTGTGGAGGGAAAGTACGATCTATGGGCTTAGAATCTATTCTTCGAATCTTCGAGTTTATTGACGGGTTGATTGACCGTATTCGATCTGACAAGAACAAAAAGACTAGCCCTACCGTGATTATCAACGTGGATATTCATATCCACATTGATAAAAGCGATAAAGACTAGTCCTAACTCTCTGAATTAATTGTACCTTATTATCACGGTTATGTCTAGTACTTTTTGCGAGAAAAAGTAGTATTTTGAGAAAAATATTCTGTCTGCACCTCACCCTGGGTGCGGGTAATTAGGTACCGAGTTTTGTCAATAAGAGCATTGACGTTAATAATTAATTTTGATATTATGGTGGTGTAGGATGGCGTTGGAGAAATCTGGCGGGTGTAGCCTACACACAAGGGTATGAACCGGAACATAATTGACCGGGGCCTGCCCAGAAGATGGTTCATAATGAAGATTGTGAGTCGTCTTTTTTTGAGTGGTGAAAAGTGAGAGAATGTGGTATAATTGGGAAAGATGGGAAAGTTTGATAAAACGATTGTGATTGTGGGGCCGACGGCGTCGGGGAAGACGGGGGTTGCGATTTCTATTGCTAAGGCAATAGAAACGGAGTTGACTGGATGTAGGCCCGGATTCTCTCCTGATATTTCATCGTCAGAAGATGCGATGCTCGCTCACCGTATGTCAAATACGGCTTGTTCCGCTTCTCCTTCTTCCTCGAACTATCTAGGAGATAATTCCGGGGTTCGTAATTTGAGTAAAAGTATTTGTGGGGCGGAGATTATTTCGGCGGATTCGCGGGCGATCTATAAGGGGATGGATATTGGGACGGCGAAGCCAAGCCGGGAGGAGCAACAGGGGATACCACACTGGGGGATCGATCTGGTGGAGCCGGGGGAGAGGTTTACGGTGGCGGATTTTAAGAAGTATGCGGAGGAGAAGATTGCGGATATCAAGGCGCGGGGGAAGATTCCGATCGTGGTGGGCGGAACGGGGCTGTATGTGGATGCGTTGGTGTATGATTATAATTTTACTCAGGAGACTAAACATACACAAAGTGATAGAAAAGAAGTTTGTACAAATTTTTTACTCATTGGTGTGAAGACGGATCCGGAGGAATTACGAGAGAGAATCCGACAAAGAGTGAATAAATTATTTGTACAAGAACTGTATGATGAAACCACAGAACTTGTTCAGAAATATGGGTGGGAAAGTCAGGCGATGAAGAGTAATATTTATCAGTTTGCTTGGGGATATTTGCAAGGGAAATACACGCTGGAAGAGGCGAAAGAACTAAATGTGTTCGATGATTGGCACTTGGCGAAGCGGCAGATGACGTGGTTTAAGCGGAACAAAAAAATTGTATGGTTGCCTCTTGCGGAAATTAGGGATTTCGTGATAAAATGTATACAGGATGAGTAAAGAATATAATACACCAGCAGAAAAATTGTTCGGATCGAAGACGCGAGCGAAACTTTTGGAATTATTCTTTGCGAATACAACAAAGTCTTTTTACGTGAGGGAAATCACACGGGTAATAGAGGAACAGATTAATTCGGTACGGCGGGAATTGATGAATATGGAAAGTATTGGGGTGATCCGGAGTGAGACTTTTGACAATAAGATATACTATACGGCGAATATGAAACATCCGTATGCGCACGCTTTTCAGGAGATGTTTGCGCCACAGAAGACAGTGGCGGCGGCGAAAGTGCCGGAAATTAAGCGGAAGCCGTCGAATAGTTGGGAAGAATATATTAAGCCGGTGTCACGATACTTGAGAGCGATGGCATTGTTTAATCGGGCGCCGGGGCAGGAGGGGATTGATCTGCTGATAATTGGGGACGATAAGACGAAAAAACTGACGCGTTGGGCGGAAGTGGTGGAGAAAAAACAGGGAAAACCGCTGAATTATGTGATTTTGGGGCGGGATGATTATTTGTATCGGAAGAGCGTGAAAGATCGGTTCGTAATGGGGATTTTGGAAGATGCGGAAATTTCGGAAATGTATGACCCGGAAGAAATAATTAAGGTAAATCCAACAGAGGAATAAGGAGGTAAAATGTTTGAAATTGAGTGTAAAAACCCGGATGAGATTATTTTGACGACGAAGAAGACGAGTATTAAGTTTAACGTGGCGGAAGAGAGCATTGACGCGAATTTGAACGTGGGGAAGATTATTGGGCCGGGGGAATTTGAGATCGGTGATGTGGCGATACGAGGGTTTGATACGAAGAGTGGTACGGTGTACGAGGCGAAGATCGGCAATGTGGAAGTCGGAATCATTGGGGGGAATGAGGATGCGATTGGGCTGGATGAGCTGGGGGTGAGCGATGTGCTATGTACGAGCTCGGTGCGCGCGGTGCGTGAGGTGGAACCGAAAGTAGTGATCGCGATGGGGAACGTGGATGGAATGGTGACGGAATTGAAGTTGACGCCGAGGGCGGAGAAGAAGTATAAGTTGAAGAATTTTGAAGCGTTGCCGACGACCTTGGAAGTGGTGGCATTGACGTAATAGTGATAATATGATGTAATATGGGGGGTGGTAGGGTATTATGAATGGAAATAGCATTTTGACTTTGGTGATAATACTGGTAGTGGTGCTGTTTTCGATGGTGCTGCACGAGCTGGCGCACGGATTGGTGGCGTATTGGCTGGGGGATAATACGGCGAAAGAGGATGGGCGGCTGACGCTGAATCCGTTTAAGCATTTGGATCCGGTATTGTCGTTTTTGATACCGGTATTAATGTTTATCAGTGGTGGGCCGATTTTTGGCGGGGCGAAACCGGTGCCGGTGGATTCGCGGAATTTGAAGCACGGGGTGTGGGGAATGGCACTAGTGGCGCTGGCGGGGCCGCTGACGAATTTGCTATTAGCGCTAATCGGATTTTTGATCGGATATTGGACGGGCGGGATACAGGTGATGAACGGGGCGCTGTATTATACGAGTGGGGTGTGGGGGATGATTGCGGCGCAGTGGGTGATGGTGAATATTGGGTTTGGAGTATTTAACTTGATTCCGATTCCGCCGCTGGATGGGTCGCGGATACTCTATGCGATCGCGCCGGATGGGGTGCGAGAGGTGATGAAGGGAATGGAAAAGTGGGGGCTGGTAGTGGTGATGCTGCTGGTGGTGTTTTTGCCGAATGTGGTGGGGGTGATATTGAATGGGGTGACGAGCGGCATACTAACAGCCTTTGGCTGGTTGGTGGGTGTATTTTGATAAGAGGAGCCTTTGTTTATAGCAGCCTATTACTTCGTTGAAGGTTGCGCTACTCCTTCACCGTACCTTAAGTACGGCTCAGTCCGTTGCTCACCTTCGCCTTGTACTAGACTACTCTAAACAAAGGGTTCGAGACAGTTTTTGCACACTGGGTCATTCTTTGCGTGCTTTGGTCTTTCCTTGTATTAGGCCATTCTTCGCGAAGGGTTCTAAGCAAATAGGAGATGATCGCTCCGTTTCTCCTCTATCCTTGCACTAGACTATTCTACACGCAGGGTTCTAAAAAGTTTGTATGACGGTTTTCTTCGCGAAGGGTCTGTAATAGTTTTGAGTATTATTCTGTACGGAATTTAGGGGATTTTGTTTGGGAAAGTTTTTGGTAATATATCACCAGATGAATATTTTTTGTGGAAAATGGGGGATTTTGGGCGGTTTTTGGCTATTTTTGAGGAAAATTATGCGTGTGGTGATATATCTTTTTTGCGAAAAAGAAGTGTAAGACTCTTGATGAGAATTATGATGCCAGATAGAGTTAATATTACGTAAAAAGTAGCCATTGGTAGTAAGATGAAGCCGGTTGTGCCGGGTGTGGGGTGGTATATAGTATTAATGAATTCCGTTATACCGAGAACTATGAAGAACACCCCAATGGTCAGTAGCGTTATATTTAGAAGTAACTTGAGGGTTGTGGAGGTTTTTGAGGTGGGAGTGCTGGTTTGAGTAGTTGGATCTGAGTGGTTCTGTTGAGACATTGTATGTTGAGTAGTAATGTCATCGGTGATCGTGATTACTTTTTGATTTGGATTATTTGGGGAATTATTCATAGAATAATTATAGCATATTGGGAGGATGTGTGGTATAATGGAAGTAGCCCTAGTGGTGGCATGATTTTCCTGAATAATCATGTTAAGGGATTTCGTGGCTTACTTCCGTGGAAGTATCGCATAAGATTTTACCCACCTTGTAATTACTACAGGGAATATCTCGCCATTAGGGCTTTTATGGAACGTTTTGGTAAGATTTGTGGGGATTTGGTCTATTTTGAGCTAATTTGCCGGAAAGTGTCATAAATAGAGGAGGTTAAAGTTAGTGTTCTATTATTAATTTATTTGTTCAAGTGGGTTAATAATAAAATATTAATTTAAGGTTTATTTAGGGTACAAAACAAAAGTGAAGCAACGGATTCGAGTGGCGGGCATTGTCCAAAACGGACAGGAAATCTTGATTATGAAAAAGGCGCAAGGTCGGGTGGACGGTGCGCCGGTGTGGGAGATTCCGACGGGGAAGATTAAGTTTGGGGAACAGCCGGAAGAGGCGATGGATCGGATGCTGGAAGAGTATCTGGGGGTGGAAGTGGCGGAAGAGATTCGGCTGAAAGACGTGGTGACTTTTCTGGCGCCACAGGGGTCGAGTCAATTGAGTAATCTGTATATAATATATATAGTGAAGTTTGCGGAGGGGACGAAAATCGTGCCACAGGAGCGGTATTCGGCGTATAAATATATTAAGACAGAGGAATTGGCTGGGTATCATCTGGATGAGGCGAGTTTGACGGCGCTGGAAATCGAGGGGCACGACGGGAAGGCGGAGAATTATAAGACGGTGGCGAATAGTGCGACGGTGTATGTGGATGGCTGTAGCCGGGGAAATCCGGGGCCATCGGGGGTGGGATATCATATCGTGGGGGCGAATGGAGCAGTGCTAGCGTCGAGCGGGGAGTTTATTGGGTTTGCGACGTCGCGGGTGGCGGAGTATTATGCGCTGAAACTTGGCTGTGAAAAGGCGATCGAGCTGGGGCTGAAGACGGTGCGGTTTGTGGGGGATAATCTGATGATGATTAATCAGATGAATGGGATTTATAAGGTGAAGAATCGGGATGTGCTGCCGATTTATATGAGTATCAAGGAGCTGTTGAAGAATTTTGAGGCGTGTGCGTTTGTGCATGTGGCGAGAGAGCAGAATGCGAAGGCGGATGGGGAGGCGAATAAGGCTGTGGATTTGCATTTTGAGTAAGTCTGTTCTAGTATAGCCTCCGTGGATAGCAGTCTATTACTTCGGCAGAGGC
This sequence comes from uncultured Candidatus Saccharibacteria bacterium, assembly GCA_964585155.1. Taxonomy (GTDB): domain Bacteria; phylum Patescibacteriota; class Saccharimonadia; order Saccharimonadales; family Saccharimonadaceae; genus Nanosyncoccus. The sequence goes on along the minus strand of CAZPCQ010000011.1, from coordinate 26,322 downwards.
TGCGCTGCTCCTTCACCGTACCATTAAGTACACCGACGCGATTTATAAATAAATCGCTACCAGCTACTCGTCAGTTCGGAGAAGATTATTATAATAATCTTTTCTCTCACGTTCCTCGTGCTGGACAGTCCGCTGCTCGCTTATTTCTCGTGCTAGACTACTCTTCGCGAAGGGTTCGAGTCATTTTTTTGTGGGAAATATATAAAAATGCCCCCGAGCTGGGCCCGGGGGCGGGGTAGATTAGCGATTAATAAGTGCTGACGTCAGTGAGTTTATTGACGATTGACGAGTTTTTGGCATTAGCAGGAGTAGTTCTCGATGAGAGTCTTGAGGGGGTTGGTATTGTCGTCGCTCTTATAGTACTCGAGGAGATACTTGGTGAGGTTGACTACGGCGTGGAAGGTGTCGGGACGGAGGGCGTCGAAATCCTCGACGGCGATGTTCGCATTGAAGAAATTGATCAGCTTGTGGGCGAAGCGGGGAATCAGGATGTGCCGGAAATAATCTTTGCGGGCAGCGACAGATTCGCCGTCCTGGCCGGGCGCGAGCGTGGTCCACTGAGAATCGACGCAGACGGCACTGTACAGCGGGAAGCCGTTAACGTTGCGGTAGGTCTCGAAATCCTCGTCGGTGATGTGGGGGATGTCGGTGTTTTCATTGCAGGCTGTGATGAGCTCAAGCCAGGTGAGCAAATTGAGGCTGTTCAGCCCACGGAAGAAGGTGCTGGGTGCAGCGGAGGCGATGATGGACTGGATCATTGCGATAATGAGGTGGCCGTAGGTCTTGATACTGCCGGTCTGGAGGTGATTGATGAGCATAGGGGTAAGATCGGATGAACAATTAGTTTCTTTGTAGAGGTTCTTGAAGGCCTCAATGATGATGGGGCGGTAATCTTCGAGGATGCCGCCGTCGGCGATGCTCAGGGCGTAGCGGTGGTTGCAGTCGTTGATGAAGATGTCGTTGCGGATGAGCTGAGCGATGATGTCGCGGTGGGCGGAGTTGATCGTGAAGACGGGGTGACCGTGCAGCATCAGGCTGAAAGTGCGAATGAACTCGTATTCGGCTTGGAACTTGCTGGGGAGACGGTCGTAGTCGGCCTGGCTGATGATCTTGCCGGTGATGCGGTGCATAATCTGGTGATGGGGATAGGGGCAGTGACTGTGGTGGAGAACGGGCTCGTAGTAGAGATTTTCGATGGGGGTGCCCCACTGGTTGACTTCGCGGCCGCGGTCGTCGATGCAAGCGACGTTAAAGATGAAGGCGCGGGCCTGGATCTTGTCGTAGCTGCAGGTGCTCAGCAGGGCGGAAACTTCGGCGTTGCGCTGAGCGGTGATGCGCTGGTCGGCATCGAGGAGAGTGGCCAGGATGTGGGATTCTGTCGCATTAGTGTAGATTTTCGGGTGCTGGTCGACCGGGGTGCAGCGGAATGCGGTGAGCATGGCGCGGCAGCCGGCCAGGAAGGCTTGCTTCTCGGCCTCGGTCTTTTGGTTGGTCAGGTACATCAGGAAATCTTTGTTGCTCATAGGGACACTTCCTTTCCGCGCATTTGCGCTTGCAAGATTTACGCAATGATATTGCGTAACTGTGCACCTCATTTTGAGATGAACAGTATGGGCAATATCATTGGTATCGATTAGGCTGGTGTGAATGACTGGGGCTTATTGAACTGTTGGAGTGCTGTGGGGATGGTTGGTTCTTCTGAAATTCGCTAATCTGTTGGGTTATTGCGGGGATTGATAGTTCTTCTGAAAATCGCTAATCTGTTGGGTTGGGAAGGTGCGAGATTTGGTATCCAATGACTTCATTTTAGCATAGGCTGGTGAACTTGTCAAGAAAATGGGGCAATTTTTGAGAGATTTTTACGATATAATGCTTGCGAAAAATGGATAGATGTGGTAAAATGTAAAGGAGCTTGAAAGACGACCGCTTGGAAGTCCAAGAGGAAAGTCCGGGCAGTACATGGCACGACAGTCGCTAACAGCGACCGCGCAACCTCTCTTCACGGAGGGGGAGTGTAGGGAAAGTACCACAGAAACTATTCTACCGAGGCTCTTGAAATTTCTGGTCAAAATTTTCTGATTGAGTTTTTTCTTGATTGGGATGAGAGGACGAGGGATTTCAGGAGCCCCGGTCAAAGGTGAAAAGAGTGAGGTAAGAGCTCACAGCGGCTTATGGTGACATAAGTCGGGGGCAAACCCTGTCGGCTGCAAGGAGTGCTAGACACCTTAGCCAGAGGATGCACGCTCACCGCTTGAACTAAGTAGCAATACTTAGGCTAGATAGATGGTCGTCGGTCTTTCTAACAGGGAAGATTACAAAACCCGGCTTATTGATAACTCGCAAAATAGTCCGTCTGGTGACGGGCTATTTTGACGGGATTTGGAGAGGGTGTTGATGGGGCATTTTTGGGAGAGATGAGTTCTTGAGTGGGAAAATGAGGTTGCGGTGTTGATGGGGGGTATTGAGTGGTGGTGTGAGCCTGGTTGTATATTAGAAAACTCCAGGTTAGGCTGGAGTTTTCTAAAAATTGTGTTCAATAGGGATGATTATTTGATCAAACCCTTTTTCTTGAGCGTGCGAAGGGTGGAAGTTGCGACGTTGACGCGAACTTTTTTGCCGTCGACGATCAAGGTTTTCTTTTGAACGTTGGGCTTGAAGACTTTGCGGGTTTTGCGTTGGGAAAATGAAACGTTGTGACCGTACATTTTGCCTTTGCCGCTGATTTCACAAACTGCCATTATTTGGTCTCCTTCACGGTGTTTACGATTGCCTTGAACGCTTCAGGTTGGCTGACGGCGAGTTCGGAAAGAATCTTGCGATCGATTGTGGTGCCGTTTTTCTTGAGGCCGGCCATAAGTTGGGAGTAGGAAAGACCTAACTCGCGAGAAGCGTTGTTGATACGGGTGATCCAGAGGGCGCGCAGGTCACGTTTGCGGTTGCGACGGTCACGGTAACTATAACGAAGGGACTTGATAACGCCTTGCTTAGCCAACCGAAAACTGCGGGTGCGATAGTGTTGCATCCCCTTGGCTGAGTTTAAAATCTTCTTGTGTTTTGCGCGCGCAGGCACGCCACGTTTTACTCTCATCTCTAAACTCCTAATGCAGTTTTAACGTTTTTCTTGATTTTGCCGTTGACAAAGGCAGCAGTTTTCATGTTGCGCTTGCGGGCTTTGGATTTTTTGGCAAGAATGTGGTTGCCATAGGCACGTTCGCGGGCGATTTTACCGGAGCCGGTAATCTTGATGCGCTTAGCGGTGCCTTTATGCGTTTTTAACTTTGGCATATAGGTTTCCTTTAAGTTGTGATGAATAGGGAAGTACTAGCACTTGAGCGGGTAGACTGCTAAAATAAGCATTAGCGCTCTGATGCTGTGACTGCTAATCATCGGGTTAATATTGATAAGGTACAATCAGGGACCGTGGAAGTAGGAAATTACTTCTTCCGTATCGATACTGATAGGTTGCGGCCAGCAAATTGAGTTTTGCCTTCGGTGACGTATTCGCACTGTTCGCCGATGAGGGCAAGAACTTTGTCGAGCATAACTTGACCGAGCTCTTTGTGCGCCATTTCGCGGCCGCGGAAGATAATCATAATCTTGACGCGATCGCCGTCCTCGAGGAATTCCTTGATTTTGCGGGCTTTGATGTTAAGGTCGTTGTCGCTGATCTTGAGGCCAATTTTCATAGTCTTGAGCTCGGATTGTTTCTCGCGGGCTTTTTTGCGATTCTTGGCTTCTTCTTTCATCTTCTGGTATTGGTATTTACCCCAGTCGATGACTTTGACAACTGGTGGGTCGGCGTTTGGTGCGATTTCGACCAAGTCGACGCCTTGTTCTTTAGCGATCATCTGCGCATCGCGACTCGACATAATACCGAGTTGCTCCCCATTAGTACCTATAACGCGAACAGAAGGATAACGAATTTCTCCGTTGATTTTTGTACGTTGTGTCTTACTAATGGTGTGCTTCCTTTCGTTAAAGTTTGACTTGCGCCTCTTGATGAGGCTAATTAAGTAACCATATAGAAGATGTGGTGACCTAACTGTTGCTATTATAGCAAAGAACTAGAGATTAGACAAGGGGGAATTTGGGGAAAAGGTGTTTTTTGTGAGAGGAATAATGGTTTTGCTATTTTTATTTTTGGCTGCCCTTGTGGTGGGTAGCAGAGTGTGTTATGGGATACGTTGTGTTGTGAGATGGGTTGTTTTATGGGGGGATGGGGCTGTGTTGTGGCGTGTTGTAAAAAATACAAAAATAGAGATGAATGGAGTATTATAATAAAATTGTTCAGTATGGAGAGAAAATTGTTCAGGCGAAAATTTTTGTACTCAGGGGAGTTGTTGACGGAAACTAAGTGCCTCGGAAAATTGTTCAGGGCCGACCTCTGTTAATCCGGCTAAATCGGCGATAGTCTGGGCGACTTTGATGAGTTTGAAATAAGCGCGGGCGGAGAGGCTGAGCGTGTCGGTGGCGGTCTTTAAGATATCATACGCTGATGGTGTAATTTTGACATAAACAGATATATCGCGAGAGGAGAGGTCACTGTTGTAAAAGTTCTCGCGGTTGTAGCGTTGTTTCTGGAGGGTGATGGCTTGGGTGATGAGGTTAATGGCGGATTGGTGTTCGGAGGGCGGCGTGGGGAGGGCTTTTGTGCCTGTTGTTGTAATTTTGGTATTTTCTGAGGAAGATGGGGTGGATTTTTGTGATGTGTTTATATCTGTTGGAGTATTTTTGACAATAGAAACGGGTGGAAGGAGGTCGGAGCTGTCGACTTTTTCGACGTTGATGGTCATATCGATGCGGTCGAGGATGGGGCCAGAGAGGCGCTTGCGGTAGGCTTCGATCTGGGGAAGGGTGCAGGTGCATTCGTGGGTGGGGTCGTCGAGATAACCGCAGGGACAGGGGTTCATTGTGGCGATGAGCATAAAATTGGCGGGGTAGCTGACGCGGATGTTGGCGCGAGAGATGGTGATTTCGCGGTCTTCGAGGGGTTGGCGAAGGGTCTCGAGGACGGAGCGAGGGTATTCGGGGATTTCGTCGAGGAAGAGGATGCCGTGATGAGCCATAGAGACTTCGCCTGGGGTGGCGTGGTTGCCGCCGCCGATGATGGAAGTGGCGCTGGCGGTGTGGTGTGGGGCGCGGAAAGGGCGGGAATGGATGAGGGCGTCAGGCTCGCCGGAGAGGGAATGGAGTTTGGTGACGGCGATCTGCTCGCTGGGGGTGAGGGGTGGAAGGAGGTTGGCGGCGACGCGAGCGAGGAGAGTTTTGCCGGCGCCAGGAGGACCAGAGAGGAGGATATTGTGATGGCCGGCGATGGCGATGATGAGGGCGCGTTTGGCGAAGTCTTGGCCGCGAACGTCGTCTAAGGTGGGAGAATCTGTTGTGGTATTTTTAACATTGACAGAGGTGATAGGCTGGGGAAGAATTTTGGTGACACCTTTGAGATGGAGGAGAAGCTCGCTAAGACTGGTGACGCTAATAACTTCGATACCGGTGACAAGGGAGGCTTGTTGGAAGTTGGCTTTGGGGACGTAAACTTCGGTAAAGCCGGAGGATTTGGCGGTCTCGACGATGTTGATGATGCCGCGGACGGGCTTGGCGAGACCGTCGAGGGAAAGCTCGCCGACGAAGAGTTTGCCCTCGAGGTCGGACTGGAGAAGTTGCCGGGAGAGGACGAGGATGACAAGGGCGATGGGGAGGTCGAGATGGGAACCGTCTTTGGCGAGCTCGGCGGGGGCGAGGTTGATAGTAACTTTTTTGTCGGGGAAGGAGAGACCGGAATTGGTAATGGCGGCGCGGACGCGCTCGCGGGCCTCGGATACGGTTTTATTAGCCATACCCACGATATTGAAGGCGGGGAGGCTCTTGTTGATGTCACCCTCGACGTCGATGAGCCTGCCGTCGTAGCCGTAGGGGATAGCTGAATATACTTTTGCAATCATAATACCTCCACCATAACAAAATTTGCTTAAAAGTTGCAAGCATAAGCACGAAAAAATCTTTTCTACCTCTGTATGTGTAAAAATTACAACGCGGGATTGAACACTAAAATTATTAGTTGAAAATGGTTATAATTAAAAATTTTAAGCATAGAAATGGTCGATGTTTGAGTAATTTTTACAAAAATGGAGAAAAGGTATTGCGCTTTAGGATAAGTGTGATATAATGGGAGTAGTTGGGGCTGACAAAGTTTAGACGGATCATTAACAAATACCAGGCACGACGAGTAATACCGTAAGTATTGAATAAGTGAAAAAACCACTTCAAAGCATGTGCTTTATGCACCTGTTTATGCCTAATTTATAGATATTATAGGCTGGTCTGACGCGTAGTCGCCGTAGGCGGCAGATTATTAGATTACGGTGATAAGGTAGGAGGGTGATCGACTACTACTCGAAAACTTAGATCAGGGTACTTACAGTTTTGTCCCTTGCAGCTGTAAGATTACGCCGACGAAACAAGGAACTATGCGTGTAGAATGGTATTTTGGAGATTTTTCGGACCCGGAGGCAGTATCCGGCAGCTCCACCAGTTTGAAAGTGAGAAACGGCTAGAGATGGCCGTTTTTTGTACTAGATAGGTAATCTAGTGAAGGGGAATCTCGATGCGCAGTGATGTTTTTAGCCTTATTACCGAGTCGTCTTAGGGCTGATTTTTGGTGGGGAGGAGAGGCGATATTATCATCTAGCCTATTGCGGACTGGTTCAATAAGGGTTGATTCTTGACAAGGGATTTCGTTAAAGGTTTGATTTGGGCGGAGAGATAGAGAATTTTGACTCTGTATTAGGAGAGGAGGGAATGGATATGCTAAAGTTCTTAGAGGTATTTGATGTTTAAGGCTGCAAATTTGGCCTAAGATGCGTGGAAAAGCAAAAGTCGTATGGTATGGGCGATGGGGAAGTGGAGGGGGGCGTGGTAGGCGAATTTGAGGCTCATAGAAAGGGCTGGAAAGCGGAGGATGTGTGTATAGTGGGTAAAGATGGCTTGGTATGACTAAAATGGCTCAAATAGGCGAAAAAATGGCGGATTATGGCAAAAAATGAGGCGGTTGGGGACTGGTAGTGTGGCAAATGAGTAATATGATAATGCGGTGCGGTGGGCGAATTTATGTGATAGAAAATGTGTGAGAATGTGGGCGTGGTACGGTGCGGCGGAAATTATGTGGATGTGGTGTGGTGCGGAAAAATATGAAAAATGAAAATTATGAAAATGCAAAATTTGAATTTTGGTGGAATTTTGCGGCATGAAAATGGAACGTGATTTTTGCGAAAAATGAGAAAATGTGATATAAAAATGCTTGTGGAAAACTAGCCCAAAAATTATAAAATTTGTGTTCAAAAATATGTTGACGGTAACGCTTTTTCGCGGTATTATAGAGATAGTTCGTGAGTACAAAAATTACTCAGGAACCAAAAATAAAAATTCTTTTGAAAAAACATCCAAAATAAAAAACTCCACACTCTACAAAAAGAACCGGTTTTCCTCGCAGTTACCGGTTCTTTTTCTATGTTGAAAATGATTATGATTAAAACGATTATTCAAAGTAGGGAAGGGAAGGAAAAATGGATAAATGTTGTGAAGATAACAACATTAATAGGTTAAAACGGGTAATTTTTACAATATTCTATGCTTATTTCCGAAAAGCGGTGTTGTAGAATTTACAACAGCCTAAAATGACAAAATAACAGATTAAAAATGTGGTTTGTTGTAAAAAATACAACATTATTTTCACGAAAAAGTCTTGAAAATTAAACATTAGTGTGATAATATAAGGACAGTCCAACACAAAACAAAAACGGACAAACAAAAATGCAACTTAAAATACCAAAATAAAGTCCACAGGATGTTCGGCAGGCTGAAAGGTAATTTCTAGCCATAAATTACACTTTCTAGGAGTTACCTAAAGCCTGCGGAATGACTGACGGCGCGTGCAGCGAGAGTGTGGAGTGTTCTATGAATACTCTAGAAGCCCGGAAATTGAATTCTTTGCGTGAACAGGGAAGGAGAGTGATGGGCGCGGCTAAAGTAAGATTTTGGCCGATGAGTCCCAAATTAGGACGAAAATGCTGCGCGGTCGTAGGAAATCCGTAAGACCGAAAAGACTAGAGGTGTCGGAGGGTTTGGCTCTCGAGCGAGTGACCGGATCTGCATGACGTGAGAGAGTTTGTGAGTGATTTGCCTTTGCAAAAAGACGGAAAACTCGTGAATGATTGAACTTCGTACAGAGAGGGAACTAGCAGAAGAGCGAAACTCGACGATAACCTTTGGCCTGGACGGCGGGAGATTCCGAAGGATTTGAGCCTAGCTGACTTTGCGATTAGTACCTTGTAGTTAAAAAAGAATCGGTTGACGGCTAGGTGACCATATGTTCCACGATTACGTGGAGCGGTCAAACAAGGGAATGAGGCGCAGTTGTGGCCCAAAGTAACAATGTTTGTAAATGCCAGATAACTCACCTCATTCTCTCCATAGAAAACTGATGTAGAAGTGCCACGATGTGCTTGGTCGGTTTTCGGACGGGATGAGATACCGCGAAGTATTGATATCCGAGAGGCTCGCAAATGTTCTTTATTCTTGTAGTAGAGGTGTAGAATTTGGTGGGGAAGGAGACGAAGCAGAGATTGCAGAAATTGTCAGAAAAGGCTGGTTGACGGATAAAGATTATGCTATAATGAAGATATGCCGAAACGCGTGATTCCAGTATTGAGCCTACTCGCAGCAGTGATTATATTGCTGATGGTGAATTTCACAACCCCAGCCGGCGTTGGTCCGTTTGGGGTATTGGTCTTTTTCGCAGCGTGTTATATGGTAGTGCTAGGCGTGGCGCTGCTTTTGGTGCGAATCTTCACGAAGTTGATGGGGAAGCAGATGGGGCATAAGAGCTATCTGTATGCGGCGGTGATTGCGTTTGGGCCGATTATGCTGCTGTTGATCGAATCGTTGGGGTCGCTAAGTATTTTGACGGTCAGTATCGTGGTGATACTGATCTTTTTGGTGTGTTTCTTGATTAGTCGGAATGATTAGGGGGGGGTGAATATTGCAGTGAGGCTGACGTGAGTAGTATTCGGTAAAAACGTAGGACTAGCGGATGTGCAGAGAGCGCGGCGATGGGGAAAAGGCAAGTCAACAGGTGTTGAAATAATGAAAAATGGTAGAAATCGACAGTTGTTGAGTTGATAATAATGAATCAACATCCCCGGGGCAGAGCCCCGAGGAATTAAACCTGGTCAATTATTAAAAATGTGGTGCAGTGGCGGGGAATTGTGTAAAATTGAGTAAAAATTGTGTACAAAATGGGTTTACGGTTATGTTTTTGTGATATAATCGTAGTATGAATGGGAATGAGAGTAACCAAAAACTGAATGTGCGGGAGCTGACAGAGGAGATTGAACGGGCGACGAATTTGGTGGCGGAAACGGCCGAAAATGGGCAAAAGACGGTAGTACAGTCGGAAAATGGGCTGGAGGGGGTAAATCGGGCGAATTTGGCGGTCGAACAGGGGCAGAATGATGAGAAGATGACCAATGGTCAGTTTTTGATGGGGGAGCAGAATGGGGCGGGATTAGGTAATGATCGGAATGCAGCTGGCTGGGGGCGGGAGCAGGTGCGAGCGTTTGGTAGCGCGATGCTCTCGGGAAACGTGGGCAGTGAAGTGAGGAATGTCAGTGCGGAATCTGTGGGAAATGTGGGAAGTGAGACGGAGCGGGCGTTGAACGCGGAGCGAGTCGAGCAGATGGTGACGGCGGAGAATGTGGCAGGGGAGGAACAGAGGTTAGCGACGACGAAACCGACGGTGCCGGAGGCTTTGATAATGCCGCAAATACAGGGGAAAATTGATAAGACGATAGCGAAAATGCTGGGAGAATTGACGAACCGTGAGGGTGACCGGCCGGGGATGCTGGATGCAAAAGTGAATGATCTGCGGCGGCAATACCGAGTGGGTTGGGAGACGAACCAATGAACTGGATGGTTGTGTTGATAGTATTGGTGGTTGCGGTGGCGCTGGTGACGACGGTGATTGTGATATATATGCAGAGCCAGCGGCGGGCGAAAGAGTATGAGCGGAGTCTGAAATTGGTGCCGCTGTTGATTCATTTGCCGCCATCGACGGATGATATTCAGGGTGGGGGACGGGACGAGCGCGACGTGACGAACGAAGCGCTAAGTCAAGCACAGGTGATGTACTCGATTATTGCATCGACGTTGAAGAGGGGCTTTGATATGTGGGTGTTTGGGCAGCAGCATTTGAGCTTTGAAATTGTGGCGAGTAATGGTTTTATTAAATATTATACGTTAGTGCCGGTAGACATCGTGGAAACGGTGAAGCAGGCGATTATTTCGGCGTATCCTTCGGCGCGACTGGAAGAGACGGATCCGGAGGGGATTTTTACGGCGGAGACGACGGCGGCGCAGGTGGCGGGCGGGGAGTTGGTGCTGAAAAAGGAGTTTGTGTATCCGATTAGTACTTATGAGGATAGTAAGCGGGATGCGAGTATGGCGCTCCTGAATGCGCTGTCGGTGACGAAGGCGGGCGAGGGGATGGCGGTACAGATATTGCTCCGACCGACGGACGGTTCGTGGACAAAAATTTCGGAAGAGCGAGTAAAAGATTTACAAAAGGGCAAGAAAACGCACAGTGGGGGAACAAAAATTTTGAACGAGTTTGTATACATTTTTCGCGATTTGGCGGTGGCGTTTTGGCATCCGCCGGATGAGCATCCGGAAGGTGAACAAAAAAATGATACAATTTCGAACTTGAAGCAGGCGGAAATTGCGGCGATTGAGAATAAGACGAAAGAGGCGGGGTTTGAGACACTGATACGCGTGGTGGCGAGCTCGGGGAATAAGCAACGGTCAGAGGCGATGATTAGCGGGGTGGTGGCGGCGTTTTCGCAGTTTGATACACCGAGTTATAATGGATTTAAATACGAGACGAATAAGAGCGGAAAGAACCTCTGTACAAATTTTGTGTTCAGATTCTTTCCCAAGAAAAATCGAACAAATATTTTGAACAGCGTGGAATTGGCATCGTTATTCCATTTGCCGGCGCAAAATGCGATTCCAACTTCTCAGGTGGAGCGGCAGGCTACGAAGCAAGTAGAGGGGCCGGCGAAATTAGTGACGGACGGGGTGCTACTGGGGGTGAATGAGTTCCGTGGGGAGACGAAAGAGATACGATTATCAGAGAATGATCGGCGGCGGCATACTTATGTGATTGGGTCGACTGGTATGGGTAAGTCGGTTTTACTGACGAATGTGGCGTATCAGGATATGCTAGAGGGGCGAGGATTTGCCTTTATTGATCCGCACGGGGATGCGGTGGAACTCTTGATGAGTAAGGTACCGGAGAATCGGATTGATGATGTTGTGTATTTTGACCCAGCGGATATTGAGCATCCAATGGGGATGAATATGTTTGAGTTTACGTCGGAGGACCAAAAGGATTTTATCGTGCAAGAGGGGATTAATATGCTGACGAGCCTGTTTGACCCAAATAATCAGGGGTTTTTCGGGCCGAGAGGACAGCATATGTTCCGAAATGCGGCGTTACTCCTGATGTCGGACCCGAATGGGGCGACTTTCGTGGATATTCCGCAGTGTTTTACCGATCCGCAGTTTGTGAAGAGTAAGTTGAAATATGTGACAGATAAGGCGGTGTATGATTATTGGACGAAGGAATTCCCGGCGAGTCAGAAGTCGAATGACGCGGGGGAGGTGATTACGTGGTTTACGTCGAAGTGGGGGCCATTCCTGTCGAATACAATTATGCGGAATATCTTGGGACAAACCAAAAGTGGTTTCAATATTCGGGAAATTATGGACAATAAGAAAATATTTCTCGTGAACTTGTCAAAAGGACGGCTGGGGGATATTAACTCGCAGCTCTTGGGTATGATCTTGGTGATGAAATTCCAGGCGGCGGCAATGAGTCGGGCGGATATTCCGGAGGATGAGCGGAAGGATTTCTGCCTGTTTGTGGATGAGTTTCAGAATTTTGCGACGGAGAGTTTCGAGAGTATCCTTTCGGAGGCGAGGAAATATCGGCTGAATTTGTTCCTGGCGAACCAGTTTATGACGCAGCTGACAGATAAGATTCGCGAGGCGATCCTGGGGAACGTGGGGACACTGATGGCGGGACGGCTAGGGGTGACGGATGCGGAATTGATGGAAAAAGCGTTTTCACCGGTGTTTAACGCGGAAGATTTGACGAAGCAGGGGAATTATTGCGCGATTGCGAAGGTGATGATGTTTAATCTACCGTCGAGTCCGTTTACGTTGAGTCTGTTGCCGCCAATGGGGGAGGCAAATCCGCAGCTACTCGAGACGATGAGGGAATATACGGCGACGAAATATGGGAAGACGCGGGCGGAAGTCGAGGCGGAGATCAAGGCGCGATGGAAAGTAGCGGAAACAGAGGCGAGCGCGGGGAGTGACGAGGTGAAGAAAGAGGCGGCGAAGGCTGAGGCGAAGCCGGAGAAGTCTTTCCTGGACGCTTGGAAGCAGAAGAAGGCGGAGATGGGGGCTGGGAGTGCTACTGGCAAGGAAAATGGTAGTGGTAAGAATGCGGGGGATAGTGATGGTAAAAATAATGATGTTGTAAAACCTGCTACGAGGCCACAGGAAGCCCAGGAAGGCGGGTCTAGCGCGGAAGTGGGGAGGGATCAAGGTATTGACGAAAATGCTAATGGTGGGGCTCTACATGGGCCTAAAACGGAAAATGGTGCTGATACGATGGGAATTTTGACGCAAAAGCCGGAGACTGGAGCGGGGGTGAAGAATGATATAATAGGGAAAGAGCAGGCGCAAGTGGCACAGGCGGCGGAGGCGGTGAAGGCGGAGCAGGGTCAAGAGAAAGAAGCGATTTTCAAGGTGAGGGGATGAGGGGAAGAGAAATAGTTAGTGATTGAGATGAGGAACAGGGATGGGGCGAGAAAGTTTAGTGAAATATTAACTAAATGAGGTGATAGAGATGGAAGAGGAACGGAACAGAGAAAATGGGGTGCCGCGGAAGGTGGCGATTTCGGAAGAGGATGCGCGGAGGCTGCTGGCGGAGGAAAAAGCGCGGCTGGAACAGGGGTGGAAAAAGGCGGAAACGCGACGGCGACGGGTGCTGGTGATCGCGATCGTGATAGCCGTAGTGGTGTGCTTGGTGGGATTGGTGATGGTCTTGATGACGCGGAATAAATAGAGGAGATGAAAATGAGCGGAAATGGTGGCGAGAGGAAGGGGGAGTTTAAGATTGTGGAGATGGGCGGAAATTGTAGTGGTGAAAATGGTGGAGGAGGTACACAGGGGCGAGATGCCGTTGAAAATGGTGATGGTAAAAACTTTGGCATTGAGAGGGGAAGCATAAGCGGAAATGGCCCTGAGGGGCGCGTAGAGGCTCAGGAAGGGGCTTCTGGCGTGAAAATGGATAATGATGGCTTGGTGAGCGAAAAAGCGCGTGGTGAGACTCTGGAGGGTTCTAGGAGCGAAAATGGGATTAGCACGAGCGGAGATGGTGCTCGTGAGGGTGAGAAATCTCAGCCGATGGGGAATTTGAATGGGTGGGATAAAAATCCGCAGAAGAAGACTTTCGTGGGGATGATGATAGTGCTAATGGTAGTGTTGCTGGTGGCGGCGGGTTTGGTAACGTTTGTGTTTTGGTGGACGAAAGAATTGGCTACGGAGATGACGGATAGGGTGGATAGTGGTGGGGAAACTGTGGCGGTAGAGGAGCCGGAAGAAAAACCAGCAGAGCCGGAGACGCCAAAGGTGGAGGAATTGAGCCTGGATGATGAGACAGTGCAGAGGCTGTATGGGAATTTTGAGAGTTTTTGGGGCATAAATGGTTTTGGTTTTACGCAATTTTATGAATTAATAAATGGGACTGATGAGCAACGGAAAAATGCAATGATTGGGCAAATACTTTTGAATATGCAAGGGGAAGTTTGTACTAATAACTCGAATACCGATATGGTGCGCTGTTATGATGGAGATAAGGTGCGTGAGGGCTTAGGGAGTTTGTTCGGGAGGCAGGATATAGAATTGACTGGCTTGAGCGAGTATGGTCCGTGCGGTGGTGGTAGATATAATGCGGAAAGAGATGAGTACGAGCTTGGTTTCGCTTGCGGCGGTAGCGGTCCGGCGCAATTAAAGCGGTGGCTGTATAAGGCTGAGGTAGAAGGAGATAATATTTATGTTTATGATTTGGCGGAGAATTGGGCAGCGGAGTTTACAGATGATGAATATGTGGAATTCTTGAGAAATGTGCATTGTCATACAGACGCTCAGTGGCAATGCGGTAGTTTGGAGTTTGACGGTAAACCAGGGTCATTGATGAATATACCATCGGATGTGGTTTTAGTGAATGATAGTGATGAACGGAAATATGATGAGAGTTTGAAGAGAGTTAATTTTTTGGAATATGCGGATGAACTGGACGAGTACAAATGGACTTTTACGAAAAATGATGACGGGGAATATGTTTTTACGGGGTTGGAAAAGATTAAGTAATAAGGAGGCAAAATGGACGATAAAGATAATGGTAGAAAAATGGGAGAAGGTGCTCAGGGGTGGAATGGCGCAGAAAGCGGTGATGGTAAAAATAATGACATCAATGGTGGAATCATAAGCGGAAATGGCGCTGAGAGGCACGAAAACGGTCCAGAAGGGGCTTCTAACGCAAAAATGGATATAGATAGCCTTGCGGGAGAAAAAGCGCGTGGTGAGGCTCTGGAGGGGCCTAGAACGGAAAATGAAAAAAATGCGCAGTATTCGGGGGATATGAACGGGAAAAGTGCTGTTAGAGGTGAGAATTCTCGATATTCAGGGAATATGAACGGCTGGGACAAGAATGTGCTGGCGAAAAAGAAAGGGGTGCCGCTGTGGGTGGTGCTGGTGGGGATTTTGGTGATAATAGGGGTGGTAGCTGGTGTGGTAGCGTTGGTGAGTAGTCGAGAGAATCAGGGGAGCGCGGAGAAATTGCCAGGGACGAGTGAAGAAAAACCGACTGAGGATGAAGAGCCGGAGCCGGAGAAACCGGATGGAACAGAGAAGGTAGAGGTGCTGAGCGTAGATAATCAGGTGGTGCAGAGACTGTGGCATAACTTTGATATTATTGCAGATGCGTGGTCGAAAACAGAGCATTTTTATGTGGATAAGGATGTGGCGCGGGGCGAAGTGGACGATATGTTGATGACGGCAGTGGCGATTAGCAATCTGTCGAGCGTGGATTGTAAGGGAAAATATCCATATGGGGAAGAATACGGGCCGACGACGGTGGGAATGGAGGCGGAAGGATGTTATAATATCGATGCGGTGGAACAGAAGATTAGAGAGATTTTTGGGAAAATAGTGGACTTGAGAGAGAAAGAGGGAATTTTGGCGTATAATAAGTGCCACGGCTGGACGATAAGTGCGGAAAATGATGAAATTTATGATTCGATTGGGCCAGGATGTGGCGGTTCGGGGATTCCGGTGATTACGCGGGAGATATATAAGGCGGAGAAACAGGGAGATGATACGATTTATATCTATGAGCGGGCATTTATGGAATCGCCGGGCGGAATTTATCATCTGGGGACGGAGCCGAATTATATGGAGGTGCCAGGGCAGGGGCCGACGTTGCCGTTTGATAGTTTGGGCGTAGGCGAGATGATTGCGGAGAGAAAGTGGGATGAGAACGGTAATTTGGTGCAGGATGTGAAGCCGGGGGACTATGTGGATCAGTTTGACAGGTTTAAGTGGATTTTCACGAAGAATGACGATGGAGAATATATTTTCACGGGACTGGAGCGGCTCTAGATGGCGAAAAAGTGAAAATGACGTTTAAGGCTATAAAAATGGCCAAGAAGGCGGTTGGAACGAAAAGTGGGGTAGGACCAAGGTTTTTGCAAAAAGCGCGGAGAAGGCCAAAAAATAGCCGTAAACGGAAAGATGGAAAATGTGACTGAAGGGCAGGATGCAAAAAATGATGAATGAGGCTGAGGCTGCGAAAATGGAAAAGTTTATTAATTTTAACATAAAAAGGAAAAGGAGGAAAATGAAAAAGCAAACGAAATGCGCGCTGGGGCTCGGAATAGCGGGGCTCACAGTGATGACGGCGCCGCTTACGAATCTGGGGAGTGAATCGGCGAGTGCGGCGTGCGGTTATGGGGTGTTTGCAGAGAATTTTTATGCGCCGTGCAATCAAGGTGAGCGGGTAGATGGTGCGATTGCGGTCCAGACAGAGGAGATCGAGGGCGAGCGAGTGATGCGGATTACCTTGAATAATTATCAGGGTAGTGGGATTTATTATGAATGTTGCGCGTCGTGTCCGGATAAGTTTTTTGATAAGGTGATTGTGGAGCTGAAAGGTGAGAATAAAATTACCGAGCGAAAAGGGACAGGTATAACTTTTAATGATGTGGAGTTCGCAGGTACGGGGAAGTTGACGATTGAGGCAATGATACCGGTAGGTGGGAGGACGCTGGTGTCTTGTGGTGACCCAGATAAGCCGATGTATGATCGAAATATAGATAACGATGCACTGGGCAAAGTAATAGGGGTGACTACGTTGGAAGTAGATATGGCGGATAATTCGGTAATCGAGAAGCCTAGTGGGGAACCGGGTGAAGATGCGGATAATGAGGAGAAACCGGACAGTGCTGACGGGGAGAAGACGGAAGATGGTGCAGATAAGGATGTGGTGGCGACAGAGAAGGAAAATCCCTGGACGGCGGAGATGTTGACGATTCATATTGCAGCGGGGATTTATATCGTGCTGAGTCTGGTAACATTTATCCTGCTAGGGATTCGGAAACTCACGCGAAAACATCAGCCGAAGACGAATAAAAAGATTATTATCGAGGAAAACGGGAAGAAAGTCGGGGAGACGGAGATAGAAGAGGGAGAAGAGAAGCAAGAGTAGTAAGTCTCTGCTGTACTTTTGAGGGCTTGCGCTCACACCTCTTTCTTGGGCCGCTCCGGGCCGCTCGGCCAAGTCTTAGGCCCTGCGAAAGAGGTGGTTCGCCGCCCTCAAAGTTCTAATAATCTGGATAAACTCAAAAAGAGACTAAGCAAGATGCTCTTGTGGTAGATCTTCTATGAAATCTCCGTCTTGCGTGAAAAGTGGAAATACGGTACAATGGTGGTAATAGAAAAACTGTCAGGCAGCGTTGACTATGCAGGTTCGGGTTTTTCGGAGATCTTGGTTCTGCTGAGGTCTCTTTTTTGTGAGGATATTGTTGACTATGCAGGTTCGGGTTTTGCAATTGCTACGCAATTGTTGTCGGGCGTCGACTCGAAAGAGAATAAACTTCTTGGGTGGGAGTGTTTTGTATTTTTTGAGATGGGTTCATTCTCTTTGCTCGTCTCCTGCGATAGTTCGGAGATTTTGGTTCTGCCGAGGTCTCTTTTTTTGTAGAAAAATAATAAAATGTGGTATAATGGGGAAAGTATGCGAGATTCTAATATGAAAAATATGAAGAAAAAGTCAAATAAATCTGGAAAAATGACCAACGGTCAGTTGCAAAATGGGACAAAGGGCGGAAAAATGACCAACGGTCAGTCACGAAATGGTGGAAAGATACGGGGTGTGCGGTTTTTGATGAAGGATAGGACGGGAAATGCTGGCGTGACAGGGGTGAAGGCCGGGAGGAAGAAGTTAAGCCGGCGGACGATTTTGGGGATAGTGGCGGGGGTTTTGGTGTTGGTGAACTTGATCATTGGGATTGTGGCGCTGGGAATAAGCAATACACAGCCGGTGGTTCCGGATGAAACTGAGACGGGGGAGATCGTGGAGGAGCCGGAAGAGCCAGAGGAGCCGGAGGAAAACACCGAGGATTTGGTGGCAGAGCCGGGGGAAATCGATTGGGCGAATTATCAAGTGGCGCCGAATAAGCCGCGATATTTGTCAATTCCGTCGATTGGCTTGAATAATATTCCGGTGACGGAATTTGGGGTGACGGCGAATAATCAACTGGGGTCGCCCACGAGTACGCGGGTGGTGGGCTGGTATTATCGCTCAGCGTTTCCGGGGAAACAGGGGGTGTCGGTGATGAATGCGCACGGGGGGGATTTGGGGACGGGAATTTTTAAGACGTTGCCGCGGGCGAAAGTTGGTGATGAAGTGATTATTGAGATGGGGGATGGACGGAAATATACTTATGTCATTAGAGAGATGAATTATAAGAAATTGGGGGATGAGGCGAATAATTATATGTCGACGGCGCTGTATGGTACGCTAGGAGGGGAGCCGACGCTGACGTTGATTACTTGTACGGGGACGTGGCTGAGGAATCTTCAGACGTATGATCAACGACTATTCGTAAGAGCAGCGCTGAAGCAGTAGTTTTGAAAAATATCAAGTTATATATGAAGGCGCTCCCCTTGCACTCACCTTTCCATCCGAGGTTTGGTGGCCCTCTCCTCATCACGATTTGGCCGCTTCTCACTCAGAGTCTGCTTGCGTGAATCGGACCCGGGCCAGCCAGGAACGAAATAACCTCGGATGAAAAGGTTCGTCGGGTCGCGCCAGCCCGTCGTAACTCCGGATGACCCCGAAAAACAGGTTGGGCTGGGCAGTTCGTCGCCTTCAGAGGATCACATGAAAAGGTCTATCGAGTTGTGCTAAATATCTTTGGATGATGCTGTGCCTACGTGAGTTTCTTTATGCGGTAGTCTTTAAATTTCCCAGAATAAAACGTTCAAGAATCAAGTCGCTAGAGGGGGGTGAAAAGGAAGAGGTATTTGCTCCAGGGGTCTGGTAGTATGGAAGGATTTGAAATCTAAAATAAGTCCAAAACTGGCGTTATTCAAGCGTTAGACGGTGGGGAAAGTGTGAGGTGGGGTGGGAGCGCGGTTGGCGGGAAAAGTGCGTGAAATCGCCTAAAAATGGCCTTAGACGGCAAAAATAGTTAAAAAAGTGGGATAAAACTCTTGCTTTTAGGGAAGTTGTGTGCTAAGATATAGGGGTAAGTAAAGCAGAGGTAAGTTTGAATGGCAGAAAAACAAACAAGCGATGGGCAGAAGTATGATAGTTCGCAGATTCAGGTGCTGGAGGGGTTGGAGCACGTGCGGATTCGCCCGGGTATGTACATCGGATCGACGGGTTTTGATGGGTTACATCATTTGATTAAAGAGATTGCGGATAACTCGATTGATGAGGCGATTGCGGGGTATGCGGATAAAGTAGAAATTACGCTGCTGGCGGACGGTGGCGTGCGGGTGGACGATAATGGCCGTGGTATTCCGGTAGATATTCACCCAAAGACAGGGAAGTCGGCATTGGAGACGGTGCTCACGGTGTTGAACGCTGGCGGTAAGTTTGGTGGCGGTGGTTATAAAGTGTCGTCAGGTTTGCACGGTGTGGGTTCGTCGGTGGTGAACGCATTGTCGACGCATATGATCGCCGAGGTGCGGAAGAACGGAAAATTGCACCACGTGGAGTTTGATCGAGGTAAGACGACACCAGAGGGCTTCCGAGTGATTGGGGAGTCGGACGGTTCGGGGACCTCGATTACTTTTTATCCAGATCCAGAGATTTTTAAGGAAACGACGACGTTTGATTATGATTGGGTGTCGACTTATGCGCGGCATCAGGCGTATTTGACGAAAGGGATTCTAATATCGGTCAAAGACGAGCGGTCGGGTCAGAGAGAATCGTTTTATTTTGAAGGGGGGATTCGGAGTTATGTGCGGCGCTTGAACGAGGGGAAGGAAGTGGTGTCGGATGATATTTTCTACGTTGAGAAACAGATGGAAGACACGATGGTCGAGGTGGCGCTGCAGTATAATGACACATTTTCGGAGACGATTAAGCCATTCGCAAACAACGTTTTGACGCCAGAAGGGGGGATGCACGTGGTGGGGTTCCGGACGGCGCTGAACCGGGTGATTAATGATTACGCACGGAAGAATAACTTATTGAAGGAAAAAGAGCCGAATTTGACTGGGGATGATATTAAGGAAGGTCTGACGGCGGTGATTTTGGTGAAGTTGCCGGATCCGCAGTTTGAAGGTCAGACGAAGAACAAACTGGGAAATCCAGAGGTGCGTGGCTACGTCGATAAGGTAATGACGGAGTATTTTAGTTATTATCTGGAAGAAAATCCGAATATTGCGAAGAAAATCGTGGGGAAGGCGACGTTGGCGGCGCGAGCGCGGAAGGCGGCACGGGCGGCGCGGGATAACGTGATCCGGAAGGGGGCGTTTGATGGGCTGAATTTGCCGTCGAAATTGGCGGATTGTTCGAGTCGGAAGCGGGAAGATTGTGAACTCTTTATCGTCGAGGGTAACTCGGCGGCGGGTAGCGCGAAGGAAGGACGGAATCCGCAGATTCAGGCGATTTTGCCGCTCCGTGGTAAGGTACTGAATACGGAAAGGGCCAGATTAGATAAGATGCTGGCGAATCAGGAATTAGTAAGTTTGATTAAAGGTCTAGGGGTGGGGATTGGCGATCAGTTTAATCTGGATGGACTAAGGTACGATAAGATTATCTTTATGACGGATGCCGATGTGGATGGCTTGCATATCGCGACGCTGCTGATGACGTTTTTCTTCCGCTATATGCCAGAGGTGATTAAGGCAGGGCACGTGTATTTGGCGAAGCCGCCGCTATTTGGCCTAACGAAGGGAGCGGGGAGCAACCGGAAGATTGATTACGTATATGATGAGGTGGCACTAGAAAAGAAGTTGACAGAGAAGATTGAGGAACGGCGTGTGGCGGGGATTAAGATCGACCCGACGCAAGAGAGGTTTAAGCAGGCGGGGTACACGGCACAGAATCGGTTCAAAGGTTTAGGTGAGATGGATGCAAAGCAGCTCTGGGAGACGACGATGGACCCGGAGAATCGGATTTTGGTGCAGGTGCATATTGACGACGGTGAAAAAGCGGATGCGGTGTTTACGAAACTAATGGGAGACCAGGTGCTCCTGCGAAAGAACTTCATTCAGGCGGGGGCGGCGAGTGTGGATCTGGATGAGTTGGATTTCTAGAAAGGAGTAGAGGATGAAGGAAGATGATATGAAGGGAAATAGAGCGGACGGAGGCGATGATACCGTGAAAAATGGCTCTGAGGGGCGTGAAAACGGCCTAGAAGGGGCTTCTAACCCGGAAGTGGGTAATGACCAAGGTCTGGAAAAAGGTAGTGCTTCTAGCGAGAATACGTTGGTCACAGAGGGCATTGGTGATGGTGCGGAAGATGTGCTAGAGGGTGAAGTGGCTGGGGGGATTGAGAAAAAGGCGGTCGAGAGTACGATGGAGAATTACTTCTTGCGCTACTCGATGTCAGTGATTATCGACCGGGCGCTACCAGATGTGCGGGATGGTTTGAAACCGGTGAACCGGCGGATTCTCTACGCGATGAATAAAAACGGCTGGAAGGCGCCGCACGCGACAGTAAAGTCGGCGCGTATTGTCGGTGAAGTGATGGGTAAATATCACCCGCACGGCGATTCGTCGATCTATGATGCGATGGTGAATTTGGCACAGCCGTGGAAGATGCGCTATACTCTGGTGGAGGGGCAGGGTAACTTCGGCTCGATGGACGGTGATGATCCGGCGGCTTCGCGTTATACAGAGGCGAGGATGGACAAGGTGGGGGCGGAACTTTTGACGGATATTGATAAGGAAACAGTGGATTTTCGGGATAACTTCGACGGAAGTGAGCAGGAACCGGTAGTCTTGCCAGCGGCAGTGCCAAATATTCTCTTGAACGGCCAGATGGGCATCGCGGTGGGTATGGCGACGAATATTCCGCCGCATAATTTGCGTGAAGTGGTAGATGCGACGGTGGCGCAGATTGATAATCCAGATATTAGCCTAGAAGAACTGATGAAATATGTGAAGGGGCCAGATTTCCCGACCGGAGCGGAAGTTTACGGTGGTACGCCGATGAAACAGGCCTACGCGACGGGGAAGGGCTCAGTAACGATCCGGGCGGTAACGAACATTGAAGAGAAGAAAAATGGCCGTTACAATATCGTGATTACTGAGGTGCCTTATGGGATGAGCAAGGAAGGCTTTATCGATAAGGTGCGAGAGTTGGTCTTAGCGAAGAAGTTGGACCACATTGCGGACGCTAGGGATGAATCAGCGCGGGGAAAGATTCGGGTGGTGGTTGAATTGAAGAAGGATGCTTTCCCGAAGAAGATTTTGAACCAGTTATATAAGATGACGGGCTTACAGACGACGTTTCACTATAATATGTTAGCGCTGGTCGATGGAGTACAGCCGCGGATCTTGGGTTTGAAAGAGATTTTGGCAGAGTTTATTAAGCATCGGCAGAAAGTGATTCGGCGAAGGACGGAATATGACCTCAGGAAGGCGAAAGAGCGGGCGCATATCCTCGAAGGGTTGAAGATCGCCTTAGACAATATTGATGAGGTGATTAAGACGATTCGCGAGAGTTATGACAATGCGGATCAACGCTTGATGGAGCGGTTTGGACTTTCCGAGATTCAGGCGGCGGCGATTCTGCAGATGCAACTGAGAAGACTTCAAGGACTCGAACGCGAGAAGATCGAAGAAGAGTTGAAAGAACTGCTGGCGCAGATTGCTGAGTATGAGAAGATTTTGGCTAGTGAAAGCGAAGTGCTGCGGGTGGTGAAAGAAGAATTGATCGCGATGCGCGACAAGTATGGTGATGACCGCAAGAGTAAGATTATGAATCACGAGGTGGGGAAATTCTCCGAGGAAGAACTGGTGCCAGATGAAGAAAGCGTGATTTTGCTGACGACGCAGAATTACATCAAGCGGGTATTGCAGGGTGATTTCAAACGACAGAATCGCGGTGGCAAAGGTCGCAAGGGGATGACGACGAAAGAAGAAGACGTGATTTCGCAGTTGGTGACGGCAAATTCGCACGATTATCTGTTATTCTTTACGAATCAGGGACGAATTTTCCGGCTAAAGGCTTATGAAGTACCGCAGGCTTCAATGACGGCAAAGGGCACGTCGGCGGTGAATATTTTGAATATGCATCCGGATGAGAAAGTGACAGCGATTATCAAGCAGGGCAGCAATATGGACGGATATCTCTTTATGGCGACGAAGAAGGGGACGATCAAGAAGACGCCAGTGAAGGAATACTTGAATATCCGGGCAAATGGACTCTTGACGATCAAACTAGACGCGGGAGATGAACTGAAGTGGATTCAGGAGACGACCGGTGATCACGATATTGTGATTTCGACTTCGGCGGGGCAGGCGGCGAGGTTTAGTGAGAAAGACGTTCGTAGTATGGGTCGAGGTGCGCGAGGCGTAAGAGGGATTCGCTTGCGTCCGAAGGATGAGATCGTGGGGATGGACGTCATCAAAGATAAGAACCAGAAACTCTTGGTGGTGACGGCGAATGGTTATGGCAAAGCGACGGCCGCCAGCAACATTCCAGCGCATAGTCGAGGCGGTGTAGGGGTGAAAGCCGCGGCGGTATCGGTGAAGACTGGCCCGGTGGTGGCGGTACATACGATTGACCCAGAGGCGACGGAAGTGATTATGATGTCGACGAAGGGGCAGGCGATTCGTATTGCGGTGAAAGAGATTCCGACACAGAGCCGCGCGACGCAGGGAGTGAGGATTATGCGTCTGAATGATGGTGATACGGTGGCCTCGATTGGGGTAGTGTTGCCGGATGAGGGGGAAGAAGAGAGTTAAAAATCTAAGAAATTGAGTAATAAAATTGTTCAATTTGCTTAAAATTTGATAAAATATGTGTTCAAAAGTGGCAGTTTTGGGGGAAATTGTCACTTTTTGACCTCTGTAAAAAAGGATTTTTAGAGATTTTTGGTCGCTTATGCTTGTTATTTGAGGGAAGATTTTGTTATACTCGCGGAATAATTAATCAAAAGGGAGTATTATGAAAAAATTTCCAATCATTTTAGCGGCATTAATTAGCGCGAATAGTCTGGTGTTGCCAGTATATGCGGGAGCGCCAGAGGACACAGGTTGGCCGGTGACGGTGAATTTGGAGCCGAATGCAGCGTTAATGCAGACGTGGTTTACGATTAATGAGTTGGCACCAAAGAATAATCGGATTCGGTATGCTTATGATGGGCCGAATTACGTAAAAAATATGTACGGAATCCAAAAATTGTATCTGGCGGCTTATGATTATAATAAGATATCAATGGCAGAAGCGGAAAGCAGGATTACCGAGTTGGGTCAGACAGAGGTGAAGCCGGACTGGGCGGAGTGGTCGTATACGCTAGTGGAGCAGCCGCTAGGGTGGGGATTTGATGGTACGACGAGGTTTGGAGTGTCGGATGGGGTAGATTTGGCGACACCATCAGGAGTGTTGTATTATGCGGCGCAGTTTTGGGATCGTACGCAAGGTGACGGGGAGGAAATGGGATACTTTTGGCGGTATGGAAAACTAGATTTTCGGCAATGCGCATTTAATAGTACGACGACGCCGCATATAGCGGAAGTTTGTAAGGTGTCGGTGGCGGCGGATGGGAAACATTATGTTTTCACAAAGTCGGGTAGTATGGGAGCGGGGAGCGTGTATATGGACTGGGGAACGGAGTGGGGACAGATTTTGAACGAACGTTTGGTGACGCTGGAAGCGGAGATCAATAATTGGGATGGTAATGCAGAGGACGAGGCAGAATTTCGCGAGCAGTTGCAAAATACGCAGGCGACAGCGGTAGATGCGAGCGAGGAAATAGAGATAAAATCGACGGTGACGCGACTGGAGGAGTTATTAAATCGGCGGAGCGAGGAGATTGCGGAGGAGAAACGGATTGAGGAAGAAAAGAGATTGGAGGAGGAGAAACGTTTGGAGGAAGAGAAGAGGCTGGAAGAAGAGAAGCGACTAGAGGAGGAAAAACGTTTGGAAGAGGAACGTCGAAAGGAAGAAGAGGAGCGTAAACGCCTAGAAGAGGAAGAAAAACGGCGTCAGGAAGAGGAAGAAAAGAAGAAACAAGAGGCGGCGAATCGGCCGAGTGGAACAGGTACGGTGGGAGAAAATACATCAGGAGGTCTAGGCGCAGGAAATGAAGATAAAACAGAGGTGACAGTAGATAATACGCAGGTAAAAGTAGAAAATGGGGTAGTAAATTCATTAAGCAAAGCGGATGTCACAAAGGAAACGGGGACTTTCACAACAAGTGGAGGGGCACAAAGTAACGGAAATCCTCAAAGTGAAAGAGATTCTCAAAGTAAAACCGAGGCTCAAAGTGAAATTGATTCTCAAAGTAAAATGGTGGAGGAAATGGACTCCAATCTGAAGTTACAGGGGGAAACAGAAGCGGTAGCGGTGCCAACATTATATAATACGAATCGAGCCTGGAAATGGTTACTATGGCCGCTGATTGCGGGAATTTTGGTGTTGATCGGTGGAGTACTCTGGAGAGTGCGGAAGAATTGGCAGAAATAGGGTTAAAATAACGTAAATCCCTTAGACTATTTTTCGCGAAGGGTTCTTTAGGCTTATGTTGTGATTTTTACAATACTTTTCTCTAGGAAAAATAATTAGGCAACAGAGCCTAGCAAAACAAAAACTGATGGACTTTTGTAAGTGTTTATGCTACAATAGAGATATGAATGGTTGGTATGCGATACTAGCAGCAGGGATTGGGTGGTTTATTGCGCAGGCTTGGAAGACGATAGCGGGGGTAGTTGGGGGGCGTAAACGCTTAGAAAAGATGAGCTTCATGACATTGATCGGGTATGTTACGCGATCGGGTGGGATGCCGTCGGGGCATTCAGCGGCGATGGCAGCGTTGACGACATGCCTGGGGATGGGGGTAGGATTCGATTCGGCGTTGTTTGCGTTGGCACTGATGATGACGATGATCGTAATGTATGATGCGATTCATGTGCGGTATGCGGTGGGGGAGCAGGGTAAAGTTTTGAACGAATTTTTGGAAAAAGATGGCAAAAAACCGCTGCCATTGGTGGAGGGGCACACAATGTCACAAGTGGTGGTCGGAGCGATGATTGGTATAATAACAGGGGCGGTAGTAGGATTTTTATTTAAAGCATAAGAGGTTTCCTTAAAAAATTATAAAAAAGTCGAAAAAAGTCCAAAAAAAGTGTTGACATTTCTTTTGGTGTGATATAAAATGAGAATATCCCAACGCACAGAGGAGGACAGAAAGAGGCAGATTCTGCGCGACGGGGAAGAGGAAGTTTAACAATTTAGTTGTGCAATTATGGTTTGTAAAGTGTGTCGGAGAAATCTGGCAATTTACGAACTTATCATCGTCAGTCTTTTATTTGAGTAAATTGGATTACTCTAGGCCTTGCTGAAACCTTTGAAGTTAGAGCTTGGTCGTGGATGACTAAGATTTTATCTGAAAGTTCACACTTTAATGGAGAGTTTGATCCTGGCTCAGGATGAATGCTGGCGGCGTGCC
>CAZPCQ010000010.1:0-44292 GCA_964585155.1 uncultured Candidatus Saccharibacteria bacterium | reverse complement strand
ATTGGCCTTTTCTTTATTCTGTGGCTCATTTGCCCTCCTTGTGGTTAGTTGGTTTCTCTAACTCCAGGCGTTACTTTTATCAAGGAGGGCCGACTCCAAATATAAAAACAACGCCCTAGGTTCGAGTGTACTACCACACGAGCGAGCCCGCACGCATTACTTTGTGCACTGACAACGCGATACCTAGGACGTTGTTCTTAATACACAAAGTAAATAAAACAAATTTTATACGGGCTATAAAATAGCATCGTATGGTAGTACAATTTCATTATAGCACATTTTTGATTTTGGCAAGTACTTTTTGCTTGAACTTATCTACAGGAATATATAATATACATAGATAGACAATGAGGTAAAGAAAAAAGGAATAAAAAGAAGAATAAAAGTATAAAGGAGGAAGAGAGATATATAATTAACATTAATATATAGTAATGTAGAGAGTTATCTATCATCGGGTGACGCAGCGGAGAGAAAGACCAAGATAGTGAGCGTCGTGATAGGATGGGTAGACATTAATACTATAGAAGCGCAAAGGGTAAGCACCCACAGCCGAGGTGGCGGTAGAAGACCAGTAATATGCATTTATCCCAGCAAAACTAAAGACATCGTTACTAACTCTCCCACCCCGCAGGAAGTTACCGGGCGAGGCAGCGGAGGGAGGAACCGCGAGAGTGGCTATTACTATAAGATGGGTAAGTGTGATTACTATTAAAGTGTAAACCGTAAGCGTCTGTGGCAGTAGTAGAAGACCAGTAGTGACCGTCAATGCCTCCGTAATAAATATCAGCAATAACCCGCCCACCCCGCAGGAAGTAACGCAGCGAGTGGTTTTTGAGGAATTTGGAAAAAGTGGAGAAGTTTGTGATATAATGGAGTTTAGATTATTTTAATTTTTAAGATTTATTTAAGGAGAGGATGATGGCGGAAGAGAAGAAGCCGGTAACTAAAGGGGAAAGCAAAAAGAAAGAAATGACGGAGAAGACAACGTCGACTATGACAGGGAAGACAGTGAAGTTGGACAAGAAGATTTTGATGATTGCTGGGGCGGTGGCAGCGGTGCTAGTGGTCGTGATGGTGATTTTGGCATTCACGATGGGGGAGCCGACGGAGAAAGATGATGATGAAAAGACGGATAATGGCGGTGATTCTTCGCAAGTAGATGACAAGAAGGACGAAGAAGACAAGGAAGAAGATAAGAATATTACTCTGGATAAAACTTTGGCGACGGGTGGGATTAGTATGAAGTATCCGAGCAAGGGCTGGAAGTTGGACGATTCGAAGATTGATGGCGCGGACGGTACGGCGAGTATTAGTAAAGGAAATAATAATTATGTGTTGTTGACGACGGTGGAATCGGACGCGGGGTTGTCGACGAAGGAATTCGCAGATGGTTCGATGAGCTCGTACAAGACAAGTGGGTTTATGGTGACGGAGGCGCTCGCGGCAACGAAGATTGATGGTAAAGAATGGTACAAGGCGCGGATGTATGGACAGGGTGCGTATGCGACGGTGCTGTTCTATGCGGCGGGGAATGATTATTATATCGCAACTTTTGCAAGTACCAGTAAAGACGAGTCTGAAGAAATCAAGAAGATGATTGAGACGTTGGCGATTAAATAGGTTAGAAAAATGATGATGGTTGACTTTTGTTGAGTTTGGTGATTTTGACGGTTAAGTTTTACGAAAAGTACCCTGTGGGAGTGGGGTGCTTTTTGCTGGGATGTGATATAATGAAGTAATGAAGATTGTGAGTGAGGTAATATAAATGGATTTTTCTAAGTGTCAGCATAAAACTTTGGTGAATGGAGAGTGGGCGGCGATGTCGTTTTATTTGCAAATGGGGAATATTGGGAGTGAGGTGTCGCGGTCGTTGAGATGGTATGGAAAAAATGAGAAGCGATTCCAGGCGTCGTTTGAGCGGGCGTTGGAACTTTTTGATTTGACGATAGAGTATGCGGAGCGGGGGTCGGGGAAGCTGAAAGAAGTGTGCCGGGCGCGAGAAGAGTTTTGTGATTATTTTTTGGGGAATAATTCCTGGGGAACAGATCCAGAAAAAATGATGCGATATTATGATCAGTTTGCGATAATGGGGATGGGGAGATAAGTTTTGAAAATGCCCGGCTGCGAGAGTCGGGCATTAGAATACGGTTGGGAGTTTTTGGTCGGTTTAGGCGGGCTTGGGGTGTGAGGTTTAGGGGATTTGGTCGAGCGGGAGGCGGCGGCCGCGGTTTTTGGGAGCGCCGGTGAAGGGGTATTTGGGATTGATGAAATAAGTTGGAGAAGTGTTGGCGGGGCGTTTGGAGATTTGGCGCTCGGTACGGACTCCGGCGTGACGGACGGCGCGGGATTTCCAGGCGGGGGATGGGAAATGAGGTTGGTTTTGTGGGATGGAAGTGACAGGAAGTTTGGCGTGGCGTGAAGGTTGCGAGGTAGAGAAAGATTTGGTCGGCTGCATAAAATCAACTCCTTAAGGTACGATAATATAATTATAGGACATTTTGGGGAAAATTGTACTATTTTGGGAAAGATGTGTTATAATAGTGATAGTGGAAGTGTGTCCGAGTGGTTTAAGGAGCACGCTTGGAAAGCGTGTAGGGTCGCAAGGCTCTCACAGGTTCGAATCCTGCCACTTCCGCCATAAAAGTAAAGCCTTTGGGCTTTCTTTTTATGGCTTGAGTGGGCAACCGTTCTGGAGGAGCTGATTTTTCTGGCGAAAAATCAGAAAATTGGGCGTCGGCTCAAAAAGAAGAATAAGATATAATTGCTGCTTTTAGATTTGTTGTATAAAAGTTTTATTCTCTTTTTTCGCCTCCTACAATTTGCGAATTCTGAAGGGGTTGAAATTTGAGTAGATGCGCTCCGTCGTGTTGCGCACCGGGCGTATAACGAATCCTGCCATTTCCACCAAAGAAAGCGATAATTAAAAATAAATCTCGAAAGGGATTATTTTTAATTAGTTCTCCTTCGGAGAACGAGGATTCTCCTCCGCCGGGCGTCTCTCCGGAAAAGAAAGTAAACTTTCTTTTCGCTCCGTTCCTACGGCGGGCGAATCCAGTTTTATGATTTCTGGAGTTTTTTGAGAATTATGGGGTCTTCCGATCTTGCTACGCTTGATAACGAATCCTGTTATGTGCGAGGTGGGTTCGTTATCCGCTCAGCGCGAAGCACGGTGGCGCGGATTTTTATCCTCTCGCTTCCGCTAGATTAAGATAGGTCCTATGGGGATTATTTTTGTGGGTTATGGAACGCTGCTTTTGTTGAATTGGGAATGAGGATTTAGTTTTAGCGTTAATTGAGTGGCTAATGATGGTAGCGGCGGGAATTTTCTCGGGGGTAATTCCTAAAAATTACTGAATACCAAGTGTCGGGCGATTGTAGGTCGTAGATATTGAGATTGTCGTAGTTGATGATTTCAGTGCAAGACATACCCATATTGTGGCTGGGGTCACGATACCATACGGAAATGGCGTAATCGACGGGCTCACGGTTTTCACTACTACAGAGGCGATGGGTGAGAATGTTGAAGGTGTATTTGTCTTTGGGCTGGTCTGCGTCGATAGTGACGGTAGGGATGCGATGGTCGGGGAGGGCATTGACGAAATCGATGGGTAAGTATTTGAAAATATCGGCTTGAGTGGTAGGGGCAGTGTGTTTGGCGTATTGATGGAATAAGTAGGCACAGGCGAGATTTTGAGCATAATAGCCGAGACTGTCATCGGTATAAGTGAAACTTTCTGGGGCTACTCCGGTACAGTTATTGGTGCTCATAGAGTGTCCAGTGATATTACTGGGGTCACTTTTAATAATAGCGCGCCGGGTGATACTGTAAAACACTGGTGAGAGGACTAATAGTAGGGAAATAATGGTAAGGATAAGATTACGAATGAAGATGGAAGGGTAGGATTTGTGATTTTTGAAAAGAAGTATGAAACTGAAAATGACGGGAATGATGGCTTCGACGCGGAAGATACTATAGATAGGAGCATAAACGAGATACAAGACTAGACCGAAGGCTTGACTGGAAGTGGAGTCCATTTGTTTGGAGATAAGTGTGGGGATGACGAATGCGGCTAGGACTATAATGCCACAGATGAGGCTGATGATAGTGCTGGTGTTGAGAAGGTAGCGGTTGCGGTCGGATTTTTTGTAACTAGCACGGAGGATGAAGTAACTAATAGCAAGTGTAATAAGCGGCGTAAAGCTGAGGGTGGAGAATACTGAAGCAAGGATGACGAGGATAATAAGAATGATATTTGGAGCGGTGGACTTTGAGGATTGGGGAGGTTGAGAAGATTGGGTGTGATCGTATTTGGAACGGACATTGTCATTAAGTAAGAGAATAAGGAAAATTTGTGTAAAAATACTAATAATGATAGAAGCGTATGAGGAGATAATGCTGTAGGACAGGGAGGATAAGACGACGCGCAGGATAACATTCGCAATGATGGTGATAAGAGAAAGTATGAGGTAAGGTGAGATTCGACGAGGAGTGGTCGATGGTTTTGGGGGAGTGGAAGGTTGGGCGAGGGGTTGAGATGAATTGGGGGCTGGTGCATTTTGAGGTAGAGTTGAAGTGTTGATAGAAGAATTATTATTGTCCATAGTTTTATTGTAACATTCTTATGGCTAAGTGGCGATAGTTAAGTTTTGGTTTTTGTGAAAATGGAGGCTTGGAAAGATTATTCATCTGGTGATATAATTTGTTGAAAAAATGAGTATTTTTGGCGTTTTTGGACGGTTTTTGGAGGAAATTATGCGTGTGGTGATATATTGTGGTGATGAGGTTAATAAGGTCTTTGATAGGAGAAAGCCCCGCCGGGTGGCGGGGCTGAGGCTTAGTAGCTGTAGAATTCGTTGGAGGCTTTGGCGTTATGGTGGAGGTTGCGGATGAGATTGGTGAGATAGTCAATGTCGGATTGCGGGGCGTTGTGGGTGGAGAGGATGACGGTGCCGTAAGCCCAGCGGAGGAAATTTTCGTCACTCTGGATATAGTTGCCAGGATGTTTTTTGGTGAAACTACGGTCGGTGAGGGGTGGCAGGTGACGCTGAAGGAGGTGAAAAATGGCGAGCTCGTCTTTGATGACGGGAGCATATTGAGTGAGATCAAAAAAGTCGAGGTAGAGGAAATTCTGAGGGAGGGCTTGTTCGAGGGTTTGGACGTATTTGGTGATGAGGTTGAGATCAGTGTCTTTTTTGGGGTCGAAGCAGTGGAGTTGGTAGGAGAGGGCGGCAGCGGCGGAGCACTTTTCGTTGAAAGGTTGGTCGTGGCGGATGAAGTGGGTGGTGGTGGAGGGGAAATTATATTCGGTGCATTCGGTTTTGGCGGCTTCGGTGAGGGTATTCCAGAGTTGGGTGGTGAGCCACTTGGGCATTTTGGCGGAAGGAAGGCAGAGGGCGGCGTAGCGACAATAGGTATGGTAAGAGAATTTGGGGCGGACGATGGAGCACTGATGATATTTCCAGAGTTTGCGGGCCATCGTCTCGCTGACGAGAGGCAGGAGAATCTCGATCATATCATCGCAGGGGTCGCGGAAATCATTGGTTTTGCGGTAGAGCTCGCGGTGCATCAGGTTGTGACGGAGGTTGTATTCGAGCTGGGCGGAAAATTCGCGGATGAGCTTGGGGCGGCCGCGGAGAGTCTGGCAGAGGACTTTGCCGTCTTCGAACCCGCCGCTGATGTGGAGGATTTGATCGTAATCTTGGCAAGTGGGATGGTAGTAGTCGCTGCCCTCTGGGATGATGGTTTTGTTCTGGAAAAGAATATCGCGCCAGGCTAGGAGGCGGAGCTCGGTGGGGTGGGATTCGTCGGTGGCGTACTCGAAGAGGGTCTCGACGGACCAAAGACGGTCGCCATTTTCGGGACGGAGGTCTTGGTAGGTGCGGAAGGCTTCGACGGTGACAACTTTGGGGCCTCTAGCATTAAAGAGCAACATTTGGATTACCTCATTTCTAGTAGAATTTAGGTGGAATGTCTAGTATAATTGTATGATAAGAATGGGAAGTTGTCAAGGTTGCTAGAAATGAAGAAAATGGTGAAAATTGGAAGGTGAGTCTGAGGAGCGAAGAGTTGGAAAATATTATTCATTTGGTGATATATTTTTGCGGAAAAATGGGTAAAAATGGCGTTTTTTGGCATTTTTTTGGGGAAATTATGCGTGTGGTGATATATTGATATTGGATAGCGGGGAGGTGGGATTGGTTGGTATTTTTGAAAAAGTGAGGTGTTTTATATAGGTATGTGTGATATAATGGAAGAATAAGGATTAGTTTTGTGATGGATGATAAAGAAAAACGAGAAAATCTAGGTGCGGCGGGGGTGGCAAAAATGTCGGCGCATGAAGGAGTGACTTTGGCGCCAAAAGGAAATACGGGCGCGATGACGGAGGCGGGGGCGAATACGGTGGCACAGAAGGCGGAAGAGTTGGCGAACATGGCGGCGAGTAGGGAAGCTGCGGCGATGGGGGAAGTGAATGAGGCTGGACTGGTAAGTAGTGCGGGGACGAATGGAATTGGAGTTGCGACTAGTGAGAAGGTGACATCGACTGGTGTGATGAATGGCGGAGTGGCAACGGAGGCGATGACGGAAACGGTCGGAGTGACGACGCCAGCGGGGGTGGAGACGGCGAAAAAATCGGAAACGGTGATGACGGAATTGCCGATGCCGCCGGTGGATCCGGCAATGATGGCGGATGGTCTCGAGGCGACGGTAGGAAAGAAAGACCGGAAGGAGAAGAAGCCAAAGATTTCGCGGGGAGCGGCGAAGATGAAGGTGGAGCCGATTGATTCGACGCCGTTGATGATGCGAGCGCCGGAGTCGAATGAAGATGAAGATAAGATGACGCCGGATCAGCTAATTGCAGCGTTGAACGATATGCCGAGTAAGGGTATTGCGATGAGTAAGCGGCAGTATAGGTGGGTGAAACTGGTGCGGGGGCTGATTTGGGTAGTCGTGGCGGTGACTTTACCGATCGGGGCGGCGATTTTGCGGCGAAGTGGATTGTCGGAGTGTTTGGCGAACGGTACGGCGGCGGAGATGGAAAAATGGGGAAAGGTGATTCTTTATGCGTCGCTTGGGGTGGCAGGGGTGAATTTGCTGTGGGGAATTGTGCGGTGGTTCCGAAGATGGAATAGTGAGAAGTGGGGGATTTTCCGGGTAATCGGGAAGTTGATTAAGGGGTTAATTGTAAGAGTGATAGTCTTCGCGCCGATTGTGATGGCGACTTTGATTTTGATCGTGCCGGCGTTTTATAATAGTTTGACGGAAAAGTTTATGATTGAGCGGGCGGAGATTATGTATTCGGGGATTATGACGTCGGATACACAAGAATTTTTGTATGGATCGGCGGTGCCGTGTGGGGATTTTTGCGGGGAAGATTTTACTTTGAAACCGGGGGAGGCGAAGTATTATTATGCGATGGCGGAAGAGTTTGCGGGGACGAATGTGAAGTTTGTGGGGGATGCGGAAACTTCGATGAAAGTGTTGGGGCGACAGGGAAGAGAGTGGAAGGAGATTGCGGAATTTTATGAGGAGATGAATTATACGGTGACGACGGATGCGGGATATGACGCGTTTGCAGTTGCGATAAAAAATACGCGAGAGGTGATAGAGGAGCCGGAACTGGAGGATGATGTGCCAGTGGTGCAGGATGGAAGTGAGATAGCGCAAGTGAAACTGACGGTGCTGGCCGAGAGTTTGGCAAATGATGTGGCGGTGAACGAAGAGACAGCAGAGGAAAATAGGTGCTTGCAGGTGAATTTTGATAAGATTTTGGATTTCCCGGTGAAGATGTATCAGATGATGAAGGAACTCGGAGCGGGGGAAAATGTAGAAGAAGTGTTTGACGGGCTGGATAGGGAAACGGGGACGAATAAACTGGTGCGGCACTTTGCGACGGTTTGTACGCGGGAGATGAAGACGGAAGTGGATTATAATAAAATTCAGATGGATTTAGAAAAAGTGGTGGGCGCTAACTGGCGAGTGGTAGATAAGGTAGGGGAGAATTCGCACGTGAGTATGTATGTAACTTATCGGCCGCTGGAAGGGGAGGCGACGGGGTATTTCTTGATCAGGGCGGGGGAGCAGACAGAGTTGGTGAGGATTAGGATGGAAGAGAAAGAGGCTGGGGTGTAGTTTGTAAGATGGGGATTGAGGTGTACTTTTGTATTAAGCTGGTTTTCGCGGAGGGTTCGAGGTGATCTTTTGTGTTGAGATGTTGTGTGCAAAAGACTTGTAAGTTGTTTTTAGGAAAATTTTAAGAAAAACAGTAGCAGAATCAAAAAGTGTGGTAAAATAGACGTAGGAAGTGTGGGCAAAAGTTGAGAGATTAAGAGGAGGTGCCCAGATGAAAAATCAAAAGGGAAAACTAAAAAATACAAAATATATTTTCGTGACTGGTGGTGTGCTGTCGGGTGTAGGAAAAGGGATTACGGCGGCGTCGCTAGGGGCGATTTTGAAGGCGAAAGGTTATAAAGTATCGATCCAGAAATGTGATCCGTATTTGAATGTGGATGCGGGACTGTTGAACCCGGTGGAGCACGGGGAATGTTTTGTGACGGC
This sequence comes from uncultured Candidatus Saccharibacteria bacterium, assembly GCA_964585155.1. Taxonomy (GTDB): domain Bacteria; phylum Patescibacteriota; class Saccharimonadia; order Saccharimonadales; family Saccharimonadaceae; genus Nanosyncoccus. The sequence goes on along the minus strand of CAZPCQ010000010.1, from coordinate 35,735 downwards.
GGATGGGAAAGAGACGGATTTGGATTTGGGGCATTATGAGAGGTTTTTGGATTTTGAGACGTCAAAATATTCTTCGGTATTGTCGGGAGCATTGTATCAGGAATTGATTAATAAAGAGCGGAGTGGGGGATTCCACGGGAAGACGGTGCAGATGGTGCCGCATTTTACGGATCTCGTGCAAGAGAAAATTGCGGTGGCGGGCGGAAAGTCGGATATTCACATCGTGGAGATTGGCGGAACGGTGGGGGATTATGAGGGGTTGAGTTTTATTGAGGCAATACGGCTGTTTGCGAATAGGGTGGGGCGGGAGAATTGTTTGTACGTGCATGTGGTGTATGTGCCGTGGATTAATACGTCGAAGGAATTAAAAACGAAGCCGGCGCAGAATGCGTTGAAAGATTTGCGGGGGTTTGGGATTATTCCGGATGTGGTGGTATGTCGGACGGAGCGACCGGCGCCGCGGAGTATGTGTGAGAAGATTGCGGCGTTTTCGGGAATTCCGGGGGAAGCGGTGTTGAATTTGCCGGATATTGAAAGTGTATATGATGTGCCGTTTAATGTGTTGAAATCGGGAGTTTTGGAGATTTTGAATCGGTTCGTGGGAGATGAAAGTGAGCCGGATATGTCGCGCTGGGAAGAATTCTCGCGGCTAAGAGGGAAGAAGTGGGCGAAGACGGTGAAGATTGGTTTGGTGGCGAAGTATGTGGGAAATGAAGATTCGTATATTTCGGTGACGGAAGCATTGAAGGCCGCGGCGGCATGGGATAAGGTGAATATTGAGATTAAATGGATAAGTGCGGAAGAGCTGGAAACGCAGGATACAAAGAAAGTTTTGAAAGACTTGGATGGAATCGTGGTGCCAGGGGGATTTGGTAGTCGTGGTGTGGAGGGGAAGATTAAGGCGGCGACGTATGCATTGGAGAATAATATTCCGTATTTAGGATTGTGTCTAGGAATGCAGATGGCGTGTGTGGCGGCCGCTCGAAAAGGAGCGTCTGCGCCATCTTCGCGATCTACTTCGTCAGATTCTCCAGTCCGCAGTCACCGTATGCAAAATACGGCTCCTTTGCGGGCTTCAAATCTTCCTCGTATCTCATCGAAGATGACAGCAGACCTAGACATACCGATTTTTAATTCGGAAGAGTTTGGGGCGACGGAAAAAGATGGAAATAATGTAATATATATTATGGAGGGGCAAGAGGGGAAGCAAGAAACGGGTGGGACGATGCGGCTGGGTGATTATCCGGCGAAACTAGTGAAAGGAAGTAAAGTGGCGAAAATTTATGGGACGGAAAATGTGGTGGAGCGGCATCGACATCGTTATGAAGTGAATCAGAAGTTTTTGTCGGAGATCGAGAAAGGCGGAATCGTAGCGGCGGGGACTTCGCCGGATGGAAAACTGGTGGAGTTTGTGGAAGCGCCGGGATGTGATTTTTTCGTGGGGACGCAGGCGCATCCAGAGCTGAAATCGCGACCGCTGAATGTGCATCCGCTGTTCCGGGAGTTTATTAAGGCGGCAAAGAAGTAGGAGTGTAAGGTGGGCGCGGAAAGGTTGAGGAGTGACGAAAATGGTGATGAGCGGATTTTTGATGAAAGTGAATTGAGGCGAAATGGGGAGTGGGATTTTGATGGGGGCGAAATAAGCCGAGAAGATGAGCAGAGGCTAGGTGCGAGAATTCTGGAGGTGATGGATAGACCGGAGGAAGAGCTCGGAGCTGAAAGAACTGAATGGGGCTGGATCGAGCCGGAACCGATAGAGGAAGTCGAGACGACACCAGATGAAAATGAGAGGGGAAGTTTTGAAGCGCTGGAGGAGATACGGGAAAGTTGGGGTGTATCGAAGAGTTGGAAATCGGAAGATGAGCTGGAATTTGAACAGAAAATGAGTTGGGAAGAGTTCCAGCGGCGGGCGGAGGAAGCGTGGCAGGCAGGGCAGGAGTCGGATTTTGCGCGAGAAGATTATGTGAGTGACTGGCAGGATGATATTGATGAGCGGGATGAAGGTATTGATTGGATGTTGCCATATAGATTGAAGGACTATGATATGGCGAAACGTTTTGGCGAGATGGACGGACGGATGAATTTATATGCGGACGTAGGGGTGACGGCGTTGTTTTTGGGACTCTTGGAGGACGAGTATTCGGCGGGTCAGGATGATCCGGTGCAGCAAAAAGAGGAAAAATGGCAGGCGGATCCATATGCGCTGCATTTTAGTTATGATAAGTTTGATGCGGAGGGGGAGAGGATTTCTGGTTTTGCTGAGGAGCGGCCGGGGGATGAGCGACCGGTGACAATGGTGATAGATGCGGGCGTGAAGAGTGATGCGTGGTTTGAGCCGGGGACGAAATATCCGACGATGCGGGTTCTTTCGGAAATGCATCGGCACTTGGAAGCGGTGGTGGCGAAGGACGCGGAAACTTATACGGCATTGAAAAATATGAAAGTACTGGATGGGATTCCAGTGTTTACGGTGGAAGAGTGGCGAGAAGGCGGTGAAGAATTGGCAGACAAAGTACGTGAAGAGCATAAGGTACGAGCGGAGGAATTTTATGAGAAGCTGAGGGAAGAGCGCCAGCGAAAAGCGGAGGAAGAGAAGGTGCGAAAAGCGCAGCTGGCAAAGGAAGTTTTTGACGAAGTGAATATAGACGAAGTGAAGGAACTGACGCGGAGCTATGCAGAAAAAGTGGACCCGAAGATGCTGGAGGCAATTCGGAATGGGATGGAACTAGATATGGATAGCGGGGCACAGCAAATGGTGGGCTATATGGCGTCGATATTGAATCTGAAGGAAAAACCGAAAGTAATGTATGTGAATAGCCTAGGTGACGGGACGCGAGGTGATTGCACAAGGAAGAAGGGCGGGGATCTGGTAAGGCTGAGTAAAAAATTTGCGAATCAGTATAATGTCTATGCTCAGATGGGGACACTGGCGCACGAGTGTTGGCATAGTTATCAGCATATGGTGTCGGGAGTGGAAGAGGGGACGGTGCAGCAGGATCGGCGGGAGCAGTATGAATATAATTTTCGGAATTATGTGCAACCGGAACAAGATTTTGAGACTTATCGAAAACAACTGGTGGAGGTAGAGGCGAGAGAGTTTGCGGCGGCGGTGCAGGAGAAAATAGAACAATATAAACCGGATGAGGAAAAACTGGAACGAGAAGTTTTTACGGATGTGGATATGAAAGCGCTGGATAAGGCAGTGCGAGAAGAACTGAGTAAGGTGAGTGCGAAGGACTTTTTGGCAGCAATAGGCGTGAAGAATTTGGAAGAGTTGAAACAGCGTCCAGCTGGCGAAGTGACGGAGCGGGCGTTGAGTTATTTTAATCAGGCTCTGGGGATAAAGGAACCGATTACGCTGCGGGCAGAAGATTGGAGTAAAAATGAGGAGAGGGCGGAGAATACGTTTGGGATAGGGAGTGGTGAGCTGTTGATAAATGAGGCAAAGACGGAACCCTTTTTGACGGATATAGGGGTGGGATATCTGATCCATTTTGTGTGGTGGTTGGATCGGAAAGATTTCTTGCAGCGGAAACCTTATGATGGGCGGGGTGAATTGTATAATTATAATTTTGATCATTATGTTGTTGCGGAGGATGATGAGAGGCATCGAAAACAGATATTGACGGTGGAAGGGGAAAGGTTTCGGGATGAATTTTTGGAAGAATTGAAGATGGAGGGGAAAGGACCATGGAAGAAGGTTTTGGGGAAGGGAAAGAAGTTGCAGGCGCAGGTAAAGAGAAAATTGGGATTGGAGACATAAAATGGAAGAGAAAATTGAGAAATATTTGGTGGAAGAGAAGAAAGTGGAGTCGGAAGTGGTGCGACAGAGATTGAGACAGAAAGTGATGAAATATGATGACATTGCGGCGGAATTTGTCAAGTGGCTGGAGACGCGAAATTATGATGATATGCTAGTTGAAATTGGTGGATATACGGCAAAGAAAATTTATACAATGGCGCCGATGCTGGATGGAATCGGGGTGTTTAATTTCTTGGTGACACTGAGGGATGATCCAGAGGGGGCGAAGGAGATTATAAAAGAGGGGTTTGTGGTGATGTAGGTTTTTGCAGGTGGATTTTGTGGGGTTTGTCGGGGGGTTGACAAAATGTTTATGTTGTGCTAAGATGGAAGTAACATCCGAGTTGGACTCGGGAGTATTTTGGTGGGATTCTTGTGGAGACTAAGATGGTTTTGATGATGTTTGTGTGGATGAGATAGGGAGTTATGCGGAGAGCGAGACGGGTATTTTTTGAGGAGAAGTTGGGGTTGTGGAGGGGAGAGAGGTGTGATATAATGAAAGGAATTAGCGAAGGACTGCCGTGTTTGCGTGCACTGAAAGTGAATTAGAGTGCAGTGCAACTTGGGTAATTAGTGAAGGAGAAGAAATGAAGAAAACGAGTAGCTGGCTGTGGGGAGGAGTGTTGATTGCACTAGGGGTGATATTGGCGGTGAATGCGCTAGGGATTGCGCGGATAGATATTTTCTTCCCGGGTTGGTGGACTTTGTTTATTATCGTGCCGAGTTTGATTTGTTTATTTACAGATGAGCATAAGAGTGGAGCGGTGGCAGGATTGATTATTGGGGTGTGCTTCTTGATTAGTTCGCTAGGGATAGTGTCGTTTAGTATGTTGTGGAAGTTACTGTTGCCGGCGTTGCTAATTTTGGTAGGCTTTACAGTGATCGTGCGGGGGAATACGAATGGAAAGGTGGCGGAGAAGATCGAAAAGGCGCGAAAGAGGCACGGTGAACAAAAGGAAAGTGAGCATATTGTTGAGGCGGAAGTGGTGTTTGGGGAAGGCCGTGGTGATGATGAAGATGACGACGATGAGGGTGATGAGAAAGATAACGCTGATGGTGAGAATGAGTCAGAGAGCAAAACTGAGAAAAAGGCGGAGACGGAAAATGATGATAGTGAAAAGGTAGAAAAAGATGAATATTGGTCGACTTTTAGTGACCAGCAGGTGAATTATAACGGAAAGAAATTCACGGGGTGTAAAGTCGATGCGGTGTTTGGTGGGGCGGATGTGGATCTCAGGGGGGCGAAGATACAAAATGAAGCAATCGTGAAGGCAAGTAGTATTTTTGGCGGAATTATTATATATGTGCCGGAGAATGTGAAGGTGGAAGTGGCGTCGACGTCGATCTTTGGTGGGGTGACGGACAAGCGGAAGAGCAAAGCGGCGGAGATGAATAAGACTCTGTATATTGAAGCAACTTGCGTGTTTGGCGGCGTGGAGATCAGATGAGAGCGGCACAACAGGTAATTAAGTTTTTTGCGCTGGCGTTGGCGTTGATTATTACGGTTTCGATCTTTGGGGCGGTGATCGGAGGAGTGTTTTGGGTGGGAACGTTGGTGGGGAGCGGTGTAACGGACGGAAACTGGGGGAATGAGCCGGGGGTGTGGACGGAAGAGGTGGTGGAAAGTAGAGAGATTGCGGAGCTGGATGTGAATGTGAAGGCGACGCGACTGGAAATTCGACGGACGACGGAGGGGGAACCGGTGAAGGTAGAAACAAATAATGAATATGTGTCAACCTGGACAAATGGGAAGAGATTGGATGTAGTAGAAAAAAGTCATGGGTTCTTCGGCTGGGGTGGAACTGGTGATGTGGTGGTCTATGTGCGGGATGATGTAAAATTTGATAAGGTGAAGATGGAAGTGGGGGCAGGAACATTGATAGTGGAAAGTCTGGAGACGAAGGAGTTGGACTTGGATCTCGGAGCGGGGAAGGCACAGATTGATAACTTGAAAGTGACGGAGCGAGCGGAGATTGACGGCGGAGCGGGAAAGACGGCAGTGAGTGGGGAACTGAAGAATGCACGAATTGAGCTGGGGGCGGGGAAAGCGGATGTAATGGCGAGGTTGCTGGGTGATAGTAAAGTGAAAGCGGGGGTAGGGAAATTGGATTTGGTATTGATTGGGCAGGAAAGTGATTATCGGATAACGGTGGATAAAGGGATCGGCTCGGTAAATCTGGATGGAAGGTCGCTGGGGGATGGAGCGCGTTGGGGCGAAGGTGAGAATAGAGTTGACCTGGAAGCGGGAGTTGGTGCGGTGGATATTAGGCTGAGAGGGGAGTAGAATGGAAGAGATTAAGAAGATTTTGACGAAGGCGGTGGAGAAACTTTTTGGAATAAAAGTGGAAGTGAGTGTGACGCCGGCGCCGGAAAACACGGGAGCGGATTATGCGTCGAATGTAGCGATGCAGCTGGCGAAGATTGTGCATAAGGCGCCGATGGTGATTGCAGAGATGCTGGCGGACGAGTTTTCTTCGGCCATTGCGTTGTTAGATTCTCCAGTCCGCGGTCACCGTATCTCAAATACGGCTCCCTTACGGGCTTCGAATCTGCCTAGCACTGATTCGAAGACAACTTCGTCCGGTGAGGCGAAAGATAATAATGAAGCGGTGGTGGACGGTAGTATAAAAGTAGAGATTGCGGTGCCAGGATTTTTGAACTTTACAGTGGGGAATGAGGAAGTTATTGAGAAAGTGCTGGGGTATGCGGGGGATTTGGATAAAGAGTTGAAGCTGAATGAGTATGCGGGGAAGATGGTGGTGGCGGAGTTTTCTGATCCGAACCCGTTTAAGGTGCTGCACGTGGGGCATCTTTATACGTCGGTGGTGGGGGATAGTATTTCGCGGCTATTGGAACTGGCGGGAGCGAAAGTGGTGCGGGCGAACTTTGGTGGGGATGTGGGGCTGCACGTGGGGAAGACGATGTATGGGATTTTGCAGAAGAAATATCGGCCGGGGGATTTGACGATTGAGGATATCGCGAAGTGTTATGTGGAGGGGACGCAAGCGTATGAGGAAAGTGAACAGGCGAAGGCGCAGATAACTTGGCTGAACAAGGAGATTTATCGAATTAATGCGGAAAAGTTGCATGATACGGAGCTGGCAGAGTTGTACTGGCGGGGGAGGGAGCTGAGTTATGAATATTTTGATGGCTTTTATGCGAAGATTGGCTTGAAATTTGATAAATATTATCCGGAATCGTCGGTGGCGGATAAGGGGCTCGCGGAGGTGCGAGCGCATACGGGAACGGTATATGAAGAAAGTGATGGCGCGGTGGTCTACAAGGGGGAGAAAGTGGGCTTGCATACGAGGGTGTTTATCAACCGTGAGGGGGTGCCGACTTATGAGACGAAAGATGTAGGGTTGATTTTTACGAAGTGGGATGATTGGCATTTTGATGAGTCGGTGGTGATTACGGGGAATGAGCAATCGGATTATATGAAAGTAGTGCTGGCGAGTGTGGCGGAATATGCGCCGCAGCTGGTGGAGCGGACGCGGCATTTGACGCACGGAATGGTGAAGTTGCCAGGGAATGTGAAGATGTCGTCGAGGAAGGGTAACTTTCTAAAAGCAATAGATGTACTTCACCTGGTCGAAGACCAGTTGAGAGTGGGTGGTTCTAGTGATAGAATCGCTGATAATGGGCAGACTTCATTGTCAGAAGATGCGATGCTCACTCACCGTATGTCAAATACGGCTCGTTCCGCTTCTCTTTCTTCCTTGAATTCTGCCCATTCTAAGCGATTGAACGAGACGGAAAGAGGCAAAGTAGATAGTAGAGTACTATTGGCGGCGATTAAGTATGCGTTCCTGAAATACAAGATGGGCGGGGATATCGTGTTTGACCTGCAAGAGTCGGTGTCGACGACGGGGAATTCGGGAGTGTATTTGCTGTATTCGGCGGTGCGGGCGAAGAAGATTTTGCAAAAGTGCGGAAAAAGTGATGAGAAAATGCCGGCAGGGGGGCAGGATGCGGAGTATGAGAAGAATTTGTGTAAGAAAATTGTGCAATATCAAGATGTGCTGCGTGAGGCAGTGAAAGAGCTGGCGCCGTATAAAGTTTGTACGTATCTTTATGAATTGGCGCAAGAGTTTTCGCGGTTTTATGAACACGTGAAGGTGGCGGGGAGCGAGAATGAGGAAGAACTGGCGGAAATCGTGCGGGCGTATCTCAAGGTGATGGAGCACGGGTTGAGCTTGCTGGGGATTGAGGTGCCAGAGGAGATGTAGGGGGGGTGAGATGGAGATGTTGGTTTTTGTGGTTTGATTTATCTCCAGGAATATATAATATACATAGATAGACAATGAGGTAAAGAAAAAAGAATAAAAGAAGAATAAAAGCATAAAGGAGGAAGAGAGAATATATATAATATATAAATAATATGTATAATAATAAGTTATCTATCATCGGGTGACGCAACGGAGGGAGAGGCCGTAATAACGGACAATAGGAGAAGACGGAGCGATATAACTAGCAGTTACGAACAAAGAGTAAGCAAGAGGAGATGAACCGACTGTAGGAGACCAATACCAGCCGTGCAGTCCCGAGTGATCTAGAGAGTTAACATCAACCCATCCACCCCGCAGGAAGTATAAAGTTATCTTGCCACGCAGCGGAGGGAGAAGCCGTCGTAGCGAGCGGTGTGGCTAGACGGGGAGGTGGTAGTGTTAGCGAAGTATAGGTGGTAAGATGCCGTAGACGAGAGCTCGGCGGATGACCAATAAGCCCCGTCGATACCAGCCCAACGTAAAGAATCAGTCCAGAGGCGCCCACCCCGCAGGAAGTATAGAATTATCTTGTTATACAACGGATTGAGTAGCCATAGTAGCGTTGATTGCTAGCGGATGGATGAATACTTAAGTTACTTAAACTCAAAACATAAGCATATATAACTGCGCTGGTCGTGAGTGATCTATAATAACCTAGAAAACTAGCATCGTTAAGCAGGCTATTGTTAATCTTCCCACCCCGCAGGAAGTATAAAGGCAAAGACCCCGCCGCGGCGGAGTCTTTGATAGGTGCGTTATAACTTTTTACTTTGCCACACAGCGGATTTGCAGACCATCCCAAACGGCATTTTGGGAATAGGCTGCTATGAAGCCGTAGACGTCAAAACGATAAGGTCCGTCATTAGGGCTCGGATTTGTGCGGTTAACTTCTTTCGTGTAGTATATTCCACTGCTACTAAGATAATACATTTTGCCGTTGTACACTAGTCCGCTATGAGGAAAGTACATAGGTGAGTTCGTGACGTAGGTATGCTTGCCGCCGTGACCTTCTCCGGATAATTCAGCATACGCCCTAATATATATACTCCCTTCTGCTGCAGCTGGGTCAGACCAGGTATAGCCATAGGCCTTGAGTAGATTGACGTAACCTGCTTGATTGTAACTATTTGGTAGAGCCCAGCCTTTGGCACAGATGGATTGGTTGGCGGCGGTGGTGTCATTGGCAACGGCGGCAGGCCAGGAATAATAATTGCCTAAGAGGTAATGGGCATTGTAAGTATTATCGGTAATTTCGTCGCCAAAGTCAGGGTCGCTTGAAGCAGTCATATTTGTTACGTTAATAATCCCATTATCTGCACAGTTAGTGATATCTTCGATACCGGCGAGATCGTCTACTGTGCCGCCGCATATGTCCAGTTCATTAGGGGTGTTTTCTACATAGGTGCCAGGGTCGTAGTATTTGACTAGGGTGGGATCATAGATGCCTTCGGCGTTTGTCGCCAGCCAGAGCTCTGGTGCACCGGTACTCGATACCCAGTTAGTAGTAACATCTGAGTCTTCTGGAGTCAAGGTGCGTCCATCAAGATCCAAATCCAGATTTTGTGTCATCCAGCAATGGTTATCTTTGAGTTTAGTAACCCAATAGGACTTATTATCCCGCTTATCGATTAGTTGTTTGGTTTGATGTTCAGGAGAATTAGCACAGATATCTGGCATCATATCCTGCATATAAGTAATGTCACTGAGCGTCAAGGCCTTAGCGTCCGCTGCTACACTAACCATGGCTTTGGTAGTGTAGTGGTCGGCTGGCTTATTAGCATTGATCTTGGCGGCAAAAGTGAGTTTAAGGTCATGGTTACCGTCACTAGGATTAGCTGCTGAAGTATATTGTAGTGGAGAGTTAGTATCATAAGTTGGTAGTGTACTATAAGCAAGCGTATTGTCACTCGTACTAGTATTATCGGTTAAAACATAGCCCCAAGTATTATCACTAAAGTCACTGGGTAAGACATTACTACCAACTCCCGTAATCACTTCTCCATGAGTAGTACCAGTGAGGTTACTATTACCATCCATTGCGGCTTGTACGCCAACATAGTATTTAGCGATTTGGCTAGTATTAATCCTTAGGGTATTGCTAATGTAGGATATAGTACCTGGGACAGTAACCTCTGTACTGACCGTATCATCATCTGCTAGTGCATTACCATTATTAATAATACTAAGCGATATCTTCCTCCCCGCACCATAGTCTTGTTCTGCTACGGCGCTGGTCTTGTCTATACTACCTGCTACTGGATTGACCATACAACCCAATGCTAAAAGTAGCGCCAATGAAGCCAGTACTAGAGGAACAGTACTAGAATAATTTAACCTTTTGTAGAAATAAATACTTTTATCACTATGAAGAAGATTAGTGTTAGGTTTACGCCGCAAGAAAAACTTACCTTTCTTTTCTCGCGACAAAGTCTGCTTTATTCTTTGCCTCATTGGCCCTCCTTTTAATTATTAGTGAGAACCAAAAATATGAAGATAATAAATTTGGCCCTCCTTTTTTGAGCGCCAACAAAATCTAAACAAAATTCAGTGGCCCTCTACTCTGGCGCCACTTTTGTATATCCTCATTCACAAAAATGGTACCACGAGCTAGAAACCACTAATTCCGATGACATCACCAAAACTAACAGTACTCATGGTACCATTTTTATTTTAGTGATGTCTCAACAAAAGTTGATGTCACGTATCGAATTGTGGTTTCTATGTTCTTATTGTATCACATTTTTCGTAAAGTCAATCACTTTTCTGTCCACCCTATCTCCAGGAATATATAATATACATAGATAGACAATGAGGTAAAGAAAAAAGGAATAAAAGAAGAATAAAAGTATAAAGGAGGAAGAGAGATATATAACGTAATAAGGTCGTTTACTATATATTATCGGGCGACGCAGCGGAGGGAATAGCCGAAGTAGCGATGGTCGTAGTTGGATGGACGAACGGTGTTATCATAGAAGCCTAAATAATGAGCAGCCACGGTTGATACATCCGTAGATGACCAATTAGCGCCAGTACCACCAATATAATCTATTTTTTCAATCAAGATATACCCACCCCGCAGGAAGTGAGTGGGATTATTTTGTTTTTTGGAGGAAGTGTAGTATAATGGGATTATCGAACTATACGGGTTATGAAAATAACCTATACAATTTGTTTTTTGCTATGTGTTGTGCATAGAAAACGGCGTCTTAGGTATTGTCCGTTTTGTGCATAAGCATACGCGTATGTATAGGCTGACCCGTGTAGTTCGATACATTGGAACCTAGGGCGCCGTTTTTTAGTGTAGGCGTCTCGAGGGTTTTATCAAACTAAGGAGGGCGCGATGCTGAAAATAAATAAAAAAGTTAGAATTTCACTGATGGCTGGGTTGGCAGTGATAGGTGGAGGATTTTTGTATAAGTATTTAACTTTTGTGCCGGAGTATTCGGCGGCGGACTCGATTTCTACGACGGATCCGGTAACTTTGCCAAAAATTGAGGGCACGATTACGGCTAAATTTGGAACGGAAGCACAAGGTTATAAAACCTATATGCAAGAAATCAGCCTAAGTTATTGCCAAAGTCTACCAGATAAAACCACTGGCCAACTGGCCGATGGCCGTGATGGAAAGATTTACTGGGTAACAGTTCTAGGTACTGGTGCAGCAAAGACTTGCTGGATGACGCAAGATCTTGACCTTGATATTAATAAAGTAACCTTTACTACTACGAATGATGGGGATAATATGTATAAAGGCTCAGATACGACCTGGACAGGTAACTCAGTAGCATCAAAGTCTTCGTGGACATCCAATAATAATGATATACAGTGGTATGAACGTGATACAACTCACGGCACTACACATACTTCACTCGGTAATCTGTATTCCTTTGAAGCAGCGACAGCTGGGACTGGACATAATGTAACCGCTAATAATACGCCAACTACTGGCAGCATTTGCCCGAAAGGATGGAAGTTGCCGTTAAGTGGGAATTCTGCGAACACCGCCAAAGGCTCCTTCCAAAGCCTTCAGGCAGTCGGTATGACGAGTAATACCCTAGCAAATAGTGATCCTTACTACTTCCAGTATGGTGGTTATATTAGTGAATCGCTCAGTAATGTTGGCTACTATGGCATCTATTGGTCGGCAACACCTAGCACTAATAACTACGCATATAGTCTCTTCTTTAATACTGATCGCTATTTTAATATCACGTACAATAGCTTTTATCGCTTTCAAGGCTGCTCGGTGCGTTGCGTCGTACGGGATGCAAGTTACGTTCCACCGGTTACTCCATCTGGCTCTGTAAACAATCCCAACATCTCCGTCACCGTCCCCAGCCTAATCACCCTCGACGTCTATTCTGATAATGTAGATAATAAAATTGTAAATATAAATCCTAATAATACTGGTTATGGTGAAGGAGAATTTACTGCCAAAGTAAGTTCTAATTCTAGTTATAACTTATCATTAAGTACTATAGAAAATGGTCATACAGACTTAAAGAATGATAAAGTAAATGCCTCCATTCCTGCCATTTCTACTACTTCACCAATCGTCACTACCAATGATAAATCCTGGTGGGGAATTAAATGTACTAATCCAGCAGGTTCTACTAATTGTACTAAAACGGAATACACTGGACTTACAACTTCTACTGTACCATACTTTTCTTCTAACTCTAACGCAAATAACCAACTTATTAATTTCAACATTGGTATTAAGACTAGTCCAGATTTGCCTAGTGGGACTTATTCTACTAGTATTCTTGTTACTGCGTCACAGAATTAATATATATTACTTATGTTGTAGCATACTTTTCATAAAACTAACAAGCACATCCTCAATAAAAAATGTTGTGATTTTTACTTGCTTATGCTAACGAAAATGACAAAATAGCGAGGATATGCTTGTATTCTTTGGAATCTTTGCTATATAATCGATGCAGAGTGCAGGCGACTGGACATTAATAGTGTAGAGCGTGGGCCAATTGAGTGTGGAGGGAAAGGAGTCAAGCGATGGACTTAGATTTTCTTGTTCAACTTGTTCTTTTGCTTCTCGGGTGGTATTTAGACCGGAAAGCAGCACGAGCAAAACGAAAGAATAGTCCTGTCGTAGTGATTGCTGGTGACGTTTATGTTATCAACATCCATGACAAGGACTAATTCTCAGTACCTAACCTAATTGTACATTATTAACACGGTTATGTCTAGCATTTTTCGGAAGAGAAATGGCAGTTTTCCACAAGAACTGTGCGTCTGCACCTAGGGGGTATTACAAATTGGAAATATTCTGGTAGAAAAGGGAGGAATGTGGTAAAATATGGGTATGAAGAAAGCGAAGTTATTGTGGATTGATTTGGAAATGACTGGGCTGGATCCGAAGAAGGATCGGATTTTGGAGCTGGCGGCGATTGCGACGGATTGGAAACTGGAGCCGATGGCGGAGATGACGGCGGTGGTGAAGGTGCCGGAAAGTTTGATGAAGGAAAGGATGGTGGGGGAGTTTTGGGAGAATAACCCGGAGTCACGAGCGGCGTTAATGAAACAGAATGCAATAGGAAAAACGGCGAAGGAAGTGGAGCGAGAGCTGTTGGAATTTATGGATGAGTATTTTGATGAGGAGATTATTTTGGCGGGGAATTCGGTTCATCAGGATCGGAAGTTTATCGATAAAGAGTGGCCGGAGGTGGCGAAAAGGCTGCATTATCGGATGCTGGACGTGAGTGCGTGGAAGGTGTATTATGAGGGGGCGCTGCATAAGAGGTTTATGAAAAAAGAGGCGCACCGGGCGCTGGATGATATTTTGGGAAGTATTGACGAACTGAAGTATTATGTAGGAAAGATTGTAAAATAGGAGAAATGATGGTAAATCCGGCGGAAGTAAGTGGAATTGGTGAATACGCGGAGACGATGCGAGGGGAGGAAAAGTTGTACTCTGTGGTGGATGGAAAAGTATTTTTAGTGGTGCGACCGAAGACGATTGAGGTGAGATGCGATCAGAAGTTGGGGAATTTGCTGAGAGAGCAGTATGAGACGGTGATGGAAAGTCGGTATTTTGGGCGCGGGGGAATTGAGATTGTGCCGAGTGGGCAGCTGGAAGAGAAAGAAATTGAGGATTTGGTGAGGCTGAGTTATAATTTGACGGCGGAACTGAAGGGAGAGTGATTTTTTTGGATAAGGTGATGTGATGGCGGAAGAGGTATTAGCGCGAAGGAAAAAGTGGATGTGGGTGGGGTTAGCGGTGTTTTTGTTGACGGCGTCGGCGGCAATTGTAGTGAATAGTCTAGCGTGTGGGCACGGGTTCGTGGTGTCGCGGTCGATTAGTAGGTATGTGGGATTTGAGACGTGGAGCGCGGTGTTATTTGCATTGGGGAACTTCGTGGCGACAGGAACGACGATGGCGTATTTGTGGGGGTTGGGAGAAAAATGGAAAATGCCGCGGATATATTACTATATGACGTTTTTGATGGGATTAGGACTGGTGTGTCTGTCGGTGTGGCCGGTGGGATATTTTGACACGGAGGCGGGGAAGAGCATTATTAGTTATGCGCACGAGATTTCTTCGCGGACGATGTTTGCGATGATGTTGCTAGTGGCGATAATGTTGGTGTTCCGGCGTACGTATAGTAGTAAAAAATCGCGGGTGATTGCGGCGCTGTATGCGATCTATGGAGTGGCGTGTATGCTGGGATATTTTACGGGTGGTGGATGGTTTATATCGTATTTTATGTTTTATGAGGGATTTTACATTGCGGCGTTTATTTTGATGTTGATGGCGCAAAAAGATAAGTTGGTGGAGTGAGAATAGTTATTTGGTGGGATTGGATTTCTTAAGCTCGGTAGCCTTTTCTTCGGCTTTTTTGAGGGCGGCGTCTTTAGAACGGTTTAGTTTGTTCATCATTTTGACGACGATAAAGATAGCAAAGGCAATAATGAGGAAGTTGACGACGTTTTGGATGAAACGGCCGTAGGCGATGTGGGCGGTACTGTCGGCGCCGAAGATGTTGGGGACGTCGATGGCGAGGGAGCTAAAATCGAGGCCGCCAGCAAGGAGACTGGTGATAGGCATAATGATGTCATTGACGAGAGAATTGACGATGGCGGTAAAGGCGCCACCAACGGCGACACCGACAGCGAGGTCGACGACGCTACCGCGGTTGATGAATTCTTTGAACTCGTTGATAAAGTTGTTGAACTTGCTAGATTTCTTGGTGGGTTTTTCTGTACTCATAATATATATTATAGCATAGTTTTGTCAGGAGGAGTAGTTGTCGAGGGTTTGTTCGATGACGCGGAGGTTGGAATAAAAACTGTCGAGGATGGCGTGAAGCTCGGCGCTGGAATTGCGCTTGGCGACTTCGGCGGTGAGGGTCATCAATAGAGAAATTTGCATATGAATCTGGGCGGTATAGATGCGGTCGAGCATACCGTTGAGTTTGGCGTCGGCGAGTTTGGCGTTGGTGGATTCGTAGAGGTTGGTCTCGGTAGTGGCGAGGTTGCTGGGAGGGGCGATACTGCTGGATGAATTGCTAGAATTTTCTTTGAGATAGTTACTTAGCTGAGGCATAGTACCGCTGAGAGTGCCGGAAAGGGAATAATTGATGGCGCGGAGCTGGGAGGATTTGAGACTTTTGTTGTAATCGTTGATAAGTTTGCTGACGTTCTCCATACGAAGATAGAGCTGTTTGGTGGTGTCAGTAGAAGAAGTGCTGTTGCCATTGATAAGTAAACCGAGGCCAATCAAAAGAATAGTTGCGAGGATACCGCCGATGAGAATTTTGAGAATCAAACCCATGCTGGCGCTAGACTTTTTTGCGGTGGGATCAGGGCGGTTGGATTTAGAAATTTGCTTGAGGTATTCGTAATTATCCATTATGATTTAATTATAGCATAGAAGTTATGATTTTTTGGAACTAAAAAATTTGATAAAAAGTTTTTTTATATAAATATTGAAACTAAAAAATTAGAAAAGTATTTATTTTTCTAGGCGAATTGATGGAGATAAAAAGAAAAATAAGTTATGCTGTTTTTTTATAGTATAGAGCCAACATTACCCTTCCCACGAAACACGGCGTTCTTCCATCCCGTCGTCACGGGTGGAAGCCGCCTCTTCCTCGCTCGTGGCGCTGCGGACGGTTTCTTAGGGAAGGTAATGCTTGGCTCTTTACATAAAACGAAACAATTCTTCTTATTGAGCATCAATTCGCTAGGGGGGGTGGGGAGGAAGTATCTGTTTCAGGAGGCTTTTGACTTCTGTTGGAATGGTAAAAGGTTTAATTCTGGAATGTGTCTTTTGTAATATCAAGTGTATTTCTAAAAGTTAGAGAGGAGATGTGATATAATGGGGGTATGGATGACGCGAAAGAGGAAATTCGGGCTCGTCTACCGGTGGAGGATGTGGTCGGGCAATACGTGGAGCTGAAGCGGGCGGGGCGGACTCTGAAGGGTCGGTCGCCGTGGGGAGTAGATAAGACGCCGAGTTTTATGGTGTCGCCGGAAAAGGGGATTTGGCATGATTTTTCGGCGAACAAAGGTGGGGATATTTTTGCGTTTGTGATGGAAGTGGAGGGGATAACTTTTCGGGAAGCGTTGGAAAAATTGGCAGCACAGGCGGGGGTGGAACTTCGACAGTACAGTGGCGGAGACAAGCAGGTGGCGCAGCGGAAGGCGCGAGCGAAGGAAGCGTTGGAGCTGGCGTGTAAGTATTATCAATATTGTTTGTCGCGGAATAAACGGATTTTGCAATATGCGATGGAAAAGCGAGGGATGGTAAAGGGAACGCTCTCGACTTTCCGAATTGGATATGCGCCGCAGGAAGGGAAGGCGCTATTGACTTTCTTGACGAGTAGGGGCTTTAAGAAACAGGAGATGGAAGATGCGGGGCTGTTGAATCGGTTTGGCGGAGATATGTTTCGTGGGCGGATGATGGTGCCGTTTATTGATACGAATGGGGTGATTGGGTTCACGGCGAGGATTATTGATCAGGGGGAGCCGAAATATTTGAACACACCGGAGACTTTGTTGTTTAACAAATCGAGGTTTGTGTTTGGGCTGGCGCCGGCGAAAGAAGCGATTCGGCAGCATAATTTTGTGGTGATCGTGGAAGGGAATATGGACGTGATTTCTTCGCATCAGGCGGGTGTGCGAGAGGCGGTGGCGACGAGTGGAACGGCGATGACGGAGCTGCATTTGAAAACTCTTTCGAGGCTAACGCCGGATGTGCGTTTGGCATATGATGGTGACGAGGCGGGAGTGCGGGCGACGGAGCGGGCGATAATGATGGCGGGGGATCTGGGAATTAATATTTCGGTGATATCTGATTATCACGGGGCGAAGGACCCGGATGAATTGATTCAGCGAAATGGTGGGGATAAATTGTGGCAGGATGCGGTGACGCATTATCGGCCGGCGGTGGATTGGTTGCTGGATAAGTATGAGGAGAATTTGAACTTAAACTCGGGTGTGGGAAAGCGGGAATATTCGGACGTGGCGATGAAGTTGCTGAAATATGTGAATGACGCGGTGGAACGAAAACATTATGAGCAGTTGGTGGCGCGGAAATTGGATTGTTCGGTGGAGGATTTGCACGCGAAGAAAATTAATGATACGCCGGAGAAGCGTTTGAAAAAAGTGGAAATTGAGGCGTCGTCGGATATGCTGCAAGGGTTGAAAGATAGCCTGCAGGCACTAGTGGTGTACGGAAAAGTAGAGAACGTAAAGGGGATCGAAATTCCGGAAGATGAGGTGAAACTGGCGGAATTGGAGATGATCTTCGAGACGAGATATAAAGACTGGACGAAAGAGGCGATGGAGAAGGAGGCGGGGGAATTGCTGGCGCGATATAAGATAGAGATGAATAAACGGGAAGTGGATCTGCTGAATATTGAGCTGGAGAAGGCGGAGGAGGCGGGGGACGATGAAAAGTTTGATGAAATCTTGAAGAAGATTATGGCGCTGAAACGGGTGTAGGTGGGTTGGAAGGCGATGTAATTCTGTTCGGTTTTTGACGCTAAAATGCTAACAGTACTGTCAACTTTTGCAAAATGTAGAACAGGGGTAAAGATTTTCCTAATGCTAACAGTAGTGTTAGCATTACGATCGAACAATATTTTCTTTCGTTGACACCGTGTCAATGAAGAAAAATCCGCAACAGGGGTGGATTTTTGACCTTCGTTGACAGCGTTTCAACCAACGACTTTTTAGTACTTTTAGTAATATATAATATACATAGATAGACAATGAGGTAAAGAAAAAAGGAATAAAAGAAGAATAAAAGCATAAAGGAGGAAGAGGAACATATAATATAATAAATAGCAAAGTTATTTATATATCATTGGACAACACAGCGGAGAGAGAAACCGCCGTAGCGAGCATTGCTGTAGGACGGGAAAATAAGGTTACTATAGAAGTAAAAGTCGTAAGCAGCCGCGGCTGAGGTAGTGGTAGAAGACCAGTAGAAACCGTAGGAGCCAGCGAGACTTAATAAACTTTTGCTACTAACCCTTCCACCCCGCAGGAAGTTACCGGGCGAGACAGCGGAGGGAGAAGCCGCGGTAGCGAGCGTCGTGCCTGGACGGGTAGGTATTAGCACTATAGAAGTGCAAGCCGTAACCGTTTGTGGCCGAGAGGGCTGTAGAGGACCAGTAGTAGCCGTTGACGCCAGCCCAAGATAAAGAGTCAGTCCAGAGACTTCCACCCCGCAGGAAGTAGATCTCTTTCCATATGAATTCTATCCAAAATTAAATACAAAATAATGCCATCACTTAATGCCCATTTAGAACATAACTATTGTAAAAATTCTAGTATTGCTAAAATAATGGTTCTCCTGTACAATGAAATTATATAAATTTTTGAAGCCACACAATTTGAAAGACGTTCTCGCCATTTAGGCGTTATTGTCAGAGGTATGTAACGGTGCCACGAGGCACGCTCTGACGGTAACGTTGTGTGTGGCTTCAAAACTCGCGGCACCGTTTTATATTGTCGCGGGCTAAATGGAGAAGCCACACGATGCTAAAAATAAATAACAAACTTAAACTTCCGCTCATAATTTCTGCTTTCGGAATTAGCGGAGCCTTTTTATTTCAATATTTAACTTATGTTCCAGAATATTCCAGCGCTGCACCAATTTCTACCGACACTCCAGTAACGATAACTCCAACCACTCCCCTCGCCAAATGGGATGACTTACAATATATGCAACAAATGACACCGCAGGCCTGTGCCAGTGCTACTGAAGGCCAATCAAAACCACTAATTGACAATCGTGACACTTCAAAATCTTATACAGTTACAAAACTTAAAGGCAATGTTGGCTGCTGGATGACTGAAAATATGGATTACGATGGTGGATTTAGAGTGCATCACGGCAACACTTACGGTGGATACTATACTTGGGTTAACGCTAAAATTGTTTGTGATTTTACTGGTTGGGAGTTACCAACTAAAGAACAATATGATACATTATTAAGTACTTATAGTATCGGTAATAATGCCGCTGGTTCTACGGTTCTTAGGGGTATGCCGTTTAACTTCGTGTATGGTGGCTACTATTATGGTTCGCCAGTTGATACAAACAATAATGGGCGCTATTGGTCATCTACACCCAATGGAAACAATGCCTATGGTCTTCGCCTTAGTGACATTAGTGCCTCTACGGATAGTTATAATACGTCTCTCGGGCAGTCGGTGCGTTGCGTCGCGAAAACGACTTCCGATGTCACTCCAGTAGATCCTTCTGCTGGAGGCAATACGGGCATCAACGATCCAAACGTAAGCGTCACCGTCCCCAACATAATAACCCTAGATGTCTCGGATAGCGTAGATATAGCAACGGAAAGCAATGTTGTTAATACAGGTAACTTTATAGCAAAAGTAGAATCCAGTAAAGATTATACGATAAGTCTAAATGCAGTAAGTGATGATATAGATGCTACATCACTAGTTAATTACAAAGATGGTAATAAAGTAGGAGAAATACCTACTATAGTAAATAATAATACACAACCACAACCAGGAATATCTAGTTGGGGTATTATGTTATGTAATAATACAAACAAAGAAAGTTGTACTAATAACTATTTACCACTACCAACCAAGAATCCTAATCCCGACACTATTAATCCATTCGTCACTGGAACAAAAGGTACTCACCAACATCTCTTCCAAATTGGTATAGGTATTGGACCAGAATTACCTAGTGGAACTTATACTACATCTATACAAGTTACGGCGAGTCAGAAGTAAAATCAAAAAGAGCGTAGAAAATTGTATTGCATTATTTTAGTAAACGTGATAGAATGAGGGTATTAGATTAGTTTAGTTACTCTTCAGTTTTACCTGGAGAGTAACTTTTACTTCTTCCGCGTTCGAAGGAATTTGGAAGATAAGTTTTTTGCTTCTCTTCATACTCAGCATTTTTTCTTGTGAACATTAGTTAATATTGTTTTGTTATCGACCTAAAAGGTATCGATCATATTAACTTTCTGCAAAACGTTTTCTACGCTCTCTATAACTATAGTAGCAGAGATGAGAGGAATTGTATAGAGAGAAAATGGGGAAATGCGGAAAGTGGAGAAAAAGTGTTGACGAATGGAAATGCTCGTGGTAAAATTGAAATAGAAACTATAAAATAAAAAGCGAAAAGGACAAAATGAAGAATTTGAAAGAACATAAAGTACAAATTCTCGCTGCGCTCGCGTTGGCGTTCTCGCTGGGAATGGTGATTCCGAGTACGACGTTTGCAATGGGTGGAGAAGGTGAGCCGGTGGCTTTGGCTGATGGCGCAACGACTTCGACGCAGCAGTTGCTGGACGTGATTAGTCAGGCGACGAAAGCGGATAATTATACGCTGTATAAGAATTTGGTAAATGGCTATAATAATTTGGCGGCAGCGACGTCAGAGAATCAGGCGGCGGCAGTAACGTCGGCGGTGAATGCAGTGAAAGCGTTGGTGACGGATGCGCCGTTGACGAATGCTTCGCCAGCTGCGTCGGTGTTGGCTTATATCGGGAATATGAATTCCTACAAGACTTGGGCGCCAGTGATCAATGCGATTAACGCGGCGATGAAGGAAGCTAATGTGACGACGGAAAGTGCAATTACGGCGGATGGTTTGAAGAATTGTACTCCGGCACAGATTGAGTCTTGGTACAATGAGATTAACAATGTAGTGAATCCAACCCCAGCGACTTACGCGGAGAACATTGTGGTTTTGGCAGGTCGCGTGAAGACGGCGGGTGCGTTTGCGAATTACTGGACTTATGAGCCGGTAGTAGCAGGGGCGATTGCGCTGGAGGCGAAGCCGAATGATGCAGGTTTGAAGGCGGAACTCGCGAAAAATGTCGGAAATATCTTGAATGTGTCGGGTGCGGCGAACTTGAATGTAGAAGCACTCTTGGCGCAAGCGAAGGGGATTGAGAATTACGACAAGTATGCGGCGCTATATAACTCGATGAACTTCATCCGGGAAGCGTTGCCAGAGGGCGTGACGGATATTTCGGCGATCACGGCGGAACAGTTGAACACGAAGTATCCGATGGTCGATGGTAAGGATCCATTGGTGAATTATTACACGGCGTTTGGTACGGCGGCGAACAATATCGATGCGTCGGTGATGAATAATTTGATTAAGTTGCCGAACACGAGCGTTCCTGGTGGTGATGATAAGCCAGAAGAGAAACCGGATGATAATAAGGTGAATACGCCAAATACTGGTATCGTCGGATTGATCGAATCGGGTGCGCTGGACCTCGGGATGGTGACGTTGATTGCGTCAGTGGCCGTGGCGAGCGTAGCTGGACTTGGGTTGATTGCGAAGCTGTATTTGAAGAAGAAGTTTTAACAAAAAAGTGGTTCTGCGATAGGAATTGCGGAGTCTGAAAGAAAAAGTCCTCGTTGGCGCGTGACCTTGCCAACGGGGATTTTTTGTTGGCTTTGGTGGGGGATGGTGGTTAGAAGGCTTGGTGTTTGCGGGTTGGAGGTTTAGTGTGTTTGTCGGCCGTTTTGTTGGTGGCGTTGACAAAATGCTTATGGTGTGCTACAACGAGGGTATGGTTCTGCTAATGAATTTTGGGTTTGTGTTGTGTGTTGGTATTGAATGGGCGGGGAAATGTGATATAAAATGCGGGATTGTACTGTGATGTTGGGGTTGACGGAGTGAGGGGTGTGAGGTGAAGTGCGAAATTGTGCTGTGATAATGATGTTGTCTGGGTGGTGTCAGTTCGGCGATTTGGAAATGAGTTGGTAAAATTGTGCTGCGATGTTGAAGTTGTCTGAGTGCTGGAAATGTGGCGTAAAAACCGAACGAATGCAAAAAATGGGAAAAAGTGGAGAAATGGTCTTGAAATTTTGAGGAAATTTAGTATGATAGTATTTAATGGATAATGATGAAGAAGATATCTTAAAGAATCGAAATATTGTTTTTGATGTGCAAGAGCCGGCGGATGATGATTTGGCGGCGGAGGATGAATTTTCTGAGGAAGAGTTGGCGATTACGGCGGATAACGTGGATGCGTTTGCGGATGATTCGGTGCGGATGTATCTTAGGGAAATTGGGAAAATTCCGCTTTTGAGCCAGGAGGAAGAGCAGGAATTGGCGCAGAGGGCGGTGAATGGCGATAAGAAGGCGAAGGATAAACTAGCTGAGGCGAATATGCGGTTGGTGGTGTCGATCGCGAAGCGGTATGGCGGGCGTGGATTGGACTTTTTGGACTTGATCCAAGAGGGAAATACGGGGTTACTGCGGGCGGTGGAGAAGTTTGACCCGGATAAGGGGTTTAAATTTTCGACTTATGCGACGTGGTGGATCCGGCAGGCGATTACGCGGGCAATTGCGGATCAGGCACGGACGATTCGGATTCCGGTGCATATGGTGGAGACAATTAATAAGGTGCTGAGGACGACGCGACGACTGACACAAGAGATGAATCGAGAGCCGACTAACGAGGAAATCGCGGAAGCGATGGGGATGGAAGTTGAGAAGATTGATTATGTGATGCGGATTAAGCAGGATATTGCGTCGTTGGATGCGTCGGTGGGGCGGGACGGAGACGATGAAGAATCGGTGCTGGGTGACTTCGTGGAGGATTCGGAAAGGGATTCGCCAGAGGACGCGACGGCAAATCAGATCCTGAAGGAGCAGATTGCGGAGATTTTGACGACTTTAAGCGAGCGGGAGCAGAAGATTATTCGGTTGAGGTTTGGGATCGGTGGGGGGCGTCCGCATACGTTGGAAGAAGTGGGGAATGAGTTTTCGGTGACAAGGGAACGGATTCGGCAGATTGAGGCGAAGGCGTTGTCGAAACTAAGGAAGCACAAACAGACGAAGAAGTTGCACGGGTATTTGAAATAGGAGGTAGGATGAAGAAGCGGATAAAGGCAGTGGTGGCGATGTTGGCGGTGCCGGTAATGACGGTGTGGATGGCTTTGGCGATGAGTCCGAATGCAGTGATGGCGGTGGGGTGTGACCCGAGTGCGGAGGGATGTGTGGACACGTCGATCTTGCCGGGGGATTGGGATATTGAGAAAATTCTGAAATTAGTACTGAATGTCGTGGTGTATGGCTTGGGGGTGGCAGCGGTGCTGGGGGTGGTGATTGCGGGGATTATGTATATGACGGCGCGGGATAATGAGGCGCAGGCGACGGCGGCGAGGAAGCGGTTGATAGAGATCGCGATTGGCTTGGTGGCCTGGGCGCTGATGTTTAGTGTGTTGAATTGGTTGATACCAGGGGGATTGAATATAAATTAGGGGGCTTTTGAGGAGGCTGTTTTTGATATGGAGAAGGGGATTTTGGTTTTTGGGGGCTTTCGCTCCCACCTCTTCCACGGGGCCGCTCCGGGCCGCTCGGCCAAGTCTTAGGCCCCGCTCCAGAGGCGGTTCGCCGCCCTCAAAAATGTTGGATAACCGGTGAACTAGTTTTGAGGAAATTCAACACACTTTTTGGGGAATGGGGTGAAGGATGGCGCCTGACGGCGCGATTTTCGTAAAAATTTGGTATAATGGTAATATGAAGAAACTGATTTTGGTGTATAACCCGCTGGCGAGTAATATTGCGGAGGTGGAGAGTGCGGTATTGGCGGAGGCGCGAGGATTGCGGGGGTATTTGGTGGGGAAATACAAGGTGCAGAAGGCGGGCTTTGCGGAGAATGTGGCGGAACTAATGCGGATGATGGATGACGGAGATTTGGTAGTGGCGGCGGGGGGCGATGGGACGGCGAGTTTGGCGTTTAATGCGGTGGTGAAATCGGGGAAGGAAGTGACTTTTGCGGCGCTGGGATATGGGAATTTTAACGATGTGGCGGGGATGTTGGGGGAGAAAAGTTTGACGGAGATTGTGCGGAAATACGAGGCGGGGGAAGTGAGCACGGCGTACCCGCTGGAGGTGAAGGTGAATGGGGAAGTTTGGCGATATGCGCTGGGGTATGCGACGGCGGGGCTGCTGGCAGAGGCGACGACACTATTAAATCAGCCGAAAGTGCGGAAAAAATTGGACGCAAAAGGGCGGCGGTCGACGGTGTTTTCTTGGTGGGAGGCGGTGAAGTGGTATTTGCGGAATCATCGGCGGAAGTTTTTGGTGGCGGGGAAACTGAATGGACAGGAGTTTAGTGGAAAAATGACGGATTATTTGGCGGTGAATGGGCCAACGCTGGCGCGGGTGATGTATGGCGGGGAGTTTTGGCGGGAAGAGCGGAAGTTTGGAAGTGCACTGTTGGGGTTGGGGAAGTTTTGGAAGATGGTGAGGTTTGGATTAGCGGCGATTAATAAGAAAAAAGGCGTGTCGCTTAACGAGACGGAGGGGGACGTGATAGAGTTTGCAGAGGTGACAAAGGTGGGATTGCAGGCGGAGGGGGAATATGAAGAGCTGGATGGGGTGGAGAAAATTGAAGTGCGGAAGGCGCAGCGGGGGGTGATAGTGGTGGCTCGGGAGTGAACTCTTCTTCATCCATAGATTTGTCCATAATATCTCTGTGACGCGGCTACCTCGTTTAAAATGTATGATGGGCACGGCTCTTGCGCTCATCCTTATATAATCTGGTCTCTGAAGGCTTGCACCCCCACCTCCCCTCCGCGGGGCTGCTGCAGGTCGCTCGGCCAAGTCTTAGACCCCGCTCCAGGGGCGGTTCGTCGCCTTTAGAAAACGAAACAAGAAAGGCCCACTGGGGCACGTCAACAGTCTTGAACGATATCGCGCATCCACCTTATCTCCAGGAATATATAATATACATAGATAGACAATGAGGTAAAGAAAAAAGGAATAAAAGAAGAATAAAAGCATAAAGGAGGAAGAGAGATATATAGATAACGTAATAAGATCATTTACTATATATCAGCGGGCGACACAGCGGAGGGAGAAGCCGAGATAACGGTCGTTAAAGTTGGATGGGTTAGTAGTACTATTGTTGGAAATTAGGAAATTGTAAGCATAAATAGTATTGTGAACTGATAAAGACCAGTAGTAACTATTAATACCTATGTTGTCAACTAGTTTGGCAGATGTGGCTCGCCCACCCCGCAGGAAGTTACCGGGCGAGACAGCGGAGGGGCGTGCCATCATAGCGATTGCGACTGTTGGATGGACTTATGGTGCTGTTGGCGAAAATTAAAGAGTAGGCGAGCGTAGACGAGCTAATTGTAAATGACCAATAATGACCATTAATTCCCATATAATCTAAAACGCTATTCATAATTCGCCCACCCCGCAGGAAGTATCGAATCATCTTACTACGCAACGGAGGGAATAGCCGAGGAGGCGATTGTTGGTGCCGGAGGGGTTAACGAGATCACTATTGAAATATAAGTGGTATGCGAATGTGGTCGAGCTGGCTGTAGAAGGCCAAAGCGCGTTGTCAAAACCAGCATAGTTTAATGAATTGTCATATATTCTCCCGCCCCGCAGGAAGTGGGGGGAGTGGGTCTGTGGTAGTTAGTGTTGATGGAATATAAAAAGTGCTTGCGTGGCGGGGAAATGTGGGATATAATGGGGGTATAACAAATTTGCGACACTCTACATTGACAATTTATTTTGTGTTTTGATGAATTCAAAGTTGAAATGGCGTCGAGAGCCACATTGTTTGAATCCATCAGGACGATAATGAATGTAGGGTGTCGCAACCTGCTCGCGGCGCCATTTTTGTGCGTGGTGGTCAGGCCAATAACAAAAGGAGGGCCAATGAGGCATAGAATAAAGCAAACTTATTCTGTGCAGAAAGATGTTGCGCGGGATACCGGTGACAAATTTTGCACAAACAGACAACAACTTAGACCATCACATCTTCTTCATAGTGATAAAAATACTTGTTTCTACAAAAGTAAGTTAAGTGGTAAGGGTTGCTTTAGGAAAGTGCAGTTGGCCTGTAACTTTACTAAGGAAGAATCAGGAAGCGGTCCTCGCCCATTGCAACTTAGTAAAGTCAAAACCACTGTTGGTAGACTTATTCCTCTAGGTCTGCCCATTGTGTCGTCATTGGTCCTCCTGTTGGTATTGGGAATGATGATTAACCCAGTGGGGATAGAAGGGAATACCGATAAAGTCTATGCAGTGGAGAATGAAGATCCGGGAATTGTGCCATATACGGTACCACCGGATGATGGAGTATCTTTGACGCTCAATACAACATTGCCGGAGAACGAGACGATCGAGAAAGAAGTGAGTGGGAGCGGAGCAAAGTATATTACAGTGGATTTCACAGTGGGGGCGCATAATGTGGATGATTATAAAGTGTTCGTACAGGCGGATAGTACGACATTGACGGGGACGAGTTATCAGGATGCCATTACAAGTATTAGTACGCCAACTACGGCAACGGGGATGAATAGTGCCACAAAGCAGTGGGGCTATGATGTAGTGGCCGGAGCCAATGCTAGTATGGATAGTATGACCTTCAAAAGTATCCAGACTGGAGTAACTACACCGGCAGCGACAGTAACGGGAGAGAATGGTGGTAAGATTGTCAACCATACGCAACCTTATACTTTGGCTTTTGCGGCAAACTTAGATGGGGCGAAGGCGGATCATTATAAGTCGAATATTACACTTTCTGTGGCGGCTAATGCGGAGGAGGTGGCACAAAAATCATTCATTGGTGTAACAGATCCGACGACTAATAAGACATATACTTATATGCAAGATGTAGATAAGTCAGTTTGCAACAATTTGCCGGCTGGAGCAGAGTTTCAGCTACGAGATAAACGAGATGAAAAGATATACTGGATCGGAAAACTAAGTGATGGTCTATGTTGGATGACACAAAATTTAGATTTAGATTTAAAGCAAGGTCAAGTTTTAACCAGTGTATTGTCCGATACCCCCAGCTTTACTTTATCGGATAAGGAAGGAACATTGCCTTCGGATACGATTATCTCTTCAGCTGTCTGGGAGTGGAGCGATTCATCGGTTAGATCTTATGACCCAGGCGTGAATATATTCTTGGATGGAAAAACGTTATCAAAGGCGCCAGATGCTGTTTTGACTACCGAATGGTTTTCTTTAGAAGATTCTGGTCTAGATTCGAGTTGGACTGTTACTTATGATGAGTATTTTGTTCAGGCTTCGCAGTTTGTTGGTACGGATGGAATATCAATCTGTTCTAAAACGGCTGGAGGAATGATTAGCGATAAGAATCTTGATTATCCTCAATGTAGAGTATATTATTATGAGTATTTATTAGTGCGTGCTCGGTATGACGTTCATTATATGCAGGGGAATTATTATAGTTACGGTGCGGCTACTGCTCGAAGTAATACGGGCAGGACTACGATTGATGCTCCATATAGTATTTGCCCGTCTGGATGGAAGCTTCCGATCAGTAGAAGTGGAAATTCTATGTGGCAGGCTGCTGGGGTAACTACTGCTGCGTTGGCGATGGCTAGCCCGAATTATTATATTCTTGCAGGGCGTATAATTAGTTCACCACTGGAAGATGTTGGTTCTCGGGGCTATTATTGGTCGGCTTCTAGTAATAGCGACAACGCTTATACGTTTCAGTTTGCTGCGACTGGTAGCCCTAATTTCTATGGTAATAATGGGAAAGGCTGTGGGATGTCAGTAAGGTGCGTGGCGCGGTAATTAAGGAAAAATTAAGTGAAATTTATAGAGAGAAATGTGAGTTGAACTTGTAACTACGGAACAAGTTGAGAAATAGTGAAACCTTCGGCGGGAGCTGCGGGTTTTGCTATGTTTGAGAGGTATAGGGTTGGATAATGTGAAGATTTGGGATTGAGTACAAAAATTAAGGGAGTAAAATTGTATAAATATTTTGTTCAATGTGGTGATTTTTTGATAAAAATTGTGTTCAATTTGGAGGAGTTTAGACAAAACAACAGGGAAGAAATGGTTAAGAAGATTTTTTAATGGTAGTGGTTGCAACTTTTAGAATTTTTGCTATATACTGAAATCGGGTGCAGGCAGCTGGACATTACTAAGGTAGAGTGTGGGCCAATCGAGTGTGGAGGGAAAGGAGCCAAGTTATGGGTGAGGAATTCTTCGTTCAACTTGTTCTTTTGCTTCTCGGGCGGTATTTAGACCGGAAAGCAGCACGAGCAAAACAAAAGAATAGTCCCATCATAATCGTTGCTGGTGATGTCTACATCATCAATGGCGAGAATGATAGGGACTAATTCCATCCTTCTATCTAATTCTATTGTACCTTATTATCACGGTTATGTCTAGTACTTTTTGTGAGAAAAGTTGCAATTTGTAAAAAAATTGTATGCCTGCACCTGGGGGATTAGAAATCGATCTTTTTGAGGATGGTTTTTAACTGGGAATGGGAATCGGCGATGGTGCTGTTGTTGAGAATGTAATAATCGGCGGCGGCGATGGGGCCACCTTTTTCCAAGTTTTCGATTTCGCTGAGGTCGCGTTCGCGGATGGCAGCGGCGTCGAAGGGACGTTCGGGGCGTTTGGCGACGCGGGCGTAGCGGGTGGGCTTGTCGGTGACGACGGCGATGAAGGTGAGCTGGCCGGGGAATTCGTGTTTGAGGATTTTGTATTCGGTCCAGGAGTAGACGCCGTCGAGAACGATGCGTTTTTGGCCGGCGGCGATGAGGTCTTTGACTTCGGTGATGGCTTGACGGACGACCCAGTCGGCACCTTCGGTTTGGCGAATCATTTCGCGGAAGTGTTTTTCGCTTTCGCCGTCGGGGGTGCGTTCGATGCCGCGTTTTTGCATTTCTTTGTAAATCATACCGCCAAAGTAGACTTTGGGAATGCCGTGATCGGTGAGGTAGTCGATGGCGATGGACTTACCGCTGCCGCTCATACCGACGAAGGCGAGGATTTTGATGTCTTTGTTGTCATTCATATTGAAATAAGTTTAGCACGGGAGGGGAGAAAAGTAAACATAACTTGGGGATGTATGATATACTTAGAATATGAAGCGACTAGTGATTATTGATGGAAAATCGGTTTTTTATCGTGGGTATTATGCGATGGGGGCGTTGTCGATGAGTGATGGAACGCCGACGGGGGGAATATATGGGTTTGCGGCGATTGCGATGGAGATAGTGCGACAGTTGAAGCCGACGAAAGTGGTGGTGGCGTGGGATTCGAAGACGTCGACGGCGCAGCGGAAAAAAGTGTTTCCAGAGTATAAGGCTGGCCGGGTGAAGCCGGGGGAGGATTTTTATGCGCAGATACCGCTACTGGAGGAGCTGGTGAAGGCGCTGGGGTGGAGTTTTGTGGAGGTGGATGGGTATGAGGCGGATGATATAATCGGCACGTTATCTGCTCAGGCAGATAACGTGACCGAACGGTATTATGAGAGGATTGCTGATAATGGGCAGATTTCATCGTCATCAGATGCGTTACTCGCTCACCGTATGTCAAATACGGCTCGCTCCGTTACTCCTGATTCCTCGAACTCTACCCATTCTAAGCAATCGTGTGACACAGAGAAAATGGCTGATGATGCGTGGGAGACGTATATCGTGTCGTCGGATCTGGATATGTTGCAGGTGGTGGACGAAAATACGCGGATGTATCGGATACTGAAGGGATTCTCGAAACTGGAAGAGTTGGATGTGCCGGCGGTGGAGGCGAAATATGGGATTAAAAAGGTGCAATTTTTGGATCTGAAGGCACTAAAGGGGGATGCGTCGGATAATATTCCGGGGGTGCCGGGGGTGGGTGAGAAAACGGCAGTGAAATTGTTGAACAAATTTGGTACTCTGGAGGGGGTGTATGAGCATATTGATGAAATAACAGGGAGTACACAGAAAAAACTGATCGCGGGGGAGGAAAGTGCGAAAATGTCGTACTTTTTGGCGAAGATTATGACGGATGCGCCGGTAAGCCTCGCAGATATGCCGGATTTGGTGATAGATAAGGACAGGATAGTGGCGGCACTGAAAAAACTGGAATTTCGCAGTCTGGTGGGGAAATTCTTGCGAGCGGGCGCGAAAGAGGCTCCGGAGAAGGCCGAGAAGGACTCGAAAAAAGCAAGTGGCTACGGTACGGCGGTGTCAGGACAAAACGCGCTAGAGGGCGTCCTAGAGGCCTCTGGGGGTGAAATAGGTAGTGCTAAGACGGAAAAACCGGTGAAAAAAGTAGAAAATGTGCAACCGACACTAGAGATACCGAAGTATATTGATGGGGTGCTGGTGAGTTGGAATGTGAAAGATCTGATGCATAAAAATACAGAGGTGGCGAAGAAAATCTTGGCGGGAGGGAAGTTTTGGGATCTAGGGCAGGGGAGATTCTTGTTGAATCCGCTGGCGCGGACGATTGAATATGGCGATGAAGAGGCGGAATATTTGGCGCAACAGGGGGAATTTGCGGAATTGCCGAAATTGAACACAATTTTTACTCAGTTTGATTTACCGCTGATACCGGTGCTGTATATGATGGAAGAGGATGGGATGCTGATCGACCGGGGGTATTTTCGGGAGATGAAGGAAGAATTTACGGCGGAAGTGACGCGGATTGAGCAGAAGGTGTGGGAAATGGCGGGGGAGAAGTTTAATATTAATTCGCCGGTGCAACTGTCGGAGGTGTTGTTTACGAAACTGGGGTTGCCGACGAAAGGAATTAAGAAGACGCAGCGGGGGTATTCGACGGGGGTGAAGGAGCTGGATAAACTGGAGGGGCAACACGAGATTATCGGGGCGATTAAAGAATATCGAGAGGTGGCGAAATTGCTGTCGACCTATATTGCGCCGCTACCGGAGCTGGCGGATAAAAATGGGCGGGTACATACGACGTTTAATCAGAATGTAACGGCGACGGGGCGGTTGTCGTCGACGAATCCAAATTTGCAGAATATTCCGGTGCGAACAGAGGAGGGGCGACGGATTCGGACGGGGTTCATCGCGGGTGAGGGCAAGATACTGGTAAGTGCGGATTACTCGCAGTTTGAACTGAGGCTGGCGGCGGCGCTGGCGGGGGACCAGGCGCTGATTGATGATTTTAACAATGATGTGGATATTCATACGAAGACGGCGGCGGAGGCGTTTGGTGTGCCGATGGAAGAGGTGGCGAAGGCGCAACGGCGGGCGGCGAAGGTGATTAACTTTGGGATCCTCTATGGAATGAGCATTCGGGGGCTGGCAGCGGCGGCGAATATGAGTTTTGATGAGGCGAAGGAGTTTATTGAGCATTATTTTGAACTGAGGAAGCCGATTAAGGAATATCTGGAGAAAGTGTTGGAGCAGGCGCGGAATCAGGGGTTCGTGGAGACATTGTATGGGCGAAGACGGCCGACGCCGGATGTGCAGTCGAGTAATTTCATCGTGCGGACAGGGGCGGAACGGGCGGCGCAGAATATGCCGATCCAGGGAACGGAGGCGGACCTGATGAAGAAGGCGATGATAAATGTGGAGAAGATTTTGCCGGAGGGGGCGAAGATGATTATGCAGGTGCACGATTCGCTAATTATTGAGTGTGATAAGGGGATGGAAGAAGAGATTGGGGAAATATTGAAGCGTGAGATGGAGGGGGTGGCGCCGGAGTTGGCGGTGAGGTTGAGGGTGGATGTGAGTGTAGGGCAGAATTGGGGAGAACTATAGCGCTACGCTTTGGACCCCTTTCTGGGAGAAAGGTGTCCAACCGCCAAAGATCAGGATGCTTTTATCCTGAAAAGCGCGGTTTCCAGGATAAAAGTATATAAGAAAAGGAGAGGAATATGCCAGAATTACCAGAGGTAGAGACGATTAAGCGCGGGCTGGAGCCGTTGATTGTGAAGAAGATTATTCGTTATGTGGAGGTGGATCCGACGACAGCAAAGGCGTTTCAGGGGGATGAGGCGAAGGTGGCGGATGTGGAAGTAACGGGGATACGGCGAAGGGGGAAGGCGCTGTTGATTGACCTCGCGAATGGGTATACGATGATGATACATCTTAGGATGACAGGACAGCTGATCTGGCGTGATAGCGAGTTCTCTCTGCGAATTTCATCGTCAGAGCCTGCGGCTGCTCCCTCACCGTATCAGAAATACGGTTCGGTCCGCTGCTCGGCTCTTCCTCGAACTTCATCAGAGATAACTTCGTATCACGATACGGGGGAGCAGGGTGATTATGATGAAATAATGAAGCACCAGTTTGCGGCGGGGCATCCGAGTAAAAATTTTACAGATAATTTGCCGAATTCGCAGACCCGAGTAACTTTTGTGCTCGATGAGGGGACGCTGTATTTTAATGATCAGCGGAAGTTTGGGTTCGTAAAGGTGCTGCCGACCTCTGAAGTTGAACAAGAAAAGTTTATCGCGGAGCTGGCGAAGGAGCCGTGGGAAATGAGTACACAAGAATTGTTCAGTCAGTGTCAGCGGCACAAGAATTCGCCGATTAAGGCAGTGCTGCTGGACCAGAAAGTGATTGCGGGGCTGGGAAATATTTATGCAGATGAATCACTTTTTTATGCAAGCGTGCATCCGGCGCGGAAGGCGGGGGAGCTGAGTGAGGAACAGGTGGGATTGATCCTGGAAGGGGCGCGAAGCGTGATGATGGCGTCGATCGACTCGGGTGGGTCGACGATGGCGACGTATATTAAGCCGGATGGGACGACGGGGAATTATCTGGAGAATTTTGCGCAGGTGTTCCGGAGGGAGGGGCGTCCGTGTCTGCGGTGTGGGGAGACAATCTTGAAGACGAGAGTGGCGGGGAGGGGGACGCATTATTGTCCGCATTGCCAAGAGGCGCCGGACTTGCTCTCTGAGCGATCTACTTCGTCAGATTCTCCAGTCCGCAGTCACCGTACCTCTAGTACGGCTCCTTTGCGGGCTTCGAATCTTCCTCGTATCTCATCTCAGATAGCGGCGTCTGATAAGATGGAGGTGGATAATATCTCGGGTGAAGTTGGAAAGAAGATCGGTGATAATAGGGGTGGTGATAAAAAGTGCGCTGGGGATAACCCCGGCGAAAAAGTGCCTCTGAGGGGCGCGGAGAAAGCGTAAGAGGTTTGAGTTTGATGTTTTTTGATAAAAATGGTGTCGTGATGGTAGAAAAATAGGCTTGGTGAATCGTAGAAAGGGTGAGAGAAGAAAATGTTGAAGATTTTTTATGGGGGGAATAGAGTGGCGGCGGAGCAGGCGATTAAGCGGGAATTGGGGGAAGGGTATGAAGTTTTTGATGGGGAAATGCTGGAAGTGGGGGATTTGCCGAATATTTTCTGGGGGGCGTCGCTGCTTGAGGCGGGGAAACGGCGGATTTTACTGAAAAACGTGAGTGAGAATGCGGCGGTGTGGGAGAAGATGGCAGATTATGTGGAGACGGAGGCGGAGGTGATTGCTTGGGAGTTGAAGATTGATAAGCGATTGGCGGGGACGAAGGCGCTAACGGCGGCGGGGGTGACGATGCGGGAATTCCCAGAGATGGTGGCACCGGAGGCGAAGATGGTCTTTAATATATTAGACTTAGCGATTAGGAATGGGGAAGCGGCGGTGCGAGAAGTAGAGAAGATTGAATTAATACAGGATCCGTATATGATGTTTGGACTGTTCGTGACGCAGGCGCTGAAAAAATATGAACAGAGTGGTGGGGCGGCGAGAGAGCGGAAGCTGTTAAAGAAGCTGGCGGAACTGGATATGAGGATGAAGATGGCGACGGTGGAGCCGTGGGTGCTAATAAAGGCGTTTTTGCTGGAGGTATAACTTGGTTTTTCTAGTTGCTTGGCGAGATGATGGCTCTAGATTAGGGATATGGGGGTCGGGGATTCAAGATATAGACTTGTAAAAAGTGGTGTCTTATGCTATAATTTGAGTAAGTCATTGGGCGGAGAGTCAGTGGCTAGTATATTATAAGAAAGGTAGTGTGAGACCGGATGAGTAAGCGGAAAATCGTGGTGTGGCTGATTTCGGCGGGCGTGCTGATGGCGGCGGTAGTAATGTTGCTGGGCTGGATGGGAGCACTGGGGGAAGTGATGGAATATCTGCGAGGGGCGAAGTTGTGGATTATGCTATTGCTTATCCCGAACACGGTGCTGATGTTTTACGCGGCCGGGCGAATATGGTATCCGTATATGCGGCAATTTGGTCTGTCAGCGGGGGAATTGGGCCGGATGGAGTATGAATTGCATTTTACGAATACGGTGATACCGACGGCGGCGCTGTCAGGGCTAGTGTACGCAACGGAGCGACTGAAGTCGCACGAAGTAAGTGCGGGGTACACCGGTGGGATATACGTTTATCGGTATATTGTGTCGGTGGTGACGAACTGGATCGGTATTATTGGCGCGGTGTTGATGATGCTGGCGCTGGGAAAGTTGAACGATATGCCGGTGGCGCCATTGATCTTTTTGGCGGCAATGATTGGTATTATGGTGCTGCTAGTAGTGGTGTTGATTCTGGCACTGACTGGCAAGATTAGGATATCGAACGAAAAAGTGAGCAATTATTTGCAGGAGCTGTGGAGGGCGTTGATCTATGCAAAAGAAGATAAGCGCGGTCTAGCGAGCTCGTGGGCGTGGGGAATGCTGTATACGATCCTGGAGGATATGCCGTTTTTCATAGTATCGTGGGCGATGGGATATCCGGAATTGTTCTTGCCGATGATCGTGGCGGGGGCGGCTGGTGATATTGTTGGGTCGCTAATCCCGACGCCGGGTGGAATTGGCGGCTTCGAGGGTGCGATGATTTACCTCTTAGGAGGGTTTGGCACAAGTATTGCGCTGGCCTCGACGATAGTGGTAACGACGAGATTGGTGGTCCTGGTGGGGACGATTTCGACGAGTTACTTTTTCTGGCAGCGCGGTATGGTGAAAATTGGTCGAGCTACTTCTAAATGAACAAAGAAAACGCCGCTCCGGATGGGGCGGCGTGTTTCGTAATAAGAGTAAACTAGGCAGTGGCTTTGGCAGCTTTGGCGAATTTGGCTAGGCTGGCTTTGCGGCGGGAAGCGGTGTTTTTCTTGAGTAAGCCTTTTTTCACGGCTTTGTCGTATTCAGACTGAGCCTTGGACATATTTTCGGCAGTAGGGTTGGCTTTGAAAGTCTTGAGAGCGGACTTGATGTCGGCTTTGATCTCTTGATTGTGGGCGGTACGCTTGACTGTCTGGCGTGCGGCCTTTTTTGCGGATTTGATAATCGGCATTAAAATTTCCTCGAAGTTAATGATATTTGATAATTCTTTTGTCCATTATACACGAAATGGTGGAAAATGTAAAGGGGAAAATTGAGGGAAGGCTTACTTAAACAATTTAGAAATAAGTCCCCACAAAAAGGAACTCTTCTGTAT